>NZ_JBIWKH010000003.1:0-589123 GCF_044765585.1 Streptomyces sp. NPDC102441
ACACCGCAGCCAGCCGGCTCGCGGCACCCAAACCCGTGAACTGGTGCGGAAAACGACTCACGTGGTGCCAGAGCAACTCACAACCAGATCACTAGGCCCTCAGCATCCCGACCCCTGCCGTACGCAAGCCGGGCTCGGTCTGGACCGAGCTCCCCCGGCCCGCGAGCGCCGGCGCCGGCGCCGAGATGGTCGGACACGTCCGACTCGGGTACGCCCGCGCCTCGACCGCCCGGCAGTCCCTGGACGCACAGCTCGACTCCCTCGCCGAGGCCGGGGCGACCCGGGTCTTCTCGGAGAAGATCTCCACCCGCGCTACCATCCGCCCCGAGTTGGAGGCGGCCGTCAGACTCGCCGGGGAGATCCGTTCCTCCGGCGTCGCCGTCACCCTCGTCGTCCACGAACACAAACGGCTCGGCCGCGGCATCGAACTCGTCATGCTCGCCGAGGAACTGAAGGCGTGCGACGTCGGCCTGGGATTCCTCGCCGGGGAGCTGAAGGGCTCGCACGACCCCTCCGACATCGTGTTCACCGTGCTGGCTGCCATGTCCGGCATGGAGCGCGAGTACATCCGCGACCGCACCCTCGAAGGCCACGAGTCCGCCCGCAACCGCGGCAAGACCATCGGCGGCGCCGGCGTCACCGACCCCGACATGCTCTCCATGGCCCTCCACCTGCGCGACGAGAAGGAGATGAACCTGCGCGACATCGCCAAGCGGCTCGTCATAACCACGGGCACGAAGAAGGGACAGCACCCCTCACCCGCCACCGTCATGCGGATGCTGCGCGAACACGACGAACAGGCGGCAGCACTGACGAGCGCCTGACCGCTGCGACCCCTGTCGCTACTTTGCACCGTGGGTCAGAGATAGGAGACCGGGGCCGACACGCACGGCGCCTCCATCGTCGGGTTCGCCTTCGCCCACATGCTCGGCTTCAACCTGCTGCCCAGGCTGAAGAACGTCGGCTCGGCGCGACTGTACCGGCCGGCGGCCGGGGAGGACGAGAAGTGGCCGAACCCGGCGCCGGTGCTATCGACCATGACGATCGGCTGGGAGCTGATCCGCCAGCAGTACGACCAGATCGTGAAGTACACCACCGCCCTGCGCCTGGGCACAGCCGAAGCCGAGCAGGTCCTGCGACGCTTCACCCGCGGGTGGCCCAAGCACCCCACCTACCGGGCGATCGAGAAACTCGGGCGCGCGGTGCGTACGGCGTTCATCTGCGACTACCTCGCCGACGCGGACCTGCGGCGCGAGATCAACGACGGCCTCCAGGTCGTTAAGAACTGGATCCGCCAACCACGACCTCTTCTACGGCAAGGACTGCGACCTGACCGGCTCCGACAAGGAGTCCCAGGAAATCTCGATGCTCGCCTTGCACCTGCTCCAGTCCGCGCTGGTGCACGTCAACACCCTGCTCCTCCGGGACATCCTGAGCGAGGAGAAGTGGCCGAAGCGGCTCACCGACGCCGACCGGCGGGCACTATCCCCGTTGTTCTGGACCCACGTGAACCCCTACGGCCGGTTCGAGCTGGACATGAATTCTCACCTCGACCTCACTGTTGTGGCGCAAGCCTAGGTGGCCTGGCCTGAATCGTCGGTCAGAGCAGCCGCGGTCAAAGTGAGGTGCTGGACCAGGACCGCGGCTGCGGTGTCGGCGTCGCGGGCCAGCACCGCCTCCTCCAGCCTGCGGTGTTCCTTGGCGCCGTCCCGGTCGGGGTTACGGTGCGCCGACCAACGGCGGGCCAGCTCACTCTGGGTCCACAACCGGTCGAAGGTCTCCAGCAGTGCGCGGTTGCCACACCCCTCCAGCAACGTGCGATGGAAGGCTCTGTGAGCTTCGGCCCAAGCGCCGGTGTAGTACTCGCTCTCCTCCGGCGCGTATGCCGGAGTGCGCACCAGACGATGGTGGGCGGCCCGCACGCGGGCCTCCCAGTCGACGTCGCCGCGCTCGATGGACATGCGCAGTACGACCGGTTCGACGGTCCGACGGGCTTCCGCGATCTCCTGCCAGCGGCGGTCGGAGAAGGACGGGACGGCGAAACCGCGGTTGGGCAGCCGGTCGGCGAGCCCCTCGCCGACCACCCGCACGAGCGCCTCGCGCACCACAGCCAGGCTCACGCCCTGCTCCTTGGCAAGATCCTGCGGCTTGAGAGGGGCGCCAGGGGGGTGGTCCCCACGCATGATCGCGTCCCGCAGGTGTGCGTAGACCTGCTCGGAAAGCATCTGCTTCCCCGGCGGGGTCGAGGAGTGCGCCGTCTGATCCATGAGCCCATCCTAGACGATCCACTAGATAATCGATTATCCGTGTTACCGTCGATTCAGTAGCCGACGAGGACGTCCTCGTCCGGAAAGGAACGACCGCTGTGCCTGCCAACGACCCCTTCGCCCGCCTCCCTCAGGCGGCCTCGTTCACCGTCACCAGCACCACCGTCACCGACGGCGCCACGTGGCCGCCCGAGCAGCACTCCTCCAGCCTGCCCGGCGGGAAGGACACATCCCCGCAGCTGTCCTGGAGCGGCGCCCCGGACGGCACCAAGAGCTATGCCGTCACCGTCTACGACCCCGACGCCCCCACCGGGTCCGGGTTCTGGCACTGGGCGGTCGCCGACATCCCTGCCACCGTCACCGAGCTGCCCGAGGGCGCCGGCGACGGCACCGGCTCACAGATACCCGAGGGCGCCTACCAGTTGACCAACGACGCCCGCGTGGCCCGCTACATCGGCGCCGCCCCGCCGGCCGGACACGGCCCGCACCGTTACTTCGTCGTCGTGCACGCCCTCGACACCCCCTCGACAGGAGTCCCGGCCGACGCCACACCGGCCGTCCTCGGCTTCACCATGGCCGGTCACACCCTTGGACGGGCGGTGTTGACCGCCACCGCTGAAACACCCGCCTGACAGCGCCACCCGGCTCCTGGAGACACCACCGTCATGCACCTCAATGCCCTTCCCGACTCCGCCCGTACCGGCGACGGCCCGATGGACCTGAACGCCGTCCGTGATGTCAGCCGCGCCATCAGTGCCGCTCACCTGTTCATATATCTCGTCCCCGAGACCGCCGAGGAGGCGGCCGAGCTCGGCGTGACCGACCGCGGGCCGACGTATCTGGCCTTCCGGTCGGCCGCGATGGGCGCAGTTCCGTGGCAGGTCACGCTCGCGGCCTTCTACAACTTCAGCCCGCGGGCAGCGCGGGCCATGGCGGGCGTATGGGACGCCGCGCCGCCCGAGCGGTGGCAAGCCGCCCGCTTCCTGGCCGCCGGCCGGGCGATGCGGCGCGTCGAAGTACATCTCATCGAAAACCACCTTGCCGAGGCGCGCTCGCTGATCGACCCGGTCGTCGCCGGTGCCGACTACGCCGGTAAGGTGCTGGCCGCCGCGAACGCCTCGGTCGTGCTTCCCCCCGATCCTCTCGTCGCACTCTGGCAGCAGATCACGGTGGCGCGCGAGTGGCGCGGCGACGCCCATCTCGTCGTACTCGCCGACAACGGCCTCGGGCCGTGCGACTGTCTCGTTCTACACACCGCGACCGGCCGCCTCTCGACGGCTCTGGCGCGAGCGACCCGCCGGTGGGACGACGAGGAGTGGAGCGCGGCGACGGCACGCCTCGTCGCGCGCGGCTGGCTCGACTCCCACGGCGTGGTCACCGACGCCGGCAGTGCGGCGCGCGAGCGCATCGAAGTGGAGACAGACCGGCACTGCGCCGCGCTATGGGCACCGATTGGCAACGCAGGCGCCCGCCGCTTCGCCTCGCTCATCGCGCCGATCACCAACGCATTCACCGCAGCAGGGACGTTTCAGGCCGTTCGCGGACAGTCTGATCTCGCATAAGCGGTCCTTTCCCAGAGCAAGATCAACTGAAGGTGCGGGAGGACGCGCGGACGCCGCATCGGTTCTCACAACCCGTCTCACGCAAGAGCGGGCGACACCCCGTTCTGAAAACTGAATTGTGAGAACCTCCGGGGTCATGACAGACCCTCACGACCCCGCCCCGGCCGACGCCGACGACGTCGAGCGCCACCCCTGCCCGTGGTGCGCGGCCGCACCGGGATCGCCGTGCCGCTCGCGCGGCGGCGCGGTCGCCGGGACGTACCACACCGGCCGGTTCACCAAGGTGCCCCGGCTCGCGAAGCTCCTGCGGGTCCAGACCCCGGCCGACCGCGGGCCGGGGCAGCCGTGGCGGCCCGGCACCCCGCCGCCGGCCCCGGTCGACCCGGACACCCCGGGCGCGGACATCCGGATCGGCTACGCCCGATGCTCGACCCTCGTGCAGGAACTCGACGCCCAGCTCGACGCCCTCACCAAGCACGGCGTCCCGCGAGAGAAGGTCTTCAGCGAGAAGATCAGCACCCGCATCCGGGTCCGCCCCCGGTTCGAGACCGCGCTCGCCGCCGCCCGCGACATCAAGGTCCACGCCCCGCACTGCCGGGTCATCTTCACCGTCTATGAGATGAAGCGCCTCGGCCGCGACGCCGCCGAACTCACCGCGCTCGCCGACCACCTCACCGCCCACGGCCTGGTCCTGGGGGTGCGCGCCGGACCTCTACCCGGGATGTACGACCCCAGCGGGCCGGGCCGACCGCTGTTCGCGTTCTTCGCCGCGATGGCGGAAACCGAACGGGAGAACATCCGGGAGTCGACCCTGGAAGGGCTCGACACCGCGGCCCGCAAGGGCAACCACGGCGGCCGCTGCGCGACGCGCTGGGCCTGCCAGCGCTGCACCTGGGCGGCGGGGATATCCCGCTGCAGCCCGCACCGGAGGCGGCCACCCTCTCGGCCCTGGCCCGCCAGCTCGACCAATACCTCGCCAGGCCCATGTCTCCGGCGCAGACCCGGTTGACGGCCGTGCTCGCGCTGGAGCTGGACACCGCGGCGCGCAGCGGGGAGCTGATCTCCGGGCGATCGCGACCCGCTTCGACAAGCTCGCCGCGCGTTACCACGCCGGACTTCACCTCGCTTCACTCATCCTCTGGCTTCGCCAGCCGGTAACGCAGCCCCGGATGGTCTCGACGGCTGGCTGAATGCTCATCAGTGCCGCTGCGAAACTAGGGGAGCTTTGAGGGTGCAGGACATGATCGCTTCCGACGGCGTCGCAATTTTTCTACTGCTGATCGTGGTTTGGCAGATGCGGCGACGGCTGACGCTTCGTTCCCGGGGCGTCGAGGTCATCGCTCGGTGCTTCGATCGTGATTGGCGTGGGAAGGGCGGCCCGCAGTTCCTGCTGAGCTACACGACGCCCGACGGTGTCAAGCGGACACACAGTGCAGGTGAAGGCCGCGTCCCCGCCGGCACTCGAGAAGGGGACAGCGTTGCAGTCCTCTACGACCCGATGTCCCCTGGGCGCGCGGAGACGGCACTCGCTTCCCGCAAACCATTCTGGAAGCACTACGACATGGCGGGCCTGTGGGAGTTGCCCTCAGTATCGTGCTGGTGGTGCACGTCCTCTAGGGTCCGTTGCGAAACTGCTGGTCACAGCCGCTCGTTGAGGACTGCGACCAGCATGGTTGCCACTTGATGCACGGCAAGTTCCTCGCATCTCATGGCGGCAGCGCCACCGCGCAGGAGCTTCTGACGGTTGCGGACTCGGTCCGCCGGAACCGGGATCGTTGCCTTGATCCCGCCAGAAGTGCGAACGACTCGCGGCTGAACGGAAAGCCATCGCGAAAATGCAGGAGATCCCCGGCGATACCCCCGCATGTTCCTACTGGCGCTGCGCCGTCGCAGCCATGATGATCCGAACCAGCCTTGACCTCAACTGCACTTGAGGTCCTAGCTTAGCGATCATGACGACCGTAAGCACCCCGCAGAACGGCACCACCACGCTCGGCCAGCGGCCCATCGCCCTGGTCGCCTGGGGCGCCACCGAGGCGATCCTGCATCATTCGCAGGCCGCCCTGGCACGCATCGACATGACCCAGCCCCATTGGTGGGCGCTCAACAACATCGTCCGGGCCGAGCACGGCCTCACCAGGGAGGATATCCGTGCCTTGGCCGTGCCCTACGGCATGGGCACCCAGGTGATGGTCCACGCCGCCGACGCCCTCGTACACCGGGGCTGGCTCGGCATCGGCACGGACGGCCGACTGACCCTCACGGAGCAGGGTCGCGAGGGCCTGGCGACGGCGAAGGAACACATGGACCGGGTGCGCGCGGAGCTCCTCGGCGACATCACGGAGGAGGAGTGCGCGACTGCGGTCTCGGTGCTCCAGCGCGTCACCGACAACCTCGCCCAGGGGCTATTGTGAAGGTGCTGGTCACAGCCATTCATTGATGGCCGCGACCAGCACGGTCGCCTCGTAGCGAACGGCAAGCTTGTCGTATCTCGTTGCCACCGCGCGGTGGCGCTTGAGCCGATTGATCCCGCATTCAACCGCATGGCGCTCTTTGCAGTCGGCCTTGTCGAACTAAGGGCGGGCGACCGCCGCGGAAGCCGAGTTTCTTGCGGTTCGAGCACGCGCACGAACTGGCGGCGGCGCAGGACCCGCCCCCCGTGGGGCGATGGGGCAACCGTCTCTGGCTATGCCGACCAGGCCCATCTCGTTCGGGACTGGCGCGCGTTCACGGGCCGATCGCCGACGTCCTGGCGTCGCAGCGAGGTCCTCCTCGGAGCCAGGTAGCCGCCAACCGTCTGCACTTCGACTCGGCTGACCCCATCTTGCTGTGACAGCCGACGGCGGCTTGACCGGACCGCAACGCCACCATTCGTCGGCCAGACAGTGCGCCCGAGAGGCGCCCGGATCTCCGGCCGCCTCAACCAGCAGCCAACCTACCTGACGCCCAGTCAGGAAAGTCAGCATCCGTCCTGGCACACGAGGTCGGACGCGGGCGCAGATGGGAACGCTGGTCCAGCGAAAGCCTTTCCCCTGAGGCGCTGTCAGCCGCTTCCAGGCCTCCCCCGACCACAGCACGACGCAGGCACGATTGGGCACGCCTCGAAAGCCAAGAACGCGTAAGAACCCGCAGCTCAGCGCACACGTCCCCGCGGTTTCAGGTGCACATCGGGCAGTGCGGGAGCCGGGAGGGGCCGGCCGTCGTAGCCACGTACGGCACCGAACCGATCACCGTTCATCCAGTCCTCGCGGGCCTGCCTGATATCGTCATGGGTCCTGGCCACGAAGTTCCACCACATGACGATCTCCTCCTCGAACGGCTCGCCGCCGAGCAGCATCAGCCCGGAATCCGACACAGCTCGCAGCGGCAGTTCGGTGCGGCCGCAGCCGAGGTAGAGCATCGACCCGGGGAGGACAGGGACACCGTCGACCTGGGCCTCGCCGGACATCGACAGCACCGCGTACTCGAAGTCGGGGTCCAGCGGCAGCCGGGCCTCGGATCCGGCGGTCAAGGCGAGGTCGGCTCCGACGATCGGGGTGTACGAGGTGCCGGGCGATACGGCTCCGTCGAGCTCACCCAGGATCACGGTGGCGGTGAGCCCCGGCGCCGTGACGGTGGGCAGGTCGGCGTGGTGCTGGAAGTGCGGCTCGACATGCCGGTCGGCGTCGGGCAGGGCCACCCAGAGCTGGCCACCGTGCAGAAACCTGGCATGCGGCTTCGGGCTCTCCTCCGAGTGGCTGATGGCTCTGCCGGACGTCATGAGGCCCAGCTCCCGCGGCCGGATCCGCTGGAGGCTGCCCAGGCTGTCACGGTGCAGGACCTCCCCGTCATGCAGCCAGCTGACCGTCTGCAGGCCCATGTGGGGGTGTGGCGGCACCTGCATCCCGGGCTCGTCGGAGATGTCGTCGGGGCCGTAGTGATCCACGAACGCCCAGGCGCCGACCATGCGGCGGCCCAGGTTGGGCAGCAGTCTGCGCACCTCGGTGGACTCGCCGAGCTGGACTCGGCGCGGGGTGAGGAGTTCACGTACCGGTTCGGCGACGACGAAGCCGCGTCCTCCGCAGACGGAGAGAGCGGCCTGGCGATCGAGATTGCTCATGGCGCACAACCTATTCCCGTACGGTCGCGGAGCGAGGGCCCCCACGCCGAATATTTAGTGGAATTTTCAACCACTACCTTACGTTGACGCCGCTGGAAACATTGCGGCCGAGGAGGAGAAGTGGACGACACCTACTACGAGTTCGGTACGCCCGCCGACCGCTGGGACCGGGCGCAGCTGTTCTTCGAGGCGAAGGAGTACCTGACCGCGGCGCGGATCCTCGGCGGGCTGGTGCAGGAGGCGCCGGAGCAGGTGGCGCCGCGCCTGCTGCTCGCGCGCTCCTACTACCACTCGGCCAGGCTCACCAAGGCCGAGGCGGAGCTGCGTGAGGTGCTGGAGCGCAGCCCTGCCGAGGACTACGCACGACTGATGCTAGGGCGCACGCTCGAACGCCAGGGCCGGCAGACGGAGGCGGCCACCCAGCTGCGGATGGCCCACGCGATGACCGGGGACCTCGGGCCCGAGCTTCTTGCACAGGACCAGCGGAACCAGGGGTAACGGCACATGCCGGCGGAGGGGGCAGGGGGACGAGGCCGCGTCTCCCGCCCCTGCCCCGGGCGGCTCACCGCTGGGCGTTCGACACCCGGTCCAGCCATTCGGTCATCAGCGCCGATTCAGCCGTACTGAGCCCTGATCCGTGCGACCGGCGCAGGAGGGCGCCCAGCCTGGCCGCCACGGAGGGAACCTCGGCGTCCACCGGCTCACTCGCCCGCACGCCCTGGGTGAACACGGAGGCGTGCACGGCATCGCGCACACGCGTCGACACCCCGGCGTCCTGGAAGGTCGCGGGCCGGGAGACCAGCATCAGCGCCACGCCCGTCGTGGCCGACATGATCATCTGTGCGGCCAGTTCGGGAGCGACGCGCAGCTTCCCCTGCTCCGCGGCCCGCTCCAGGTCCCGCGTCAGGATGCGGTGCGACTCGAATGCGGCCGCCGGCGGCGTCCTCATCGCCGGGGAGTTCATCAGCCGGTACAGATTCGGGTTCCGTAGAGCGAAATCGACATGGCTGTCCCAGCCGTTACGGAGATCCTCGACGGGGTCGGTGGTCTCACCCCGCTCCCGCTTGGTCGCCAGATAGGCGTCGAAGCCGTGGTCGACGACAGCCGACAGCAGGCCTTCCTTGTCCCCGAAGTATCTGTAGAGGGCGGGCGCGCCGACCTGCGCCGCCTCGCACACGGCGCGCGTGGAGATGTCCCCGTCAGGGGACTCCGCGACCAGCCGGGCCGCGACTTCGAGGATGCGCGCTCGTGTACTCATCGGAGGGACGCTATCAAGCGCCGCACGGGGCGAAACGCCCGGTGGGAGCGGAGGCGGCACACCCTCTGGGGCCCGGTCAGACGATCCCGCCGTTGGCGCGCAGCACCTGCCCGTTGACCCAGCGGGCGGGGCCGGCGAGGAAGGCGACGACCTCCGCGATGTCCTGGGTGGCGCCCAGCCGTTCGAGGGGAGGCTGCGCGGCCATCCGCGCGATCGTCTCCTCGTCCTTGCCGTCCAGGAACAACGCGGTGGCGGTCGGCCCCGGGGCGACGGCATTGACCGTGATGTCCCGGCCACGCAGCTCACGGGCGAGGATCAGCGTCATCGCCTCCACCGCCCCCTTGGTGGCGGCGTAAGCGGTGTACCCGGGGATGGCCAGGGCCAGCACCGAACTCGAGAAGTTGATGATCGCCCCGCCGCCGCGCAGACGGCGCGCCGCCTGCTGGTCGACGACGAAGGTGCCGCGGATGTTGGTGCGGTACATCCGGTCCAGCTCGTCCAGGTCGAGATCCGCCAGCGGAGAGAGTGCCATGACGCCCGCGGCGTGAACGACCACGTCGACTCCGCCGAAGGCCTCCTCGGCGGTGTCGAAGAGGGCGGCGACCGCCGCCTCGTCGGCGACGTCGGCCTGGTGTGCGAGGGCCTCGCCGCCCGCAGAGACGACGGCCGCCACCGCCGCTTCGGCCTCGGCCCTGTTTCCCGCGTAGTTGACGACGACCGCGAACCCGTCTGCCGCCAGCCGCTCGGCGCTCTCGCGGCCGATCCCCCGCGAGCCGCCGGTGACAAGCGCGACCCGGCGGGTGGGAGTGGTGTGCTGCTCGGTCATGACGTCGCTCCTGTGGCAGAGGTTGCTGTCGGTTCCACGAACCCCGACAGGAACAACGCTAACATTATTACGTTAGCGTTGCTACTCATCGACCGTAACGCCGTTACTGGCCCCGCTATGGCACGGCGCACGGACGGAGGACCATGAGCGGCTCCTCCAGGGTCGCCACCATGGCGAAGGGGAAGCGGTCCAGCTCGAGACAGAGCGCGACGTCATCGGGATGGACTCCTTGACGGACGCCCTCCGTCAGCTCTGCGGCGGCGCGCGACTCGCCGGCGCGGCGGATGAACTCGTCTGCGTCCGTCCCGGCGCCGACGGCCCTCCGCGCGATGTACTGAGCGCACGCCAGGTCTTCGTCGGCCCGCCCGTCCTCGCCGGTGACCACGAACGTGACGCTGCCACACCCCCGTGTCCGCAGGAGCCGGGCCGTTGCCTCCGCCACCACGAAGCCGGCGCACAGCACCAGCGACGCCTCCTTCACCGCGAGGGCGCCGACCGTCCCTGCCGTGGTCTTCTGCACGACGGTCCGTCCGCCGAGGTCGATGGAACGTAGCAGGCCCGGCGAGTTCACGGCGTCGAACCCGGGCGTCGGCGGACCGTCCTTGAGCGCCACCCAGTCCGGGTTGCGAGCCTTGAGCGCCAGGGCCTCTTCCAGCGACCCGGCAAGCACGATCTTCTCCGCCCCCTGAGCAAAGGCCCAGGCTGCCACCGTGTACGCACGCATGACGTCGACCACGACCGCCACGGACGGGGCTTCGGTCAGCTCAGGGATTCCAAGGAATCGGGTGTCCATCCGGTCATGATCGCGCACGCGTCACACGGATGAGTCCGCCGGGAGCACGATCGCGGTCACCGCGAAGCCGTCGTGGATCAGCCACTTGCCCTCGTACGACCTCGGCATCCCGGGCGCTGTCAGCGAGACCTCCGCGACGAACGTGCCCTCGGTGGCGGCACCGTGACTCCTCCGGAAACTGATGTCCGCCTCGTCGAAGTCGAGTTCGATCCGGGTGAGCGGGTACCACGTCTTGAAGACGCTCTCCTTGGCGCTGAACAGCAGCCGGTCCCAGTGGATCGCCGGGCTGTCCACGCCCAGCGCCGACCTCGCCCGTTCCGAGGGCAGCGAGACCGCGTCCCACACACCGGCCGGAAGCGGTTCGTTCGGCTCGGCGTCGATACCGATCGCGCGGACCTCGGACGCCCTTGCCAGTACCGCAGCGCGATAGCCGTCGCAGTGCGTCATGCTGCCGACGGTCCCGTCGGGCCACAACGGCACGCCACGGTGACCGGACAGCACCGGAGCCGGAGGCAGCCCCAGCTCGGCCATGGCACGCCGTGCGCAGGCGCGGACAGCCGCGAACTCGTGCCGGCGCCGGTCCACACTCCTGGCCACCAGCCGCGCTTCCTCCGGATACAGGCTGCCCGCCGGAGCATCCGCCTCGTAGGTGTCCGCGCAGGCGACGTACGAGGGGAGAAGCCGTTCGATCACGAGCCGTCGCCCCTCACCGCGGCGGGCGGCTCTCCCCCGTACGGAAGGATCTGCCGCAGCAGCCCGCGGGGGTGGCCGCGCTTGCGCCACTCCCTGGGGTAGCCGATGGAGACTTCCTCGAACCGTACGCCGTCGTACCAGGTCGTCCGGGGGATGTGGAGGTGCCCGTATACGACGGCGGCGACGTTGAAGCGACGGTGCCAGTCGGCGGTGAGTTCCGTCCCGCACCACTGGGCGAACTCCGGGTACCACATCACGGAGGTGGGCTCGCGCAGCAGAGGCCAGTGCCCGGCGATGACGAGCGGAAGATCCGGGTCGTGCGCGGCCAGCCGTTTCTCGGTCAGTGCCACCCGTGCCCGGCACCAGTCGTCCCGGGTCGCATACGGGTCGGGGTGCAGCAGGTACTCGTCGGTGCAGACGACACCCGCCTCGTGGGCGCGGGCCAGGGACTCCTCCTTGGTCGCCGTTCCCGGAGCCCTGAACGAGTAGTCGTACAGAAGGAACACGGGAGCCACAGCCACGGGGCCGTCCGGGCCCTGCCACAGAGGGTAGGGATCCTCGGGCGTGGTCACGCCGAGCTCGCGGCACACCTTCACCAGGTGCTCGTACCGCGCGTGGCCACGCAGGCGCACGGGGTCCTTGTCCACCGTCCACAGCTCGTGGTTTCCGGGAGTCCACACCACATGGGCGAATCGGCCCGCGAGCAGTTCCAGCGCCCGTTCGACCTCTTCCGCCTGTTCGGCCACATCCCCCGCGACGATGAGCCAGTCCTCGTCGGAGGATGGGTGCAGCGAGTCGGCGATGGGCCGGTTGTCCGCGATCCCGACGTGGAGATCGCTGACCGCGAGGAGCCGGCCGCCGCCTTCCGGCGGATGAGGTACTGGCTCGGTGGTGGAACTCATCGTTTGAATTTACCGTCTCGGTGGCTCTGCCGGGGGCTCTCCGCTCGACATGCCCGCCGTTCATCCGCCCGCGATGATTGACCAGCCGCCTCCGGGGAACGCGGCGACATGGCAGCACGCCCGCGGCCGGCGACGGAGAGAGGGAGACGCTGGTGACCTACGCCGAGCAGCCCCAGGGGCCGGCACGGCGCCGCCCGCGTCCCCCAGCCAGGAGCATCGCTGACGGTGATTGTTCCGACGGATACCAGGGAAGGCGCCGTTAATGCCTGCAGATCATCATGAAGCACCCGTTCTCGACGCACTGGCGGCCTACAAGGAGAAGGGGCAGCTGGGCTTCTCCCCGCCCGGCCACAAGCAGGCACGCGGGGCAGCCCCGGCCGTACGGGCCGTGCTCGGAGACGCCGTGTTCTTCGGCGACGTACTCGCCATCGGCGGGCTCGACGACCGTCGCCAGACCTCCGGTGTGCTGCGACGCGCCGAGGAACTGATGGCGGACGCGGTGCACGCCGAGCACACGTTCTTCTCGACCTGCGGCAGCTCCTTGTCGGTGAAGGCGGCCATGCTCAGCGTGGCCGCCCCGGGCCGGAAACTCCTGATCGGCCGGGACGCCCACAAGTCCGTCGTGGCCGGGCTGATCCTGTCCGGCATCGAACCCGTCTGGGTGGAGCCGCAGTGGGATCCCGAGCGGCACCTCGCCCATCCACCTTCGGCGGGAGCGTTCGAGAAGGCCTTCGACACGCATCCGGATGCCTGCGGCGCCCTGGTCACCAGCCCCACGCCGTACGGTTCCGCGGCGGATCTGCGCGCCATCTCCGAGGTGTGCCACCGACGTTCCAGGCCGGTCATCGTCGACGAGGCATGGGGCGCGCACCTGCCGTTCCATCAGGACCTGCCCTCCTGGGCCATGGACGCCGGCGCCGACGTCTGTGTCACCAGCATCCACAAGATGGGCAGCGGCCTCGAGCAAGGCTCGGTCTTCCACCTCCAGGGTGATCTCGTGGACCACGACACGCTGGCCTCGCGTGCGGACCTGCTCGGCACCACCAGCCCGTCCGTCCTGCTGTACGCGGGCATCGACGGCTGGCGACGGCAGATGGCCCTGGAGGGGCACGAACTCCTGTCCCGCGCACTCGATCTGGCCGGGAGCGTCCGGGAACGGATCGAGAAGATCGACGGCATGCACGTGAACGACCGCCTCGATTTCTGCGGGCCCGGACGGGCTGCGGAATTCGACCCGCTTCCCGTGATCATCGACATCAGTGACCTCGGAACCAACGGATACCGGGCGGCCGACTGGCTCCGCGCCCACCACCAGATCGACATGCATATCGTCGACCACCGCCGCATCAGCGCCCAGTTCACCCACGCCGATGACGACACCACCGCCGACCGCCTGCTGGAGGCCCTGCGTGACCTGTCGCGAGAGGCCCATACGCTCGGCCCGGCGCCTGTCGTAGAGGTCCCGGGGCCGGACGAACTGCGCCCGGACCAGGTGTGCCTGCCCCGGGACGCCTACTTCTCCGCCACCGAGGACGTGCCGGCCGAGGAGGCCGTGGGACGCGTCGCCGCGGAGATGATGACCCCCTACCCTCCTGGCATTCCCGCCGTTCTGCCGGGCGAGCGGCTCACGGGGCCACTGCTCCGGTACCTGCGATCGGGAGTCGACGCGGGGATGAACGTTCCCGACCCGGCCGACCCGACCCTGCGGACGGTTCGTGTCTGCGCGGACGGCTCGGGCCCGGGGACGTGACCAGGGAAGACACAGAGATCCACATGACGGAAGGACTCCGGACATGCCCATCGCCACGTACGGCCTTGTCGCTCTCGACTGCCGCGACCCCAGGTCTCTGGCCGGCTTCTACCAGGGCGTTCTGGGCGGTGAGATCAAGAAGTACAACGAGGTCTGGTACGACCTCCGTGTCCCGGGCGGCGCGCACATCGCGTTCCAGCTGGCAGCCGACCACCGTCCGCCGGAGTGGCCCCGGGGGGACAGCAATTCGCAGCAGGCACACCTGGACTTCGACGTGACGGATGTCGAGCGGGCACAGGAGGAGGTGCTGGCGCTCGGTGCGACGCCGCTGGATCTCGACGACCGGGGCGGTGAGCGCAGGTTCCGCGTGTACGCCGACCCTGCGGGGCATCCGTTCTGCCTCTGCTGGCAGTGACCTCCGGGGCCTCGGTGTATGGCCGCCGCTTGCCGAAGGCGGCCACCCGCGCATTCGTGGGTCCGACACGTCGTGACGTCGTGTCGCCCGCGTGCCTCACGTCACGGTACGGAGAGAATGAGAACCATGAGCCGTAGCGCCCTCATCGTCGTCGACATGCTGAATACATACGGCCATTCGGATGCCGAGGCCCTCATTCCCTCCGTTCGTGAGGCGCTCCCCCGCATCGTGGGTCTCATCGAACGGGCCCGGGGCGGGGCGGTGCCGGTGATCTATGTGAATGACAATTTCGGGGAATGGCGTTCCCACCACGGCGAGATCATCGACACGACGATATCGGGGCCGCACAGCGACCTGGTGGAGCCCGTGCTGCCGGACGAGAATTCACTGTTCGTCGTCAAGGCCAGGCACTCGATCTTCTACGAGACGCCGCTCAGCTACCTTCTTTCGCAGTTGGACGTGGGCCATGTGATCCTCTGTGGTCAGGTCACCGAGCAATGCATCCTGTATTCGGCCCTCGACGCACATATCCGCCACCTGGATGTGACGATTCCCGAGGACGCCGTGGCCCATATTCACCAGGACTTGGCGCAGGCGTCCCTCCGGATGATGGAGCGCAATATGGACGCGTCGATCCGGAAGGCCGAGGACATCGAATTCTGACTGCCACCGCGTACGTGCAAGTTTCGCCCGAAGGAGTGTCCCCCCCATGCGTGCTCTGGCTCTCGTCTGCACCCTCAACTCCTCACCCACCCCCTCCAGCAGCCATCTCATCGCCGACCAGGTGATGGCCGAGTTCGAAAGGCTCGGGATGAGTGGCGAGGTGGTCCGTGTGGCCGACCACGACATCCGGCCGGGGGTTCAGCTCGACATGGGAGGCGGGGACGACTGGCCTGCCCTGCGCGAGAAGGTCATGGCGGCCGACATCCTCCTCATCGCGACCCCCATCTGGCTCGGTCACCCGTCCAGCATCTGCCAGCGTGTCCTGGAACGGCTGGACGCCGAACTGTCCGAGACCGACGAGCAGGGCCGGCTGCTGACATACGGCAAGGTCGCCGTCGCAGCCGTGGTCGGAAACGAGGACGGCGCCCACAAGGTGAGCGCCGATCTGTTCCAGGGCCTCAACGACCTGGGGTTCTCCCTCGCTCCGGGAGCCGTCACCTACTGGGTCGGCGAGGCCATGCAGGGCTCGGACTACAAGGACCTCGGCGGTCCGCCGGAGGCGGTCGCGTCGACGACCCGCACGCTCGCCGTCAACGCGACTCATCTGGCGCGTCTGCTCACAGGGAGCCCGTACCCCGCCTCCTGACACGCCGTCGTCGTGCTCGAGGCCGAGCGGTCACTTCCCGAACCGGCGGTGCGAGCCCGTTCGGCCGTCTCTCGCCCTCAGCCCGTCGCCGCCGCACGGCAGGGGCGGAAGAAGGCCCGGAGCTCCTCCGCGTATATCTCGGGCTCCTCGAACGGCGCGAAGTGTCCGCCACGCGCGGGTTCGGTCATGCGCACCATGTTCGTCGTGCGCTCGAGCCACGCCCGCGGCGGGCGGACGACGTCGCCGGAGAAGATCGAGAAGCCGGACGGCACCTCGACCTTCCGTTCGTACTGCGCGGGCGGGACGGCGGCGTTCGCGTGGTACATGCGCATGGACGACCCGATCGTGCCGGTCAGCCAGTAGAGCGTGATGTTCGTCAGGATCTCGTCCTTCGTGAAGCTCCGCTCGACGTCACCGCCGCAGTCGCTCCAGCCCCGGAGCTTCTCCAGGATCCAGGCCGCGAGCCCGGCCGGTGAGTCGTGGAGCCCGAAGGCCGCTGTCTGGGGCTTCGTCCGGTGGATCGCGGCGTAGGCACCCTCGGCCCCGCCCCAGGCCGTGGCGGACTCGATCCAGGCCCGCTCCTCCGGGGCGAGATCCGCCGGGTCGCCGCTGAACCTCGGCAGGCCGCCGTCCGTGCGGTGGACGGCCACGACCCGTGCGGGGTGGTCCAGGCCCAGGAAGCGGCTCACGTGACTGCCGAGGTCCCCGCCCGCCGCGCCGAACCGCTCGTAGCCGAGGACGGTCATGAGCTCGGCCCAGAGGCCGGCCACGGCGATCGAGTCGAGGGGCGGCCCGACGGGGCGGTCGGAGTATCCGAAACCGGGAATGTCGGGCACGACCACGTCGAACGCGTCGGCCGGATCCGCGCCGTGCGCGCCCGGGTCGGTGAGGAGCGGGATGACTTTCGAGTAGCGCCAGAACGAGTCCGGCCATCCGTGGCTGAGGACCAGCGGCAGGGGCTGCCCGGCAGGCGCGACGGCCCTGGCGTGCACGAAGTGGATCCCGAGGCCGCCCAGCGGAACGCGGAAGCGGGGAAGCCGGGCGAGCACCGCCTCCTGCGCCGGCCAGTCGAAGTCCTCCGCCCAGTAGGCGACGAGTTCACGGAGGTAGGCCAGATCGGTCCCCAGCGACCACCCGGCGTCCTCCGGCGCGTCGGGCCAGCGCGTCGCGCGGAGCCGTGTGCGCAGGTCTTCGAGCGCGGCGGGATCGGTCTGCTGGACGAACGGCTCGGGGCGGGGCTGGGCTTCCGGCATGGACGCATCCTAGAAGGCCGCGCCGCACCGTGGATCGGAAGCCGGAATCGTTCCGTCGCGCGTCCGCCCCGGAGCCGTCCGCCTGCCCGAGGACGGCCGGCCCGCAGCGGGCCGTAGCGGAGTGTGCGCTCCTCAGGAGTACAGTCGCCCTGCCCCAGCCGCCCCAGGTCCACCAGGTGAGAGATGTCCAGCCACATAGATGAGCGGTCCACGCACGACAGACCCGATGCCGACCTCTACGCCGCGCGGGCGCAACGGCTCCGGCGGCGGCTGGAACGTCTGATCGGCATCGCCGCGACCGAGGGCAACAAGCTCGTTCCGCTCCGCAACGGTGACCAGATCTTCGCGTCGATGCTGGAGTCCATCCGTGGTGCGGAACACACCGTGGACATGATGACGTTCGTGTACTGGCGCGGGGACATCGCCCGCGAGTTCGCCGAGGCGCTGTCGGAGCGGGCGCGGGCCGGAGTGCGGGTGCGTCTGCTGCTTGACGGGTTCGGCTCGCGGCTCATCGAGAAGGACCAGCTGGCGATGATGGACGAGGCCGGGGTGGAGGTGGCGTGGTTCCGCAAGCCGTTGTATCTCTCGCCGCTCAAGCAGAACCACCGCTGCCATCGCAAGGTCCTCATCACGGACGAGGAGACGGCGTTCACCGGCGGGGTCGGGATAGCCGAGGAATGGTGCGGCGACGCCCGCGACGAGACGGAGTGGCGCGACACCCATGTGCGGGTGCAGGGACCGGCGGTCGACGGACTGGCCGCAGCGTTCGCGCAGAACTGGGCGGAGTGCCACGACGAGCTGTTCACCGATCGGGACCGGTTCGTCGACGCCACGGATCACGGCGACGCCGTGGTCCAGGTGGTGCGCGGATCGGCCGGCTTCGGCTGGCAGGACATGCAGACCCTGCTGCGTGTCGTTCTGGAGTCGGCCGAGGAGCGGGTCCGGCTCTCCACGGCGTACTTCGCACCCGACCCGTACTTCATCGGTGTGCTGTGCGACGCGGCCCGCCGGGGCGTCGAGGTGGAGATACTGCTCCCCGGGCCGCACACGGACAAGCGGGTGTGCAGGCTGGCCGGTCAGCATCACTACGAGGAGCTCAACTCCTGCGGCGTGAAGATCTACCAGTACCAGCCGACCATGCTCCACACCAAGGTGCTGACGGTGGACGGCATCGCCTCGCTGATCGGTTCGACGAACTTCAACCGCCGCTCCCTCGACCACGACGAGGAGGTGATGCTCGCCGTCCTTGACCGGGAGTTCACCGCGACGCTCGACGGTCACTTCGAGGAGGACGTGGAGCGGAGCACCCTGATCGACGGCGCGCGGTGGAAGCGCCGCTCGCCCGCGCAGAGGATCCAGGAGGCCGCGGTGCTGCCGATCCGCCGGTGGCTGTGACGCGTACGCACGGACGCGCCACCACGAGCCGTGGTGACGCGTCCGTGCTTCCCGCGCGTCCGTGCTTCCCGCGCAGCCGGTCAGCCGGTCAGCCGGTCAGCCGGTCAGCCGCCGACGTACCAGCTGAAGCCCCCGGACGAGGCGGCCACGGCCATCAGGACGACGAAGAGGATCACGTCGATGATGCCGAGGACGAGTCCGGCCTTCGCCATCCCGGCCCCGCCCTTCGCGGCCACCTGACGCAGGCCGAAGACGCCGAGAACGATGGCGACCGGGCCGAGGATCACGCTGAAGAAGACGAGCCCCACGATTCCGCAGACCAGGCTCGCGACAGCGAGACCGTTGGTCCCGGACCTGGGAGTGGCCATGGACGAACTGTCGTAGTGCGACATCACTCTCTCCCGTCGGTTCATCGTGCTGTGTGCTTACGGTGAAGTGCGGGTGCCCCTCTTGCGATGCCCCAATCACCCGGTTCCTGGGGGTGTGCCTGCTGCCGCCCGGGGCATACGGGCTGTCACCTGCCGTCTGTCAGGTGAAGGGAGTCGTCCATGAGCGAGTCTGTCGAGGCACGGCCGGAAACAACGGCCGTGATGACGGAGCCCGTGCCCGATCTGCAGCTTCAGCTGCTGATCCAACTGCTGGACAGAGAGCTGCGCTCCAGCCTGCCGATCACCCTCACGCTGGCCGGTGGCGTGCTCCACGGAGACGTGATCGGCCACGAGGCGTGGAAGGCCGACTGGGCGCGAAGCCTTCGTCAGGTCGAGGGCGAAGGCGCGAACCTGATCGCGGAGTTCCCGGAGACGGTGGACCAGGGGATCAGAGAGCTGAGCACCGGAGACGGCGCCGCCACGCAGCTGCCACGCTGGATCCATCTGAGAGACGCCACACTGGTCTTCGGCGGTACGGGGTCCCTGCGACTACCCCTCTGGCGCGGGCGGCTGTCCGACGTGTCGGGCTGGGCACTGGGACGGCCGCAGTGAGGGCAGGTGTGCGGGACGGCCGTCGGTCGCCCTGGGAATTTCCGGGCGCCTGAGCAGGCCCCACTGACATGATCGGTGGCATGAAGGTACTTGTGATCGGTGCGACCGGGACGATCGGCAGTGCTGTGGCCGGCGCGTTGGAGGTCTCTCATGCCTCTCATCAGGTCGTCAAGGCCTCCCGTGGCGCCCCGGTGAAGGTCGACCTGGACGTTCCCTCCTCGCTGGACGCGCTCTTCGGCGACGTGCCGGACCTCGACGCGGTGGTGTGCTGCGCCGCCAGCGGCCCGCTGGTGGACCTGGCCTCGGTGACGGACGCGGAGATCGCAGACGGGGTGCGGGGCAAGCTGCTGGGCCAGGTCGCACTCGTCCGGCGAGCCGTACGTCATCTGCGGGACGGCGGGTCGGTCACGCTGACGGGAGGCACCTTCTCCGCCCCGCTGGCCGGCGGCTCGCTGGGTGCGCTCGTCAACACCGGCCTGGAGGGGTTCGTCCGCAACGCGGCTCCTGAGCTGCCGAGGAATCTGCGTCTGAATCTCATCAGCCCCGGCTGGATCAAGGAGACCCTGGAGAGCATGGGTGCGGACGGGACGGGCGGTACGCCGGTCGCCGAGGTCGCCCGCGCCTATGTGACGGTCGTGGAAGGCACCGCGCAGGGCCTGACCGTACGTCCGTGAACCCGGGGCCCTAGGCGGTCAGCGCGGTCCCCGACCGGGACTCCAGCGCGGCGAGAAGCCAGTCGTGCGCGGACCCGGGCGTCGGCTCGGGCCGGTCTGCCGACGGGCTGACCAGCTCGGCCGTCAGTTCCCAGTACCGGTCGATGCGCGGGTCGGAGGCGAGCTGCCGGGCGAGAGCGCGGCGGAAGCCCGGGGTGTCCGCCGTGTTCCAGGCGCTCGCGTACGCGTCCACGAAGCCGTCCAGCGCCTCCCCCGGGCAGGGCGCCCTGCCCTGACGCATCTAGGTGGCCGCGAGGTCGTACGCCTCGGCCAGGCCCGCGTACAGCACGGCCGACTCATGGGCTCCCGCGGCTCTGTGCGCGTGAGGCTGGGTCGGCTCGTCCCCGCCGCACGGGCGGGACACCATCGCGTACAGCCGGGCGAAGGCGAGCACCTGGGGCGGATCGGGATCCTCGGGTGGCTGCGGGACCGCGATCTCCAGAAACGCGGTGACGGCCCTGGCCGGCATGCGCGGCGGCAGCCAGCCGCGCCAGAAGCGGGCCAGTGGTGCGGTGTCCGGCGGCGCGGTCACCGCGCCGATCAGGCGCAGCCGGTCGGGGCGTTCGGCCGCCGGGCATTCCTGCACCGCGCGGAGCGCCGCCTCTCGCCAGCGCAGCGCCCTCAGCTGGGAGCCCAGTTCGCGCAGTTGCCGCGCGACGGCATCCTCCAGGGCTCCGCCCGCCCGCCCCGCGGCCCCCTCCTCGTCCAGGACCCGGCGCACTGCGGAGACGGGCAGGTCCATGGTGCGCAGGGAGCGGATCATCCGTAGCCGCTCGAGGGAGTCGGGGCCGTACCTGCGGTGACCGCCGGTGCTGCGTGACGCTTCGGGCAGCAGACCGCTGTCGGAGTAGAAGCGGACCGTCTTGACGCTGACTCCCGCCCGCTGGGCGAGTTCACCGATGCCGCACAGTCCGTCGTACGACGAGAACACTTGAACCTCCCTCTGGGGGAGTTCCTACGGTACCCACGAGAGGGGCCGGCCGAGCGGGCCGGTCCGCGGACGAAGGCGTAGCGAGGAGAGACCATGACCGTGTTCATCCTGGTGTCCGGTGTGTTCACCGGCCCGCACGTGTGGGACGAGGCAGCCGCGCGACTGGCCTCGGCGGGAGCCGAGGTCCATGCGGTGGCCCTGACCGGACTCGGAGGGGCCCTCCCGTCCGCCGGTACGGAGATCGACCTGGAGACGCACATCGCGGACGTCGTCGCGGTGATCGACTCGGTCGGGCAGGGGGCAGGACCGGAGATCGTGCTGGTCGGCCACGACTACGGCATCCATCCGGTCGTGGGAGCCGCGGACCGGCGCGCGGGGTCGGTCGCCCGGATCGTGTACCTGGACTCGGGGCTGCCCCAGGACGGTGTCCCGGCCCTGGCCGCCGTGGCCGACCAGGGTCTGCGCGAGGAGGCGCTGGGGGCCGCCGAGGGCGGGAGGGCCGGCGCGGCGCTGCCGCCTCCGGCCCGTGACGCGTGGCAGCTCTGGGGCAGCACCGCGGGCGTTCCCGGCTCGGCGCTCGACCGGCTCACCGCACTCGCCTCGCCGCACCCCCTGGGCACGCTGCTCCAGCCACTGCGGCTGACGGGTGCGGCGGCCGAGCTGCCCATGGCCGGCGTGCTGTGCACCGGCAACGGAGCGAGCATCGCGATGGTCCAGGCCCGTGTGAACCTCGGCGAACCCAGCCTGCGGGCGCTGACCGGCCCTCGGGTCACCTTCTTCGAACTGCCCACGGGTCACTGGCCGATGCTGTCGAATCCCACGGCACTGGCGGTGACCCTGCTCAAGGCCGCGGCGGGCGAGGGCCGGCGGCTGACCCCTGTGGACGCCACGAATCCGCCCTCGCAACTGCTGCCGTTCCTGCTGGACGTGCCCGAACTGCCCCGCGAGCGGACGGACAACATCGATCTGTATCTGCCGCCCGACAGCGACGGCCCCCGTCCGGCGGTGGTGTTCGTCCACGGCGGCCCGGTGCCCGCTGAGGCACGCCCCACCCCCCGGGACTGGCCGGTCCTCACGGGATACGCCCGCTACGCCGCCGGCCACGGAGTGGTGGGGGTGACACTGGACCACCGTCTGCACGCCGTGACCGACTACGAGCGGGCCGCCTCCGATGTGGCGGACGCGGTGGAACGGGTCCGGGCCGATCCACGGGTGGATCCGGACCGGGTCGCCCTGTGGTTCTTCTCCGGCAGCGGCCCGCTCACCGCGGGCTGGATGGCGAAGCCTCCGCCGTGGCTGCGTTGCCTGGCGGCCGACTACCCCATCATGGCGCCGCTGCCGAACTGGGGGCGGCTCGACAGCCGGTTCTACCCGTCGGACGCGGTCGCACACGCGGGGTCCCTGCCTCTCGTACTCGTCCGGGCCGGGCTGGAGACCGCTGCTGTCGCGGTCACCGTGGAGGAGTTCCTGACCGCGGCGGGCCGGAGCGGGGCGGACATCGAGGTGGTCGACGTGCCGAACGGCCACCACGCCTTCGAGACGATCGACCGGACCGACGAGTCACGCGACGCCGTGCACCGCGCCATGGGCACCGTTCTGCGCCACCTGACGACCTGAACCGTTTTCCCCGGGAGGGCAGCGAGCGGGTGCGGGGTCGTGCGATCTGCATGACGCTGGAATGGGTGCCGCAGAGATCGACCGTCCGTTCGAGGAGGTTGCTGTGACGAAGAAGAAGGACAGCCTGGGCAAGGGCGACAAGGTGGCCTGGAAGAGCCACGGCCAGGACGTGACGGGCAAGGTCACCGAGAAGCACACGGACCGCACCAGTGCCGCGGGGCGGACCGTCGACGCCTCCGAGGAGGAACCGCAGTACGAGGTGGAGAGCGACAAGTCCGGCCGGTCCGCCGTGCACAGACCCGACGCCCTGCGGAAGAGGCGCGGCGGCTCCTGACCCCGGCGAACGGGGCCGCGGGCGGGCAGTCGGGTCACACGAAGAGGCGATCCCCGTGGCGGCTGCTGGCTTCGGAGCCCGGAACGTGATCGGGTTGACACCCCGCCAGCCGTACGGGGACCGAGCCTAGGGACACGGATGACGAACCGACAGCACCCGCCTGCACCGGACGCCGTCGTCGTGGGCGCGGGCCTGGCGGGACTGGCCTGCGCGCTCGACCTGTGCGTCGCCGGCCTCCGCGTCGAGCTGCTGGAGGCCTCCGACGGGGTGGGCGGCCGGATGCGCACGGACCGCAAGGACGGATTCCTCCTGGACCGCGGCTTCCAGGTCTTCAACACCTCGTACCCACAGGTGAAGAGGCGCCTCGACCTGCGCGCGCTGCGCCTGCGGCCGTTCACCCCCGGTCTCATCGCCCGTACGCCCTCCGGGCGGGTGCGGGTCACCGACCCCACCCGGCGGCCGGAGGACGCGGCACAGCTGCTGCCCGGACGTGTTCTCCCGGCCCGTGACCTCGCCGCCCTCGGTCTGCTCACCGCGCGTGACGTCCTGCTTCCCGCGAAGCGGCTGGGAGGCATGCCCGACCGCACCGCGTCGGAAGCGCTCGTCCGGGCCGGGCTGTCACCGCGCGCGATCGAGGACCTGCTGCGGCCGTTCCTCTCCGGGGTGTTCCTGGAGGAGGGGCTGGAGACCTCGGCGCGCTTCCTGCACCTGGTCTGGCGCAGCATGGCGCGCGGCACGCTCTGCCTGCCGGCCCGGGGCATCGGCTCCGTACCGGCCCAGCTCGCCGAAGGGCTGCCGGACGGCGCCCTCCGGCTCGGTGCGGCCGTCGCCGAGGTCACGGACTTCGGGGTGCTCCTGGCCGACGGGGGTGAACGGCCGACCGCCTCGGTCGTGGTGGCCACCGACTCCGCCACGGCCGCCCGTCTGCTTCCCGGCCTGCCGGTACCGGACAGCCGCACGGTGACGACGTACTACCACACGGCCGACCGGTCGCCGCTGACCGAACCGACCCTGCTGGTGGACAGCGGCCTCGCGGTCCTGAACAGCTGTGTCCTCACCGAGGTCGCCCCCACCTACGGTCCCCCGGGCACGGCGCTGATGTCGACCTCCGTCCTCGGCTCCGGCCCGCCCGGCGGGGACACCACGGTCCGCGCACGCCTGGCCGAGCTGTACGACGTGGACACGAGCACCTGGGACACGGTCGCCGCATACACCGTGGAGGGCGCCCTGCCCGCCATGCGGCCTCCCTGGCCGCTGAGCCGTACGACCCGTTTCGCGCGGGGCCGGTACGTCTGCGGGGACCACCGGGCCACCGGCTCGGTGCAGGGCGCGCTGGCCTCCGGGAGCAGGGCGGCGCGCGAGGTGCTCGCCGACCGTGCGGCGGCGCGGACCCCCGGGACGTGACCGGACGCTTCCGGGGGCGCGTGGACGACGCCGTCGTCGTGGGCGGCGGCGCCGCCGGACTCTGCCTGGCCGACCGGCTCATCAGGACCGGTACGGCGGTCACACTGGTCGAGGCCCCCGACGGACCGCTGCGCCCTCCGGAGCGCACCTGGTGCTACTGGGAGGCGGGTGCGGGCGAGTTCGAGGACGCCGTCGTGGCCTCCTGGGAGCGGCTGCGGGTGCGGGAGCCGGGCGGCGGCGTCATCGAGTCGGACTCCGCGCCCCTGCGTTACCGCATGGTGCGCTCGGGCCCCTTCGAACGGCTGGTCCACTCCCGGCTGGCGGCGTCCCCGGTGGCCCGCGTCGTGCGTGCCACCGCACACGAGGTGCGCGACGCACCGTACGGCGCCGAGGTGCGCTGCACGACGGGCGACGGCGAATCGCTCACCCTGCGCGGCAGACATGTCTTCGACTCGCGGCCCGTGCGACGTACACCGCCGCACCGCACGCTGCTGCTGCAGCACTTCCGTGGCTGGTTCGTGCGCACCGCCCTCCCCCGCTTCGACCCCGGCGTGGCGGACCTCATGGACTTCCGGGTCCCGCAGCCCAGCCACGGTCTCTCGTTCGGCTACGTGCTGCCGCTCGCACCGGACCTGGCGCTGGTGGAGTACACGGAGTTCTCCCGTGCCCCGCTCACGACAGCCGCGTACGAGGCGGCCCTGCGCCAGTACACGGGGGACGTCCTGCGACTCGGGCGGTTCGCCGTGGAGTCGGCCGAGCAGGGTGTCATCCCCATGACCGACGCACGCTTCCCCCGCCGGGCCGGCCGTGCCGTCTTCCGTATCGGGGCCGCCGGGGGTGCCACCCGCCCGGCGACCGGCTACACCTTCGCGGCCGTGCAGCGCCAGAGCCGCGCCATCGCCGCCGCCCTGCACAGCGGGTCCCCGGGGGTTCCGCCGCCGCACGGCCGCAGGGCGCTCGCCATGGACGCCGTGCTGCTCCGGGCCCTCGACACCGGGCGCGTGGACGGGCCGCGCTTCTTCACCGACCTCTTCCGCAGCATCCCCATGGAGCGGCTGCTGCGTTTCCTCGACGGCGGGAGCACGCCGTGGGAGGAGTTCGGGATCGGCCTGCGTACGCCCGTGGGCCCGATACTCCGCACCGCGGCCGAACTCCCCTTCCTCACCCGCCGGGCCACCGGCCGATCCGAAGAGAGCCCCCGATGACACTCCTGAGGGACCACGACCTGGCACACGCCTTCGATCACGCGTCGCACACGTACGACCGGCTCACCGCGCTGAATCCGGGCTACCGCTCCGATCTCCTCCGCTCGGCGCACCGGCTCCGGCTGCCGCGCGGCGGGAGGGGGCAGCGGGTGCTCGATCTCGGCTGCGGGACGGGCGCCTCCACACGGGCGCTGCTGCGGGCGGCCCCGTACGCCGAGATCACGGCGGTCGACGCCTCCGCGGGCATGCTGGAGCGGGCGCGTGAGAAGCGCTGGCCCCCGAACGTCCGCTTCGTGCACCGGTCAGCGGAGGACCTCACCACCACCGACGACGACGGCTCCTACGACGCCGTCTTCGCCGCCTACCTCTTCCGCAACGTGGCCGAACCCGGTGCGGTCCTCGATACCGTGCGCGCTCTCCTGCGTCCCGGTGGCCGTCTGCTGGTCCACGAGTACAGCCTCAGCGGCTCGCCCGTGCACCGGACCGTGTGGAACACGGTCTGCCGGGGTGTCATCGTCCCGGCGGGCACGCTGACCGGCGACCGCGCGCTGTACCACCATCTGTGGCGCAGCGTCCTGGCGTTCGACACGGCCCCCGTCTTCGAGCGACGGATCGCCAGGGCCGGATTCCCTTTCGTGCGGACCGTGCCCGTCAGCGGCTGGCAGACCGGGATCGTCCACGTGTTCCTGGCCCGGAGCGGCGTGGACGGCGTACGGCCCGAGGCGTCATGAGGGCCCGCAGGCGCCGCCCCGGTCCTGCCCGGCACGGACGTGACCGACGGGCCGAGGTGATCCTGCCGGAACCCGGGCGCGAGCGCTTCACCGGAGACGCGCCTTCGGCGGCGGTGGTCGGCGGGGGCATCGCCGGCCTCGCGGCGGCGACGGCACTCGCCGAACGCGGCGTCCACGTGACCCTGTACGAACAGGGGGAGTCCCTCGGCGGGCGCCTCGCCGGGTGGCCCGTCCGGCTCGCCGACGGGTCCGGGGTGACGATGAGCCGTGGCTTCCACGCGTTCTTCCGGCAGTACTACAACCTGCGCGACCTGCTGCGCCGTGCGGATCCCGGCCTCGGAATGCTCACTCCACTGCCCGACTATCCGCTCCGGCACCGCAACGGCATGGCGGACAGTTTCGCCCGTGTGCCGAGGACCCCTCCGTGGAGCGCGCTCGGATTCGTGGCGCTCAGCCCGGCGTTCGGCTGGCGTGACCTCGCCGCGATGAACCCGCGCGAGGCCCTGCCGCTGCTCGATGTGCGGGTTCCCGAGGTGTACGAGCGGTTCGACGGGGTCAGCGCCGCGGACTTCCTGCACCGGATCAACTTCCCCGAAGCGGCCCACCACCTGGCCTTCGAGGTCTTCTCCCGCAGCTTCTTCGCCGACCCGCGCGAACTGTCCGCGGCCGAACTGCTGCTGATGTTCCACATCTACTTCCTCGGGTCGTCCGAGGGGCTCCTCTTCGACGTGCCGCGCGAGCCCTTCCCCCAGGCGCTATGGGAACCGCTGGGCGACTGTCTGAGACAGCTCGGCGCGGAGGTGCGCACCGGCACCGCGGTCCACCGCGTCCGGGCGGCCGCCGGCGGGGACCTGACCGTGGAAACCGAAGGGGCGGCCGACCGCCACCAAGCCGTGGTCCTCGCCCTGGACACGCGTGGCCTGCGCCATGTCGTGGGCGCCTCGGAAAAGTTGGGGGACGAGTCCTGGCGCGCGGACATCGCGGCCCTGCGCACGGCGCCCCCGTTCCTCGTGTCCCGGCTGTGGCTCGACCGCCCCGCGCGCGCGGACCGGGCGGGATTCCTCGGCACCAGTGGTTTCGACGGGCTCGACAACATCAGCGTCCTCGACCGCTGGGAGGGCGAATCCGCCCGCTGGGCGGCGCGGACGGGCGGCTCCGTGGTCGAACTGCACGCCTACGCCGTCGACGAGGGCGCCGAGCCGAAGGAGGTCCAGCGCCGGATGCTCGACCGTCTGCACGAGGTCTATCCCGAGACCGCGAACGCCGGGACCGTCGACTCCCGCCACGAATGGCACGCCGACTGCCCCGTCTTCTCCGTGGGCGGGTACCGCCGCCGGCCCCCCGTACGCACGCCTCATCCCCGCGTGACGCTGGCGGGCGACCTGGTCCGCACCGGCCTCCCCGTCGCCCTGATGGAGCGCGCGGCGACCTCGGGCTTCCTCGCCGCCAACGCGCTCCTCGCCGGCTGGGGAATCCGGGGACAGGTGCTCAGGACCGTCCCGCGTGCCGGGCGCTCCCGGGCCCTGCGCGCCCTCGCGGGCCTTGCCGCCCGGCGCTGACGCTCATCCGGGGAAGCGCCCGGTGCTCCGCAGCGACCAGCGGCGCTCGGCGTACGCCAGGTCGTCACGCCACAGCCGGCCCGCCGTGCGGCGCATCAGAGGTCGCAGGGCGGGCGCGGCGGCGCGGGCCAGGGCGAAACCCCGGCGGCCCGATGCCGCGACGACGGCCTCGACGACCGCCGTCCTCGGGGCCGTCACGCCGGGCGCGGTGAGCGGCGTGCCATGGGTCTCCACCACCGACCCCACGCCTTCGCCGTCGGTGATGTGCATGACCACCGTGCGCGGTCCGGGCGCGGTGAACACCGCCCGCACCGGCACGACCAGCCGGCCGGCGACCTTGAACGAGACATCGACGGCGAACGCGTCGTCCCCGCCGTCCTCGGGGGTGCCGGCCACCTGGAGGCCGACGAACGCGTACGGGTGGAACCAGGAACCGTGCCAGGGGTCGAGCCGGTTGGCGACCACGTCCTCGGGTTCGCACCGGCCGACGGCCGTGAACACCGCGTCCACCGCGTCCGCCCTTTCCGGCCGCACCGGAACCGGCGGGTGCTCCAGCGGGCTCTCTCCCCCGGCCACGTCCAGTCTCACCCAGACCAGGACGCCGTCGTCGTGCACCGGGTACGGTTCCCACCCGGCGAACGGCCCGCCGTCCAGGGCCAGACCGTGCCACCGGCACAGGAGCGTCCCGCACACCACGCGGCTGTCGCGGAGCGGGGCTCCCAGGTGGGGGCACTCCCCCGGTCCGGCGCGCAGCACCCCGGCCACGGACCGCCAGAGGACCACTTCCACCCCGGCGACCGTCCGGCCGTAGGGGCGGTCCCGCGCCCTGATCTCCCGGGAGGCGCCGACGACGTACCAGTTGCCCGACGGCCGGGCGGCGGCCCTCTTCAGCGCTCCGGCGATCACGGTGGGCTTCGCCTCGCGCCAGGTCGGTGCCTGCCGCTCCCAGCTGGGGACCGGCCGCAGCCGCAGCGGTGACGTCCACCTGGTCCTTCTCCGAGGGGTGTTCATCGCAGGGTGCCCTCCGCACCGGCGGCCGCCGGTGCCGCCGCCGGCGGCCGGGCGCGCACGCGCGCTCCCAGGATCCGTACGAGCCCGCTCGCGGCGGTGACGGCCCGCCGCCGGCGCGGCACCACCGCGCGTCGGTGCGTCACCCGGTAGTCGTCGGCGGCGACCGCGTCCAGGATCCGCCGGTACAGCACGAAGGCCGTACGGATGCAGGGACGCACCCGCGGCTCCAGCATGGCGATGCCCGGTTCCGCCTGCCGGTACACGGCGCGGATCGCCGTCTCGGCCTCGGCGAAGGCGGCCCGGAGGCGCGGGTCGTGCCGTCCGGTGCGGCGGCTCCACTCGAGCAGGGGGCGATCCACGCCGTGGGCGGCGAGCAGGTCGGCCGGCAGGTAGACGCGCCCGCGGTCCAGGTCCTCGCCCACGTCCCGCAGGAAGTTGGTCAGCTGGAACGCCACGCCGAGTGCGGCGGCGTGCGGAGCCGCCTCCTCACGGGGCACGACCGTCCCGAGCACGGGGAGCATCTGGAGGCCGATCACTCCGGCGGAACCATGCATGTAGGCACGCAGATCGGCGTACGTCGGATAGTCGGTGACCGTCAGGTCGCTGCGCATGGACGCCAGGAAGTCGGCGAACAGCCCGTGGTCGAGGGCATAACGGCCGGCGGTGTCCGCCACGGCTCTGACCACGGGCTCCTCTCCCGCTCCTCTACGCAGGCCGTGGGCCAGGTCGTTCTCCAGCAGACGCAGCAGTCGGTCCCGTTCGGCCGGGGGCAGCCGGCGGTCCAGGTCGTCCACGATGTCGTCGGCCCACCGGGCGAATCCGTACAGCGCGTGCACGGCGCAGCGGCGTTCGACCGGAAGCAGCCTGGTGGCGAGGAAGTACGTGCGGCCGTGCCGGGCGTTCAGCCGGCGGCAGTCGGCGTAGGCGGAACGCAGGGCGTGCCCGGTGATGCCGGCGGCGTCCAGTTCACGGTGGTTCATCGGCTCTGCCCTTCGAGTACGGGGGGTCGACGGCCCGCGCCCCTCGCGCGGCGGAGGCCGGTGATGCGGGCGGCAGCGAGCTTGCCGCTGACGAGCACGGTCGGCACGCCCACGCCGGGGGTGGTCCCGCACCCGGCGAGGACGACGTTGTCGTAGCCGCGTACGAGGTTGCGTGGCCGGAAGGGGCCGGTCTGCGCGAAGGTGTGCGACACGGAGAACGGGGTGCCCGCCCCATGGCCCTGGGCCGTCCAGTCCACAGGGGTGATCAGCAGCTCCTGGTCGATGGAGGCCTCGAAGCCGTGGAGCCCCCGGCGCTCGAGCTCGGCCAGCAGCCCGTCCCGGTAGCGCGGTCCCATGGAGCGCCAGGTGTCCGCCGACGGGCCGGTCGTGGTGTTGGGGCAGGGAGCCAGGACGTAGTGCAGGTGTCTGCCTTCCGGGGCCAGGGACGGGTCGTGCGTCGTCGGACGGGTGATCAGGAGCGACGGGTCGCTCATCACCCTCCCGGACCGGGTGAGTTCGTCGAAGGTGTGCTCCCAGGCGCCGCCGAAGGAGAGCGTGTGGTGGGCCAGTCCGGGCCACGTGCGGTCGGTGCCGGCGTGCAGGATCACGGCCGACGGCGCGTGCCGCAGCGGCACGGGCCGGCGCGGCGCCCGGCCCAGGAGCCTGTGGACCACGGGGAGATCCGGTGTCAGGACGACCGCGTCGCAGGCGATCCGCTCGCCCGAAGCCAGCCGGACGGCCCGCACCCGCCCGGCCACGCGCTCCAGCCCGGCCACCTCGGCCGACCAGCGGAACTCTCCTCCGGCGTCGGCCGCCGCGTCCGCCATCGCCCGGGGCAGTGCGTACATGCCGCCCTTCGGGAACCACACGCCCGCGACGGTGTCCATGTACGCGATGACGGCGTAGGCGGCGAGCGCACGGGCGGGGGTGACTCCCGCGTACAGCGCCTGGAAGGAGAAGACCCGGCGCAGCCGTGGGTCAGAGAGGAACCTGGCGATCTGCGGGTCGAGCCGGCCGAAGCCGCCCAGGGCCGCCAGCCGGGCGAGGTCCGGGTGCAGGAGCTGGAACGGCGAGTCGAAGTTGGTGTCGATGAAGCGGTGCATCTGCGCCTGGTACATCCGCTCCAGCCAGTGCCTCAGACGGCGGTACCCCGCGGCCTCGGCGGCTCCGGCGAACCGCCGGACCTCGGCCTCCATGGCGTCGCCGTCCGTATGGACGTCCAGCCGGCTGCCGTCCGCGAAGCGGGCCCGGTAGGCGGGGTGCAGCGGAATCAGCTCCACCCGCCGGTGGAGGCTGTCCCCGACGGCTGCGAAGGCCTCGTCCGCCAGGTGCGGCATGGTCAGCACCGTCGGCCCGGTGTCGATCCGGTATCCGCCGAGTTCCAGCCGTCCCGCGCGGCCTCCGGGCCCGGTGTCCCGCTCGACGACGGTCACCCTGCGTCCCGACCCGAGCAGATGGAGGGCGGCGGCGAGGCCCGCGAGGCCCGCGCCGACCACCACCACGTGGTCCGTGGGGCCGGGCACGGTCCTCATGCGCCCGCCCCGTTCCGGGTGGTGCCCAGGGTTCCTGCCCGCGCCGCCCGTGGACCGAGCATGGACATCCCCTTTCGCCCCGGTGCCCGCTTCCGCGTCCACCGGTCTTCCGGCCGCGAGGACCCGCGGATGCCCCTATGCCTGCCCGGCACCCGGCCCGGTCGGAGCGGACTTCACCCGGACGGCGGACGGAACGGCGGAGCCGAACGAGGACAGCCGGGCGCCTGCGGCGGTCCGGGGGCGTCAGGGCCGGGGTCACCGCGCACGGCGTTCCGGCTCATGATGGAGGTCCGGGTCGACCACGCCGCCATCGCACCGCGTGGCAACCCGGCACGACAGAGAGGGAGCACACGATGACCCAGGCCGACACCCCCGTCGTCCGGCACGTGGACACCAGGCACCGCTACGAGATCCTCGTCGGCGGGGCGGGCGCCGGGTTCACCGCCTACCGCGACCGCGACGGGCAGCGCGTCTTCTTCCACACCGAGATCGACGACGCCTACGCGGGCCGGGGGCTGGCCTCCGTCCTCGTGCGGGAGGCACTCGGCCACGTACGGGACTCGGGCAAGCGGATCGTGCCGGTCTGCCCCTATGTGGCGAAGTTCCTCAAGAGGCACGAGGAGTTCGCGGACCTCACCGACCCTGTCACGCCCGAGATCACCCAGTGGCTGGAGACCGTCGTGGCTCGCTGAACAGCGTCGGCCCGGCCGGCGGCCGGCCTCGGTGCCCCTCAGGCCGGCCTCAGCTCGAACCAGTCGAAGGCGGCGGTGCCCTGGGTCGCGTACATGCCGATGACCCTGCCGGTGAAGCCGCCGGCGACCTCGGTGGTGAGGTAGCGGCCGTCGAGCTCGGCGAGAACCTCGAAGTCCCCGTCGTCGGTCTCGTACCCGAGGCGGAGGGTGTCGGGGCCGCCGACGCGCAGGCCGGCACGCGCGACGGCGCCGGGGTCCTCGGGACGTACGGTGACTGTGGGCGGCAGGATCCCCGTGGTCGTCACGTCGATCCGCAGCGTCAAAGGCCCGCGGGGCCCGGCGCGTTCGGCGACGGTCTGGCGCAGCGGGCCTATGCGGGCGACCGCACGCACCAGGCCGTCCTCGGTCTCCACCTGGTAGTGGTGCGCCTCGTCGAGCCGTACGGCGAGGCCGCCCCGGCCTCCTTCACCGGCGTCGATCCGCGTCCGCGCCCCGCAGTCGGGATCGCGCTGACGCCGCCCCACGAACACCCCGCCGGGCTTGTCCATGCCGTCCGCCCGGGCGTGCAGCACCAGGTGGCCCGGCCTCTCGTCGAGGCGGACGTCGTCCGGATCGCGCCGTCTTGGCGACACCCAGCAGGGTGCGAGTGCGAGGGAGTCGAAGTCGTCGCGGTGCGGCTCGGCGGGCCAGGGGCGCCGAGTCAGTCCCGGCGCCTCGGCGCGGAGTCCCAGCGGCCCCGGCAGCGGCCATTCGTCCTCCCATCGCACCGGTGCCAGGAACGTCTCACGCCCCATGCCGTGGAACCCAGGAGTGTCCCCGCGGGGCCGGGTGCCCAGCAGCACCATCCACCAGCTGCCGTCGTGCGCCTGCACCAAGTCGCCGTGGCCGGTGTTCTGCACCGGGTGATCCGTACTGCGATGGGACAGCACTGGGTTGTCCGGGTGCGGTTCGAAAAGGCCCGGCAGCGTGCGGGCCCTGGCCACCGACATCGCGTGCCCGCTCTCCGTCCCACCCTCCGACAGCAGCAGATACCACCAGTCGCCGATCCTGTAGAGGTGCGGGCCCTCGGGGTACTTGAGCCCGCTGCCCGACCACATCTCCACCGGCTCACCGAGCAGTTCGCCCGTCTTCGGCTCGATGCGCACCCCGCGGATCCCACCGTGGGAGAACACGCACCAGCAGTCGCCCTCGTCGTCCCAGGCCAGATCGGGGTCGATGCCGGGCACGCCGACCGGCACAGGGTCCGACCACGGACCGGCGGGATCCTCGGCGGTCACCAGGACGTTGCCGGCACCGGCGACCACGGTCGTGATCATCCAGAACCGGCCGTCGTGGTACCGCAGTGTGGGCGCGTACACCCCGCACGAGGACGGAGCCGTGTCAGGCAGCTCCAGCTGCGAAGGCCGGTCCAGGGCGTGTCCGATCAGCCGCCAGTGGACGAGGTCCCGGCTGTGCCACAGCGGCACGCCGGGTACGTATTCGAAGCTGGACGTCGCCACGTAGTAGTCCTCGCCCACGCGGCAGATGCTCGGATCCGGGCTGAAGCCGGGAATCACGGGATTGTCGAAGAGCACCATGGTCTGTCCTCAGGTTCGGGCCAGGACCGGGTCCCCAGGCCATGATCGTCGAAACGCTTCGAAGATGGCAGCACCGCATCGGGGTGTCAATAGACCTGGCGGTAGCGAGTGTTTGTCGAAGCGCTTCAACAACGCGCTTCGACAACGCCGGGTCGCCTACTGCACGCACAAATCCATGTGCGCGATCGTCAGGGCGGGGCCCAGACTGCGGGCATGGATCGAGAAGCCGTCGGACCCCCGCCCGTGACGTCCTCGGCGCGGTGGAACCGGGCCCTGGGATTTCCGCCCGATGCCCGCCTGCTGATCGTCAACTGCGACGACTTCGGTATGGATCCCTCGATCAACGCCGCGGTGATCGAGTCGATCGAGCAGGGGATCGCCAGTTCGTGCAGCCTCATGACCGTGTGTCCGGCGGCACCGGACGCCGTGCGGATGCTCCGGCGGCGGCCGTGGATCCCGTTCGGGATCCACCTCACGATGGTGTGCGAGACGCCGCACCGGCCCTGGGGTCCCCTGACCGCCAAGGAGAGGGTTCCCTCCCTGCTCGACTCCGCGGGCGGCTTCTTCGAGCCCACCCCTGACGGGCGCGCCGCCGTCCTCGGCAGGGCCCGGCCCGACGAGGTCGAGACCGAGTTCCGCGCGCAGATCGAGGCCGTCACCGATGCGGGGCTCACGCCCACCCACCTGGACTTCCACTGCCTGGCCGACGGCGGCCGCGACGACATCCTCGACCTGACCGCAGGGCTGGCCGCGGAGTACGGGCTCGCCGTCCGCGTATGGCTCGAGCCGGGGCTACGGGCGATGCGGCGTCGGGCGCTGCCCGTCGTCGACCATGACTTCCTGGACAGCTTCTCCCTCGCGACGGAGGACAAGGCTGCCCGTTATGTGAGGCTGCTCCACGATCTGCCGGCCGGACTCAGCGAATGGGCCGTCCATCCCGGTCTCGGCGGCCAGGAGCCGGGGACCGTCGACGGCGGCCGGCCGGTGCGCCGTACGGACCACGCGTTCCTGACGTCGCCGGGGGCATGGGAAGCGGTGGCCCGGGAGGGCATCACGGTGATCGACTACCGGGCCCTTCAGCGCATCTGGGCCCGGAACACGGGTCCTGGGTGAGCCGGCGCCTCCACCATCCGCATGCTGGACCTGGCGCACCGCGGCCTCGGACGGCCCCGTAGGCTGGAGGGCGCAGCTGGTTCGCCCCGTCCGCCATGCGGGATGCGTCGCAAGAGGGAACCCGGTGGAATTCCGGGACTGCCCCGCAGCGGTGAGCGGGAACGACCGCCGTCATACGCACTGGGTCCGACGTACCGGGCCTGGGAAGCGACGGCCATTAGGTGTCCTCCTGGAGGGCGTGCCCGCGAGTCCGAAGACCTGCCATCTGCCCGCGCGCGAACGAACCGCGCGCGGACATCCCGGTGACCTCGTGGGCGGGTCGGCGTACATACCTGACGGATCCCCGCGTCGCTCGGCGCCCGTCCGGTACGTCACCCTTCGCGCTCTCGTCCCGTCTCCGGGATCTCAGGGATCCATCTCGCGAAGGAGATCTCCGTGACCACCGAACACGCGACCACGGCAACGCGGTCCACTGTGCACGGCTTCCCCCGGCAGGGACAGAACCGGGAACTGAAGAAGGCCGTCGAGGGCTACTGGAAGGGGCGTGTCACCGCCGGTGCCCTCCGCGCCACAGCCGCCGGACTGCGCCGCGCCAACTGGGAGCAGCTGAGCGCAGCAGGCATCGGCGAGGTCCCGACCGGGGACTTCTCGTACTACGACCATGTGCTGGACACCACCGTCATGGTCGGAGCCGTCCCCGCCCGCCACCGCGAGGCAGTCGCCACCGATCCACTCGACGGCTACTTCGCGATGGCACGCGGCACGCAGGACGTCGCACCGCTGGAGATGACCAAGTGGTTCGACACCAACTACCACTACCTCGTCCCGGAGCTGGGCCCCGACACCGCCTTCGCGGCGGACTCCGCCAAACAGGTCGCCGAGCTCAACGAAGCCGTGGCCCTCGGGATGTCCGCCCGGCCTGTGGTGGTCGGTCCCGTCACCTACCTGCTCCTCTCCAAGCCGGCCCCCGGCGTGGCCGCGGACTTCGATCCGCTCACGCTCCTGGACCGTCTGCTGCCGGTGTACGCCGAGGTGCTCGCCGACCTGCGCGCGGCGGGAGCCGAGTGGGTACAGCTCGACGAGCCCTCTCTCGTCCAGGACCGCACCCAGGCCGAACTCGACGCCACCGAGCGCGCCTACCAGCACCTGGGCACACTCACCGACCGGCCCAGGCTGCTCGTCGCCTCCTACTTCGGCCGGCTCGGCGAGGCTCTTCCCGTCCTGGCCGAGGCACCGGTGGACGGGCTCGCACTGGACTTCACGGAGGCCGCCGCCGGGAATCTGGAAGCCCTCGCCGCCGTCGGGGGACTCCCCGGGAAGCGCCTGGTCGCGGGAGTCGTCAACGGGCGCAACGTCTGGATCAACGACATGGAGAAGTCGCTCTCCACCCTGGGCACCCTGCTCGGGCTCGCCGGACGGATCGACGTGGCGTCCTCCTGCTCGCTGCTGCACGTCCCGCTCGACACGGCGGCCGAACGGGACATCGAGCCGCAGGTCCTGCGCTGGCTGGCGTTCGCCCGGCAGAAGACCGCCGAGATCGTCACCCTGGCCAGGGGACTCACCCGGGGCACCGAGGCCATCGCGGCCGAACTCGCCGTCAACCGGGCCGACCTGGCGTCCCGCGCGCACTCCCCCGTCACCCGGGACCCCGCCGTCCGCGCCCGGACCACGGCGGTGACCGAGGCCGACGCCCACCGCTCCCAGCCGTACGGGGAACGGGCCCCGGCCCAGCGCGCGCGCCTCGGCCTGCCCCTGCTGCCGACGACCACCATCGGCTCCTTCCCGCAGACCACCGAACTGCGCGCCGCCCGCGCCGGACTGCGGACCGGGCGCATCGACACGGCCGGATACGAGGAGCGCGTCAGGGCCGAGATCCAGGAAGTGATCTCCTTCCAGGAGAAGACCGGCCTGGACGTCCTGGTGCACGGTGAGGCCGAACGCAACGACATGGTGCAGTACTTCGCGGAGCAGCTGACCGGCTACCTCGCCACCCAGCACGGCTGGGTCCAGTCCTACGGAACCCGCTACGTCCGTCCGCCGGTCCTTGCCGGTGACATCTCCCGCCCCGAGCCGATGACGGTGGGCTGGACGACGTACGCCCAGTCCCTCACCGACCGTCCGGTCAAGGGAATGCTCACCGGGCCGGTCACCATGCTGGCCTGGTCCTTCGTCCGCGACGACCAGCCTCTCGGCGACACCGCGCGGCAGGTGGCCCTCGCCCTGCGTGACGAGGTGCACGACCTCGAGTCCGCGGGGACGCCGGTCATCCAGGTGGACGAGCCCGCGCTGCGCGAGACCCTGCCGCTGCGCGCCGCCGACCACCGGGCCTATCTCGGCTGGGCGACGGAGTCGTTCCGGCTCACCACCGGCGGGGTGCGGCCGGACACCCAGATCCACACCCACATGTGCTACGCCGAGTTCGGTGACGTCGTCCAGGCCATCGACGACCTCGACGCCGATGTGATCAGTCTGGAGGCCGCCCGTTCCCACATGCAGGTCGCCCATGAGCTGGCGGAGCACGGATACCCGCGCGAGGCGGGACCCGGCGTGTACGACATCCACTCGCCCCGCGTGCCGAGCGTCGAGGAGGCCGCCGAACTGCTGCGCACCGGGCTGAGGGCGATCCCGGCCGGACGGCTGTGGGTCAACCCGGACTGCGGACTCAAGACCCGTGGCTGGCCTGAGACCCGCGCGGCGCTGGAGAACCTCGTGGCAGCGGCCCGCACGGTCCGCGGCGAGCTCCCGTCGTCCTGACGACCGGAACCGGCCGGGGCGCTCGACGCTCCCCGGCCGGTTCGACACCCGCTCAGAACCTCACTTCAGGGCGGGCGGTGCCGCGTCCGCCGATGTTCCCCACTGCGAGGGCTCCGTGCCGACCTCGAAGGACAGGTCGCGCGTGGAGCGGATGTCCTCGGTGGTCAGGTAGGTCTTCCCGTACGCGTCCCCGTCCGCCCGCGCCGCCTGGATGTAGCGCGCCGAGCCGGAGGTGCCGGGAGCCTTCACGGTCAGGCCGCCCTCGGGGTAGTAGCGCCGGTCGAGGGTCAGGTCCACCCTCTCGAAGACGGGGGTCGACAGGCCCCAGGTGTCGGTGCCCGGCTGGACCGGGAAGATCCCGATCGAGGACAGGACGTTCCAGGCTGACATCGTCCCGAGGTCGTCGTTTCCGGTCATGCCGGTCGGGGCGTCCGTGAAGAGCGTGAGCGCGGCGTGGACCACGTCGGTCGTCTTCCAGGGCTGTCCGGTGGACAGGTAGGTGTAGGGAGCGATGAGGTCGGGCTCGTTCTGCGGGTTGTACTTGTCCGCGTTGTAGTAGTCGTACGGCCCGTTCACCCACACCTCGCGGGCGGTCTTCGCCGGGTCCTGCAGCAGCTCCTCGTAGGCGAAGAAGGAGTCGAGCCGTTCGTTGGCCGACTGCGTGCCGCCGATCAGGGAGACCACGCCGGGCAGGTCCTGCGGGACGAGCCACTGGTACTGCCAGGACGTCCCCTCGTGGAAGCCCTCGCTCTGCGCCGGGTCGGCGGGGCCGGTGAAGGCACCGCCCGCGTCCCGTGCGCGGAAGAAGCCGGTCGAACTGTCGAAGATCTTCCGGTAGTTCTGCGCCCGCTCCGCATACCGCGCGGCGTCGTCGTCGTGCCCGAGTTCCTTCGCCATCTGCCCGAGCATCGCGTCGGACAGCGCGTACTCCAGGGTCGCCGAGGCGCCGTGGTCGTAGTCGGAGTCGCCCGGCTTCACATGGGCACGGTCCTTGATGTACGGCGCGAAGCCGTCGGCGAGGTACTCCTTGTTGGCCTCGCGGCCCACAGGGGCGGAGCCGGCGGGGGGCACGCCGTCGGCGTTCTTCTTCAGGGCCCGGTAGGCCTGTTCCTCGTGCCCCTTGAGCAGGCCCTGCTGGTAGGCGTTGGTGAGGAACGGTGTGACCGGGTCACCGGTCATGATGTTCGTCTCGACCGTTCCGTAGCCCCACTTGGGCAGCCAGCCGCTGTCCTCGTCGATCTTGAGGACGGACAGGGCCATGTCGCGGGACTCGTGCGGTGCGAGCAGCGACAGGAGCTGCGCCTGGGTGCGGTAGGTGTCCCAGAGTGACCAGTTCTGGTAGTAGGTGAACCCCTTGGCGCGGTGGATCTCCTGGTCCCAGCCGGTGTAGCGGCCGTCGACGTCGCTGCCGGTGTTCGGCGCGAGGAACGATCGGTAGAGGGACGAGTAGAAGGTCCGGCGCAGGGTCTCGCTGCCGCCCTTCGCCCGGACGTCGTCGAGGCGGTCCTCCCATGCTGCCTGCGCGGCACGCGCGACACGGTCGTACGAACGGCCGCCTTCGGCGCGGAGGTTGAGGGCGGCACCCTTGGAGTCCACGTACGAGATCGCGGTGGTCGCCTCGACGGTGCGGTCCTTGGAGGTGTCGAAGCGCACGAAGGCGCCGTTGCGCTCCTCAGCCGCGGACGAGGACTTCGAACCCTCGCTGACCGCGTCGCCCTTCCATGTACCGGAGGTCGTGAAGGGCCGGTCGAAGCGGGTGATGGTGTACACCGTGTACGGCTTGGTGTCCTGGCAGAAGCCGCTGCCGGTGATCGCCGTGCGTACGGTGCGGTCGTCGATGATCTCGACCTCGGTGTTCACGGTCTTGTGCAGCGACTGGCCCGCGTTGATGAGGACGTTGGCCTTGTCCGTGGCAGGGAAGGTGTAGCGCTGCACCCCCGTGCGCTCGGTGGCGCTCAGCTCGGCCTTGATGCCTGTCTTGAGACCGACCTCATAGGTGCCGGGGCTCGCCTTCTCGTCGTCGTGGCTGAACTCCGCCGCGTATGCGGCGTTGTCCGTCGACGTGATGTCACCGGTCGTCGGAAGTACCGGGAGGTCACCGCCGAGGCCGCAGCCCACACCGGAGATGTGCACGGTGGAGAAGCCCCTGATGTGGGTCTCCGAGTAGTCGTAGCCGGTGTTGTGCCCGGTGTCGGGCGAGAACTGCACCATGCCGAACGGCACGGCCGCGCCCGGATAGGTGTTGCCCTCGTTCTCGGTCCCGATGAACGGGTTGACGAGATCGGTGAGCCGGGCGCGCTCCGCGTGCCCCCCTCCGTCCGCCGCGGCAGGTGCGGCGACGGCGCCGCCGAGGAGAGCGGCCGTGGCGGCCAGCGTCCCCGCACCGCGAATCCAGTGGGTCCATCTCATGGAATGAGCGCCTCTCGGACATTGGACAACGTTGTCATATGCACTGCGCGATCATTCTTTGCCTGCGTACGTGTACTCGTCAAGAGTCGCGGCAGCCCCCTCCCTTGCTTCTTGGTGCCCGCTCCGAGTGCGGGACGGGGCTTCCGGCGCCAAGGTCGGAGGAGGAAGCAGATCCTGCCCGGCGGCGGCCTGCCTGTTTCACCCCGGAGGCGATGCATTGAGCCCCTACCGCAACGCGACAGGGCTGACGTCGCACGCCCCGCGCAGCACGAGCGACCTGCTCCCGCGGTGGACGCGGTTCGCGCCGCTGTCACTGGTGCTTCTCGCCCTGGCGATCGACCTGCCCACGCCGGGAGCGTTCAGCGGGGACGTGTTCCTGATCCTGAGCTCCATGATCGCGGCTTGTGTGTACTCGCTGCGTTCCGTGGTCTGGGTAGCGGTTCTCAACAGTCTGGCCGGACTGATCCTTCTCTTCGCGAGGCACCTGCCGTCCGACGGCGAGCACGCGGTGGTCGACTACGTCGCGATGGTGGTCCTCGCCTGGGCGTCCGTGCCTCTGTGCCGGCTGCGGCTGTCCCTGTGGGACCGCCTTCTCAGAGCCCAGCGTGTGGCGGAGAGCGCCCAGCGTGCCGTTCTCCCGCCCGTACGGGCGTGGTGGGGCAACACCTGGATCGCGGTCCGCTACGAAGCCGCGTCCGCCGCGGCCTCCGTCGGAGGCGACCTGTACGCGGCGGAGCACACCAGGTACGGCGTGCGCCTGCTCATCGGTGACGTACGCGGCAAGGGGCTGAACTCCATTCCCGGCGTCGCCGCTCTGGTGGGCAGCTTCCACGAAGCCGCCCACCACACCCCGACCCTGCCCGAGCTGGCCCGCCACCTCGACGAAGCGGTGACCCGTCACACCCGGGAGACCGCCGCGGTCGGCGGTGGGAGCGAGGTGGCCGGTGAGCAGTTCATCACCGCGGCCATCGCGCAGATCCCGGACGACGGCACGGAAGTACGTCTGATCAGCCGTGGGCACTGCCCGGCTTTCCTGGTGAACGAGACCGCCCTGCAGGTCTGGGAGCCCGAACATCCCGGACTGCCTCTGGGGCTCGGCGAACTCGACACGGGACCGTGGGCCGACGAGTCGCGCTCCTTCGGCCCGGGGAGTCTGCTCCTGCTGTGCACGGACGGGCTCCTGGAGGCCCGTGACGCCCACGGGCGGTTCTACACACCGGACAAGGACCTCCGGGAGTCGTGGCGCCACGGACCGCCGGCCGTCGTGGACACGCTCGCCCGGGCGGTCCACACCCATACGGACGGCGTCCTGGCCGACGATCTGGCCCTGGTCGCCGTCACCCGGGCGGAGCATGCCCGTAACCCGGCGTAACAGGAGCTCCGGCGCCGTGAGTGCCGCGGGGCGGCCGGGCTCCCCCGGTCAGCGCAGGGCCGCGTACACGATGAGGTTGTCCAGAGGGTGTCCGTCGGCGTCGAAGTCGCCGTCGCACGTGATCAGCCGGAGCACCCGGTCGTCGGTGGCTCCGTAGACCTTCTCGCTGGGGAACGCATTCTTGCTGACGGTCTCCGTGCCGGTGACGGCGAAGTGAGTCTCTTCCCCATCCCCGTCGGACACGGCGATGTCCGCCCCCTTGGCGATCGTGTGCAGGTCGTGGAAGACGGCCTTGCCGAACCGTGTGTCGTTGTGGCCGATGAGCACGGCGGCGCCGGGCTCGCCGGGCACGGCACCGCCCGCGTACCAGCCGGCTGTCATGCCCTTGTCTGCGGGCGGGACCTCGACCGTGCCGTCCTCGTTGAGTCCCAGCCGCAGCAGCTCGCTGTCTATCCCGAGCGACGGGACGGTCAGCCGCGTCGGGGCCGGCGCTTTGGGCGCTTCCGAGGGCGGGGGCGTGCGCGAGGCCGTCCTGACGGACTGTTCGGGCGCGTCGGCCGCACCGCAGGCGGTGAGGGGGGCGAGCAGCAGACCTGCTGCCGCCACGGACAGGGCCGTCCGCCAGGACAAGTTCGGTGCGAGGGGCATGAGTACTCCGGTGCGGGGCGAGCGATATCGGGAGGAGGAACGGCAGGTGGCGCCGCCCCCTGGCGGGGAGCGGCGCCACCGGGCTGGATCAGCCGTTGCGCTGTGCGGTGGACCGGCGGCGCAGCACGAAGACGCCCGCGCCCGCCAGCAGCACCGTTCCGGCCGCGGAACCGTACAGCGCGGTGTCACCGGCGCCCTGGGACGGGCGCTCGCCGGCCGCGACGCCGCCGCGCGGGACCGTGCCGGGCTTCATCTTGGCTGGGGCCGGAGTCGACATCTTGGTGGGCTCCCCGGCTTCGGGCACGGGCGTCGGGGTCGCGCTCTCCCTGGCGGGCTCCGCCGTGGGCACCTCTGTGGGCGCACTGTCGGCGACGGCCACGGCGGACGGGAGCAGAACCGCGCCCAGGCCGACTGTGGCCAGGACCGCGGTACGCAGGGTCGGACGAAGGGACATGAAGAACTCCGATTCCAGCTCGGCATTGGTGTTGTTGCCCTTACACGGATGCGCGTCGGGCGCCGGGCATGCCCACAGACTGGAGTGAAGTTGTGAGGAAGCTGTCAGACCGCCATGTTCATCGGATCAGGGCCGGCCGACGGCAGCCGCAGGGTGAAGACCGATCCCTGTCCCACCGTGCTGACCACGCCGGCCGTCCCGCCGTGTGCCTCGACGAGCTTGCGGACGATCGCCAGCCCGAGGCCGCTGCCCCCCGTACGCCGGCTGCGTGACTTCTCCGCGCGCCAGAACCGGTCGAAGACGTACGGCAGGTCCTCGGGCGCCATTCCGCTCCCGGTGTCGGCGACCTCCAGCACCACCTCGCCGTCCACTCCCCCGGCCCCGGTCGCGTAGGCGCGCAGCGTCACGTGACCTCCGGCCGGGGTGTGGCGCAGGGCGTTGGACACCAGGTTGCCGATCGCCTGCCGCAGCCGGACCGGGTCGGCGGTGAGCTCGGGTACCGGCTCGTGCCCTTCCGGAGCGGCCACGGTGAGCCCGACAGCGGCGCCATCGGCCTGTGACTGGTGTGCCGCCACGGCATGGGCGAGCAGGTCCTCGATCCGTACGGGTTCGGGGTGCAGACGCAGGGAGCCGGCGTCTGCCGCCGACAGGTCCTGGAGGTCGTCGATGATGTGCTGCAGCTGCACGGCCTCCTCCAGGAGCGAGGAGACGAACATCGCGTCCACGTCGGCGATGCCGTCCTCGGCTCCCTCCAGCCACCCTCGGATGTTGCTCAACGGTGTGCGCAGTTCGTGCGCGACGTCGCTGACCATCACCTTTCGCTGTTCCTCCAGCCGGGCGCGGTGCGCCGACATGTCGTTGAACGCGGCGGCCAGCCGCCCGATCTCGTTGTCCGCGGCGACCACCACATGCGACGGTTCCTCTCCGTCCCGCATCCGCTGGGCCGCTCCCGTGAGCGCGTGCAGCGGCCTCACGAGCCGGACTCCGGCGAGGATCGAGGCGCCGACGGTGAGCGCGAGGACGAGCGCCGCGACCCCGATGATCTTCGCCGTGTTGGCGGGGGACAGCTCGAACCCGGGCACGGCGCCGCCGCCGGGGTCGCTGATGAACAGCAGGGCGGGTGAGGCGACGTACGAACTGAGCTGCTCCTGGCGGGCGATGCCGACGCACGAGGCGGTGTCGCGGTCGGTCTCGCCGTCCATGGGTGACGGGGTGGCGACCTCTGTGGGCCGGGGCTCCCCCGGAACACCCATGGTGGGTACGGGCGACGCCTGGGGGACCGCGGTCGCGGTGGCCGGCTCCGAGCCCGTTCTCCACGAGAGGTCGAGATCGAGCCGTACTGCTTCGCGCCCCTGACGGTCCAGGCAGGCGTTGACGAGCTCGTTGAGCGCGGTGAGCGCCTTCGTCTCTGTCGCGGTGGGGCTGTCCAGGGCGTCCGTGGAGCACCGGGTGTCGCGCACGCGGTCCGGATCGTTGCCCACGACCTGGATACGTGGCCTCCCGCTCGGCCCCTCGACGACGTCCGAGGCGATCCCGGACCGGCTGAGGCACTGCACCGCCTCGTCCGCGCTACGTCTCAACGACGTGCGCTCGGCCGCGGGCAGCCTGAACGGTCCGACGGCCCGCGGGTCGACCCGGTCGTTGCCGGAGCGCTGTTCCCCGTCCGTTCCGGGTGCGGCGACCGTCACGGAACCGGCCCCCGAATCGGCCTCGGAGGTGGCGGCGACGGACAGCGGGTCCACGACCGCCGATGCCTGGGGAGGCAGGGCCGGCGGCGGGGAGGCGGCGGAGTCCGCGAGGATCTGCCGGCTCTGCGTCGTCAGCGTGATCCGCCGGCCGGACGTGTCGGCCAGCTCGTTCACCGTGGCGCCCACCCCGTCCCAGGAGGGGTGTTCGGCCGCGTAGGCGAGCAGGGCGTCGAGGACGCGGGTGTCCGCGGCCAGGTTGCGGCCCTGCTCCTGCTCGATCGCTCCGGAAGTGGTCTGTACGGCCAGCCACGCGGTCGCGGCGACCGAACAGGCCGCGACGAGAGCCGACACCGCCAGCAGCCGGCCCAGGAGACTCTTGCGCAGCGGGAGCCTCAGGCGCGGTCCGCCGCGCTCAGCGCGCCGGGACACGCGGGGCGCCCTTCAACGGGTCCATGAGTTTGTAACCGACTCCGAAGACGGTGAGCAGCCGGACCGGGCGGCGGGGCGCTCGCTCGATCTTCTTGCGGAGGTTCATGATGTGCACATCGACGGTACGGCTGCTGATGTAGCGGTCGAATCCGTGGAGTTCGGCGAGGAGCTGCTCCCGGGTGAAGACCCGTTCGGGTTCTGCGGCCATTGCCGAGAGGAGCCGGAACTCCCCCGGCGTGCACTCGACCTCCACGCCGTCGACGGCTACCTCGTGGCGCACGGAGTCGACGGCGAGCGATCCCACCCGCAGCACGTGGCCGTCCTCGCGTGCCGCGTCCCGTCGGGTGCGCCGCAGGAGCGTGCGCACCCGTGCCATGAGCTCGCGCGGGCTGTAGGGCTTGGTCATGTAGTCGTCCGCCCCCAGGTCCAGCCCGAGCAGCAGATCGTCCTCCGTGGCCCGGGCGGTCAGCATGAGGACCGCCAGTTCCCGTCCCTCGGCGCGCAGCACGCGAACCACGTCGAGCCCGTCCGCTCGCGGCATCATCACGTCGAGTACCAGCAGGTCCGGCGCACCCTGCCGCGCCTGTTCGAGCGCGGCTAGGCCGTCGGACACCACCGTCACCGCGTGACCCTCGCGTTCGAGGTAGCGGCGGACCAGCTCGGCCTGTTTAGCGTCGTCTTCCGCGACTATCACGTTTGCGCACACGTGGATGATCGTAGAGGAGGCTCGCGAACCGCGAACTTCCGCCATGGGAACGGACAGTTCGGCGTACGGGAGGCCGCGGTGATCAGCAGACGCCGTCACCCGGCGCAGGGTTGCCCAGACCGAACAGGGGACGCAGCCGGAGCCCGATCCAGGTGCCGGCCAGCGCCACCGCGCCCCACAGCCAGCCGCTGAGGCTGCCCGAGGCGATGCCCGCGAGATAGGCACCGATGTTGCAGCCTCCGGCCAGTCGTGCGCCCACGCCCATGAGCACACCGCCGAGCACCGCCGCGACGGCCGTACGCCACGGGATACCGCGATGCAGGGCCCAGGTACCGCCGAGCGCGGCTGCCACCGCCGCACCGATCATGATGCCGATATCGGTGAGGCTGGTCTTGTCGGCCAGAACCGGGCCCGCCAGCATCTCCGCATTGCCGTCCTGCCGCCACCAGGTCCAGTTCTCCGGGTGGCCACCGAGGGCGCCCACCAGTTCCGAGCCCCACAGGCTGAAGGCGCTCGTGACACCCCAGGCGCCGCCGGACACCATCAGGACGCCCGCGCCGAGCACGGCCAGCGCCAGGGCGCCGGCGGCCAGCGGCCAGGAGCCGCGGAAGGCCCGTACGACCGAGGTGCGCGCGGAAGGCACGACGCCGAGGGGCGGCGGGTTGCGCCGGGCCTGGACCCGCCGGGTGACCACGACCACCAGCAGCAGCGCGGCGATCGTGACCGCCCAGGAGCCGAACCAGCCGATGTGGTCGGAGAGTACGACCGGCTCCCAGGCGGGAAGGTCCTTCCACAGGTCGAACTGCCAGGCGGCGAGGGTGGCCCCCGCGATGAATCCGCCGAGCGTCAGAAGCACCGAGGTCTGTCCCGAGCCGACCGCGAAGAGGGTGCCCGAGGCGCAGGCGCCGCCGAGCTGCATCCCGATGGCGAAGAGCAGCGAGCCGGCGAACAGACCGACGCCGATCGGTCCGGCGGACGGCGCCGGCTGCGATCCGAACAGCCCTGTGCTCGTGCCGATGATCAGCGCGAACAGCGTGGCGGTGGTGCCGAGCAACAGCGCGTGGGCCCGAAGCCCCGCGCCGTTGCCGACGGCGATCAGCTGCCGCCAGGCGGAGGTGAAGCCGAACCGGGAGTGGAAGAGGGCGACGCCCAGCCCCAGCCCGAGCAGGAGCAGCACGCCCGGCTTGGCGCCGTGCGCGGACCACACGTACGCGGTCAGAGCCACTGCGAGCAGTCCGGACACGACGAGTGGCGTCCTGCGAACCGGAGGCAGGGGCGGCGCCTCCGGTCGCGGCACCGAGGTGGGAGAAGGAACGAACAGGGCGGGCAGCGCGCGCGGCGGCGCGGCCGGCCCGGCGGATGGCGCGGTGGGGGTCACGAAAGGTCTCCGGGATGGTGCTCGGCGGACAGCGGCATTGGCTGCCGGCGGCGTGACAGGCGCCGCCGACGCGGGGTCTCAGCCGCGACAGAGGCCGTCGTCGACGCACCACGCCGAGTGCGCGAACAACGCGAGGCACAGTGTCAGGGCCGATGCAGACATGCGTACGAATATACGGACGACGACCTTCCGCATGCCTGGCCGTCTCGACATGCGGAAGATTCCTGGGACGGCTTCTCAGTCGATACTTCCGTCCACCCACCCGGCGTCCGCCGCCACCACTTGCACAGAGTTTGCAATAACTTGATGACGCACCGACCACCCGCCTGCTGCTGCGCGCCCGGCATCCGGGCGCCGGCTCCGCGGGGCCCCCGGCCCCGCGCACACCGTGAACGGAAGGGAAGAACCACACTCATGACAGCAACGGCCACCTCCGAATGGCAGCGCTGGCAGACCAGTTGGGATCGCCAGCAGGAGTGGTACATGCCGGACCGGGAAGAGCGCTTCCGGGTCATGCTCGACACGGTCGAGGCCGTGGCAGGCCCCACCCCACGCGTCCTCGACCTGGCTTGTGGCACCGGCAGCATCTCCGACCGGCTCCTCCGGCGGCTGCCCGGCGCCAGCAGCACCTGCCTGGACATCGACCCGGCGCTCCTGACCATCGCACGCGGGCACTTCGCCGACGACCGCCGCGTCACCTTCGTGGAGGCCGACCTCACGGACCCCGCCTGGACCGGACGCCTCCCCCGAGCGCCCTACGATGCCGTGGTGACGGCCACCGCCCTGCACTGGCTGGACACCGAGCCCCTGCGCCGTCTCTACGGCTCGCTCACGGGAGTCCTTCGCGAGGGCGGCGTCTTCCTCAACGCCGACCACATGCACGACGATTCGGCCCCCCGCATCAACGCGGCCCTGAGTTCCCTGCACACCGGACGTCAGGAGCGACAGCGCCGGCAGGGGGCGGTGGACTGGGCGGACTGGTGGGACGCTGCTGCCCGTGACCCGCACCTCGCCGCGCCCACGGCCGAGCGCTTCGCCCAGCTGGGCGATCCACGCCGGCCCAGGCCGGACGGCGGTCGGCGTGATCGTCCTGCCCTCACCCGCTGGCACGTGGAGACCTTGCTGGAGCAGGGTTTCAGCGAGGCCCGACAGGTCTGGTGCTCCGCGAGCGACGCACTGGTGGCCGCGCTCCGCTGAGTCCGGGGAACGCGGCCGCCGACGCACCTGACGTCAGCGCCTGGCCGGACCCGACTGCGCGATCTCGTCGGGGCCGGGGACGGCCAGAAGCTGCTCGGCGCCACCTTCGAGCATCTGCGCTATTTCGGTCGAGCGAGGGAGCATCGACTTCTCGTAGGTGCGCACGGCGTCGTCGACGGTGGAGGAGCGGACGAGCGCCAGCGCGAGTTCGGCGGCGTCGAGCATGGCGAGGTTGACGCCGACGCCGAGCGGCGGCATGAGGTGTGCGGCGTCTCCCAGCAGGGCCGCACTCGATGAGCGCTCCCAGGTGTGGGGCACCGGCAGGGCGAGGAGCGGACGGTCGACATAGGGGCCGTCATTTTCGGTGATCATGCGAAGCACCTGCGGTGACCAGCCCGCGAACGTCTTCAGCAGATGCGCGCGGATGCCTTCGGTGTCCTCGGGGCGGAGCCCGCTCTCGGCGATCCAGTCCACCGGGACGCGCTGCATGATGTAGACGCGCATGTGGCCGCCGCTGTTGCGCTGCGCGAAGAGGCCTCGCTCGCCGTCGGCGACATGGGCGCTGCCCCTCCCGACCAGTTCGCTGAGCTCGGGGTGTGCGCTCTCCATCCCGTCGAACCACGCTTCGAGGAAGCTGACCCCGGTATAGCGCGGGGTCGCGGCCGACATCGCCGCGCGGACCCGGGAGAAGGCTCCGTCCGCACCGATCACGAGATCCGTCTCGACGGCCGTCCCGTCGGTGAACGTCAGCGTGCGCGGCCCGTCGGCCGGTCCGCCCACCGATTCGAGCGTGCGTCCCCACTGGACCGTCCCGGCGGGGAGTGAACGCAGCAGGAGACCGCGGAGCTGTCCACGGTCGATCTCGGGGCTGGCCTTCTCGTCCTCGTCCGGCAGATGGTGGGAGAGGACACGCCCCGCCGGGTCCACGACGCGCATCTCCTGCCCCTCGAACCTGGCGAGGGCGAAGAACTCCTCCAGCAGGCCGGCTTCACCGAGCGCGAGCTGGCCGTCCTCCTCGTGCAGGTCGAGCGAGCCCCCCTGGTCGCGGGAGTCCGCATCCGTGTCGCGGTCGTACACCGTCACCGCGATGCCGTGCCGCTGGAGGATCCGTGCGCAGGTGAGGCCTCCCGGGCCTGCGCCGATGATGCTGATCCGCGCGTTCGCGGGCGTCGGAGAGTTCATGGTGGGTTCCTTTCGCCGGCGGGGTCTCCGGTGGCGCCGTCGCACGACGGCCGCCGGTGCCGCGACCCCGGACGGGTCGGCAACCCCTGCCGACACCACCAAAGCAGAAACGAGTCCATAAGTGCAACCATTACAGTTTCTGCTTCGTTCCAGTGGTGAGGTAGAGTGCTGCCATGCCCGACTCTCCTCCCGTTGGCCGTCGCGAGCGCAAGAAAGCCGCGACGAGACAGGCCATCGCCGATGCAGCCCTTGAGCTCTTCCTCGATCACGGCTTCGAGCGAGTGAGCGTCCGTGACGTCGCCGAAAGGGCCGACGTGTCGACGACGACCCTGTTCGCGCACTTCCCGAGCAAGGAGGCGCTGGTGTTCGACCGCGAGGAGAGCATCGACGCGAAGCTGACCGCCGCCGTCCGCGAACGGCCCGCCGGCCAAGGCGTCGTCGAGGCGCTCCGCGCCCACGCGCTGACATCCTGGGTGTCGATCAAATCCGATCCGCGTCTGGACCGGTTCACCGCACTCGTCGACGGGACTCCTGCCCTCAGTGAGTACGCGGAGCGTATGTGGATGCGGCACGCGGGCACCCTCAGCACCGTGATCGCGGAGGAACTCGGCCGGGAGGTGGACGATCTCGCCTGCTCGGCGCTCGCGCGGTTCGCCCTGGAGATCCCGACTCTGGCCAAGGGCCGGCACGATCCACGCGCGACCGTGGAGACGGTGTTCGACCTGCTGGTCCACGGCTGGCAGTCACAGATCGAACCCGGCGGAGCGGTCACAGGCTCCGACGAGGACTGACACGACAAACAGGACCGGCCCCGACGGTTGGGTCGGGGCCGGTGGCCGAGCGCTAGGCCCGGTACGGGACGGGATGGGGCCAAGGGCCTCAGATCGTCGCGGTGTCGATCACGAACCGGTAGCGGACGTCACTGTTCAGCACGCGCTCGTACGCCTCGTTGATCTCGGAGGCGCCGATCAGTTCGATCTCCGCTCCGAATCCGTGCTCGGCGCAGAAGTCCAGCATCTCCTGGGTCTCCTGGATGCCGCCGATACCGGAGCCCGAGAGGGACTTGCGGCCGCCGATCAGCGAGAAGAGGTTGACGGAGATCGGCTCCTCAGGGGCGCCGACGTTCACCAGCGCACCGTCCGTCTTGAGGAGGGAGAGGTAGGCGCCGAAGTCCAGCGGTGCCGACACCGTGGACAGGATGATGTCGAACGTGCCGGCCAGCTCCTCGAAGGTCTTCGGGTCGCTGGTGGCGTAGTAGTGGTCGGCGCCGAGCTTCAGTCCGTCCTCCTGCTTGCGCAGGGACTGCGAGAGCACGGTCACCTCGGCGCCGAGCGCGTGCGCGATCTTGACGCCCACGTGGCCGAGGCCGCCCATCCCGAGCACGGCGACCTTCTTGCCGGGTCCGGCGTTCCAGTGCTTCAGCGGGGAGTACGTGGTGATGCCCGCGCAGAGAAGCGGCGCGGCCTCGTCCAGCGCAAGGCCGTCGGGGATGCGCACGGTGTAGTTCTCGTCCACGACGATGTGCGTGGAGTAGCCCCCGTATGTGGGCTCGCCGCTCCGGTCCACGGCGTTGTACGTTCCGGTGTTGCCCTCGGCACAGTACTGCTCGAGGCCGGCCTTGCAGTTGTCGCACTCACGGCAGGAGTCGACCATGCAGCCGACGCCCACGCGGTCGCCCACCGAGAACTTGGAGACGCCGGAACCGGTCTCGGTGACGATGCCCGCGATCTCGTGGCCGGGCACCATCGGGAATATGCCCTCGCCCCAGCCGTCACGGGCCTGGTGGATGTCCGAGTGACAGATACCGGCGAACTTGATGTCGATCAGGACGTCGAACTCTCCGACCGTGCGTCGCTCGATGGTGGTGCGCTCCAGCGGAGCCTTCGCGGAGGGGGCGGCGTACGCAGCGACAGTGGTCATGCGGGAATTCTCCTAAGGAGTGGTCCTGCGCCCGGCAGCTTTCGGTCCGGGCACGCACCCCAGCCTGCCTGATCCCACCGCATACACCCAGGCCACGGTTCTGCCTACGTTCAGTGGTCCTACTACTGACGGGGTCAGGATGGTGTGCGTACGACCGTGGATACTGGACCCATGGAGGAGCAGCCTGTACCCGAGCGGCGGTCCGCCGATGACCCCGGTCCCGGCGGTGGCACGGGGCATGCCCTCGACCGGCGCGCCGAGCTCAGCGAGTTCCTGCGCAGCCGGCGTGCGCGGCTGAAACCCGATGACGTGGGCCTGCCCGACTTCGGGCGGCACCGCCGGGTCCCCGGTCTGCGTCGTGAGGAACTGGCCCAGCTGGCCGGAGTGTCCGTGGCGTATTACACACGCCTTGAGCAGGGCAACGGACAGAACGTCTCCGCAGAGGTACTGGGCGCGATCGCGTCCGCGCTGAGGCTGACGAACGCCGAGCAGGCGCATCTCACCCACCTCGCCAAACCCAAGCAGCACAGGAAGAAGCCGTCGACGCGGCAGCAGCGGGTGCGTACGGCTCTCTGTCACCTGCTCGACACGATGGACGGCGTTCCCGCCTACGTCATCGGGCGCCGTTCGGAGATCCTGGCCTGGAACCGGATGGCCGCTTCGGTCTTCGGTGACTGGTCACAGCTGCCACCGCAGGAGCGGAACTGGGCGCGGCTGACGTTTCTGAGGCCGGAGTACCGCGACCTGTTCGTGGAATGGGACCAGAAGGCGTCGGACATCGTGAGCTATCTGCGGATGGACGCGGGCTGCCATCCCGACGATCCTCGCCTCTCCGCACTTGTCGGTGAACTGTCCGTGAAGAGCGAGGAGTTCCGGCGGCTGTGGGCCAGGCACGATGTCAAGGAGAAGAGCCACGGCCTCAAGCAGCTGCATCACCCGCTCGTGGGTGACCTGACGCTCTGCTTCGAGACGTTCGCCCTGCCCGACGACGCGGAACAGTCGATGGTGGCCTATCACCCGGAGCCGGGCTCGGCGTCGGCCGACGCGCTGCGGCTGCTGGCGAGCTGGGGAGCGGACGCCACACGGACGGGCACGTCCGTCCCCGGAAGGTCGTAGACCGAACCGTTCCTTCGGCCGCCGGGGTTCCTGATCGGCCGCCGTCGCGAGCGGCAATCGGAGGTGCCGATCAGCCGCATACCTCCCAGGACCAGCCTGTACGCCGGTCCGGCTAGGCCGCATGCGCCCGAACGGCGTGGGTTCGCGGCTCAGTTCGGCGCCGGCAGGAACGTCGTACGCGAGGTTCCGCGCCGGCTGGAGGCCCAGCATCTGATCGAGGTCGCGTCCGGTCGCGGTTCCTTCGTGTGCGAGCAGACCTCGGGGCAGGCCGACGGAGTGAGTCCTGGGCCCACTGATGTGTTCTGGGCGCATCCCGAACGGGTTGGATGCGCTGGGTTGCCGTTTTCGCGTCCCGTTCGGTGGCACGGGGCTGTGCCGTCCGACGCTGGATCGGGTGCCCGGTCGGGATCCCGGAGATCAGCTGCCGGAACCTCTTGCGGCGGCCATGCAACTTCATCTCGTACGCGAGCACCGGCTGGGGCGGTCTGATGGCCGCCCTGGCCTCCGGCGCCACCAAGGGCTGAACGACCCTCACCACCGCATTCGGAAGAAAGTAACCCCCATGAAAATTGTCGACGCGAAGGTCCTCGTCACCAGCCCCGGCCGTAATTTCGTCACCCTCAGGCTGACGACCGACGACGGGCTCACCGGACTCGGCGACGCCACGCTCAACGGCCGTGAGCTGGCCGTGGTCAGCTATCTCGAGAACCACGTGATGCCTCTCCTCATCGGGCTGGACCCGCACCGCGTCGAGGACACCTGGCAGTCGCTCTACAGGGGCGCCTACTGGCGGCGCGGACCGGTGACGATGGCCGCGATCGCCGCCGTCGACGTCGCGCTGTGGGACATCAAGGCGAAGGCGGCGGGCCTCCCGCTCTACCAGCTCCTCGGCGGCGCGAGCCGGGACCGGGTGGGGACGTACGGTCATGCCAACGGCCGTGACATCCCCGAGCTCCTCGACTCGGTCCGGGCCCGCCTCGCCGAGGGCTACCCCGCCGTGCGCGTGCAGTCCGGCATCCCCGGACTGAAGGCGGTGTACGGCGTGTCGAGCACGGACGACAGCGGCTCGCCGGTGCTGCACCAGCAGGCCCGGCCGTTGGTGGAGGACTGGGACACCGACGCCTATCTGCGTCACATGCCGCGAGTCCTGGAGGCCGTGCGCGCCGAGTTCGGCCCCGGACTGCCCCTCCTGCACGACGCACACCACCGGCTCACACCCCTCCAGGCCGCCCGCCTCGGCAAGGACCTGGAGCCGTACCACCTCTTCTGGCTCGAGGACTGCACGCCCGCCGAGAACCAGGAGGCCCTGCGTGTGGTCCGTCGCCACACCACCACCCCGCTGGCCATCGGCGAGGTCTTCAACACGGTGTACGACTACCAGTCCCTGATCACCGAGCAGTTGATCGACTACGTACGTTCCGCCGTCACGCACTTCGGAGGCGTCACTCCGCTGCGCAAGCTCTTCGACTTCGCCGCGCAGTACCAGATCAAGAGCGCGATCCACGGGCCGGAGGACATCTCCCCCGTCGGCATGGCGGCCGCCGTCCACCTCGACCTGGCCGTACACAACTTCGGGATCCAGGAGTACTCGGGCCACACCCCGCTCACCGAGGAGGTGTTCCCCCACGCCTACACCTTCGAGAACGGCTACCTGTACCCGGGTGAGGCCCCGGGCATCGGGGTCGACCTGGACGAGGGCCTGGCAGCCGCACATCCCTACGAAGCGGCGTACCTCCCGGTCAACCGGTTGCACGACGGGACGGTCCACGACTGGTGACCTGTCCGGCGCCGGGCGGGCAGCACCCAGCGCCGTGCCGGACTGTGCGATCACACGGCTCGCGGAACGCCCTCCCGCGGGCCGCCGAGCGCCAGGACCGTCATCACCACCGCGGCCCCCGCCGCCACACCGAAACCGCCGTGCGCGCCGCCCGCGTCCACCACCCGCCCTGCGACCGCCGCGGCGCCCGCCGATCCTGCCGCGCTTGCGGAGTTGCCCCAGGTGAACGCCTGCGTGAGGACGGCGCGCGGAACCGACGCCTCCGTGAGGACGGAGGCGAGGATCAGCAGGACCGGCACGGAGAGTCCGGTCAGGGCGAGGGTGGCGCCGACCGCGAGGGGCGCGTCGAGGAAGGTCAGCGGGAGGCTCGCGAGAGCGAGGCAGGCGGCGGCCGCGGCCTGACGGCGCCGTGGTGAGCCGCCGTGGCGCCATGCTCCGTAGACCCAGCCACCCACCAGATTGGTGCAGTTGGAAGCGGAATAGAGCAGAGCCGCCGCATCCGGCGTGCCACGTCCGACGGCGTACGCGGCGACGGACACCTGCATCGCGCCGAAGAACACCCCGAGCGCGAGGCCGAGCGCGACCTGCCGCAGGAATGCCGAGCGCAGCAGGGCGCGTCCGGCGTGCCGGCGTTCGGCGCGGCCGGTGAGGGTCGGCATGGTGCGGCGCTGGGCGGCGAGGGCGAGCCCGCCGCCGACGACGAGCGCGGCGGCGAGCAGCACCCCGGCGTCCGGGCGGCCCGCCGCACCGAGGATGCTCACCAGGGCCGGGCCCGCCAGGTAGGACACGCCGTTGGCGAGGGCCTCCAGGGCGAAGGCGGTGGGCAGCGCGGCGGCCCGGTCACCGGACAGTAGGACGGTCCAGCGAGCGGCGGACAGGGCACCGAGCTGCGGCAACGTCGCCCCGACAAGCACTCCGGCGGCGAGGTCCGGGACGGCGCCGGCGAGCAGCAGTGCCACGGCCCCGGCATGTGCGCCGAGCGCGCAGCAGAGCACCCGAGCCTGACCGTACCGGTCCACAAGGCGTCCTATTTGAGGCCCGGCGACGGCGTCCGCCACAGCGAACCCGCCGGTGACGAGACCCGCGATGGCATACGACCCGGTGCGTGCATGTACCAGCCAGACGATGCCGATCCCCGTCATGGCGATGCCCAGACGCCCGACAGCGGCCGGAAGGAAAAAGGCCGCGGCACCCGAAGTGCGCAGCAGAATACCGTAGTTCGCCGATACCGAAGGCACGACGCATCCCTTTCGCCACCCGGCGGGACGCGCCACACGGGGTCGTCGGCGTCCGGATGTGCCGACCCGTGGCTGCGCCTGGAGCCGTCCAGTGGTGACGTGGAGCGGGGACGCGCACCCCACGTCGGCCCCGGCACCGGGCAGAAGTCATGCGGTAGTTGATGACCTCCTCACGATAGAGCAGCGGCGCGCGGAATCGCACAAGGGAGCAACCGCCGCCTTGAACCCGGCGCCCCTTCCGCTCGGGACTCCTGCCGGGAATCAGCCACGTGTGCGCCGCCACTTCCCCCTCCGCGCGGGGTGTGCCACAGTCTGGATCCGCACCGGCCCGGCCCACTTTTACATCGATGTAGATACTCGCCGTCACCGACGCCGCGGTGGCCGCCTCCCCAGGCCGCCATTACCCCCGTCACCAGTGGAGAGGAACCCAGATGCGCATGCGCGGACCACGACCTCACCCCCACACCTCGCCAGGTAACAGCCGGTCCCCCGGCGCGGCGTCGCCCCGCCCCCGGGCCGCCGTTCATCGACTTCTGCTGTGCGTCGCGGGGGCGTTGAGCCTGCTGCTGGCCCTCGCGGCGCCGTCCACGGCGGGCACTTCCCCTGCGGCCACCGCCTCTCCCACCGCCGTGGCCGCCACGGGCACACCCCTGGGCGACGGTACGGGTCTGTATCCCCGCGCCATCCGTCTCGCCCACAGCGGGGCGGCCGACGGACGTGTGCTGGCGAGCGTCGTCACCTTCGACGGCAACAACGGCATCGGCGCCATCCACGAGAGCACCGACGGCGGCACGACCTTCCACGAGGTCGGCCGGGTCGCCGACCCCGAGTCCGCAGCGGGCCAAGGGCTCTGCTGTGCGACCCTGTTCGAGCTGCCGCGCCAGGTGGGGTCCCTGGCGACGGGCACGCTGCTGTGGGCCTCGTCCGCGGGCCAGGACGAGCAGGACCGGCGTATGGCGCTGCGCATCTGGCGCAGCGACGACGTGGGCAGGACCTGGTCCTACCTCTCCGCCTGTGCCACCGCGAACGGCACCGGCGGCCTGTGGGAACCGGAGTTCTCCATTGCCGCCGATGGCGCGCTCGTCTGCCATTACGCCGACGAGACGGATCCCGCCCACAGTCAGAAGCTGGTGGCGTCACGCAGCTACGACGGCGTCACCTGGCAGGGCCACCACGACACCGTGGCCAGCGGCTGGGCCCCGGACCGGCCGGGCATGCCGGTGGTGCGCAAGCTGCCGAACGGCACGTATTTCATGAGCTTCGAGATCTGCAACCCCGGCGGCCAGTACCAGTGCGTGGTGCACTTCCGGACGTCGGCGGACGGGTGGGACTGGGGTGCCCCGACGGCACTGGGCAACCGTCCGGAGACGGTCGACGGCAAGTACTTCCGGGCCGCACCGACCATCGCGTGGGCTCCGTCACCTGACGGAGCGCCGAACGGCCGGATCCTGCTGGTGGGCCAGCGGCTGCTCAACCGGGACGGCACCCCCTCGGCGGACAGCGGCCGTACCGTTCTCGTCAACACGGAGAACGGCAGCGGCCCCTGGTACGAGATCGAGTCGCCCGTGCGGGTCACCGATCCCGCGGTGAACTACTGCCAGAACTACAGTTCCCCGCTGCTTCCGTCCGCCGACGGGAGGAGTCTGCTGCAGATCGCCACCGACTTCGACGGCTCGGTGTGCCGGCCGTACGTCGCGACCGGCTCCGCCACCGGCAGCGGTGACGCGGCCGGGGTGGTGGACGGGGCGCCCTACCGGCTGCGGAACGCCGGCAGCGGGCACTGCCTCGACGTGGCGGCGGACTCCCGTGCGCCGGGCGGCAACGTTCAGCAGTGGACCTGCAACGGGCTGGGCCCGCAGGACTGGACGCTCCGCGCCCGGGGCGGCGGCCACTTCACCCTCACAGGCCGCGACAGCGGCCACTGCCTGGATGTGGAGAACGGCTCCGCCACGCCCGGTGCGAACGTCCGGCAGTGGTCCTGCAACGCCGCGCCGGCCCAGGACTGGCGTGCGGAGAACGTCGGCCGCGGTTACTACCGGCTCGTCTCCCGGTCCAGCGGCCAGTGCCTCGATGTGGCCGAGGGCTCCCGGACGCCGGGCGCCAACGTCCAGCAGTGGACGTGCAACGGCCTCCAGCCGCAGATCTGGCAGCTGCAGCGGGCCTGAGGCCTGCCGGAGCCGGATGCCTGTCCTCCGTTCCCCCGGGGCGCCTGAACTCACCTCGATGATGCGTGACTGACGGTCCGCCAGGCACACCTGGCGGGCCGTCGTGCCCGAGTCCGGTTCACCCCGTGCCCGGAGGACGGGGAGGCCCGGTGACAGGGCTCCCCGACCGTCGCCGCGCTATGCGGAGAACTCCGTCGCCGTCGGCCGGCGCGACGCCGCCGCCGCGCCGTCGGGATCGGTCAGCGGACGCAGCCGGTAGGTGTACGAGTAGTCCTGGTCCGCGAACAGTTTGTACTCGTCGTGCGTGGGGGCACCCCAGCTGTCGTCACCGCCCACCCCCATCTGCCGGTGGTTCAGCCGGAGGACGACCTCCTCCCGGGGCGTCAGCTGGTAGTCGTGGCGTACGCCTGCCGACAGGTCCTCCGGAGTGAAGTGCGAGGCGTTGAACTCGATCAGCGGCTCGCCGGACGCGAGCAGCCCCGTGCCGCCGGCGTCCGTCAGCGCCACCCACCGCGTGTCCGTCCGGTTGCCGTTCTCCTGCGGGCGGAGATAGGGGGTCCGCTTCCCGGGGACGTCGAAGGAGTGGACGCCCACGTCGGTACCGTTGTTGCGGTCCCAGTAGTTCTCGTCCGGGCCGCGGCCGTAGTAACGCACGTGGTCCAGACGGCCGGGGAGGAGGAGCAGGGTGCCGACCTCCGGGATGTACGGGAGTCCGGCCGCGCCCGGGTGCAGGGTGTTGTCGACCTTGATCTCGGCGTTGCCGAAGACCGTGTACGTCGTGGTGTACGTGGACTCCGTCGAGGTGGGCAGGGTGCCGCTGACGGTGATCTCGACGGCGCGGTCACCCAGCTCGCGCACCTCCACTCCCGTCACCTCGCGGCCGCTGCCGGCGTGGCGCCAGGTGGCGTTCCGTCCGGGCTGTCCGTTGCCGGCGTCGTTGTCGGTGGGGGCACGCCAGAAGTTCGGGGCGGGCCCCGAGGTGATCAGCTGGTCGCCGCCCGCCTCGTAGGAGGTGATGACACCGCTGCCCTTGTCGACGGTGACGGAGAAGCCCTCCCCCGTCACCGTCACGGAGCCCTCGCCGTCCTGGTGGCTGAGCGCCGGTACGGAGTCCAGCGGCCGGGGCGTCACCGCCGGGCTGCCGGCGTCGACGGCGAGCTGTTGCCTGGCCACCTCGAATCCGGCCTTCGCCCACTTGGTGGGCTCCTTGGTGGTGAACGACAGCTGGAGGAAGTACTCAGCTCCCGGCGCCGGGTCGTCGGGCAGTGTGAAGGGGACGGTGATGGTCTTGCCGGCCAGGGGCGCGACGTCCAGCTGGGCGCGGGTGAGCTTTCCGCGCTGCACCTCCTCGCCGTCGGCCACCAGCGCCCAGCCCCCGTGGAAATCACGCAGGTTGGTGAAGAGGTACTCGTTGGTCACGGTGATCCGTCCGGAGGACGCGTCGCCGTCGTCGGCCGTCACGTTGATCGCCTGGTGGATCTGCTTGATCTCCGTGGCCTTGCCGGTGTGCCCGCGGTCGGCGGTGACGATGCCGTCGCCCGAGAAGTTGCCGTCGTTGGGGCTGTCGCCCCAGTCGCCGCCGTAGGCGAGGAACGTCCGCTCGGAGGGCTTGCGTTCCTTGAAGTTGACGGTGGCGGCGTCGAACCAGAAGCGCACGCCGTCGTCGCCGGGGCCCCGGGATCCGGAGGCTAGCTCGGACGCGGTCAGAGCGCGGTCGTAGACGCGCGCCCGCCGGATCGTCCCGCTGAACTCCCGTGCCGGGTTCTCCGCGTCGGTGGCGAGCGAGAACGGTGCGGTGTTGCTGCCGGGCGGCTCGGGCGCGGCTTTCGTGGCCTTGGCCTCACCGTCGACGTAGAGGGTCAGCGTGGCCGCCGTCGCGTCGTAGACCCCGGCAATGTGGTGCTCGGTGCCGGTCCAGTCCTCCGGCAGCGCCCAGCTCGCTGTGGTCCAGCTGCCGCCCGAGTGGATGAAGAACTCCAGACTGCTGTCCGTCGTCTTGAGCGCGTACTGGGTGTCGCCCTTGGCGAGGAAGGGCTGATGAAGGCCGGTGGCCCTCTGCGTGACCCAGGCCTCCAGGGTCAGCGAGCCCGTGATGTCGAGGCCTGCGTCGGGGGCGAAGACAGTGCCCCCGTACACACCCTTGTCCCGGTCGAAGGTGCCGGCTGCGGCGAGGATCTCCCCGTTCACCGCACCGGGGCCGGCTTCCGTGAACAGCTTGCGTGACGGCGTGGGCCAGGTGAGTGCCTGGTCGGCGAAGTCCCAGATCCAGCCGCCCTGCAGGACGTCGAAGCGGCGGATGATGTCCCAGTACTTCTTGAAGTTGCCGCTGGAGTTGCCCATCGCGTGGGAGTACTCGATCAGGACGAACGGCCGGGTGTCGGTGGAGTCCTCGGCACGTTCCTGGACCTGGGCGGGCCTGGTGTACATCTCCGAGCGGATGTCGCTGATGCCCGGCCGGTCGTCACCCTCGTACTGGATGACCCGCGTGGGGTCGTAGGAACGGATCCAGTCGTGCATGGCGACGAAGGTGGAGCCGGTGCCGGCCTCGTTGCCGAGGGACCAGATGACGGCGGAGACGTGGTTCTTGTCGCGGTGGACCATGTTCCTGGCGCGGCCCACACACACCTCGGACCAGTCGGCGTGGTCCCCCGGGTAGGTGTCGCGGATGCCGTGGCTCTCCAGGTTGGTCTCGCCCACCAGGTAAAGCCCGTACTCGTCGGCCAGCTCCAGCCACAGCGGGTTGTTCGGGTAGTGCGAGGTGCGGACGCTGTTCATGTTCAGCCGTTTGACGGTCTCGATGTCCGTGACCATGTCCTCGCGGGTCAGCGCCATGCCCCGCTCGGGGTGCATCTCGTGCCGGTTCGTGCCGCGCAGGGAGACGGGCTTGCCGTTGATGCGCATCAGCCCGTCCTTCAGCGCGAACTCCCGGAAGCCCACCCGGTGCGACAGCGTCTCGGTCACCCTGCCCGCCGGGTCACGCAACCGCAGCACGGCGGTGTAGAGGTTCGGGTGCTCGGCGGACCACAGTTCCGGCCTCGGCACGGCCTTGGCGGACTGCACGCTCACGTCCTGTCCGGCCGGGGCGGAGCCGAGGTCGGCGGGCTGCCGCAGCGGGCGGGACCAGACCGGATGCCCGTCGGCGTCGTAGAGCTGGGTCTCGACGGTGTACGTGGCCTTCCCCGGTGCGTCGCCGTACGCGCGCACCGAGGCGGTGACGGACAGCTGTGCGGCTGTGTAGCCGTCGCTGAGCGGGGTGTCGAGCTTGAAGTCCCGCAGGTGGACGGCGGGGGTGGAGAAGAGGTGGACCGAGCGGAAGATCCCGCTCAGCCGGATCATGTCCTGGTCCTCCATCCAGTCACCGTCGGAGTAGCGGTAGACCTCCACGGCGATCTGGTTGCGGCCCTGCTGGAGGTGCGGGGTGATGTCGTACTCGGCGGAGGTGTAGGAGTCCTCGCGGTAGCCCACCGGCTTGCCGTTGATCCATACGTAGTGTGCGGACTTCACCCCCTCGAAGTGCAGGAACACCCGGCGCCCCGCCCACCCCCGCGGAACGGTGAAGGTGCGGCGGTACTGGCCGACGGGGTTGTAGCGGGTGGGCGCGAAGGGCGGCTGTGCTTCCTCGCCCAGACCGTTGGGGCCCGCCCAGGGATAGGTGATGTTGGTGTAGATCGGGAAGTCGTAACCGTGCAGCTGCCAGCAGGACGGCACGGGAACGGTGTCCCAGGAGTGGTCGTCGAGGTCGGTCCGGTGGAAGTCGGGGTCGCGGTCGTCGGGGCGGTCGGCGTAGGCGAACTTCCACGTGCCGTCGAGATCGAGCCGCCACGGGGAGCGTGTCCGGTCGCAGGCGAGGGCCTGGCCGACGTCCGCGTACGGCATGAGCGTGGTGTGCGGAGGCTCCGAACCGACGTCGCAGACCGCGATGTTGTTGTTCCACTCCGGGTAGCCGTTGGCCGGCGGGCCCGCGGGATCGGAGTCGGCGCGCGCGACCGCACCCGTGGGCAGGACGGCCGGGAGGGTGGAGAGGGCGAGCGCGCCGAAGCCGGCGGCTCCGCCCTCCAGGAGCCGGCGACGGCTGACGCTCCGGTGCGGGCGGGGCGGCTGGTGGGGGGAAGACGAGTGCTGCATGGCAGTGGACCCCTAGGAATGGCCGTGTGCGGTGCGCCCGTGCGGCGCACCGCACGAAGGCGTGTCGAGTTCCGTGCGGTGTGTTCGATGTGGCCGGCGTGCCGAAGGTGACCTCAGGGCCCGGACCTGCTCCGGTGGCCGCCTTCGCGGGCCCGGCGGAGTCCGCCGCCGTCGTGCGTAGCACTGCTGGTCGTCATGTCGATGCGGCTCCTCGCGGGGGAAGTTGCCTCTTCGTCACGTTCGAAATCTCGTCGGGCGTCCGAAATCCTGCCGTGACGCTAGTGACGGGTGGTGAGAGGTGTCAACGGGCGCGCACGAGCGGTCATCGCCGCTCAAGCCGTCGGGGAGGCGATGGTCGGGGGGTGTCCGGGATCCGGGATCCGGTTGCTCCAGCCGCCGGGGACAGCCCGGCCCTGCTGGTCGCGGAAGCGGACGGGGGCCGTGCCCACCCGGCGGGTGAAGAGCCGGGAGAAGTAGGCCGCGTCGTCGTAGCCGACGCGGCGGGCGACGGCGGCCACGGGGAGCTCGGTGGTGGCGAGGAGTTCCTTGGCCCTGCCGAGGCGGATGCCGAGGAGGTAGTCCTTGGGGCTGCATCCGGCGCTGCGGCGCACGGCGTTGCGCAGTTCGGCCGGGGTCATTCCATGACGGGAGGCGTGCTCGGCGACGGACAGTGGCTGGAAGGCGTCGCGGGCGAGGGCGTGGAGCACGGGGTCTCCGTCTGCTCCGACGTCGGCGCGGGCGCGGCGCAGGGCGACGAGGAGTTCGTGCACGGCGGCGCCGGTCTCGACTTCGAGGAGAGGGTTGCCGAGGCGGGCCGCGCGGGCGATGCGGCTCACGGCGGCGCGGGCGGACCCGGTGTCCGCGAGGGGGACGACCGGGCGGTCGGGCTCGATGTAGCCGAGCTCGGTGTACGGGGCGGTGGCCGGCCCTGTGAAGTCGACGAAGCTCTCGTCCCAACCGGTGGCGGGATCGGGACCGTAGTGATGCGGGATGCCCGGTACGAGCCAGATCAGCGCGGGGGCGGTCACGGGGGTGTGCCCGCCGTCGGGGCGGCGGTACCAGCCGCTGCCCGCGCTGATGACGACGGCGACGTGGTGGTCGAGGGTGCGGGGGCCGACGGTCGGCAGGGTGCCGTGCTGGAGGCCGACTCCGAGGCATACCAGCCCCAGCTTGTGGTGGGTGGGGCTGGGCGTGAAATAGCGCATCCAGGTGTGGTACATCCGCTTTCGTGTCCTCCCCGCCCGGTCGGTCGGTGTTCCGTTGCGTCCAAACAGTGCTGATCTTTGTCCATGGACCGCTCCGCCGCCAGGGGGTGAGGTGGGGCGGTGGTGGAACGAGAGGCGGGGACGATGGCTGAGTTCACGGTGGGCGAGCGGGATTTCGAGCTGGCCGGGCGGCCCGTACGCCTGTTGTCGGGCGCTCTGCACTATTTCCGGGTGCACGAGGGCCAGTGGGGGCACCGGCTGGCCATGCTGCGTGCCATGGGGCTGAACTGTGTGGAGACGTACGTCCCGTGGAACCTCCACGAGCCGCAGGAGGGGCGCCACCGCGACGTGGAGGCGCTGGGACGGTTCCTGGACGCGGCGGGGGCTGCCGGGCTGTGGGCCATCGTGCGGCCCGGTCCGTACATCTGCGCGGAGTGGGAGAACGGCGGTCTGCCCCACTGGCTGACAGGGACGCTGGGCACCCGGGTGCGGACCCGCGATCCGGAGTACCTCGGGCAGGTGGAGCGGTGGTTCCGGCGACTGCTGCCGCAGGTGGTGCGGCGGCAGATCGACCGGGGCGGCCCGGTGATCATGGTGCAGGTGGAGAACGAGTACGGCAGTTACGGCTCCGACCAGGTCTATCTGGGCCGTCTCGCGGAGCTGTTGCGCGGGGTCGGCGTGACCGTGCCGCTGTGCACCTCCGACGGGCCGGAGGACCACATGCTGACGGGTGGGTCGGTGCCCGGGGTCCTGGCGACGGCGAACTTCGGTTCGGGGGCCCGGGAGGGCTTCGAGACACTGCGGCGGCACCGTCCGGACGGGCCGCTGATGTGCATGGAGTTCTGGTGCGGATGGTTCGGGCACTGGGGTGCGGAGCCGGTCGTACGGGATCCCGCCGACGCGGCTTCGGCGTTGGAGGAGATCCTTCGGTGCGGCGCGTCCGTCAACATCTACATGGCGCACGGCGGTACGAACTTCGGCGGCTGGTCTGGGGCGAACCGTGCCGGGGAAATGCACGGCGGGGAGCTCCAGCCGACCGTGACGTCGTACGACTACGACGCTCCCATCGACGAGTACGGCCGTCCCACGGAGAAGTTCTGGCTGTTCCGGGACCTCCTCGCGCCCCACCAGCAGGATGGTGCCCCGCTTCCCGATGTGCCGCCTCCGCCGGCCGCCCTGGCCGGTCCGGTGTGCGCGGAGCTCGTGGAGTGGGCGCCGCTGAGTGAGGTCATGGACACCCTTGGCGGCCCGGAGGCCGAGTGGGCGGCGCCCCCGTCCTTCGAGGAGCTGGGGGTGGACCGGGGGGTGGTCCGCTACCGGGTCGAGGTGCCGGGGCCGCGTCCGCCGTACCCGCTGGGTGTGACCGGGCTGCGGGACCGTGCGGTGGTGTACGTCGACGGGGTGCGGGCGGGGGTGCTGGGCGGCGGTCCGGCCGAGGCCGGCTCGTACACGGCGCTGGACGAGCCGGTCGCGGGACCTGCGGCGGTGGAGCTGTGGGTGGAGTCGCTGGGGCGGGTCAACTACGGGCCTCGACTCGGCGAGCCGAAGGGAATCACGGGGGGCGTCCTGCACGAGCGGCAGTATCTGCACGGTGTGCGGGCGCGGGGGCTCGCCCTGGACGCGTTCGAGGGCGAGGGGCCGCTCGGAGGGGTTCCGTTCCGTTCTCCGGAGGCGGGCGCCCCTGGGCTGTTCCGGGGCACGTTCGACGTGCGGGGGGCGGGTGACGCCGGGATCGCGCTGCCGGGGTGGGAGCGTGGCTTCGTGTGGGTGAACGGCTTCTGCCTGGGGCGCTACTGGAGCGTGGGGCCCCAGGAGTCCCTGTACGTGCCCGGGACCGTACTGCGCGAGGGCGTGAACGAGGTGTGGGTCCTGGAACTGGAGCGCTCGGGCGAACGTCAGCTGCCCGTCGACTGACGGTGCCAGGAAGCCACGGAGGGCCGGTCCACTGTCGGGGCCGGCCTTCCGTGGCGTCAGCTGCGCGTCATACCTCGCGCACTTCGAAGGAGTCGAGGACGAACTCCGCCGTCCCGTCGTCGCCGGTCCTGCGCAGACCGACCCAGGTCTCGCCCTCGGCCGGCGCGGTGAATTCGTAACTCATCACGGCCGGCGAGGTGGCGACGGGAAGGTCCCTGCGGTCGAGCTCGCGGGAGGCCGGTGCGTCCACCCCGGTGATCCACGCGTACTGTTCCGCCTTCTCGTTCTCGTAACGGAAGGTCACTCGGTAGCGCCTCCCCGCCTCGAAGCGGACGGTGTGCTGCACGGTGCGGTGGACCAGGCCGTCGTTCTCGCCGCGCGACTTGAGCGACTGGGTCCCGTCGACGATGTCGTCGATCGCTTTGCCGTTCCAGCCCCGCTGGGTGAACGGGGCGTGCCGCTGCGCGATGTGGGTGCGCGGGTCGGTCGTACCGCCCGCGTCGCCCTTGACGAAGACGCCCCAGCCCTGGGGCACGTGCTGGAAGTCCTCGAAGGCCACCGTTCCGGCCCTGGTGGTGCGCTGCGCGGCGACGACCCGCACGTTGTCGAAGCGGACCCTGGAGTTCCCGGCTTCGGCGCGCAGGGTGAGGTCCACGGGCCCGCCGCCGTCCGGCACGGTGAAGTACGTGAACATGCGCTGGAAGCGGGTGTCGTGCTTGCGGTCCGCCGCGACGAGATTGACGGCGGTCGAGGAGTCCGTCCAGTTCTCGGCGGTGGTTCCGTCGGCGGTGCGCACGGTGAGCGCGGCCCGCCGCCTCTCCCCCGCTTCCTTCCCGACCTCCACCTGTACGGAGGCGGCGTAGCTGCCCGGTGCGAGGCGGGCGAGCCGCTGGCCGGCGGCCGCCGCCGGACCGGCGCCGACGACCAGTTCGTAGTCGCCGAGGGCGCTCAGCTCCACCGACGCCGGGCCGCTGACGGTCCAGCCGTCCAGAGAGCCGGAGTTGAAGCCCGGGTCGTGGAGCGGCGTCGCCTGCCCCCACTCCGGGTCCGGGGGCGCGGGCATCCGGGTGCGGTGGACGACGTACGGCTGCTTCGCCTCGGCCTCGATGGTGACGCGGCCCGAGCGGACCGGCACCTCGCGGACGTACTCCCGCCCCTGGTCGGTGAGCCGGTAGACGGCGACCCGCGACCGGCCGGCCCAGCCGCGCGGCAGCAGCCAGGTGCTGCTGCCGCCCTCCGGGTTGTAGTGGTAAAGCCGGTGCGGGTCGGTGGCTTCGCGCGGCTCCCAGGGCAGCAGGTAGCGCCCCCCTTCGTACACGACTCTGCCGTCCGTGGTGATGCGGCGGCTGCCGTCGGTGTCGTCCACGGACGTCTTCGTCTGGCCGAAGAAGGTGATCTCGTGGGCGCCCCAGGTTCTGACGGGGTATGCCTGGAGGTACTTGGCGGGCAGGCTGTCGGTCCAGATCTGCTGGTAGAAGGTGTTCCAGTCGGTCTTGCCGACCCAGCCCTCGAAGTTGCCGGTGCGCGGTATCCCGAGGAGCGTCGGCCACTTGTCGGCGAAGACGTCCTTCTGGTGGTTGCGGATGAAGCGGATCAGCTGGGAGTTGACGCCCCGGGACGTGTCGGCGCCGTAGTCGGTCTCCGTGGCCCAGTGGGACCACAGGGAGGAGCGTTCGAGGCCGTGTCCCCACTCGGTGGTGACCTGCCAGCCCTGTTCGCGCAGTGCCCGCTGGAGCCGGTCGGAGGTCCAGCCGGATTCGCGGAACACGTCGATGTAGAGCATGTTCAGGGCGGGGTCGGTCTCGTCCCTGAGGTCCTGGAAACGCTTGATGATGTCGCCTGAGACGAGATCGCGCCGCTGGTCGATGCGGTAGCTCTGGTCGAGCCAGTCCCACTGTTCGTTGTTCTTGTCGACGAGCGTCTCGGAGAACGCGTTCGCGACGGGGTACGACTCGGTGGCGTTCACATGGACGCCGAAGTCGCTCCCCCATCCGCGTCCCTCGCGTACGAGCGTGTTGAGGTCCCCGAGGCCGCCCGCGCGCTCGTTGTGGTTGCCCGCGTAGTCGGGGTGGGCGGAGTCGTGGCCCTCCGACTGGTAGCCCTTGAGGAGCGTGTACTGGCGCAGGCCGTCCGTCGCGAGGGAGATCCGCTTGACGTTGTCGAGCGTCACGAGGAACGGGTTGGTGGCCTGGCCGGCGAAGTTGAACGGGATGTGCGGGACGACGCGCAGATGCTGTTCGTCGGCGCCCAGCGGGTCGGTCATGATGTCGCGGAAGGCGATGGCGGCGTCCTGCCAGTCCACCACTCCGTCGGCGTTACGGTCACCGGTGATGATCACGGTGGCTTGGGGAAGGGGCTCGGTGGCGTCCAGGGGCGCGGTCGCGGCACGGTGCGTCCACTGGCCGCAGGCGAGCTGTGCCTTGACGTATCCGTCCTTCCTGACGGTCTGTCGCCACAGCCGCCCGTTCTCCCAGGTGGCGCCGGGCGCGCTGTCGGGCTTGTCGTACGTGGTGTTGGTCTCCAGGGCGCCGCCGAGCCGGTCGTGGGAGACGACGGCGTACGCACAGCCCGTCGGCGCGGCGTCGGCCGCCGTACCGGGCGTGAGCTCGACCAGCGTGTCGCCGCTCCCGGCCTTGTCGAGCTGGATCTGAGCCGCGAGGAGAGCGGCGCCCGGCTGGTCGCTGCGTACTGACAGGAACGCCAGCTCCGGGATCTGGAGCGTGCCGACGCGCAGGGCCGGTGTGTCGGTGATCCTGGTGACCCGCCAGTCCACCCGGCGGCCGGTGACACGGATCTCGGCCCGGATCTCCGTGCCGCCGTCGAAGGCGAGGGTGTACGAGGCCCGGTCGCGACCGGGGCGCGAGGTCACCCGTGGGGTACGGGCGGTGCCGTCGATCAGCACGGAGGTGACCGGGTCCTCCTGGCCGTGCAGGACGGCCCCGTCGGCGCGGTCGGTGTACGAGACGATGCGCGGGAAGTCCGGATCGACACGCACCTCCAGTTCGCGGGAGCGCAGCACGGTCTCCCGCTGCGCCGCGAGCGCGGTGCCCGGGCCCGCGAGGGCCAGTCCGGCCCCCGCCAGCGCGGTGGCGGCCACCACGGTCCTGCGGCTCGGTCCGGGGTCTTGTGCGTGCATGCTCGCTCTCCTGACGCTGGACGGCATCTGTGCACGCCAAGATGCGCTGCTCGGAGTGGACGCGCCCATGGACAAAGGAGGGACGGGTGTTGGACTAACGCGTGCGGTCAGGTCCGGACGCCGTCGGCGCCCCGCGCCTATGACGCCCTTACCGGCGGGACGGGTGCTGGGGCAGTTGCGGGGTAGTCGAGCCGAGACGTCCGCATACACGGCTCAACCAGGAGGTTCCGTCATGACTGGCTCGTTTCGAGGCCACTCACCGTCCCCCCAGGGGCAGCCGACTCGCGCTGACGGCCCTCGACCAGCACTACGAGGCCCACCGGTCCCGCCTCACCGGACGAACGACGTCCCGCGGCAGCCGATGTTTCCGACAGATCGAGGAAGGCAAGGTGACCTGGCCATGAGCACGGCAGAGCGGCAGACCGACACCACCGACGACTCGTTGGGTGTCCTGGTCTCGCGCGCCTCGCAGCAGATTTCGGAGCTGGTCCGCGAGGAGATGCAGCTGGCCCGGGCGGAGATGAGTCAGAAGGGCAAGCGCTACGGGAAGGGCGGCGGCCTCCTCGGCGCCGCGGGCCTCACCGGCATCCTGGCGGCCCAGGCGCTGGTCGCGACCTGCATCGCGGCTCTCGCACTGGTGCTGCCGCTGTGGGCGGCAGCCCTCATCGTCACGGCAGTGCTGGCGGCGGTCGCAGCCGTGGCCGCCCTGGCCGGAAAGAAGCAGATCACCGAGACCGGCTCCCCCGCGCCGGAGCAGACCGTCGACAGCGTCAAGGCCGATGTGGCCCAGATCAAGGGAAAGGCACACCGATGAGCAAGAAATCCCGGACCAACATAGGGACCCCCGTCCCCGAAGCCTCCGACGCCTCCGACTCCGAGGAGCTGCGCGAGCAGGTCGAGCGCACCCGCGACGAACTCGGGAGGACCGTCGAGGCCCTGGCCGCCAAGACCGACGTCAAGGCACAGGCGAAGGAGAAGTCCGCCGCCGCGAAGGAACAGGCCGCGGAGAAGGCTGCCCTGGTGGCCGAACAGGTCCGCGGGAAGGCGGAGCAGGCCACGCGCCTCGTCCAGGACAGGACGCCCGATCCCGTCCTGGAGAAGGCGGCCGAGGCCGCGTCCTACGTACGGGAGACCGCCACCCGGGCTGGACAGTACGCGGCGGACAGGGCCCCCGACCCGCTGCTCGAAAAGGCAGGCCGGGCGACGTCGTTCGCACGCGCCAACCGCAACCCGCTTCTCGCGGGTGGTGCGCTGCTCGCCGCTGTCCTGCTGGTGCGCCACCGTCGGGGACGCCGATGAACGTGTCCAGGATCGCCTACAAGCCGGTCGGTATGGCCCTCGGTGCTGCTAGCGGCATGCTCGCGGGTGCCGCGTTCAAGCAGACATGGAAGATCATCGAGGGTGAGGGCGACGCACCCGATGCCACGGACGAGCACCGGTCCTGGCAGCAGATCCTGCTCGCCGCCGCTCTCCAGGGCGCAATCTTCGCAGTGGTCAAGGCGGCCGTCGACCGCTCGGGCGCCGTGGCAACGCGTCGTCTGACGGGCGTCTGGCCGGGCTGACCCGCCCGGGGGCAACTGGGTAGCCGTCAGCACCGCGAGGGCGGGGCCGAGAAGAAGGGCGGCCCCGTTGCTGATCGGCGACCGGCCGTCCTCGGCGACGCCGCCTTCGATCTGGTACGCGGCCGTGGCCGTGCCCCAGACGAAATCACGGGGGAAGGCGGCAAGATCTGTCGATGCGGTCACAAGGTACCTCGCAGACGTCGAACAGGTGAGGGGCGAAGCCGTCAGTGGGTGCGGCTACTTGACGGCGCCGGCGGTGAGGCCGGCGACGAGGTAGCGCTGGAGGAGCAGGAAACCGGCCACGACGGGCAGGCTCACCACGAGGGAGGCTGCCATGACCTGGTTCCAGTACACGTCGTTCTGCGTGGAGTAGCCCTGCAGGCCGACGGCCAGGGTGCGGGTGGTTTCGTTGGTCATGACGGAGGCGAAGAGGACTTCGCCCCAGGCGGTCATGAACGCGTACACGGCGACGGCGACGATGCCGGGAATGGCCGCGGGGACGATGACCCGGAACAGTGCGCCGAACGGGCCGCAGCCGTCCACCTTGGCCGCCTCGTCCAGATCCCTGGGCACCGAGTCGAAGTATCCGATCAGCATCCAGATGGAGAAGGGGAGGGAGAAGGTGAGGTACGTGATGATAAGGCCGATCCGCGACCCGAACAGGGCGATGCCCGTGGCGTTGCCGATGTTCACGTAGATGAGGAACAGCGGCAGCAGGAAGAGGATGCCGGGGAACATCTGCGTCGAGAGGACGGTCACCGTGAACACGCGCTTGCCGCGGAAGTTGTAGCGGCTGACGGCGTAGGCCGCGAACACCGCGATCACCACGGAGCAGACGGTCGCCGCCCCGGCGACGATCAGGGAGTTCATGAAGTAGTCGGCGAGGGGGACCGTGTCCCAGATATCGAAGTAGGGACTGATGGTAAGGCCCGAGGGAATCCACTGGAACTTCCCGGTCACGTCTTCCAGCGGCTTGAGAGAGCTGGTGACCATCACGAACACCGGCAGGACCACGAAGACGGTGAGAAGCGTGAGGAAGACCCGCCGCGCCCACAGGAACGACTGCGGGGGCGCCATCGGGGAAGGGGCTTGGCGCTGTGCGGTCCTAGGCATCGGTGGCCTGCTTTCCTCGGGACGTGAACAGGAGGTAGAGGCCGGTCACGACAAGCAGGAACAACAGCAGCAGGACCGACATCGCGGAGCCCGTGCCGAAGTTCCAGGTCTGGAAGGACGACTGGTAGATGTGGATGGAGATCAGGTCCGCCGATGCCGGGGCCGACTTGCCGAACAGGACGAACGGCGTGTTGAAGTCGTTGAAGGTCCAGAGGAACAGCACGAGTACGAGGACCTGGTTGACGGGCCTCAGTGACGGCAGGGTGATGCGGCGGATCTGCTGCCACACCCCGGCGCCGTCGAGCGCCGCCGCTTCGTAGATGTCCCGGGGAACGTTCTGGAGGCCGGCCATCATGATGAGGAAGGCGAAGGGCCAGCCCTTCCACACCGAGACGACGAGCAGCGTGACGAAGGCGTTGTCGCCGATGAGCCAGAACGGCGGGCTGTCCGTGAGGCCGAGCTGGTCGTGGATGACGTGGTTGATGATGCCGTTGTCGCGCTGGAACATGAACGCCCAGGTGATGACTGCGGCGTAGACGGGCAGGGCGTACGGCACGAGGAAGAGCGTGCGCAGGAAGCCTCTGCCGCGGAAGGTCTCCTGCATGAAGACCGCTGCGGCGGTTCCGAGGAACCAGCACAGCCCCACAGACACCACGGTGAACAGGCAGGTCGTCAGGAACGACTGCACCAGCGCCTCGCCCACCGGGGCGTCGAAGTCGACCGAGACGGCGTAGTTGTCGAGACCGGCCCACGGCGCGGTGGCCCAGTCACGGATATAGAACTGGGTGAGCTGCCGGAAGCTGACGACGATGCCGATGATCATCGGCACCAGGTGGACCAGCAGCTCGAGGAGGAGGGCGGGGAGCAGCAGCAGGTAGGGCAGGCCGATCTTGCGCAGCCGCCCGGAGCGGCGTCTGCGCGGCGCCGCTCCGGGGTTGTTCTTCTCTGCTGTCCGCTCGCCGGGAACGGTGGCGGCGGTTGTGGTCATGGTGGTGTCCGTGCTCACTTCTTGGGCATCTGCTGCTGGGCCTTTTCGAGCTTCGCCTTGACCGATTCGGTCGTCACCGGACGGCCGGCGGCCGCGTCGGCGAAGAGCTCCTTGACCGCCGTGCCGACGACTGTCTCGAACTGCGACTCCTCGGCGACCTGGGGCAGAGCCGTGGCGCTGGTGGCGAGGGTCTCGCGCAGGGGCGACAGCGCGAAGGTGTGGAACGCGTCGCCCTCCTGGGCGGCCTTGACCGGCGGAATGGAGCCGTAGGACGTGTTGAGGACCGTCTGCTCCTCGTCGCTGGTCATGAACTTCACGAACTTCTTGGCGCCGTCGACGTTCTTGGTGTTGTTGAAGACGGCCATGTTGATGCCGGCGACCATGGAGTTGGTGCCCTTGCCCGCGCCGGGCTTGCCCGACTGGACCGGGGCGGGCACGATTCCCCACTCGTCCTTCTTCATCCCCTGGGACTCGAAGGTGGCGGCCGCGGTCTGCCACAGCACCATCGCCGTCTTGTCCTTCGCGAAGTCGCTCAGGGACTGGTTCTGCGCGTACTCGGCGTTGCCCGGCGCGACGATCTTGTCCTGGGCCATGAGGTCGACGTACTGCTTGACGGCCGCAACCGCCCCGTCGGACGTGAAGTCCGCCTTGCCGTCGGCGGTGAAGAAGTCGGCCCCGTGCTGCTTCGCGAGGACGAAGACCTGGTGGATGTTGTTGGAGAGGTTGGAGCCTTCCGCGCCGAGTCCCCACTTGCCGTCCTTGGACAGCTTCTTCCCGGCCTCGGTCACCTCGTCCCACGTCGTCGGCGGCTTCGGTATGCCGGCGTCGGCGAACATCTTCTTGTTGTAGTAGAGCGCGTAGGCCATGGAGTACAGCGGCACGGCGGCCGGGTCCTTGCCCTGGACGCCGGTCGAGCCGAGGGAGGACTCGACGAATCGGTCCCTGCCGCCAATCGCCTCGAAGTTCTTCTCGTCCCAGGGCAGCAGCGCACCGGTGGCCTGCAGCGAGGCGCTCCAGGTGTTTCCGATGTTCAGGACGTCCGGCCCCTGTCCGGAGGTGGTGGCGGTGAGGATGCGGTTCAGCAGATCACCCCAGGGCACCACCTCCAGCTTGACCTTGATGCCGGTCTCCTTCTCGAACTTGTCCAGCTCGGGCTGGAGGACCTTCTTGTCCACCTCGAGGCTGGCGCCCTGGTTCGAGGCCCAGTAGGTGAGCGTCTTCGGCTGCTCGTTGGACCCGCCCGCCCCCGACGAACCGCCCCCACAGGCAGCCACGGTGAGTACGAGCGAGAGGGTGACGGCGCCGACGGCCGCGGCTCGGATTCTGCGCATGACTCCAGGGGCCTTTCAGAAGTGATGAATGTCCGACGTGGGCCGGGCCGGCGTGACGTCCACGTTCGACCTCAAACCCACAGGGCTTAATTTAGGGTGTGAGTTAAACCGCAAGTGAAGGTCGCGTCAAGGGGTGTCACGGCGGTATGTTGCGTGGGTGAGCTTCAAGAAGAGGGGGCAGGGTGAAAGTACGCAGCGGCCGGACGGTGCGTGACCTGCGGCGCGAGAACCGCACCGCCGTATTGCAACGTCTGTATTTCGATGGCCCGTTGAGCCGCTTCTCGCTCGGCCCGCCCACCGGTCTGAGTTCCGGATCCGTGAGCAACGTGGTGGCCGAACTGGTCGCAGAGGGGCTGGTCGAGGAGGCCGGCAGCGTCGACTCCGCAGGAGGGCGCCCTCGCACCCTTCTGCGCATCCGGCCCCAGAGCCGCTACATGATCGGTGTCGACATCGGCGAGACACGCGTGAGAGTCGAACTCTTCGATCTCGCTCTCACCGAGCTGGCACGCGTCGAGAAGCCCTTGTCGCTCGACGGGCCCCGGCGCGTCGACCGCTACGACGTCGGTGTCGTGGTGGGACATGTGCGGGAGGGCATCACCGAGGTCCTGGACCGTGCGGAGATCGCAGCCGATCAGCTCCTCGGCGTCGGCGTCGGCGTACCGGGCATCGTCTCCCGGACGCCCGAGGACGGCGCCGTCGTGCACGGCCAGACCATCGGCTGGGACGCGGTACCGCTGGAGCGGCTGCTGCGTGAGTCGGTGCCGCTCCCCGCGAACGTGCTGTATTACATCGACAACGGCGCCAAGACCCTGGGTCAGGCCGAGATGTGGTTCGGTGCCGGGCGCGGGGCGCAGAGCGCCGTGGTCGTGCTGTTCGGTTCCGGTGTGGGCGCCTGCGTGGTCACCGACGACATGAGCCCGGGCCGGGCCGTCGAGTGGGGGCATCTGACCGTGCGCGTGCGTGGCCGGCGCTGCCGCTGCGGCTCGCTCGGCTGCCTGGAGGCCTACGCGGGCGCCGAGGCGCTGCTGGAGCGCTGGCGGGAGGCGGGAGGGGAACCTCTCGCGGACGTCGACGAGGAGACCGCGCTGACGGCGATGCTCGCCGCGGCCTATCCGGCAGGGCAGGGCGACGTTGCCGGGCCGGACTCGGACACCACGGCCCTGGCCGTCCTGGAGGAGACAGCGGAATACCTCGGCGCGGGCTTCTCCGACCTGATCAACCTCTTCCAGCCCGAGCGCATCCTCGTCGGGGGGTGGGCGGGGCTCCAGCTCGGTACCCGTTTCCTGGATTCGGTGCGGGCCCACGCGACCTCGTACGCCCTCGCGTACCCGGCCTCGCACGTACACATCGGCCTGGGCACCCTGGGGCCGGACGCGGTCACCGTGGGAGCGGCCGCCCTGCCGCTCGCCGACTTCTTCGAGCGCGGCGGTCGGCAGGAGGAGGCAGGCCCCGAGGAGCAGACCCCGATGTGGCAGACGACTCTGCGGGACCGGGCCGCGCACAGATGAGACGCACCGCCGTCCCCGCCCTGAGTGAGCACTGCCGCTGCGGCGGGCGCTCACAGGCGCGGGCAGGGCCCGACCGACCCGTGGCGGCGACGGTCGGGCCCTGCCGGACATGCGGCTCACTTCGCTTCGCTCAGCTGTAGACACCGAACTCGTGCAGCGAGTCGCCCCAGGCCGTACCCCGGGCCTTCAGCTGGAGCCGTACGTGCCGGGCGGTGATGGAGGCGTCGATCGTGTCGATGTCCCCGTTGCCCGACCTGGTCGTGTGGACCGTGCGCCAGTTGGTGCCGTCGTCGGAGACCTGCACGTCGTAGGACTCTGCGTAAGCGGGGTCCCAGACCAGCTGCCCCCACGCGATCGGGCCTGACCGTGCCCTTCCATGCCTGGCGTTTCGCTGCGCCCGACCAATCGCTGCACTGATGTCCCCAGTCGTGAACCGCCGGTGCGGCGGTGGCAGAGGACCGCCGTTGGTGCCCGGACTTGTGAGGCCACCGAGGGGGGGGTACGAACGGCCGTTCGCACCCACCACGGATGGTCTGCTGTGAAGCGCTACTGCGGCACGGGGGCTTCTCCGGATACGACGATGCCCGCCTCACGGAAGTCGTCCAAGGTCGAAGCGGTCGTGTCGGGGGCGACGCCGACGGAGTAGTCCAGGCGTACGTGCGCGCGGAAACCGGCCTTCACCGCGTCCAGCGCGGTGGCGCGCACGCAGTGGTCAGTGGCGATGCCCACCACGTCGACGTCCTCCACTCCACGGGCCCGCAGCCAGTCCGCCAGGGACGTGCCCTGCTCGTCGGCGCCTTCGAAGCCGCTCTTGGAGGAGCTGTGGGCGCCCTTGAAGAAGACGGCGTCGACCTTGCCGCCGGTGGCGGCGGGAGCGAAGTGCGGGTGGAACTCCCCGCCCTCGTCCCCGGCCACGCAGTGCACGGGAAAGCTGTCCTTGAAGTCCGGGTTCTCCGAGAAGTGATTTCCCGGGTCGATGTGGTGGTCGCGGGTGGCCACGACGTACTGGTAGTCCCGGCCCGCGCTCTGCTCCACCAGGTCGGCGATCTTCGTCGCGATCTGCGCGCCGCCTGCGACGGGAACGCTGCCTCCTTCACAGAAGTCGTTCTGCACGTCTACGACGATCAAGCCTCGGCTCATTGACGAGCCCCCTTCACCAACGTCTGGGAACAGCGGTCAGAACTACCAAGAAATCTCACGGCCCCGGGCACGGAACGCGGTGGTACGGCGACCGCGGCGGCATCCTCCCGTGTTCTACCAGCCGTCACATCACCGGCTCATCCCAACGGCCGTCTCTCACCCGCACGGACGCAGACGTTCACCGCAGGAACGATTCGCGGGCACCTGTCGGGCTCACGGCGGGTGCGATGGGCTCGGTAATGCCTGGAGTTGCCCACTACCCCACCACCATCGTGCTGATCTGGATGCGGCCGGTCGGTTACAGGGCTACGACCCTGGCAACGTGATCACCCGGCGGCGGCCACGTCCCCATCGGTGGGGTATCCGGGCGCGCATCGGGCACCGCTGTCAGACTCTCCCGTCACCATTCGATCAGCCCCGCTGAAGGTCGGCCCCCGTTCCGCGCCGGTCGATCAGCCCTGACCGGTCATGCCACCGTCCACTTCTGCGACGCACGTCCATCACACCGGTTGATGACCAGCTGGGTTCCGTCCGTCCCACTGCCACCGGCCGTGTCCAGGCAGACGCCGCGGTTACGGATGGTGCCGTCCGACTGAACGGACCAGTCCTGGTTGGTGCCGCCGTGACAGTCCCACAGCTGGATCTTCGTCCCATCGGCCGTGGACGCGGCGTCCACATCGAGGCACTTGCCCATCGACCGCTATGTGGCGCCGTCGGCCTGCCACTTCTGGTTGTCACCGCCGTTGCAGCCCCACAACTGGGCCTTGGCGCCGTTCGTCGCACTCCGGCCGTTGACGTCGACACACTTTCCGCCGATGCCGGCGATCTGTGCCGGGGCCGGGCCGCCCCGACCGACGCCTTTCCCGACGAAGGTCATCGAGTCGATGTCGTACGAGCCGGCCGGCGCGGTCTTGAAGACCAGGTAGAGCTCGGTCGTCCCGCCGGGCCTGGTGACGTCGACCGCCGGCGTGCTCTGGCAGTTGTCCCAGTCACCGGCGCTCAGGACCGGCACCGTGGCGATCAGCGCGCCGGTCGGTGAGCCGTCGGGCAGTTCGACCGTGAGCGGGCGGTCATCGCCCGCGGTGGTCGACGCGGGCCTTGACGTGGGTGGCGTCGAGGAACAGATAGGGGAAACGGATGTGGTCCAGCGGAGGGTCCGGAAGGCGTCCAGCTGTTCGTCCAGGTCCGCGCAGATCCGGGAGACCTCGCTCGGGCCACTCTCACGCGTCACTTTCCGTCCGCAGCTCCGCCCCATGAGGGCGGGACGGCGACGAGACCCGCCGCGAGTAGACGCAGAGCCTCGTCCGGGATTGCATGGTCCTCGTCTCCGTGCCAGGCGAAGTCCTCGGCCGTGATGCGGATCGCGGCGGTCGCCATCGCAGCACCCAGCCGGACGGACAGGCTGGCGGGGTCGGCGCCGGCCCGCCGGGCGATGGCACCGACCATACGTTCCTCCAGCTCATTGTTGACCTGGAGCCAGATGCGGTGCAGCCCGGGCGCCGTGCGGCTCAGCCTGAGCAGTTTCACGAGAACCGGGATGTCGGGAGACTTCCCGTTGCGGATGGCGGCCTGCCCCACGGCCTCCAGAAGAGACTCCTCGGCGGGGTAGCTCTCCACCGCCTCACTCACACCACTCAGGGCGTCGAGCAGCAGGGGAGCGACTGCCTCCTCCTTGACGGAGAAGTAGTGCCAGAACGTGCGGGGAGAGACCCCGACCGCCGCAGCGATGTCCTGAACAGAGGTCTGCGCGACACCTCGCTCCAGGAACAGAAAGGCCGCCGCGTCGGCCAGCTCCCTGCGGGTCTGTTCCCGTTTCCGCTCCGACAGCGGTGGCCTGCCTCGGGTGTTCCCATCCTGCTGCGCCGCCATTGGCCGCTTCCCTTTCCGCTCCCCATCGCGCCCCCGGCAGTCGTCCGGAACGGGGCGTGCGGACCATTCTCCCATCTCGCGAGCCACATTATTTGCATCATGCGCATATATTGCGCAGCGTGCAAATTAAGCCGTAGGGTCACGACAGCGGCGTGTTCCGGGCCCGCGAGGGATTCCGGTTCCGCGAGGCGGAGCGCCGCAGTGTGCAGGACGCCTCAGGGCGCCGCCGGAACCAGCAAGGGAGCAACCTCATGGACCACAGCGGTCACATCGCCGTCGTCACCGGAGCCGCGCAGGGCATAGGCCGCGCGTACGCCCAGGCACTGGCCGAGGACAAGGCCACCGTCGTTGCCGCCGACCTCAACCGGGAGGCCGCCGAGGAGACCGCCGCCCTGATCAACGAGGCCGGGGGCAAGGCAGTCGCAGCGAGTGTCGACGTCAGCAGCAAGGAAAGCACGCTGGCCCTCGCCGAGCGTGTACGCAAGGAGTTCGGCGCGACGAACATCCTCGTGAACAACGCGGCGATCTACCACTCGATGCGCTCCGACGGCCAGTTGACGGTCGACATCGAGTACTGGCGCAAGGTCATGTCGGTGAACGTGGACGGTGCGCTGCTCATGACGCAGGCCTTCGCTCCTCAGCTCATCGAGTCCGGCTGGGGCCGGATCGTCAACCAGACCTCCTCGGCCGCCTACCTCGGCGGCGGTGGCCACTACGGCGTCAGCAAGCTCGCCCTCATCGGGGTCACCCAGGGCTTCGCCGGTGAACTCGGCAAGCACGGCATCACCGTCAACGCCATCGCACCCGGCGTCATCATGACGGAGGCCACCCGCGTCACCGTCGATCAGGGCATGCTCGACCAGTTGGCCGCGGCTGTCCCGCTCAAGCACGAGGCGACGCCCGAGGACCTGATCGGCGCGCTGCGCTTCCTCACCGGAGACCAGGCCTCGTGGATGACCGGGCAGACACTCATCGTCGACGGCGGCGTCATCAAACGCTTCTGATCCCGAGCATGACGCCCGGCCCGGGGCCGGGCGCGGGGCCACGCGCCCCGGATCGGTACGGCGGCGCCCCGCTCTCCACCGGGCGACGCCCCGAACCATGTGGCAGGCCACCGGCCGGGCCACCTCCCACCCGGCCCGCACAGCGCCGGGCCACACCCTTCGGGCCGCTGAGCGGCCCGCCGCAGGAGGCGGAGCAATGACCGAGAAGCACCGTTACGGTCTGTTCATCGACGGCACCTGGGAGGACGGCTCGGGTGAGCAGTCCCTCGATGTGCTCAACCCGGCCACCGAGCAGGTCATCGCGACCGTTCCGCAGGCCACGCGTCGCGACGCGCAGCGGGCCGTGGCCGCGGCTCGCAAGGCGTTCGACGACGGCCCCTGGCCCCGGATGTCCCCGAAAGAGCGCGGCGCGATCCTGCTGCGCATGGCCGAGCTGATGGAGGCGGCCTCGAACGAACTCACCGACCTCAACATCGCGGAGGCCGGCACCACCCAGGCTCTCGCCCAGACCCTCCAGGTCGGTATCCCGCTCGGCGCTTTCCGCGACACCGTCGAGCGCGTGCTGCCCACCTTCGCGTTCTCCGAGCCCCTCCCGCCGGCCTTCGCCGGGGACCAGATCGGGCAGGGCGTGATCCTCAAGGAGCCGATCGGGGTCGCGAGCCTCATCTCCGCCTACAACTTCCCGTTGTTCCTCAACCTGTTCAAGATCGCGCCCGCGCTGGCCGCGGGTTGTACCACCGTCCTCAAGCCGGCCCCCACCACTCCGCTGGAGGCACTGATCCTCGGCCGGTTCGCCGAGGAGGCCGGGCTGCCCGCCGGCGTGCTCAACATCATCACCGGTGACCTGGAGGCCGGCCAGGAACTGTCCACGAGCCCCCTGGTCGACATGGTCAGCTTCACCGGATCCGACGCAGTGGGACGGCAGGTCTACGGACAGGCCGCGGACTCCCTCAAGAAGGTGGTCCTGGAACTCGGCGGAAAGTCCGCCAACATCGTTCTGGAGGACGCTGACCTCAGCCGCGCGGTACCCAGCGCCGTAGCGGGGGTGGTCACGCACGCCGGGCAGGGCTGCGCCCTCCTGACCCGCACCCTCGTCCACGAGTCGCGCTACGAAGAGACAGTGTCCGCGATGGCGCGGGCCCTCGCGGACATCAAGGTCGGCGACCCCCGCGATCCCGCCGTCACCATGGGCCCGCTGATCAGCGAAGCCCAGCGTGCGAAGGTCGAGTCGCTCATCGCGGCGGGCGTCTCCGAGGGGGCTGAGCTGGTGTGCGGCGGTGGGCGGCCTGCCGGGCTCGAACGCGGCTACTTCATGGAGCCCACCCTGTTCGCCGGGGTCGACAACGCCATGCGGATCGCCCAGGAGGAGTTCTTCGGGCCGGTCGGCGTCGTGATCCCCTTCAAGGACGACGCGGACGCGGTGCGGATCGCCAACGACAGCGAATTCGGGCTCGGCGGCGGAGTGTGGTCGGCGAGCCCGGCCCGCGCCTTCGAAGTGGCCAAGCGCCTGCGCACCGGCAGTGTCTCCGTCAACGGAGGCAGCCTGGCGATGAACTTCGGGGCGCCGTTCGGCGGCTACAAGCACAGCGGCCTGGGCCGCGAGTGGGGCGTGCACGGCCTGGAGGAGTTCCTGCTCAGCAAGGCTGTGACCTGGGGCGTCAGCACCGGCTGAGCCCTACCGGACGACGGCAGGCCGGGCGGGGCACCGCCGCGATACCCCGCCCGCGGCCAGGAGTGCGACCGTGTGCGCCCGCGGCTTCGTCATGGCAGCCGGCACTGGCGCCTCTTGGCCTCCCGGCCGGCAGGGCAGGCGCGTGGATCTGCCCGGTGCGAGCACCGGGCAGACTCGACGTCACGTTCCTCGCGACCTGTAGGGCCCGTCTCTCCGCAGGTGGAGCAGTGCCCCCTCCACCACGGCGCGCGTGGTCGAGCGGATCAGATGCGCTTGGTGAAGCCGCCGTCGACCAGCAGCGTCTGGCCGGTCATCCAGGCCGCCGCGTCGCTGATGAGGAACCGCAGCGTGCCTACGAGGTCCTGCGGGGTGCCCTGCTTCTTGATGGCCGCGCCCGCCTCCGTCATCCGGTACAGCCCTTCCGAGGCGACGCTCTTGGTCGCGTCCGTCATGATGACTCCCGGCGCGATCGCGTTGACCGTGATGTCGTGCCGGCCCAGCTCGAAGGCGAAGCCCTGGGTGACGCCGATGGTCGCCAGCTTGCTGACGTTGTAGTGACCGCCCATGCCCAAGTAGGCGCCCATGGAGGTCTGGTTGATCACGCGGCCCCAGCCGGCGTCGATGAGCAGAGGTGCGAAAGCCTGCGTCATCAGCAGCGCCCCGTCCACGTTGACAGCCATGACCTTGCGCCAGTAGTCGATGTCCACCGTGAGCTGGCCGTCGGTGCGCATCGAGTGGTATATCGCCGCGTTGTTGACGAGGATGTGGGCCGTGCCCAGCTGCTGCTTCACGGTCTCCGCGAGAGCGAGAGTGCTCTCCTTGTCGCTGACGTCGACCCGGATCGCGAGAGCCTTTCCGCCCTGCTCGCCGATGATCTTCACGGTCTGCTGGGCGGCCTCCAGGTTGAGGTCGGCGACGACGACTGTCGCCCCGTCCTCGGCGAGCGCGGTGGCGTAGGTGCGGCCGATTCCCTGGCCGGCTCCGGTGATGACGGCGACGTGCTTGCTGTGATCCATGATCTGGTGCTCGTTTCTCTGTATGTCTGTGCTGTTCGGGGCCATGTGGTGGCCGCGGTCGGAGGCGTCGTCAGCCGGCCTTGAAGCTGATGACCTTCGTCTCCTGGTACTCGCGCAGTCCCTCGATGCCGAGTTCGCGCCCGATGCCGGAGCGTCCGTAGCCGCCGAAGGGCGCGACCGGAGTGAGTCCGCCCACGCCGCCGTTGATGCTGATCTGGCCGGTCCTGACGCGCCGGGCCATCTCGAAGGCTCGGCCGGTGTCGCGCGAGAGGATGCCGCCTCCGAGGCCGTATGCGGAGTCGTTGGCCAGGCTCACGGCCTCGTCGTCCGAGTCGAAGCCGATGACGCAGATGACCGGGCCGAAGATCTCCTCCTGCGCGATCACCGAACGGTTGTCGACGTTGTCGAACACGGTCGGCTCGAAGAAGAAGCCACGCTCCAGGTGTGCGGGCCTGCCGCCGCCCGCCACCAGTTCGGCGCCGCCGTCGAGCCCGGCCCGCACATACCGCTCGACCCGCTCGCGCTGGGCGGCATGGATGAGCGGGCCCATGGTGACACCGTCCTCCGCCGGGTCGCCCAGCGTGAGCCGCTTGAGCGCCTCGGTGAACCCGGCGACGTACTGCTCCCGCACCGAGTTGTGCACCAGGTGCCGGGTGGCGAGTGCGCACGCCTGCCCGCTGAACGTGCTGATCCCGCCCACGGCGGAGCCGATCGCGGCGGCCAGGTCGGCGTCCTCCCGCACGATGAGTGCGGATTTCCCGCCCAGCTCCAGCGTGACCCGCTTCAGCGTCGAGGCAGCTTGCGCCATGATCTTCGCGCCCACCGCGTCGGAGCCGGTGAAGGTCACGAGATCGACGCGGGGATCGGTGGTCAGTGCCGTGCCGACCTCGTTGCCGCCTGTGACGAGATTGAGGACACCTGGAGGCAGTTCGGCCTCCGCCGCCGCCTCGGCCAGCAGGAACGCGGAGAGCGGAGTGAACGGGGAGGGCTTCAGCACGACGGTGTTGCCGGCCGCGAGCGCCGGGAACACCTTGACCACGTTCATGAAGAACGGGACGTTGAACGGGGTGATGGCGCTGACGACCCCGACGGCGTCATACGCCTTGACCTGCCCCGCGAGCAGACTCGCTCCTCCGGGCGCGGGCAGGACGCTGTGCGGCAGGGACTCACTCCTCGGCGCCGAGGCCGCGAGGTCCGCGTAGTAGCGGGCCACCGGCAGTGCCGTGTTGACGTGCATGAACCGCGCCACGGGGCGCGTCGGCCCGCTCTCGGCCACGGAGACGGCCACGATCTCCTCGGCCCTGGCCACCAGCGCATCGTGGAAACGACCCAGCAGGAGAGAACGGTCCGCACCGCTCAGGCGCGGCCAGGGCCCCTCGTCGAAGGCGCGTCGGGCCGCCGCGAGAGCCAGGCTCACGTCCGGCTCCTCCCCCACCGGGGCGCTGCCGACGGGTTCCTCGGTGGCCGGATTGATCACCGTCTCGGTGCGCTCACGCGCCGTGCGGCGCCAGGCGCCGTCGATGAAAAGTTCTGAATGCTGCCAGTTCGATGGCATGGGCGACCTCCTCTGTGTGCGACTCGAGTCGCTACCGAATGGCACAGTACGCCTCCGTGTCGCGATGTGCCACCACGACGCATCGCGCCCCAGTCGCTACACTGATCAGGGACTCACGACCCGAGCCCGCGCATCCAGCAGAGAGCGAGCGGTGATTCCAATGCCGGAGCACGCAGCGAACGGGACGGCGCGGCTCCCCCTCGCCGAACGGCGTAAGGCCGACACCCGACGCGAGATCACCCGCGAAGCGGTCCGGCTCTTCGTCGAGCACGGCTCCGACGGCGTCTCCGCCGAGGAGATCGCCCGCACCGCGGGCATCTCGACCCGTACTTTCTGGCGGTACTTCGCCACCAAGGAGCAGGCCGCCGCCCCGCTGCTCGCGGCCGGACTCGACCAGACCATCGACCACTTCCGCGACCGCCCCGCCGGGGAACCGCTCCTCGAAGCCCTGGGGCGGGCCTCCGTGCACAACAGCACGACGTGGTCCGAGACCTCCACGATGCTCACCCTGGTCCGCCAGGCCAGGGACAGCGCGGAGCTGCGAGCTGTCTGGCTCCAGGTGCACCACGACATCGAACGGCGGCTCGCGGAGGTCATCGCCGAACGTCGCGGCGCCTCGCCTCAGGATCTGCGCAGCCGCCTGCAAGCCGGGATGGCCGTCCTGGCCCTGCGCACCGCCATGGAGGAGTACGCGTGGCAGAGCGAGGGGTCCTCGCCGCGCAGCGGTGCCGAGGTGCTTCAGGAAGCCCTCTCGATCGTGGCGGAGGGCTTCGAGGGAGACGGCTCCCTCGCCTCGTGAGCGGTCCGACCCGCTCACGCGCGGGGCCACCGCCAGGGGCTGAATTCCTGCGTGTGCTCGAAGAGACAATTGTTTGGCTTGCGGCAGCACCTACGACCGACGGCGGAAACTCCGTCCAGGAGGACATGTGAACTGCGGACCGGGGGACGCGAAGCGGGCGACCGGCCTGGCCCCGTTGAGCCTGGACGCGGAGGGCAGCCCGGAGAACGCGCTCGCCCTGATCGAGCTGGATGACCCAGGGGCGCTCGGCCAGGTGCGCGAGCTCAGCCACAACGGCCGGATCCTGGTGGGCGTCGGCCGGGGGCCGCTCCCCGCCCCGGCCGTCGCTCTGCTCCCTACGCTCGACTGCACCCTGCTGGAAGGGTCCGCACCTCAGGGAGCCGACCCCCGGGCCTATGTGCCCGTCGCCGACGCGGACGCCGCCGCCGACCATGTGTCACAGGCCGTACGGGGTGCCCCGCTCGCCGCCCTGACTCTGGCCGGGCTCCTGCGGGTGACCGAGCGACTGCCGGTCTCCGAGGGGCTGGCCGCAGAGTCCGCCGCGTATTCGACGCTACTGGCCGGTCCCGAGTTCGCCGCCTGGCGGACCGCCCGGCCCCGGCGCCCCGTTCCCCCGGCCACCGACCCCGTCCTCGTCCACCGCGACGGCGGACTGTTGCGGATCGAGCTCAACCGGCCTCAGCGGCACAACGCGTTCAGTGCCGCGCTGCGCGACGGCCTCGTGGAGGCGCTGGAGATCGCCCGGCTGGACGACACGGTCACCACCGTCGAACTCCGCGGGCGTGGCCCCTCCTTCTGCAGCGGCGGCGACCTGGACGAGTTCGGCACCGCGTCCGACCCGGCAACCGCACATGTCCTGCGGCTGCGGCAGAGCGCGGGCGCAGCTGTCGACCGCTGCCGCGAAAGGGTGCACGCGCGGCTGCACGGGGCGTGCGTCGGCGCCGGGATCGAGGTGCCGGCGTTCGCCGCGCGGGTCACCGCCCATCCGGATTCCTTCTTCCAACTCCCCGAGGTGTCCATGGGATTGATACCCGGAGCGGGCGGCACGGTCAGCATCAACCACCGGATCGGTCGCTGGCGCACCGCCTGGCTGGCGCTGACCGGCCATCGCGTGGACGCGGAGACGGCACGGGACTGGGGACTGGTGGATCACCTTGCCGACCACGGCTGACGGCCCACTCGCAGGCTGGGCCGCCTGCGGCGGCATGGCACTGACCGGCCGGCCCGACGGACCACCGCTGGCCTCGCCGGGCGATCCGGCCGGTGCCGTGCGGCGGGCTGTGGCCGCGTTCGCGGCCGACACCGGGCTGGATCCCGCCCGGCTGCCAGGGCACGCACTGCTCGGCGAACGGGCCGCACTGGCCGGCTTCGTGCCCCGCGCACCCTGGTCGGCCGGCGGTGCCTTCCGGATCCTGTCCTGCGTGGACGGCCCGATCGGCGTATCGCTGGCCCGCCCGACGGACCTCGAACTGATTCCCGCACTGGTCGAGGCCGAAGACGCCGGTGATCCCTGGACAGCGGTCGCCGCCTGGGCCGCAGAGGAGCGGGCCGCGGATGCCGTGAGCCGCGCTCAACTCCTCGGAATCCCGGCTGCCTCGATACCGGAGACACCGGGCGCAGCCAGGGACGAGCAAGCGGCTCACCGCTCCGCCCTCCCCACGGTGACGGGCGCGCCACGGCGCGACACCGGTCGGCCACCTCTCGTCGTCGATCTCAGCGCCCTGTGGGCGGGCCCCTTGTGTGCGCATCTCCTGGGTCTCGCGGGCGCCCGGGTCGTCAAGGTCGAGAGCCCGGACCGCCCCGACGGCGCCCGCTCGGGCGCCCGCGGCTTCTACGACCTGCTGCACGCCGGACACGCTTCGGTCTGTCTGGACCTGGCCTCGCCCCGGGGCCGGGACGCGTTGCTGCGGCTGGTCGAGCAGGCCGATGTGGTCCTTGAGTCGTCCCGCCCACGCGCCCTGCGCAGGATGGGCGTGTTCGCGGAGGAGACCGTCGCCCGGGGTACGGTCTGGACCAGCATCACGGCGTACGGCCGCACCGGGCCCTGGTCGGAGCGGGTCGGCTTCGGCGACGACGTGGCTGCCGCCGCGGGACTGGTCGTCCACGACCCGGCGACCGGCGAGCCGCTGCCCTGTGGGGACGCCCTGGCCGACCCCCTGACCGGAGTGGCCGCAGCGGCTGCCACCGCCGCCGCCCTGGGCGAGGGCCACGGCCGGCTCATCGACCTCGCGATGCGGGAGGTCGCTCTCTCGGCAGCCGCCGCGCCCGGCCCCGAACCGCACGATGTCAGCCGGCGCCCCGACGGCACCTGGCAGGTGGAGACCGAGCACGCCCGCTTTCCCGTACACGCCCCCCGCGCCCGTAGCCCACACGGCCCGGCGCGCGCACTCGGCGCGGACAATGCCGCGTACCTGGGACACGCGGAATGACCGGCACCGGGATGCTCATCGCGCGGGTGGAACTCGACGGGGCGCTCCGCGACGTCCGCGTCCGGGGAACACACATCGCCGAGGTGAGCCCACGGCTGCGGCCCCGGGACGGGGAGGAGGTCCATGATGCCCGGGGCGGGGCGCTGTTGCCCGGACTGCACGACCACCACATCCACCTGCTCGCGCTGGCCGCCCGCGCGGGCTCGGTCGGCTGCGGACCGCCGGCCGTCACCTGCCTCGACACACTCGCCACCACCCTGCGGGCAGCGGTCCAGGGCCTCCCACCGGGCGGCTGGCTGCGCGGCACCGACTACGCCGAATCGGTCGCCGGCCTCCCGGACCGGCACCTGCTGGACCGGCTGGTCCCGGACCACCCGGTCAGGATCCAGCACCGCGGCGGAGCCCTGTGGATCCTCAACTCACCTGCGCTGCGACGAGTCGCCCATGTACTGGACGACTCCCCCGACGTCGAACGCGACGCCTCCGGAGCCCCCACCGGGCGGCTCTGGCGGTACGGCACCCGGCTGCGCCCCGCCCTGCCGACCGCACCACCCGACCTCCGGCCGGTGGGCGACCGGCTCGCCTCCTACGGCATCACCGGCGTCACCGATGCGACCCCCGATCTCGACACGGGTGCGCTGAAGCTGCTGCGCGACGCGGACGCCTCCGGCGCGCTCCCCCAGTCCCTCCACCTCATGGGGGCGGCCGACGGTGGCACGCCCCACAAGATTCATCTGCGGGACCACGACCTGCCCGCTCTGGACGCACTCGCCGAACAGATCGAGTCCACCCACCGGTCCGGCCGGCCGGTGGCCGTGCACTGCGTGACCCGGGAGTCCCTGATTCTGACCCTCGTGGCGCTCCGGTCGGCCGGCCCGTACGCCGGCGACCGGATCGAGCACGCTGCCGTGGTGCCGCCCGAGGTGTATCCGATGCTGGCCGACTGCGGGGTGCGTGTCGTCACCCAGCCCACGCTCCTCACCGCCAGGGGCGACGACTACCTCCGCGACGTCGATCCTGCGGACCGTGCCCACCTCTACCCGTACGCCTCGCTGCTCGCGCACGGCATCCCGGTGGCGGCATCCAGCGACGCCCCGTACGGCGACCCGGACCCGTGGGCCTCGATGGCCGCTGCGAGCTCCCGCTGCACGCCGTCGGGCCGGATCGTCTCTCCCGCCGAACGGGTCGCCCCCCGCATCGCACTGGACGGGTTCCTGTCGTCTCCGCATGACCCCGGAGGCCCGGTGCGACATGTCGCACCGGGCCTCCGCGCCGATCTGTGTCTGCTGTCCGTCCCCCTCCGCGAAGCCCTGGCCGAGCCCGCGGCGCGACAGGTCGCTCTGGTCCTGCGGAACGGACGGGTCGTCCACCCGCACTGACCGACCTCAGGGGTCAGCGCCCGGTGGGCTCGTGCACCGCGGTGACCTCCATGAGGCGCATCACCGGCATGGGATCGGTCCGCAGGGCGTCCGACATCCGCAGGTCACCTCTCAGCACGGCCTCCTGAAGCCCGTCGACGGCAGCCCGCAGGTCGTCCGCCTCCATCTCGTACAGGGCGACGAACGGTCCGGCCCCGTCGAGGGGAGCGAGCCGCCGCGCCGACACGAAGCCCTCCAGAGCGACCACTTCGGGCAGATGAATCTCTTCGTACCAGGCGTGGTACTCGGCCTCGCGCTCGGGTGCGCTCGGCCATGACTCCACGTACAGCAGGCCCTTGGCCATGAATGGTCTCCTCCCAGCCGGGTGCCGCACACGACGGCTCCGGCACATCGTCAGGCGATCCGGCCGATCAGGGTGCCTACCGCGTAGGTCTCCTCAGTCTTTCCGATGATCTCGACGGTGCCGGAGGCCGGGGCCTCGATCTCGGTCTCCGTCTTGTCGGTGGCCAGGACGTACAACACCTGCCCCTCTTCCACGGTGTCCCCGGAGCTCACCGTCCACTCGGTGATCTCGCCCTCGGTCATCGTCACCCCGAGCTGGGGGATGTGCAGTTCGTGACTCATGTGCGCTGCTTTCTAGGACTTGGTGAGGCTGCGGGCCGCGGCCTCGATACGAACCGCTCCGGGGAGGAACGCGTCCTCCAGTGACTTCGCGTACGGCACGGGGGTGTCCGGCGCGGTTACCCGGAGTACCGGCCCGGCCAGTTCGCCGAACAGCTCCTCCTGGATGATCGCGGCGAGTTCGGCGCCGAAGCCGTTGCGGCGCACGGCCTCGTGCACGACCACCGCGCGCTTCGTCCTGGCGACCGAGCCGAGTACGGTCTCGGTGTCCAGCGGGTTGAGGGTGCGCAGATCCACCACCTCGGCGTCGATGCCGTCGGCCGCCAGTGTCTCGGCGACCGCCAGGCACTCCCCGACCTGCCGTCCATAGGTGAGCAGTGTGATGTCCGAGCCGGCGCGGGCGATGCGGGCCTTGCCGAGCGGGATGCGGTAATCCCCTTCCGGGACCTCTCCCTTGGCGGCGAAGTACAGCTGGCTCATCTCGACGAAAACGCACGGGTCGTCGTCGAAGATGCAGGACAGCAACAGCCCCTTGGCGTCCGCCGGGTTACTGGGCACGACGACCTTCAGCCCGGCGGCGTGCACCAGGGTGGCCTCCAGCATGTCGGAGTGCTGGGCGCCGAACCCGCCGCCGGTACCGGTGGTGGTGCGTACGGTGAGCGGAACGGGTGTGCGTCCCCCGGACATGTAGCGCAGTTTGGCGGCGTGGTTGATGAGCTGGTCCGCGGCGACGTGGATGAAGTTCATCAGCATGATCTCGGCGACCGGCCGCATCCCGGAGATCGCGGCGCCGACCGCCGCGCCCATGATGGCCTGCTCCGAGATCGGGGTGTGGCGGACCCGTGCGGTGCCGTACTTGTTGCCCAGGCCCTTGTGAACGCCGAATCCGCCGCCGCTGGGTTCCTGGATGTCCTCGCCGAGCAGGAAGACCGAGGGGTCCGCGCCGAGTGCGACATCCAGGGCCTCGTTGATGGCCTGCACCTGGCCCATGGTGCGGGTCTTGGGCTGAGTGACCGTCATCGGGCAGCTGCTTCCGGGGAACGGGGCGAGGCGGAGCCTGCCGCTGAAGAGGTGGAGTACACGTCCGTGGTGAGTTCGGCGGTGTCGGGATACTCGGCGGCCAGGGCGAACGCCGCGGCATCCGCGACCTCCTCAGCGGCCTGTTCCTCGATGGCGGCCAGCTCGGCCTCGGTGGCCGTCCCGTCGGCGATCAGCCTGGCGCGGAAGCGCGGCACCGGGTCGGCCTCGATCGCCGCGCGCAGGAGTTCCTTGGGCATGTACTTCTGCTGGTCGCCGATCAGGTGCCCGTTGAAGCGGAAGGTGTTCGCCTCCAGCAGGGTGGGCCCCTCACCCCGCCGGGCCCGCTCGACGGCCCGCCCCGCGGCCTGCCACATGGCGACCGGGTCGTTGCCGTCCACGGTCTCGCCGGGCATGCCGTAGGCGACGGCGCGATCGGCGATCCGTTCCACCGAGGTGCCCTCGCGCAGCGGCGTGTACTCGGCGAACTGGTTGTTCTGGCAGACGAAGACGACGGGGAGCTTCCACACCGAGGCGAGGTTGAGCGCCTCGTGGAACGCCCCGATGTTGGTGGCGCCGTCACCGAAGTTGGTCACCGCCACCTGGTCGGTGCCGCGCAACTGCGACGAAAGCGCGAGCCCGTTGGCGATCGGGATGCCGGAACCGACGACGCCGGTGGTGACCATGAGGCCGTGCTCGGGCGACGTGACGTGCATGGGCCCGCCCTTGCCCTTGCAGGTGCCGGCGGCCTTGCCCAGGTATTCGGCCCACAGCTCACGCATCGGGACCCCCTTGGCGATCTGGTCGTGCAACCCGCGGTAGATGGTGACGACGTAGTCGTCGCGCCGCAGGTGCTGGGCCACGGACACGGCCGCGAACTCCTGACCGCGTGGCGAGTAGTACATGCCGCCGATCTGCCCCGCCTTCATCAGCGAGAGGTACTTCTCGTCGAAGAGCTTGATCCGGGTGGCGTTGGTGAAGAGGTCGAGCAGGATCTTCGCGTCCGGCTCGGGTGGTAGTGCGGTCACGGGGTTTCCTCCTTCTGTCCCCCGGCTGCCGCCGCGGAACGGGCGGCGCGGGCCGCGTGGTCGCCGGCGCGTCGTCCCGAGAAGACGGCGTCGGCCAGGGACAGGCCCGATACATAGCTGTTGCTGCAGATCCCGACCGCGGCCCGGCCCGCCGCGTAGAGGCCGGAGACGGGCGCTCCGCCCTCGTGGACCGTCTCGCCGGTCCGCTCGTCCACGACGAGCCCGCCGAGGGTGATGAAGGGGAGCGGGTAGAAGACGCGGGAAGCGACCGGGGAGATATCCACGGCGTAGTACGGCCCGGCTCCCAGCGCGTGACGGAATTCGTCGCTCTTGCCGTGGGCGTCCGGTTCACCGGCGGCGATGGCCGCGTCGTGTTCGGCGGCTGCCCCTATGAGCCCGGCGGGGTCGATCCGGCAGATGCGGGCGAGCCGCTCCAGCGTGTCCGCCTTACGGTGCCCGAACCGGCTGAACACATAAGCGAGTTGGGGAACCTGGAAAAAGGCGGCCTGGGTGCGGATCTGGGCCCGCGCCTTGCGCCAGGTGGCTGCGTCGGCGATGACGAAGCCACGTCCGCCGCGCTCCTCCATGAGCGGCTTGGTCATCGTCGCACCGTAGAGCTGCTCGTTGGCGAACCGTCGGCCGTCACCGTCCACGACGATGGTCTCCATGAAGGCCGACGGCGGTGCTATGAAGCGCCAGCCCGATATCGAGTCCATCCGGCCGGTGGCGGCCCCGGCCTGGGACCCGAGCTTCACCGCGGAGCCGTTCTCGCCGCCGGGGCCGAGCGCGTTCAGACCGGCGTAACGCGGTGCGTGCTGCCGGATCATTTCCTTGTCGAAGCCGAAGCCTCCGGTGGCCAGTACGACGCCGCCGCGGGCCCGGGCCCGGTACACCTGGGTGTGGCGTCGCCGGGCGACGTCGGAGAGACGGCTCAGCCGGTCGCCCGCCGGCCGGTAGTAGATGGTCATCTTCCCGGCCACTTCGGCGAGTTTCTCGTGCCAGCGGCCCGGTCCCCGGCCCTTTTCCGGAGCCTCGTACTCCACACCGACGACGTGGCCGTCCTCGATGAGGAGCCGGCGCACGTCGGCCAGCGGGCGTACGGTGACGCCCTTGCGGATCGCCGAGTCGCGCAGCCGCGCGAAGAAGACCGCGCCGGTGAAGTTCTTGGCGTGGACCCGGTGGCCGCGGGCCGCGGGTTCGGCCACCGCCCGGGCCTCCGCGGTCAGTTCGTTGCCGGAGTAGTAGAGGTAGTGGCGGTTGGTCGGGTACGACGTCTTGTAGTCGCAGAGACTGCCCTGGAAGGTGAGGTCCTGCTCCCGCAGCCAGTCGATCATCCGGGGGCTTCCCTCGACGAAGGACCGCAGAGTCTCGTCCGAGACGACGCCCTGGGCCTCGTGCTTCAGGTAGGCGAACATCTCGTCGGGAGAGTCGGGGACTCCCGCCTCCCGCTGGACGTCGGTGCCGCCGCCCGCGTAGACGACACCGCCGGAATGGGCGGTGGAGCCGCCCCCGTAGGAGCGTTCCAGAACGAGAACGGAGGCTCCCGCCTCCGCCGCCGCGATGGCGGCACAGGCGCCGGCGCCGCCGAAACCGACGACGATCACGTCGTAGGTCTCGGCCGCCGGCACCCGGTTGGGCTGTTGTGCCATGGGTGTGGTCCTTGGATTACGTCGGCGGTGACACCGCCGGTCAGTGGGGATCCGGGGCACTCTCGTCCGCCGGTTTGACGCCGTTCTTCTCGACGGTGACCTGGCCGGTCACGGTGAGCCGGCAGGCCAGCCGCGTGTGGCGGACGGATCCCCGGCGCCGCTGGGCCAACTGTTTCAGGACGCCTTGTTCTTCGGGACCGGGCGGGTCCGTCACCGGGTGCCCGTCGGTCACCTTGAGTGCGCAGGCGGTGCAGCGGGCCTGGCCGTAGCAGATGGTCGGCCAGGAAAGCCCCGCCCGCAGGGCCGCCTCGAAGACGGTCTCGCCGGCCCGCGGAGTGAGTTCGACCCCCGCGGGCTCGACGCGTACGCGTGCGTCCACGTCATTTCCCGCCGAGGTGGCGGTCGATGGTGCGATGGCTGTTGATGATCATCGCCTCGTACGGCCCGGACATGATCAGCTCGTCGATGCCGGAGCCGCGCACACCCTTCTGCTGGCCGATGACGTTCTGGAAGTCCTCCTGGAAGATCTGCGGCCACTCCTCGACCGGAACAGGCCCCTCCAGCTCGGGACGCTCGGGTTCGCCCGAGTCGGCGCCGGGGATCTGCACCGCCCAGACCTCGAAGACGCAGCTCTCCGGGTCGTCGCCGTTCGGCCGCGACCGATAGATGATGTTGGTGCCGTACCCCGGCAGGAACGTCAGGTTCGGGAAGATGTGCCCGTACCCGGTGGTGTCCGTGGCGGGCGGCGGCAACGGGATGCCCGCCCCCTGGGCGTACGCGTAGAGCGCCTCGAAGAACTTCGCGGGGAACTCGTCATCGGGGATGTCCTTCTCCAGCAGACCCTGCTGGACGAACATCTCCCGCTCCGTCGTGAAGGCGTCGGTGCCGAAGTACAGGGCGTTGTTGTACTGGATGAAGTACTCCGCCTTGGTCATCCCCTTGACAGGGATGTCCCCGCTGGACGAGTGGCGCATGTGGGCGTGGCCCTCTTCGAAGCACTCGAAGTCGCCGGCGAACGCGTCGAGGTCGTAGTCGTCGTCGGCCGCCCCCATGGAGAGCGAGGGGTGGGCCTGCATGACGTGGTAGGCCTCCAGGAACGCCTCCTGCGCCATCTTCCAGTTGCAGGGCAGGATCACATGGCGCCACCAGCGCACGCGCATGCGGTCGAAGCCGACCGGGTCCAGTACCTTCTTGATTCCGCCCAGGTACTCCTCCAGCGGCGACGCCTGCAGGTCCATGTTGATGAAGACCATGCCTCCCCACGTGCCGGTCAGGCATTCGCGCAGCCGCAGGTTGTCCTTGTCCAGGCAGGCGGGGGTGAATCCGCGCTTGGAGGCGTAGACGTAGGAGTTGGAGCCGTCGAGGTTCCAGCGCCAGCCGTGGTAAGGGCAGACGATCTGTCCGCCGTGGAAGGTTCCGGCACCGTTGCCGAGTGCGGTGGCACGGTGCCGACAGGCGTTGTAGTACGCCTTGATCGAGTCCTCGGACTCCCGGATGACCAGAACCGACTCGTCGTTGATTTCGTATTCGATGTAGTCCCCGGTCTCGGGGATGTCTTCGAGCCGACAGGCGACCTGCCAGACGTGCGGCCACAGCTTCTCCTTCTCCAGCCGGGCGAACTCGGCGGAGTAGTAGCGCTGGGCGGGGACCCGCTTCGGGTCGACTATCGCGTGCGGATGTGAGGCCACAGCCTCAAGGTCATGATCGGGTGACACGTCGCTGCCTCCTTTGGCGCAACGTAAGTAATTAACTGGTTGATTACATTAAGAAGCATGCGGGTGCCGGTCAAGAGATGTGCACCACTGAATCGCCGAGGACCTCAGCCGCGCCGGGACAGCACGGACCCGCTCGCGAGCAGCTCCTCCACCTGGCGGATCGCGGCCGCGTGGCGCGCGCGGGGCACGAGCGCGGAGAGGTGCGTCAGGCCCCAGGTGATGGAGGTGAGCATGTCGCTGATCGCCTGCCGGTCCGTGCCCGCGGGAAGCTCACCCCGGCGGATCGCATCGTCGATGAGCCGCTCGTACAGCTTCTCCTCCGCCCGCAGCCGGCCGTCGAGGACCTCCTGAAACTCCGGAATCCGCCCCGACTCCACCCGTGCGGCCTCGCTCAGCCTCGCCGCCGCCGGGTAGTCGCGGACACAGTCGAGTGACTCCTCCAGCAGGGCGATGAAGCGGTCCTGCAGCGTGCCCGGGATATGGGTCGCCCTGTCCAGACGACCGATGACCACATCGACCATCTCCGCGAGGATGGTGCTCACCAGTTGCTGTTTGGCAGGGAAGTACCGATAGATGGCAGCACTCGTCAGACCGGCGCGTTCCGCGATCGCCTTCATGGTCGCGTGGCCGTACCCGACCTCGGCGACATAGTCCATCGCCTCGCCCATGATGCGGCGCCGTGTCTGCTCGCCGTCCGCCCCCGTGGGGCGCCCCCGCCGGGCTGCCTGCACCATCACTTCCGCCCTTCCCTGTACCCCGTCCCGGAGCCATCGTCCCACGCCGTTCCGGCGGGGCGACGATCATGGGGGGCCGCACCGGGCCGCCGGAGCCGCCGCGGGCTCCGGTCAGACCGGGTCGAGGTACGCGTCCGCCGGAGGGGCCACAGGTCCGGTCACGCCTGGAGACGGTACGGGCGGGGAGCGGGCAGCCGGAGAAGAGAGCGGCAGCCGCTCAGGCCTCCCCCGTCTCGGTGGCGGCGTCGACCTCCGCGTCCTCGGCCACCGGCCGGTAGCAGGCGGCGAGCAGCACCGCGGCGGCGGCGCCGCCGAGGCCCAGGGCGGTCAGTGCGGAGCGTGTTCCGCCGCGGCCTCCACGCCCGAACAGCCGGTCGACGGACCAGCGGCCACTGCCCAGCGCCGCCAGAGCCACGGACGCACCGGCGACCACGCCGGTGTACTCCCAGCCGCCCTTGAACACGAAGAATCCCTTGCCCCGGTGGTCCGTTCGCGCCGCCACAGCCATCAGACCGACGGCCGCCGCGGCGGGGAGCGACCCGCCCGCCCCCACGGTCAGAGCCGCGCCGGCCGCGAGTTCGGTGCCGGCCGCCATCCGGGCGTGCACGTGGGCGGGTTCGAGCCCCAGACTGCGGAACCATCCGGCAGTACCGTCGAGCCCACCCGCTCCGGCGGCCTTGTTCCAGCCGTGGGCGATGAGCATCGGCCCGAGAACACTCCGCAGAACGAGCGCAGCGGCGTCCCGCGCACCATCGGACGCACTGTCCGGAGTACCAGATACAGCCATGATCGGTTCAGTTCCTCTCGACATCAGGGGAGACGCGGTCCGGGTCCGGCGAGCCCTTGGGTTCGCACAAGGCCGCGGCCACCGCTCCAGCGACCCAACCTTTTCACGTAATGAACGTTCCTGTCAGAAATCTTGCATTCCCCTGAGCAGTGCGGGCAGACTTCCACAGTCTCACCGACTCACACCTCCCCGACTACAGTGACATGGATGTCAGTCGCTGGTACAGCCAGGGGCCTCGAAAGGAACCACGATGACCTCCAGCCGTTGGGCCGCCCTACTCTGTGCCGACCGGCCGCAAATAGGCATGTGGCTCGCCACCGGCGATCCGTACGTCGCGGAGATCTGCGCGGGCGCCGGACTGGACTGGCTGATGCTGGACATGGAGCACGTCCCCAACGATCTGCGCTCCACGCTGGCGCAGTTGCAGGCGGTGGCCGGCTCTCCGCCCGAGGTCGTCGTCCGGCCCGTCGACGCGGACCCCGCCGGCATCAAGCGACTGCTGGACATCGGCGTGCGCAACCTGATGGTGCCCATGGTGGAGTCGGCCGATGAGGCCGCCGCCATCGTGTCCGCCACCCGTTACCCCCCGGCAGGGATCCGCGGCGTGGGCAGCGCCTTGGCCCGAGCCTCCCGGTGGAACCGGGACACCGACTACCTCACGACGGCCGACGAGCAGGTGACCGTGACCGTGCAGGTCGAATCGTCCGAAGGCATAAGGCAGTTGCCGGAGATCGCCACGGTTCCGGGGGTCGATGCCGTGTTCATCGGGCCGGCCGACCTGGCGGCATCGATGGGGCACCTGGGCGCACCCCAGCATCCGGAGGTGGTGGAGACCGTCGAGAAGGCGCTCGGCGTGATCACCTCGTGCGGGACGGCCGCCGGGGTCAATGCCTTCAACGAGGTCTTCGCCCGTCGCTACATCACCGCCGGAGCCCGCTTCGTCCTGGTGGGAGCCGACGTGACCCTGCTGGCCCGGGGCAGTGAGGATCTGGCTCTCCGTTACGGGTGCACGTCCGAGTCCTGACATGGGCCCCGGGATCCCGCGTGGTGGGCCGCACCCGTCCGGTGAGGCGGGTGCGGCCCACCGCTCACTGCACCGCACCCTCCTTGCGCAACGCGGCGATCTCCTCGGCACCGAATCCGGCCGCGCTCAGCACCGCCTCCGTATCGGCCCCCGCCGCCGGCGGCGGGCAGCCGATCTCGCCGGGAGTCCTGGACAGCCGCGGCGCGGGGTTCGGCTGTACCACGCCGTCCCGCTCCCCGAAGGTGTTCCGGGCGACGTTGTGCTCGTGCGCCGGGGCCTCGTCGAGGGTCAGGACCGGTGCGAAACAGGCGTCGTGGCCGGCGAACCGGGCACACCACTCGTCCCGGGTCCCGGTCCGGAACAACTCCGCCATCCGCGCGCTCAGTTCCGGCCAGCGCGTCTCGTCGCGCGGGTCGTCCCACTCGGGTCCGGTGAGTTCCATGACGTCCCGCAGTCGCGCGTAGAACTGCGGTTCGAGCGCTCCGATCGACACGTGTCGGCCGTCGGCGGTCTCGTAGACGTCGTAGAAGTGCGCTCCGGTGTCGAGGGTGTTGGTGCCCCGCTCAGTGTTCCAGGTGCCGATGGAGCGCTTCCACTGGAGCGTGGTCGTCATGTGCGCCGCCCCGTCGACGATCGCCGCGTCGACGACCTGGCCCTGCCCGGAGCCTCGGGCTTCCAGCAGGGCGGCGACAACGCCGAGGGCGAGGTAGAGGCCGCCGGCGCCGTAGTCACCGAGGAGGTTGACCGGGGGCACGGGGCCCGAGTCCCGCCGGCCGATGGGGTCGAGCGCCCCGGACAGGGCGAGGTAGTTGATGTCGTGGCCGGCGAGATGGGCCTGGGGTCCGCTCTGCCCCCACCCGGTCGCCCTGCCGTAGACGAGGGCGGGCTGCCGGGCGAGACACACCTCGGGGCCGATTCCGAGGCGCTCCATCACACCGGGCCGGAAGCCCTCGATCAGGGCGTCGGACGAGGCGATCAGGCGCAGGACCGCTTCGACGGCCTTCGGGTTCTTGAGATCGACGGCCACCGAACTGCGGCCGCGCTGCACGGGGTTGAGGGCGGTGTCGCCGGACGCCCCCGGAAGGGGTATCCGGTCGATCCTGATGATCTCGGCTCCCAGATCGGCCAGGAGCAGGCCGGCGAAGGGGCCCGGCCCCAGGCCGGCGAATTCGACGAGGCGTGTTCCCCGCAGGGGACCGGGCATGATGACTCCTTGCAAGTGCTGAACAGTACGTTTTCGGGTCTGCCTGAGGGACTGCCGTCAGGCGTCCTGCGGCGCATGCCGACGGCGTCCGCCGAGGACGAGCACCACCACCGCGATCACTCCCCAGGCCAGGAATCCGCCCCAGGCCACCGACTTGTAGCCGAGCGCCTCCAGGACCGCCGCGATGGTGAAAGGGGCCAGGACGTTGGTCATCCGGCCCACGGAGTAACCGAAGCCGGTGCCCCGGGCGCGCAGAGGCGTCGGGAAACACTCGGCGACGAAGGTGTTGACCAGAGCGGTGTTGATACCCACGGTGAACTGCACGGTCGCGCCGGCGAGAACGATGACGGTGTGGTTGCCCGACAGCCCGAACACGGCGATGGACACGGCCGCGACGGAGGCGAAGACGATGATCCCGGCCCGGCGGGGCAGGCGGTCGCCGATCAGCATCGCGAGCACCGAGCCGAGCAGCGCGCCGATGAGGACCATGGACTGCATGGAGAGCGACTCCCCGACGGTGAATCCCCGCAGGTTGAGGACGATCGGGCTCCAGGTGTTCATCAGCTGCTGGCCGACGGAGAAGCCGACCCAGACGACCACGGACATCACCACGGAGACCAGCAGCTTGCCCCGGAAGAGCGATCCGGTGCCGCCGGCCGGGGCGACGGCGGCCTTCCGGGCCTTCACGGGAAGCACGGGCGGCGGGAGCGGGGCGCCACGCCGGGCCTCCGCCTCGTCCTCCAGCTTCCGTACGATCGCGTCGGCCTCGTCATCCCTGCCCTGCGCGGACAGCCAGCGCGGGGACTCGGGAAGCTTGCGGAACAGAGGGACCGCGGCCAGGCCGATCAGCCCCATGAGGAAGATGAGACGCCAGCCGTTCTCACTCCCTGGCACCACGCTCTCTCCCAGGTGGGTGAGTCCGATGTTCCCCACGGTGCCGCAGCCGACGCCCATCCCGATCACCATGGCACGCCGCCGGGCGGGTATCACCTCGGAGATGTAAACGATCAAGGTGATGTAGGTGACTCCGAGCCCGATGCCGGCGAGAAGCCGCATACCCACGAACATGACCAGGCCGGTGGACGCGGCACTGAGGCCGGAGAAGACCGCCATCGCCCCCATCCCCCAGCTCAGCATTGCACGTCGGCCGAACCGGTCGCCCTGGCCCGCCACCAGGGAGCCGACCAGCAGGCCGAGGTACATCGAGGAGACGGCGAACGCCACTCCGGTGAGATTCGTGCCGAAGTGCTCCCTGATCGTGCTCGCGGTGATTCCCATCGCGCCCTGGTCGCCGATCTCGAAGACGAAGGCGATACACGAGCAGACGATGACCAGGGTGCGGAACCGGCCATGCGGAAGTCGGTCGAGACGGGCGCCGATCATCTCTCGGAGCGGAGGCGGAGGCGGGGAGACGCTGGGGGTGACTTCGGGTGTCGACGTCATTCTCGTTCCATTCCTGCTGGACGCGGCGGGAGAGAGAGGTCCTGATGCGCTGCCCGGGGAACACGGAGATGGCTCCGACCGCGGCGCCTGCCACCGGAGTCCTACGGTCGGCCACTCCGGGGCGATTGGGATACAGAGCGACAGATTGGCGAAGCGCGAGAAACGTAACTGAGCATCGGGACGCTGACAACCCTCTGCACCCCACGAAGAACTGCCCGGTCAGCGACTGATCTATCAGGTGCGGCACAATCTATTTCTAATGACGGAAGCGTCAGATATTCTCGATCTCCAGCGCACCGACACAGCGGGAGACTCCATGGCAACGCTTGCAGCCAACGCGGACCACCAGAGCTTGGCGGCCGTCGCCCGCTCGTTCCTGGAGGCCAGGGGCGGTACGGCCCTCGCACGGACCGCGGCGGACGCCGAGCGGGAGACGCTGCCCTCCTACTGGCCGGAACTCGACGATCTGGGCTGGCTGGGGCTGCACCTGCCCGAGGAATACGGAGGTCAGGGCTTCGGCCTCGCCGAAACGGCCGTCGTACTGGAGGAGTTCGGGCGGGTTGTCGCCCCCGGGCCCTTCCTGCCCACCGTCGTCGCTTCGGCCGTCATCGCCCGGGCCGGCACCGCCGAACAGCGTCGGCGATGGCTTCCGGCACTCGCCTCCGGCGCCCTGGTCGCCGCCGTCGGACTCGCCGACGGCCTCACCCACGAAGGCGGGCATGCCGACGGCGAGGTGCCCGCAGTGCTCGGCGCCCCCGTGGCCGGCCTGCTGCTCCTCGCCTCCGGCGACGACCTCCTCGTGCTGGAACACAACGCCCGCGGCCTCGTCCTCACCACGGGCTCCGACCTCGACCCCGCTCACCGCGTCGCCACGGTGCGATGCACCGACGTCGCCGTCGACGACGCCGGTGTGCTGCCCGGCGCGCGGCCCGTCGCGCTGGCGGCGGCCCGCGCGCTGGCGGCCGCGGAGGCCGGCGGGATCGCCGACGCCTGTACGCTGCGCGCCCGCGACCACGCACTCGCCCGGCAGCAGTTCGGCCGGCCCGTCGGGTCCTTCCAGGCCATCAAGCACCACTGCGCGAACATGCTCGTGGACGCCGAGCTGGCGACAGCGGCCGCCTGGGGAGCCGTCGGCCGCCACGATTCCCGGGCGGAGCGGTCCGCCGGGGTGGCCGCCGCCCAGGCACTGCCCGCTGCCGTGCGCTGCGCCCAGCTCGGCATCCAGATCCACGGCGCCCTCGGGTACACCTGGGAACACGAATCCCACCTCTTCCTCAAGCGGGCCCTCGCCCTCGTCACCCTGTTCGGCGGCGGCGCGGCGGCCGAGGTGGCCGGTACGAGCCCGGACGGTGTCGGCGAACTGCCCGCCCTCGACCTTCCGGCGGAGGAGACGGGCTTCCGCGAGGCGGCGCGCTCCTTCCGCGCACGGCTGGAGGAACTCCCGGCGCCCGAGCGGCCGGCCGCCCTCGTCGAGTCCGGGTACGCCGTGCCGCACTGGCCGAAGCCCTTCGGCCGGGACGCCGGGCCCGTGGAACAGCTGGTCATCGAGGAGGAGCTGCCCGGGGTGCGCCGCCCGGACCTCGGTATCGGCAGCTGGATCCTGCCGACTCTGATCCAGCACGGCACGCCCGGCCAGCTGGAACGCTGGGTGCGGCCCGCCCTGCGCGAGGAGCTGCGCTTCTGCCAGCTGTTCAGCGAGCCGGGCGCCGGCTCCGACGCGGCCTCTCTGCGGACCCGGGCACGACGGACGGACGGGGGCTGGCTGGTCGACGGGCAGAAGACCTGGACGAGCGACGCGCACCGCAGCCACCGCGGGCTGCTCACGGTGCGCACGGACCCGGACGCGCCCAAGCACGCCGGGGTGTCGATGATGGTCGTCGACCTCGCCGCACCCGGTGTCCTGGTCCGGCCCGTGCGTGATCTGACCGGCGGGTGTGTGTTCAACGAGGTGTTTCTCGACGACGTGTTCGTGCCCGACGAGGATGTGGTGGGCGAGGCGGGCGCGGGCTGGGCCGTTGCCCGGGCAACCATCGGCAACGAGCGCGTGAGCATCGGCACCGGCCTCGGGGGCACCTCGCTGGACGCCGCCGCGCTGGCTGCCCTGTCACAGCGGCACGGGGCCACGGGCGGGCCGCTGTGGCAGCGGGTGGGCGAGCTGATCGCCGAGGAGGAGGCCATGGCCCTGCTCAACCTGAAGCACGCGCAGACCCTGGTGTCCGGGCTCAAGAACGGCACCGACGGGAATGTCGGCAAACTCCTGTCCGCCGAGCACGCCCAGCGGATCACCGAACTGGCCCTCGCCCTCGCGGGTCCCGCCGCCGTGGGCGGCGGCGAGCCCGAGGTGGTGCACAACCTGCTCTACAGCAGGGGCCTGTCCATCGGCGGTGGTACGTCGGAGATCAGCCGCAACCAGATCGCCGAGCGGGTACTGCGGCTGCCGCGCGAGCGGTACTGAGAGCTCTTCCGGGGCACGGGCGGGGCAGAACCTCAGCCCTGCCTGTGCCCGTTCAGCAGTCCGCGTTCGATGAGCCAGGTCAGCAGCTCGACGACCTCCCGCCGACGTTCCGGCGTGGTCTCGTCGGTCAGCCCGTCCAGGCTGCGTTCGAGCAGGGCGTGCAGGAGCAGGACACCCGTGGTCGTGTTGAAGGGATGGTCCCGCTCGGCCACGTTCAGAACCGTCGCGAAGGCCAGCCCCGCTCTGCGCCCGATCTCGGCGCCGATGGCCCGCACCTGATCGTCGAGCGGCTGGTCCTCCAGCCAGACCCGCAGCAGGCCGATGTAGCGGACACGGGTGTGGTCGTACCTGCCCATCCACTCCAGGAGGGCCCCGTGGTCGCCGGGGCTCAGTGCGGCGAACTCCTCGACCAGGGGCGGCAGGACGCCCCACGCCTCCTCCGCGATTGCGGACAGCGCGTCGGACTTGTCGGTGAAGTACTTGTAGAAGGTGCCCCTGGCCACGCCGGCTTCCCGCACCACGTCGTCGACGGTCGCCATGTGGTAGCCGTACTCGCCGAACACCCGGCAGGCCGCGCCGAGGAGTCGCTCCACCGTGCCACGGGCCCGGACACTGAGCCCGGCGAACCGGTCAGGGAACTCCGGCGTGTACGGGCCGGGCCAGCTGACGACGCCCACGCTCTCGCCGACGTCCAGATCGATGGAGCCGAAGACCGCCGCCGGAGTCTCGGGGAAGAGCGCCAGCTGCACGTGGATGGCGAGTCCGTCCAGCAGCTGCTGATCGGTCAGGCCGGGGACCGCGCCGCGGTAGCGGTAGTAGTTGAAGCGATGCACAGCGACCAGCAGGATGGTGCCCACGTCGACCAGGTCGACACCGGTCACCCCCGCGTCGGTCAGTCGCTTGGCCACGCGGTGGGAGTAGATGTCGGAGAAGGTCTCCACCTGCGGGCGGACGCCGGCGCTCACGGTCGCCACCCGCTCCCACTGCGCGAACATCGTGGCGTACTTGGTGAAGACCCAGGCCCACTCCCCCAGCCACCAGTGCAGGTTGTCGAAGCCCTGCTCCGTCGGGCCGAGGGGGCCGAGTCTGCGCACGACGCGCTGCAACGCCGCGCCGCACTCCTCCATCAGCTCCTGGAAGATCTCGTCCTTGCTCGCGAAGTACTGGTAGAGCGTCGCCCGCGACACCCCCGCCCGTTCGGCGATCTCGTCGACGAGCGTCTCGTGGAAACCCTTGTCCTCGAAAAGCAGGAGCGTCTCGTCGATGATGCGCTGGCGAGTGCGGGCCCCCTTACGCCCGATCTGCGGACTGTTGGGGCCGTAGCTGGCTCTGCGAAGCGTTTCATCTGATGACACAGACGTCAGTGTACGACGCTGCTACCCATGTGATCGGCCATATGGACCGTTGGCGTTACAGGTAACACGATCTTCAAAAAGGTGACTCTTGGATCAGATCAGCCATCGGCGAAGCGTTCACGCAGGACGTTCTTCATCACTTTCCCCATCGCGTTGCGCGGCAGCTCGTCGACGAATTCCAGCCGCTCGGGGAGCTTGCGTTTGTTCAGTCCGCAGGAGAGCAGATGTTCGCACATATCGGCCAGGTCCGGTACCTCTCCCGCCTTCTCCACGACGGCGACGACGCAGACCCGCTCTCCGGTCGCCTCGTCGGGCACCGCGATGACCGCGACGTCGGCCAGGCCGGGACAGCCGTCGAGAGCCTCCTCCACCTCTCGGGCGGAGATGTTCTCCATGTTGCGGATGACGACGTCCTTGATACGGCCGGTGATGGTGACGTAGCCCTGCTCGTCGAGCACCGCGAGGTCGCCGGTGCGGAAGCGGCCCGCCCCGTCGAAGGCCTCGGCGTCCAGCGCGGAGTCCACGTATCCGGCCATCAGCTGCCGTGCCCTGACCCGCAGCTCTCCGGGCTCTCCGGGGCCTGCCGGGCTTCCGTCGGCGCGGATCACCTGGATCTCGGCACCGGGTCCCGGACGGCCGTCCGCCGTGGCGTGACGGTGGTCGTCGTCGTCGAGACGGCCCCAGCTGAGGAAGGGACACTCGGTGAGTCCGTAGCCGGACACCAACCCGACACCGCCCAGCTCGTCCCGCACCTGGGCGTGGAAGGAGGGGGTGCGCGAGGCGCCGCCGACCAGCCAGCCCTTGGCGTGCGGGAAGAGCCGGGTGTCCGGGCCCGCCGCCCGCTGCACCTGGAGGAAGGCCCGGATGAAGGGGACACCCGATCCGCCCAGGGTGACCTTCTCCTCGCTCAGCAGCCGGGCGGTCGCCGCGGGGTCGAAGACGTCGCTGACGACCATGCTCGCCCCCGACAGCAGCGCCGCGAGGATGTGGAGCACTCCCCCGACGTGTGCCATGGGGGCGAGACAGGCCACGATGTCGTCCGGCTGCGGTTCGAGCGCCGCGCAGAAGGTCCGTGCGGCGTCCAGGAGCCCGCCGTCGAAGTGGCGGGCGCCCTTGGGCTCGGAGGTGGTGCCCGAGGTGTAGAAGAGCCAGCGGACCTCAGGTCCGAGACCGGCGGGCAGTCCGGACGGGTCGCCGTCGGGCAGTCCCCCATCGGTGCGCAGGACGTCGAGGCCGTCGATACGGCCGGCTACGGCGTCGGCCATCGCCCCGTGACCGAAGCCGCGGAACTCCTCGGGCACGATGAGCAGCCGGGTGCCCGCCTGCCGGCAGATGAACTCCACATCGGATTCCCGCAACATGGGGACGAGCGGATTCTGCACCGCGCCGAGGCGGGCGAGGGCAGCGGTCAGCAGCATCGTGTCGATACGGCTGGGCAGCTGCCAGGACACCACGTCCCCGGCCCGTACGCCGCGGGCCGCGAGGCCCGCGGCGACGCGTTCGGCGGCCGTGCGGTACTGGCCGAAGGTCATGCGCCGCCGGTCCTGGTCGACGACGAGGGGGGCGTCGGGCGTGGCGTCGGCGCGGCGGCACACCAGGTCCCAGACCGCCGTGGCGTCGGGAAAGGCGTCGCCCTGCGGATGTGGCGGGCGTGGTGTCGTGAGGTGCCGGGTCATCGTGGATCGCCTCCGTGGCGGCTCGCGGGAGGAACGGGGTCGAAATATGTGCAGCGGACGGCCAGGCGTCCTCAGCGGGACGGCAGCAGCTCGGCGAGGCCGGTCACATCCTTGACGAACGCCGAGAAGCTGCGGCTGGCGGGTTCGACGGTGATCCAGGTGACACCCGCCTCCTCGTACGAGTCCAGGCAGGGTGCCAGCGCGGAACGGAATGGGCCGGTGTCGCCGTCGCGCAGCAGGTCCTTCTCGAACGGGACGAAGGACACGTCCGCCGGAGGCCGGCCTGCTTCGGCCCGGCGGCGGTTGACTCCGGAGATCAGCTCTCGCAGGGCCGCGGGGTCGGTGAGCGACGGAGTGCGCGTGATCTTGGCCATGGCCTCGGACTGCGCCATCGGCATCCAGCCGTCGGCCTCCGCAGCACGGCGCCGGGCGGCCGCGCTGTTGCCTCCGATCCAGATCGGTGGCCCTCCAGGGGTCAGAGGCGCAGGCAACGCTTCGTGGCCGGTGATCCCGAACCGCTCACCCGCGTGGTCCCGGCCCGCCCAGGTGGCCCGCATCGCGGCGATCGCCTCGTCGAAGAGCCGGCCGCGGTCGGCGAAGTCGGCGCCGAGGGCATCGAACTCCTTGTGCAGGTATCCCGCGGCCATGCCGAGGGTCAGTCTGCCGCCGGAGAGCAGGTCCAGGCTCGCCGCAGCTTTCGCCGCGAGGTAGGGGCTGCGATAGCCGGCGACCATCACGTAGGTGATGACCCGCAGCCGTTCGGTGGCCGCGGCGATCATGCTCAGCGACACGAAGGGGTCGAAGGCGTGGTGCCCGCCGTCCGCGAGCCACTCCTTGTCGGGGTAGGGGTGCTCGCTCATGGAGAGCGCGTCGAAGCCGGCGTCCTCCACCACCCGCGCGACCGTGGTGAGGCTGTTGCCCTCGATCCACCGCGAATAGTGCTTGACCGCCCGCATGGGGAACATCAGGTTGAACTTGAGTGCCATGTCTCGTTCTCCTGTCAGCCGAAGAGCGACCGGGCGACGACCACCCGCTGCACCTCGGTGGCCCCCTCTCCCAGCCGCTTCACCCGGAGGTCCCGGAACCAGCGTTCCAGGGGAAGTTCGGTCGCCATGCCGAGGGCGCCGTGCACCTGGATGCAACGGTCGAGAACCCGGCATGCGGTCTCGGTGCCGGTCATCTTGCTGATCGACGCGTCGACCTTGACGTTCTTGCCGAGGTCGGCGTTCCAGGCGGCCTGGTACATCAGCAGCCGCGCCGCCCTCAGCTCGATCTCACAGTCCACGAGCATCCACTGGATGCCCTGCTTGTCAGCGAGGCGTCCGCCGAACACCTCGCGGTCCTTCGCCCATCGGACGGTCATGTCCAGAGCGGTCTGGGCGATGCCGATGGGCCCGGCCGCGTAGAGGATCCTGCCGTGCACCAGGAACTCCCCCGCGAGGGCGAATCCCTGGCCCTCCTCGCCGATGCGGTGGTCCGCCGGGACGCGCACCCCGTCGAAGTGCACCTCGTACGGCGCGAACGACGCCATGACCGGGATCGGCCGGAACGACACGCCGGGGGTCCCCTTCTCCACGACGAAGCAGGAGATGCCGCCGCGTCCGGGCCCGGTGCGTGCGTAGACGGCCCCCCAGTCGGCGTCCCGCGCGTGGCTGATCCACGTCTTGGCGCCGTCCAGGACGTAGTGGTCACCGTCGCGTACGGCCTTCAGGCGAATGGCACGGGCCGGGTCGGAGCCGCCCGACGCCTCGCTGATGGCCGTGTACGCCTTGGAGGCCGTGCCCTCGACGACGGGCCGGGCGAACCGGTCGAACTGCTCCGGGGTCGCGTGGAACATGACGGCGGGCGGATTGCCCCCGAAGGCGCCGAGCGCCGGGAAGAAGGCTCCCATCCGGCACTTGGCGGCCTCCTCGGCCACCACCACCTGCCCGAGCACACCGAGTCCGGCGCCCCCGGACTCGGCAGGAGTCTGCAACGCCCACAGGCCGAGGTCGCGGGCCTTCTTCTGCAGAGCGGTGAGTTCCGGCCGGGCGAGCCCCACCGCGTCGTGCGGCAGGGTCTCCTCCAGAGGCCGGACCTCGCCGTCCATGAAGGCGCGGACGGTGTCCCGCAGCAGCCGCAGTTCGGCCGGCAGCTCCCAGGCCCCGGTCTCCTCGGCCGTTCCCGACGGTGCGCCCATGGTTCAGCCCGCCTCGGTGTGGGCGAACCGGTGGCTGCGCGCGCTTTCCAGCTGCGGTACGTGGTTGGTCTCGTACTGCTCGATCCACTCCTTGGGCAGCCGGCCCCACGCGGGCCCGACTCGCAGCCGCTCGCCGCCGTGCAGAGTGCCGGCCGCGACCACGTCGCCGACGAACACCGTGGACTCCTGGATGTCGAGGCTCGCGCAGACCCGTGCCTCGACATAGCTGTGCGCGTCCAGCAGCACGGGGGCTCCGGTGGTGCCGGTCCGGGTACGCAGCGTGCCCATCTTGTCGCCGTCGCGGCCCGAGCTGCCCCCGAGCGTCCGCAGGATGTGCAGGGAGGCGTCGAGGTGTTCCTCCTCCGCGGTCAGCAGATGCATGACGAAGATGCCGGAGCTGGCCACCATGTCATGGGTCTTGTTGTACTTGGTGAGGCTGATGGTGGCGCGCGGGGCTTCCGGGATGATGCTCGCGGCGCCCGCCGACAGTGACATCAGGCCGTTGGCGAAGCCGCCGTCGACCGTGGTGACCGCCACCGGGAAGGGCCGCAGCCCTGACAGCACATTGTTCGCCACGTCGAGATCGAGATCCATGGTGGGTGACTCCTTCATGAGACGGTCCAGGTGTTCGCGCCGCGCAGGGTCTGCTGCAGCGAGGGAACGTCGCCCTCGGCGGCCCGGTCGCGCTGGGCGCGCACCTGGTCGTCGTAGACGGGGCGGCTGACCGCCCGTATGACGCCGGTCACGGTGTTCCGCAGGTCCTGCCCGGAGAGCCGGGACAGGGCGTGGGCGTACCCGGGGTCCTCGGCGTGGGCGTCGTGCACCACGATGTCGCCGGGTGCGACGTCGGCGGTGCGGGCGGTGGTCAGTCCGAACGCCTCCCGCACGACGCATCGTTCGCCGTCCGCACCGAACACGATCGGCTCACCGTGGCGCAGCCGGACCAGATGGCTCTCCGCGCCGTCCTTGCGCAGGATGTCGAAGGAGCCGTCGTTGAAGATCGGGCAGTCCTGGAGTATCTCCACGAACGCGGTTCCGCGGTGTCGGGCGGCGGCGTCGAGGACCTCGGTGAGGCCGGCCCGGTCGGAGTCCAGGGCGCGGGCGACGAAGGTGGCCTCCGCGCCGAGCGCCAGCGACAGGGTGTTGAACGGTGTGTCGACGGAGCCCATCGGCGTCGACTTGGTGATCTTGCCGGTCTCGGAGGTCGGCGAGTACTGGCCCTTGGTCAGCCCGTAGATCCTGTTGTTGAACAGCAGAATGCGGGTGTTGACGTTGCGGCGCAGGGTGTGGATGAGGTGGTTGCCGCCGATGGACAGGGCGTCGCCGTCGCCGGTCACCGTCCAGACCGACAGGTCGGGGCGGGCGATGCTGAGTCCGGTGGCGAGGGTCGGGGCGCGCCCGTGGATGGAGTGGAACCCGTAGGTGTCCAGGTAGTACGGGAATCGCGAGGAGCAGCCGATGCCGGAGAGGAAAACGATGTTCTCCGGCGGAAGTTGCAGCTTCGGCAGCAGGGCGCGGACGGTCGCGAGGATCGCGTAGTCGCCGCAGCCCGGGCACCAGCGGACCTCCTGGTCGGAGGTGAAGTCGGCGGGCTTGAGGGTACGGTCCGTCTTCGGCACCAGGTCGAGCGCGCCGAGCGGCGGGGTGTACCCGTCCACGATGGACGCCATGGTGGTTCCTTTCCTATGGGTCTCAGGCCGCGTCGGAGGGTGGGGTGGTGTCGTCGTCCGCACGGACCTTTCTGTGGGCGGCTCCGGCCCGGGCGGTGGCGGTCCTGGCCCGCTCGGTGGCGGCGAGTGTGCCGTCGAACTCCTGGAGCAGGGCGTGGTGGACCTCGTCCGCGAGGAAAGCCATCCCGGAGACCTTGGTGAGCGGCTGGATGTCCGCCGGGTAGGCGGCCTTGAGCAGCAGTGACAACTGTCCGAGGTTCATCTCCGGCACGATGACCCGGCGGTAGGAAGCCAGCACCTCGCCGAGGTTGTCGGGGAACGGGTTGAGGGCGCGCAGCTGTGCGTGGGCCACGGGGCGGCCTTGCACACGTGACCGGCGGACTGCCTCGGCGATGGGTCCGTAGGAGCTGCCCCAGCCGATGACCAGCAGGTCGGCCGCCTTGTCCAAGTCGTCCACCTCCAGGTCGTCCGTGGCGATGCCGTCGACCTTGGCGCGGCGTAGCCGGGTCATCAGCTCGTGGTTGGCGGGGGCGTAGGAGATGTTGCCCGCGCCGTTGGACTTCTCCAGGCCGCCGATGCGGTGGGCGAGTCCGGGGGTGCCGGGCAGGGCCCAGTCCCGGGCGAGCGTGCGTGGGTCGCGGGCGTACGGCAGGTGCGGCCCTTCGCCGGCCTGCGCGAAGTCGGGGTCGATCGGCTCCAGGGTGTCGAGGTCCGGGATCCTCCACGGCTCCGATCCGTTGGCGAGCGCGCCGTCGGAGAGCAGGAGCACCGGGGTGCGGTAGGTGACGGCGATCCGGGCGGCCTCGACGGCGGCGTCGAAGCAGTCGGCCGGGGAGCGCGGTGCGACGACCGGGACCGGCGATTCGCCGTTGCGCCCGTGGAGCGCCTGGAGGAGGTCGGCCTGTTCGGTCTTGGTGGGAAGTCCGGTGGAGGGGCCGCCGCGCTGGACGCACACGATGACGAGGGGCAGTTCGGTGGTTACGGCGAGCCCGATGGCCTCCGACTTGAGCGCCAGTCCGGGCCCGGAGGTGCAGGTGACGCCGAGAGCACCGCCGTAGGAGGCGCCGATGGCCGCGCCTATGGCGGCGATCTCGTCCTCGGCCTGGAAGGTGAGCACACCCTGGGCCTTGTGCCTGCTCAGTTCGTGCAGGATGTCGGAGGCCGGGGTGATCGGGTAGCTGCCGAAGAACACATCCAGTCCGGCGAGCCGTCCCGCGGCGAGCAGGCCGTAGGCCAGCGCGGTGTTGCCGGTGATCTGGCGGTACTCGCCGGGCGGCAACGGCGCCGGGGCGACCTCGAAGGTCACCGGGAACGACTCGGTGGTCTCGCCGTAGTTCCAGCCGGCCCTGAGAGCGAGCACGTTGCCCTGGGCGACGGCGGGCAGCTTCGCGAACTTCTCACCGAGGAACTTCTCGATGGCCGCCAGTTCCCGCCCGTACAGCCACGACAGCAGGCCGAGGGCGAACATGTTCTTGGCGCGCCCCGCGTCCTTCTTGCCGAGTCCGGCGGGTTCGACCGCCTTCACGGCCAGGGAGGTCATCGGGACCTCGTGGACGCGGAACTGCTCGAACTGCGGGGAGGCCAGCGGGCTCGTGCCGTAGCCGACCTTGGCGAGGTTGCGGCGGGTGAACTCGTCGGAGTTGACGAGCAGCGTGCCGCCCTCGCGCAGCGCGTCGATGTTGGCCTTCAGCGCGGCTGGGTTCATGGCGACGAGGACGTCGGGGCGGTCGCCCGCGGTCAGGATGTCGTGGTCGGCGATGCGGATCTGGAAGCTGGAGACGCCGGGCAGGGTGCCCTGAGGGGCACGGATTTCGGCGGGGAAGTCGGGCTGGGTCGCCAGGTCGTTGCCGAAGACGGCCGCCTCGGCGGTGAACCGGTCGCCGGCGAGCTGCATGCCGTCGCCCGAGTCGCCCGCGATACGGATGACGACCTGGTCGAGTTCGCGCACCGGCCGGGCCGCGGACTGCTGTTGATCGGTGCTCATGGGCGCTGCGCTTTCTGTGGGGCGTGCGGAGGCACCGCCGTGTCGAGGAAACCGACGAGGGCGGAGGTGAACACGTCGTTGTCGTCTCCGGCGACCATGTGTCCGACGTCGTGGACGTCGACGACGCGGATCCGGTCGACGAGTTCGCGCATCTCGGCGACACCCTCCTCGGACAGGACGTCGGACTGTCTGCCCCGGACCAGAAGGAGCGGGCAGGTGAGCTGGAGGGCGGCGCGCCGGGCCCGTTCGTACAGCTCGGTGCGGAACCGCTCCAGCTGGTGCTCGTCGCGGCCGCCGCCGAGCATCGCCGGGTCCCAGTGCCAGTACCAGCGGCCGTCGCGCTCCCGGAGGTTCTTGCGCAGTCCGTCCGGCGCACCGGTGTGCCTGCGGTGCGGGTTATACGCGGAGACGGCCGCAGCGGCCTCTTCGAGGGAGCCGAATCCGTCCGGTGCTCCCGCCATGAACTCCTGCACCCGCCGGCCGCCGGCGTACTCCACGCGGACCGCGATGTCGACGAGCACGAGTGCCTGGGCCAGAGCCGGGTCCTCACCCGCCGCCAGGAGCGCGGTCTTCCCGCCGAGGGACGCTCCGGCGAGGACCAGCGGAAGGCGCGGCCAGTGCTTCCCGGCGTGCGCGGCGAGGGACCGGAGGTCGGCCAGGTGGGCGTCCGTGCCGTAGTCGCCGGCGGGGTCCCAGTCGCTGTCGCCGTGGCCGCGCAGGTCGGCGGCGACGGCGTGCCAGCCGGCGGCGGCCAGCCGCTCGCCGGTGCGGTGCCAGGAGTGCCGGGTCTGTCCGCCGCCGTGCAACAGCAGGACGACGCCGCGCGGGCCGGCCGCCTCATCGGCGTACCAGACGTCGACGGCGATCCGCAGCCCGTCCCCCGGCCAGGCGGCCCTGTGCGGGGACGGGACGGTGGTGGTGGACCGGGCTTCCCTCTCAGACACGGGACACCTCCGCCGGGACGGTGACGAGCACGGCGCCTGCCTGACCGCCGCCGGCGCACATCGCCGCGACACCGTGGCCGCCGCCGCGCCTGCGCAGTTCGTGGACGAGCGTCACGATCATGCGGGCGCCGGAGGCGGCGACGGGGTGCCCGAGGCTGCATCCGCTGCCCGCGGTGTTGACGAGGGCCTCGTCGATGCCGAGCTTGCGGCAGGCGGCGATGGGGACGGAGGCGAACGCCTCGTTGATCTCCCACAGGCCGATGTCCTCCATGCGCAGCCCGGCGCGCTGGAGCACCTTGGGAATGACGTCGAGGACAGCGATACCGGTGCGTGCGGGGTCGATGGCGGTGGTGGCCCAGGCGCGGACCTCGGCGAGCGGTGTGAGGCCCTGTTCGGCGACGAGGGAGGAGCTGGTCACGAGGAGGGCGGCGGCGGCGTCGTTGATGCCGCTGGAGTTGCCCGCGGTGATGGAGAATCCCTCGATCTCGGGGTGCAGGGGCTTGAGTGCGGCGAGCTTCTCCAGGGTGGTGCCGGCCCGGGGGAACTCGTCGACACGGAAGTCGACGCGGCTGCCGTCACCCTGGAGGGCGCTGACGGGGACGATCTCCTCGTCGAAGAGGCCGGAACGGATGGCGGAGATCGCCCGCTCGTGGGAGCGGACGGCCCAGGCGTCCATCTCGGCCCGGGAGATGCCCACCTCGCGCGCGGTGTTCCAACCCACGGTGATCGACATGTCCCGGTTGGGTGCGGTGGGGGTGTCGGGGTGGGTCGGCGGCATCCACTGATCGGTGTACTCGTCGACCGTGCCGGGAGTACGGAAGGACTGCAGGGGCGCGGTGGAGATCGACTGGGTGCCGCCCGCCACCACGGCCCGCTCCATGCCCGCGCCGATGGCTGCGGAGGCGTTGCCCAGGGCGGTCAGGCTGCCCGCGCAGTGCCTGTTGACGGCCTGCCCGGGGATGTGCGGCAGGCCGAGAGCGACGGCGGCGTGGCGCGCGATGTCGCCGCCGCCGTAGTTGGACTCGGCGAGGATGATGTCGTCGACGAGTTCCGGGGCCAGTCCGGAACGTTCGAGGACCGCCGTGATCACGGGCTCCGCGAGCTCCGTCGCCGTGGTCTCCCGCAGGGTTCCCTTGAACGACCGCCCGATGGCGGTCCTGGCGCCGGCCACGATCACCGGCGTGTGCGCGTTGTCTCGCGTCATTACGATTCCCTTCGCTGGTCGGCGTCAGCCGAGGGTGAACGGGTCCCTGGTGTTTCCGGTGAGTTCCACCCACACGGCCTTGGTCTCGGTGAAGTCCCGGACGGCGTCGATGCCGTTCTCGCGGCCGATGCCGCTGGCTCCCATCCCGCCGAACGGGACGTGGGGGGCGACCGCGCGGTAGGCGTTGACCCAGACGGTGCCGGCCCGTAGCCGGGCGGCGACGCGGTGGGCGCGGTGCACGTCCTTTGTCCACACCGAGCCGGCGAGCCCGTAGGGGGTGCCGTTGGCGGCGGCGATCGCCTCGTCCTCGTCGGTGAAGGTGGAGACCGTGAGGACGGGCCCGAAGACCTCCTCCTCGACGACGCGCATTCCGGGGCGGACACCGGTGAGGACGGTGGGCCTGACGAAGTAGCCGCCGAGCTCCTCGGCCGGTTCCGCGCCGTGGGCGACGACGGCGCCCTCCTCGCGGGCGGCGTCGAAGTAGGAGAGCACCTTGCGGTACTGCTCCTCGTTGGAGACCGGCCCCATCTCGGTCGCCGGGTCCCGGGGATCGCCCAGTCTGATGCTCGCCGCCCGGTCGGTGACGCGTGTGACCAGGTCGGCCGCGACGCTCTCATGGACGATCAGCCGGGAGCCCGCCAGACAGGTCTGGCCGGTGGCGGCGAACACGCCGGCGACGACACCGTTGGCGGCCGCGTCCAGGTCGGCGTCGGGAAAGACCACCTGGGCGCTCTTGCCGCCGAGTTCAAGACTGAACCGGGTGAGGTTGGCGGTGGCGGCCTGGCCGACCTTGATACCGGTCACGTTGGAGCCGGTGAAGGCGATCCGGTCGACGCCCGGGTGTGCGGCGAGGGCCGCGCCGGTCTCGGGGCCCCAGCCGGTGACGACGTTCACGACACCGGGCGGGAAGCCCGCCTTCTCGAAGAGCGCGGCGAAGGCCAGGGTGGAGACGGGCGTGTGGTCACTGGGCTTGATCACGAAGGTGCAGCCGGCGGCGAGTCCCGCGGCGAGCTTCCAGGTGAGCAGCAGGAGCGGTGAGTTCCAAGGGGTGATGGCGCCGACGACACCGACAGGTTCGTGCCGGGTGTAGACGAAGTAGTCGGGCTTGTCGGTAGGGATCACCGAGCCCTCGAGCTTGTCGGCGAGGCCTGCGTAGTAGCGGTAGTAGGAGGGGAGGCCGGCCATCTGACCGGACATCTCCCGCAGGAGTTTCCCGCCGTCGCGCACCTCCAGTTCGGCGAGCGCGTCCGCCTCGTCGGCGAGGACCTCCGCGAAGCGCCACAGCAGTTGACCGCGCGCCGTGGCGGTCAGCCGGCCCCACGGACCGTCGAGAGCGCGGCGGGCGGCGGCGACCGCGCGGTCGACGTCCGCGGCCGAGCCGTCGGGCACCTCGGCCCACTCCCGCCCGGTGTACGGGTCGGTGCTGCGGTACGTCCTGCCCGACTCCGCGTCGGTGTCTTGTCCGTCGATGACCAGGCGGTAGGTGCTCGTACCGCCCGGGGACTCCTCGTTGTTCATGCCACTCCTCGGTCGCGGGTCCCGGCCGCCGCTCGGGCGGCGGGTCCGCCGTCCCGTCAGCGAAACCTGGGTGTCTTCTTGTTGGTGCGGGCGTCGTCACGGCCGGCGCCCGCGTTGCCGATCTGGGTGTAGGACAGCCCGTTGCGCTGGGCCATGGAGGGGAACATCTCCAGCGACTCCCAGATGGCCCGCACGGTGCCCTGAACCGCCTCGGGACGACGCGCCGCGATCTCGCCGGCGAGTTGGGCGGCCCGGTCCCACAGCTCGCCGGGCTCGGTGATCTCGGTGACGAGGCCGGTGCGCAGCGCCGTCTGCGCGGTCATCCGCTCCTCGCTGCCCACCAGCGCCCAGCGCAGCACGTCGCCGAGCGGGACGCCGCGGGCGAGCATGCCCATGGGTTCGAGCGCGGAGACGATGCCGCCGTTGACGTGCGGGTCGAAGAAGGTGGCGTCATCGGAACAGATCACGATGTCGGACTCGTTGAGGAAGTACATGGCGCCGCCGGCCGCCATGCCGTTCACGGCGCACACCACGGGCTTCCAGACCCGGTGCTGTTTCGGGCCGAGCGCGGCGCCCGGGTCCTGCTGGTTCCAGTCGTTCAGGTGGGTCCACCAGGGGCCCTCGCCGAGGTCGACTCCCGAGCAGAAGGCCCGTTCGCCGGCGGCGCGCAGCACCACGGCGTGGACGGCGTCGTCGTCACGGACCCGGGCCCAGGCCTCGGCGATCTCCGTGGCCATCTTCTCGTTGAAGCTGTTGAGGCGCTCGGGACGGTTCAGCGTGATGGTCGCGACATGTCCGGCGATGGTGAACTCGATGGTGGTGTACGGGATGTCGATGACGCTCTCGTCGCTCATCGCTCGCTCCCCGCCGGGGTGCGCAGTTCCTCGGCGACGACCCGCTTGAGGATCTTGCCGGCCGGGCCGAGCGGGAGTTCGGTGCGGAACTCGAAGCGGCGCGGCTGCTTGTATCCGGCGAGCTGCTCGCGGCAGAGCTCGGTGAGCTCCTCGGCGAGCCGGCCGGTGTCGGTGTCCTTGCCCCGTGGTACGACCGCGGCGACGGGTGTCTCGCCCCATTCGGGGTGGGGTACGCCCACGACGGTGACCAGTTCCACCTGGGGGTGGTGTGCGATGACTCGCTCGATCTCCGCGGGGTAGACGTTGAAGCCCCCGGAGATGATCATGTCGGTCTTGCGGCCCGTGATGTGCAGGTAGCGGTCCTCGTCGAGGTAGCCGAGGTCGCCCGACCACAGTCCTGTGGGCCGGAAGGCCTCCTCGGTCTGCTCGGGGCGGTTCCAGTAGCCGGCGGCGTTGGCCTCGCTGCGGATCACGATCTCCCCGATCTCGCCGGGCGGCAGTTCCTCTCCCTGCTCGTCGACGATCCGTATCTCGCACATCGGGGTCTCCTGGCCGCAGGAGGTCGCGATCGCGGTGCGCCCGGCGACGACGTCCCGGTGGTCCTGCGGGGTGAGGATGGTGGCCTGGCCGCCGCACTCGGTGAGTCCGTAGCGCTGCTGGAGGTCGCAGCCCAGCCGGTCCATCGCCTCCTTGGCGAGACCGGGCGGCACAGGGGCGGAGCCGTAACTGATGCGTCGCAGACTGGACATGTCCCGGTCGGGGTCCGCTTCGAGGAGACGCAGTGTGCGCTGGAGCATCGTCGGGATGAACGTGGTGAAGGTGATGCGGCTGCGCTCGATCTCGTCGATCACCGCCTGCGGATCGAAACGGCGGTGGATCACCATCGTCTGCCCGAGATAGGTCCACGCGAGGGTGCGGACCATGCCTCCCGCGGTGAAGAAGGGGGTCGTGGCGAGGAAGACGTCGGCGCGCTGCCCCTCGGTGACGAGGTTGGTGTCCACGGCCTGGGCGATCAGCCCGCGGTGGGAGTGGATCACGCCCTTGGACCGGCCCGTGGTACCGCTGGTGTAGAGGATGAAGAGGATGTCCTCGGGTACGAGGTCCTTCGGCGTGGGGTCGGTGGCCGGCGCGCCCGCGAGCGCCGATTCGTACTCCGTACCCACGGTGGCTCCGCCGATCTCCACCACGACGTCGAGGCCCGCCAGTTCGGTGGCGAACCGCTCGGCCTGGTCGGTGTGGACGATCGCGGCCCGTGCCCCGGAGTCGTCCCGGATGTGGACGAGTTCGTCGGCGGCGAGCCGGATGTTGACGGGGACGGCGACCAGCCCGGCCTTGGAGAGGGCGTAGACGGTCTCGGCCCATTCCAGGGCGTTGCGCGAAATGACGAGGACACGGTCGCCCTTGGTCAGTTCGCGGGAGACCAGGTAGTTGGCGAGTCTGCACGCGCGCTCATCCACCTGGGCCCAGGTGTGGGTCCGGTCGGCCTCGACGAGAGCGGCTTTGCCCGGGTGACGGCGGGCGTTGTTACGGGAGATGTCTCCGACGAGCACGGTTCCTCACAGGTTCACGGAAAGCACGGGAGGGGGACGAGCGGTGATGCTCAGATCAGGAAGGCGAGCGTCTCGACCGGCCCTCCGGCACTGACGAGGTGCACGACCTTGGAGACCAGCCGGTGTCCGTCGGGGTGGCTGCGCACCGTGTGGATCACCCGGCCCGCCCAGACACGCTGCTGGTGCCGGTATTCGAACAAGGCGAAGTTGGAGCCGACGGTGACGGTGCCGGCCTCTTCGTCCTGTTCGAGGACCTCCATGTTGGTCAGCAGCCGGCGCATCACCGACGGTGGGGTCTGCGCGTGCCGGTTGCCGGTGTTGAGCTGGGCGACCCGGCTGTGGATCCGGCGCCGGTTGTCGTAGATGTACGACAGGGTGCGGCGCGGGTCGTCATCGGGGTGCATCGGCACCCAGTAGAGGGCGTCGTCGTCCCAGAGCTGCTCCCACTCCGAGTAGCGGGCCTCGTCGGCCAGCCGTGCCTCCAGGTGCAGGAAGGCCGTGATGCCGGGGCCGACGGCGGGCAGTGCCGCCGGGGCCGGGCTGGTCCGGTCGGTGGTGCTCACGCCTGGTCCTCCTGTCCCATGACCGCGGCCCATTGGCGGTAGAAACCGCGTTGGGGGGTCTCCGCGCTCTTGTCGGTGTTGACGGTTCCGGTCTCGTCCTCGATGTCGGACTCCTCCCCGCGGGCGAGAACCAGCCACTCCGGGTCCTCGGCCGCCAGGCCGGCCTGATTGCGCATGCCGATCTCGCCGTCGTCGGCGATGAGGAAGCCCGCCGGGCCCATGGCGCCCTCCGCGCGGCGCAGGGTCCGCTCGTTGAGCCGGTCCTGGCCGGGCATGGCCGCGATCCCGGTGTACGCGATCGTCTCGTCGGGGGCGACCGGCTCGACGAACATGACGCTCATCTCGGCCAGGAAAAGATTCGGCCAGATCAGCGTGTGCGGCGGGCCGACGACGAGGGCGTCGTGGGTGCGCTCGGCACCGTGTGCCTCTTCCATGGCGGCGATGTACTCCGGCAGCTTCTCCCGGGGGCTGCGTCCGTACCAGATGAACTCCTCGTCGAGCTTGCGGTACTCGGCGGAGTAGTCGATCTCCGAGTGGCCGCCGCCCAGATCGCGGACGACGACGTCGACCTTGCTCGGGACGTGGGAGACCTTGGCTGGACGGACCGCGTCGTAGACGGAGGCATGGGTGAACAGCGCGTGGTAGCCGTCGACGTTGTTCTCGACGACCATCTTCCAGTTCGCCCTGTGGTGGTGCTTCATCCAGCCGGAGCGCAGGTCGATCGTGCCGGTCGGCGAGAGCGCCAGGAGCCGGTCGATGGCGGTGGTGGCGCGGCCGAGGTGTTCCGCGAGGGTGATGCCGTCCTCGGCGAGAGAGGCGAAGACGAAGCCGCCGTAGCTGTCGACGCGGGGCGCCCTGGCGAGCCCGAGGTCGGAGCGGACCCGCTGGAAGTCCTCACCGTAGCCGGTGCGCATGGGGACGGCGGTGAGTGATCCGTCGTTGGAGAACGTCCAGCCGTGGTACGGGCAGCGGAACGAACTGGCGTTGCCCTTCTCGGCGTTGCACAACCTGTTGGCCCGGTGGGTGCAGCGGTTGAGCAGGACCCGGACCCGGTCGTCCTTGCCGCGGGCGATGACGACCGGGTTGCTGCCGATACGCCGTGTCAGGTAGTCGCCCTTTTCGCTGACCTCGCTCTCGTGGGCCACGTAGACCCAGCCGGTGCGGAAGATCGTGTCCATCTCGCGCCCGAAGATCTCCGGGGAGGTGTAGACGGATCCGTGGACCCGGTTCTCCTGGACGACCGCGGTGACGTCGAAGGCGTCCGACGCCGTCGTGTGCGTGGTTTCGGCCGTTGTCATGAACGGTCCTCCGTTGTCTCGCTGTGGGCTGGGGCCGGCACGGCGGCGGGGACGTGCACCCCGCCGACCGTGCGGAAGCCGATCGTCACGTTCTCCCCGACGGCCGGGGCGGCCGTGGCGGGGTGAAGGGTCGTCATGATGAGCCGGTGCCCGCTGTCCAGTTCGACGTCGAGCACCGGGTACGGAGCCGCGGCGCGCACCAGACCGGCTTCGAGACGGTGCACGAGCGTCGCGCTGTGCACGGTCCCGCGCGGGAGCACCGGTTCCCAGCTGACGGTGTCGCCGCCGCAGCCGTCGCAGATCCGTTGCTCCGGTTCGAGCGGAAGCCGGCACCCCGAGCAGAAGGGCAGGGCCAGTTCGCCGCGTTCGGCGGCCCGGTAGAGCGCGCCGGGCGGAGACTCGTCCACATGCGGGGCGAGGCTGTCGTCCACCAGCCAGTCGGGCGGGGCCGTTCGTGCCGTCGCGGTCATCGCGTACGCTCCAGGATCATCGCCGCATGGTGGTCGAGCCGGCCGCCGATGCCGCCCACGAGGGCGGTGGCGGCCCCGGGCACCTGCCGCTTGCCGCCGTCGCCGCGCAACTGCGTCACGGCTTCGACGAGTGGCGTCATGCCCTGGAGATAGAACCCGGAGAGCTGCCCGCCGCCCGTGTTGACGGGCAGGGTGCCGCAGGGCCCGGTCCCGCCGGAGCGTACGAACTCGCCGACCGGGGCGGTGCCGCACAGTCCGTACTCGGCGAGAAGCATCAGGGTGACCACCGAGAAGGGGTCGTAGAGCTGCGCCATGTCGAGGTCGGCCCTGGTCCTCCCCGCCTCCGCCAGGGCGTCCTCGACGGCGCGCGCCCCGCCGCCGAACCAGGATTCCGCACCGGCCCTGCGGCGGCGTACCGGATGATCCCGGCCGCTGCCGCGCACGGTGACGCGGCGGGGGTCGCCGATGCCGCGGTCGGCGGTGACCACCACGGCGGCCGCGCCGTTGACCGGCCTTGCGCAGTCCAGGCGGCGCAGCGGCTCGGCGATCAGTGGGCTGGCGAAGTAGTCGTCCTCGCTGAGGGGTTCGCGCATGACGGCCTGCGGGTTGCCGGCCGCCCAGGCGCGCTGGACGGTGGCGACGGCGCACAGGGCCTTGGGGTCCTCGCCCGCGGTGTGCAGCCAGCGCTGCGCGAGGAGGGCGTAGGTGGGGACCGATCCGAGGACACCGGAGGCCCGTTCGAGGCCGCGCAGTCCCTCGTTGCCGCCACTGTGCGCGTAGCTGGATCCGGCGCCGCGGCCTGCGAGCAGCGGGGCGTCGGCGAAGACACAGAGCACGGCGCGGGCGGCGCCGGCGCTCACGGCCCGGGCGGCGCGCTCCACCATGGCGAGGGTCGTGGCCCCCTTGATCTCGATGTGCTCCAGCAGTCTCAGATCGCCGAATCCGCCCTGGGCGGCGAAGGCGACACCGAGCCGGTCGGGGCGTACACCCTGGCTGGTGCCGACCAGCAGGCCGTCGATGTCGCCGGGGGCGAGACCGGCGTCGGCGAGGGCCGCGCGGGTGGCTCGGGTCGCCAGCGCGAGAGCGGTCGCCCCGGGCTCGAGGGACATCTCCGTCATTCCCAGGCCCACGATCGCGGCGTCACTCCCGCTCATGCGGCGCCCTCCGCGTCGCTGTTCCCGGGGTCGCTGCCGCGCACCCATCGGTCGTGGCGCTCCTCGCGGTAGGCGCCCACCCGCAGCCAGTCGGCGCGGTCCTGGTCGGTGGCCAGACAGAGGCTGGCCAGCTCCAGCGGGGAGAGCAGGGTCCGGGCACCGGTCTCCAGGTCCTCGATCAGGAGCCGGGGCCCGTTGCCCGCGGTGTCGAGGGCGATCCGGACAACGGCGAACTCATTGGCCAGTTCGGCCAGTTCGGCCGCTTCGCCCGGGACGCGGCGGTCCGCTCCCGTGGCTGCGTTCTCTTCGGACATCGGCATCTGCTGACCCGTTCCTCACTCGGACGGTGCTGTGCGCGGCTCGGCTGCGCTCCTTGCCAACCGGTTGGCGGCCCCCCATAGTCATAGCGGATGCCACTGTCAGAAACAATCCTTTATGACAACTGCGTCACTCAGTTCTCACCTCTTCCGTGGCAGGTCACACTAGACATATGGTCACGCACGAAGGTAGACGCTGAAGTCAATTCAGACGCAATAGTCTCCCTGTGGTCGGACTTCGGTCCCGGCCGTGGGGCGAAGGGAGAGAGCTGTATGAGCGAGCAGAGCGAGCACGCCGGAGCCGGCGAGGAGTACCGCAGCATCTGGGGCCACCTGCGCGAACTGGATTTCCGGCAGGGCTACCTGGATGCCGACGGGGTGCGCACCCGGTACGCGGAGGCCGGCTCGCCCGACGCCCCGCACGTGCTGATGCTGCACGGCACGGGCGGACACTGGGAGACCTTCGCGCCCACCCTGGGGCCGCTGAGCGAGCACTTCCACTGCGTGGCCGTCGACATGGTCGGCAACGGCTTCTCCGAGAAGCCCGGCCACGACTACGAGATCCCCGTCTATGTCCGCCAGATCCAGGCTGTCATGGACCACTTCGGCATGGACCGGACCCATCTGATCGCCATGTCACTGGGCGCGTGGGTGGCCGCGTCGACCGCCGTCCGGCACCCGGAGCGGGTCGACCGGATGATCCTGATGTCGCCGGCCGGGCTGGTGGCGACCGCCTCCAACATGGCCCGTATCCGTGCCGAGCGCACCGCGGCCGTCAACGACCCCAGCTGGAGCTCGATCCACAAGGTGTTCGAGCACCTGATCGCGGACGAGAGCAACCGGCTGCCCGACCTGATCGCGCTGCGTCAGGCCGTCTACCGGCGTGCCGACACCCGGGAGACCATCGACCACCTGCTGATCCTGCAGGACGCCGAGGCCCGCGACCGCAATCTGATCCCGGAGTCCGACTGGGCAGCGCTCCAGGCTCCCACCATGATCGTGGCGTCCGGCAAGGACCACGGGGAGTACCAGAGCACGGCACACACCCTCGCCCGGCTCATCCCGGACTCGGAGGTCTTCGACATGCCCGAGGTCCGGCACTGGCCGCACTTCGAGGATCCGGCCGCCTTCAACCCGGCCGCCCTCCGCTTCCTCGGCAGGTGAGGGCCCGGATGCTGCCCGAGCAGGCTGTGGCCGACGCCGCGGCGAGCCTCTACGAAGCCGAACGCACCGGGGTACCGGTCCGCCAGCTGTCCCTGCGGCACCCGGAGATGACGATCGAGGACGCGTACGCCGTCCAGCGCCGCACCGTCGAGCTGCACACCGCGGCCGGCCGCCGGGTCCGCGGCCGCAAGATCGGCCTGACCTCGCGGACCATGCAGCGCTCTGTGGACATCACCGAGCCGGACTACGGCGTCCTCTACGACGACATGTTCTTCGACGACGGCGACACCGTCCCGGCAGGCCGGTACACCATGCCCCGGGTCGAGGTGGAGCTCGCCTTCGTCCTCGGCGAGGACCTCGAGGGCCCCGACGTCACCCGCTACGACGTGCTGCGGGCCACCGAGTTCGTCACACCCGCCCTGGAGATCCTCGACGCGCGCGTGCAGATGAAGGACCCGGAGACGGGCCGCACCCGCACCATCGTCGACACCATCGCCGACAACGCGGCCGATGCCGGGATCGTCCTCGGCGGGCGGATCGTGCGCCCCTTCGACGTGGACCTGCGGTGGGTCTCCGCCCTGCTGTCACGCAACGCCGTCGTCGAGGAGTCCGGGGTGGCCGCCGCCGTCCTCGGCCACCCCGCCAACGGCGTGGCCTGGCTCGCCGCCCGGCTCGCCGCGCACGGCGACGGGCTGCGGGCGGGCGAGGTCATCCTCTCCGGCTCATTCACGGCCCCCGTCCACGCCCGGCCCGGAGACACCTTCGTGGCCGACTACGGGCCGCTGGGCACCCTCTCCTGTTATTTCGCACGCCAGGAAACGACCTCCTGAGCGCCTCCGCCCCGCATCGCAGAAAGGCACCCGATGGATCTGGACTTCACCCCGGAGCAACGCGCGTTCCGTGAGGAGGTGGGAACCTGGCTGCACGAGAACAAGCCCCAGGACCCGCGCCCCCAGGAGCCCGGGGAGCAGCGCGACTTCGACCTCGCCTGGCAGCAGACCCAGTGGGAGGGCGGCTGGGCGGGGATCGCCTGGCCGACCGAGTACGGCGGCCGCGGCGCCACCCTGACCGAACAGCTCATCTGGTACGAGGAGTACGCCGCCCACGGGCTGCCCCCGATCGACGCCTGCTTCGTCGGCCTCAGCCACGCCGGGCCCACCCTGATGACCCGGGCTCCGGAGGAGCACAAGAACTTCCACCTGCCGAAGATCCTGCGCGGGGAGGTCGTGTGGTGCCAGGGCTTCTCCGAGCCCGACGCCGGATCCGACCTCGCGTCGCTGCGCACCAAGGCCGTGATCGACGGTGACCACCTGGTCGTCACCGGCCAGAAGATCTGGACGAGCTTCGCCGCCGGCGCCGACTACCAGGAACTGCTGGTCCGCACCGACAACACCGGCACCAAGCACCAGGGCATCACCTGGGCGATCTGCGACATGCACAGCCCCGGCATCGAGGTCCGCCCGATCCGCACCATGGAGGGCAACGCCGAGTTCTGCGAGGTCTTCTACGACGAGGTCCGCGTCCCGCTGGCCAACGTCGTCGGAGAGCTCGGCCAGGGCTGGAGCGTGGCCATGTCCACCCTCGCCTTCGAGCGTGGCACCGCGTTCACCGCCTCCCAGGTGCGCCTGGCCGGCATCGTCGAGGAACTCATCGACCATGCCCGCGAGCACGTCGGCCCAGACCGGCGGCGCCCCGCGATCGCCGACGACGAGATCGCCCGCCGCCTCGCGCGCGCCCGGGCCGACCTCGCCGCGCTGCGGGCCATGACGTACGCGGGAGTGTGCCGCAGCATGCAGTCGGACACCCCGGGCCCCAAGGGCTCGATGCTGAAACTGCGCTTCGCCGACCTCTCCAAGGAGGTCGCCGCCCTCGCCATGGACATCGTGGGCCCCGAAGCCCTGCGCCGCGGCGACGACCGCCACCACAAGGGCTGGGTGGGCACCTACCTCCACTCGTTCTCCGCCTCCATCGGAGGAGGCACCTCGGAAATCCAGCGCAACATCATCGGGGACCGCGTCCTCGGCCTGCCCAGGTGAAAGTGAGTCACCCCTGATGGACCTGCTTCCTTCCCAAGAACAGCTCGAGCTCGTGTCGGCGGCGACGGACTTCCTGGACTCGCACCCCCTGGTGGACATCCTGCGCACCCGGCGCGGCGAGGCCAGCGCCGTCGACCCCGCCCAGTGGACCGACGCCGCGGAGATCGGACTCCTGACCCTCGGACTCGACGAGGAGCACGGCGGTCTCGGCCGCCCCCTCGAGGACGAGGCGCTGCTCTTCCACGCACTGGGCCGGCGACTCGCCTCCGGCCCCTACCTGGCCTGCGTCCTCGGCGCCCGTGTGGCCGCCCACTGCGGGGACACCGCCCTCGCGGAAGCCGTCGGCGAGGGCCGGGCCCTGGTCGGTCTGGCCGAGGCGCGCGGCGAGGCCACGGTCGGCCCCGACGGAGTCAAGGGCGCCTTCGACCTGATCGACGCGGCCGGTGCCGGACATCTGCTCGTCGTCACCGAGGACGGGGCGGCCCTCGTCGAGGCGCCCGACGCCGGGCAGGTGGAGACCGTCGAGGCCCTCGACCCCGGCATGCGGCTGGCCACGGCCACCCTGGAGACCACCCGGGTACTTCACTGGGTGCCCGCCGGGGCCGACCCGCTCTGGCTCCGCGCCCTCGCGCTGAACGCCGCGACTCTGGCCGGCGTCGCCGAGGCCACCACGGAGCTGGCCACCCGGCACGCGGGCGAGCGCGTCCAGTTCGGAAAGCCGATCGGCGTCAACCAGGCCGTCAAGCACGCCTGCGTCGACATGGCCGTACGCGCCGAGGCCGCGGTGGATCTGTCCCTGTTCGCCGCCGTCGCCCTCCGGTCCGGGCGCCCGGACGCCCTGTTCCAGCTCCTGTCGGCGAAGTCCGTGGCAGGCCGGGCCGCGGTCGACAACGCGGCGTCCTGCATCCAGCTGCACGGCGGCATGGGCTTCACCGACGAGCACGACGCCCACCTCTACCTGAAGCGGGCGCACTCCCTGAACCACCTGTTCATCGAGCCGGCCGACGTCCTCGCCCGGCTCCTGGCCGAAGGAGCCGCCCAGTGAGCAGGCGCGCCGTGATCGCCGGAGTCGCCCTGTCCGATGTCGGCCGGGTGGACGACAAGACGCCGTACGCGCTCATGGCGCAGGCCAGTCGGCGGGCCCTCGCGGAGGCGGGGCTGCGCCCCCAGGACGTGGACGGGCTCGCCTCCACCTCGCAGGGCACCCTGCCGCCCGTGGACGTCGGCGAATACCTGGGGCTGCGGCCCCGGTGGATCGACTCGACCGCCGTCGGCGGGGCCTCCTGGGAGGTGATGCTCGCGCACGCCGCCGACGCCATAGCCGCCGGCCACGCCGACGTCGTCCTGCTCACCTACGGCTCGACGGCCCGCAGCGACCTGCGCAAGGGGCTGCGCGGGGCGAGCCTCGACTGGGGCTCGCGCGGGCCGCTCCAGTGGGAGTCCCCTTACGGGCACTCCCTGATCTCGAAGTACGCCATGGCGGCGCGCCGGCACATGCACGAGTACGGCACCACCGTGGAAGACCTGGCGGAGGTCGCCGTGTCGGCGCGGTTCAACGCGCGGGAGAACCCGGAGGCGTACTACCGGGATCCCATCACGATCGACGACGTGCTGAGCGGCCCGATGATCGCCGACCCGTTCACCAAACTGCACTGCTGCATCCGCTCCGACGGCGGCGCGGCAGCCGTGCTGGTGGCCGAGGACCGGATCCCGGACCTGCCCGGCGATCCGGTGTGGGTGCTGGGCACGGGGGAGGCCACCTCCCACATGCTGACCAGCCAGTGGGACGACCTGACCACGGGCCCGGCGGAGGTCAGCGGCCGTCTCGCCTTCGAACGCGCGGGGCTGCGTCCTTCGGACGTCGACGTGTGCGAACTGTACGACGCCTTCACCTACATGCTGCTCGCGACGGTGGAGGACCTCGGGTTCTGCAAGAAGGGCGAGGGCGGGGCGTTCGTCCGGGAGGGACGGCTGCGCCTGGGCGGTGAACTGCCCACCAACACCGACGGCGGCGGGCTGTCCGCGTGCCATCCGGGGCAGCGGGGTCTGTTCCTCGTCGTGGAGGCCGTACGCCAGTTGCGCGGGGAGTGCGGACCGCGGCAGGTACCGGACGCCGAGGTGGCCTGTGTGAGCGGGACGGGTGGCTGGTTCTGTTCCAGCGGCACCGTGCTGCTCGGGTCCCAGCGGCCCGCCTGAACCGACACGCAAGGGAGGAGGAGGCCCCCGTCGGGGCCGCCTCCTCCCTTGCGTCGTGCGCAGGCGCGGTCTCAGCCGCCCAGGCGCAGACCCGGGGTGCGGGTGCCGAAGACATCGGTCCCCATCACGGCACCGAGCTTCGTCGCGTCCCACCGCTTGCCCGAGCTGCTGACGCTCGCCTGCGGGGCCCAGCCGCGCAGCAGCTCGATGTTGCCGGCGAACGCCTTGATGACCTGTCCGCTGACGTGCCCGGCCTCCGGGCTCGCCAGCCACGCGACCACGGGCGAGCCGAGCGAGGGGTCCTTCGGGTCGAACTCCTCCTCGTCGCGCTCGTCGGGTTCGAGGGCCGGCGCGGCACCGGGCATGGTGGCCGAGATCCGGGTGAGCCCACCGGGGCTGATCGCGTTGACGGTGGCGCCGATCGACGCAAGCTCCAGGCTGAGGGTCTGGGTGAGGCCGACGATCGCGGCCTTCGCCGCGGCATAGTTGGACTGGCCGAAATGCCCGAGCAGTCCCGCACCGGACGTCGTGTTGACGATACGGCCGTAGACAGGGCCGCCGGTCTCCTTGGACTCCGCGCGCCACTTGCGGGCCACTGCCCTGCTGGTGAGCCAGGTGCCGCGGACGTGGACGCGCATCACGAGGTCGAAGTCGTCGGCGCTCATGTTCCAGATCGCCCGGTCGCGGACGATGCCGGCGTTGTTCACCACGATGTCCAGGCGGCCCAGTTCGTCGTAGGCGCGCTCGACGAGCGCGTCGACCTGCGCCTCGTCCCCGACATCGCTGAAGTCGGACACGGCCTTGCCCCCGCGCCCGGTGATGACACCCACCACCTCGTCGGCGACCTTGCCCTCGCCCTCGCCGCTGACCGAGGTGCCCAGGTCGTTCACGATGACCGTGGCGCCGTGCCTGGCGAGCTCCAGGGCATGGCCGCGGCCGATGCCGTGACCCGAGCCCGTCACCAGGGCGACCTTGCCCTCCAGCAGACCACTCATGTCGATCCTCTTCTCGTCACTGTTCTTCGTTCTGTGTTCTGTGTTCTGCGTTCGGGGCGGTCGTTCAGGCCGCTGCCGGACCGAAGTACAGCGCGTGGACGCCGGTGTCGATCTCCTCGAACCGCGCACTCACGCGCATCCCGATGGCGACCTCCTCGGGGGCGCAGCCCACGATGTTGGTCATCAGCCGCGGCCCCTCGGTGAGTTCGACGAGCGCGGCGACGTACGGAAGGCGTTCGTTGAACGGCGGGAGGTCGTTCCTGTGGACCGTGGAGTAGGTGTAGACCGTGCCGGTCCCCTCGGCCTCGACAGGCGTCACCTCCTCGCTCCAGCAGGAGGGACACATCACGCGCGGGTAGTGGTGCACGGCGCCGCAGTCGGCGCAGCTCGCGATGAGCAGCCGCCCCTGCGCGGCGGCCTCCCAGTACGGCCGCGTCTCGGCTTCCACGGTCGGCAGGTCGGCGCGGGGCCGTGCGGGCTGCCGAGGCGCCGTGGCGGCCTTCGTCGCCCCGGGGGTTTCCTTCTGCGCCATTCCGCTCACCAGCCCACGTAGTCGGCGGGGCGCTTCTCCACGAAGGAACGCACCCCTTCGGTCGAGTCCTGCGCGTAGGACTGGAGTTCCTGCGCCATGGCCTCCGCCAGGAAGGAGCCCGCCCGGTCGGTGTCCGGGGACTCGTTCATCAGGCGCTTGGTCAGTGTGATGGAGCTTGTGGGAGCGGACGTCAGCCGCTCGACGAAATCCGTGACGGTCTTGTCGAGCAGGTCCGCCGGGACGACCCGGTTGACCAGGCCCAGTGCGGACGCCTCGGAGGCGCCCAGCTTCTCGCCGAACAGGACCAGTTCCTTGGCCCGCTGCATGCCGATCCGGCGCGGCAGCAGATAGGCGCCACCGCCGTCGACCACGAGTCCACGCTTGACGAAGGACTCGACGAAGTAGGCGTTCTCGGTGGCGATCACCAGGTCGGACGCGTAGGCGAGATGGGCCCCGATCCCCGCGGCGGCCCCCTGCACGACCGCGATCACCGGTTTCCCGCAGTCGAGTACCGCGCTCATCAGCTTCTGCGCGCCGTTCATGATGCGTCGCATCGGGCCCGTGACCCGTTTGGTGTCGCCTCCCATCGTGGTGACGTCCGCACCGGTGCAGAAGTGCCGGCCCTCGGCCCGGATCACCACCACCCGGATGTGGGGGTCGCCGTCGGCGACCGCCAGCAGGCGGATCACCTCGTCTCGGTCTGCGGGGCGCAGGGCGTTGCCCGCGGCCGGCCTGTTCAGCGTGATCGTCAGTGCGCCCGCCTCGGTGCGTGCGCGCACCGCTTCGTCGCCGCCATGATCACGATCCGTGTCCGTCACGGAACCTCCTCGCCTGCCCAGATCTCAATGTCCAGGCAATTCTGGCAGTATCGTCACCATAATGTCAGCAGGTAGTTAGCATTATTGCTGCGATGACGAGTCTCACATCAGACTTTTACGTCACTTCATGGAAGGTGGATCCATGACATCCCCTCTGACCGCCCCTGCGCTCGTCATCAGCGAGTGCCAGCTCGGCATCCTAGATCCCGGCCGTTCCGTCTCCCCCGGCCTCGCCGAACACGCGGCCGCACGTGGTCTGGTGCCGCGCACCGCGGGACTCGCCCGGGCCTTCCGCGGCCTCCGGCTGCCGGTCTTCCACTGCCTGATCGAGCACCGGCCCGACCAGGCCGGCATGCTGCCCAACTCGTATCTGGGGAAGCTCGCACTGCGCGGCCGGAGCATGACGGCGGGTACCGACGACGTGCTCCCGCCGGCCGAACTGACGCCGCAGACGGGCGACTTCGTGAGCCGCAGGGCCACCGGGCTCACCGCCTTCTACGGCACCGACCTGGACGCGATGCTGCGCCTGCAGGACGTCCGCACCCTGGTCCTGGCCGGTGTGTCCACCAACGTGGCCCTGCCCGGGCTCGCCCTGGAGGCCGTCAACCGGGGCTACGACGTGGTCCTCGCGGAGGACTGCACGGCGGGATCCTCTCCCGAGGCGCACCGGTTCTTCGTGGAGAACCAGCTCGCCGTACTGGCCCGCGTCCGCACCTCGCAGGAGGTCATCGCGCGGCTGCCCGCCGCCCCCTGAACCGGGAATGCCCGGCGGCACAGAGAAGCGTGGCGGTCACAACGGTCCGGCCGCCTCCGCGTCGCCGACGGCGTCGCCGTTGACGGAGAAGCCGCCGTCCGCGGTAATGGTGGATCCTGTGACGAACTCGGCCTCGTCCGAGGCCAGCCAGGTCGCGGCGTACGCGATGTCCATCGGACTGCCCAGCCGGGTCAGCCTGCCGCCGCCGGTGTGCAGTCCCGCGTCACCGCGCACCGCCACCACCCTGCCGACGACCAGGCAGTTGGCGCGGATACCGGCCGGGCCGCCCTCCGCGGCCAGGGTCCGGGTGAGACTGTTCACCGCGCCCTTGGCGGCACTGTAGGCGCCGAATCCCCGGAACCCGGCGAGCGACTGGCCCGAAGAGACGTTGATGATCGAGGCGCCCCGCGCCTCGGCCAGGTGCGGCCAGGCGTACTTGGACATCCAGAACACCGATCCGGTCAGCGCTCCGCGCAGGATCGCCTCCCACTCCTCGGTGGTGCACTCGTGCAGGGGCTTGACCGTCGCCGCGACCAGCGCGGTGGGCGCCGCGTTGTTCACCAGGGTGTGCAACGCGCCGAAGCGCTCCACCGTGGCCTCCACGGCGGCGCGCACGCTGTCCTCGTCGCCGACGTCGAGTCTCAGGAAGTCGGCCTCACCGCCCGCCTCCCGGATCCGTGCGACGACCTTCTCCGCCTTCTCCACCGTGCGCCCGGCAACCATCACCCGGGCTCCTTCGGCGGCGAAGTGCTCGGCCGTCGAGCGCCCGATCCCCCGCGTGGAGCCCGAGATCAGCGCCACCTTGCCCTTCAGCCTGTCTCCCACAGGACGTCCTTTCCCGAAGCGCGTGAGTGGTGGTGCGAGTGGCGCGCCGTCGCTCACAGCGCGGCGTACGCCTTCTCCAGCGCCGTGAGCCGGCGGGTGAGCAGCCGCAGCGAGGCCTCGGCGTCGTCGGTGTCGCCCGGCTTGCCCGTCAGCCCCGCGAGGCGGTCGCGCACCTCGTCGATCTCCTCCTTCAGCCGGCCACCCGCCTCCTGGCGCGTGAGCAGATCGTCGTCGGTCCAGTCGGCCGCATCGATGTCGTGTCCGTGGCTCATCTCCGGCTCCCAGCATGAGGACGGGTCCGGGCCATGGGACGGAAGACCGCACCCATGGCCCGGGACGCCGCTATTCGCTCCCGCTTTCTGACACGACGTACATTAAGCAGGGCACTCGCGGACGTCAATGGCCTGGGCGGCTCTGGCTGGGAACTCATGCGTCATGGGGGTAGATGCCATCGTCACACACAGGTCATGTTTCTGACTGTTCCGTCTTCTACAGCGCCTTCAGGTCCCGCTCTCCCGGTCCGCGGCCGCCTCGAACGCCGCCTCGATGCGGCGATGCCGCTCGCGGACGGATTCCAGCGCCTCGGGGTGGGTCACGATGTACAGGTCACGGCAGCGGATCCCCTCCAGCACGGTCCGGGCCACGTCCTCGGCTTCCAGAACTCCGGGGGTCCCTGCCCCTGCATGCCCGGTCATGCCCGTACGGACGCGGGCCGGCAGCACCACCCCGACGCCCACCCGTGAGCCGGACCCGGCCAGTTCCTGGGCCACGGTCTCGGTGAGGGTGACCACCCCGAACTTGGAGGCGGAGTACGCGCTCAGTCCCGGGCCGTTGCGCACCCCGGCGATCGACGCCGTGTTCACCAGGAACCCGTCGCCCCCGGACCGCTCCAGCAGCGGCAGGAACACCCGCATCCCGTGGACGGTCCCCCAGAGGTTCACGCCCAGTGTCCGCTCCCAGTCGGCCGACGAGAGCTCCTCGAAGGGCGCGATGCGGGCGATGCCTGCGTTGTTCACCACGAGGTCGACCCGGCCGTGCCGCTCCATCACCTCATCGCCGAGCCGTCGCATGTCCGCACACCGGCTCACGTCCACGACGACGCCCTGCGCGTCCAGTTCACCGGCCGCCCCGGCGAGCCTCTGCTCGTCGCGGTCCGCGAGTACCACCTCCGCGCCGGCCGCCCGCAGCGCCCCGGCGAGCGCGCGGCCTATTCCGGACGCAGCACCGGTCACCACCGCGACCTTGCCGACCAGGTCCTTCTCGTCGCCTCTCACGGGCGTTCCCCTCTCCGCGACCGGGTGTCCGGCGTCCCGTTTCACCGAAGGCCGGCGTCCAGGCCCCGCAGGACGAAGCCGACGAGCCTCTCGACGTCTTCGGGTGCCGGAGCCGTGTCGGTCCACAGGTATCTGCGCATGGCGCCCAGCGTCAGGTCCGCGACGTAGGGCCCGTCACTGTCCGGGTCGCGGCCCAGCCGGCGCAACGGCTCGTCGAGGAGCGAGGTCACCGGCCGCAGCAGCGCGTCCTCGGCGTCCGCCCCGGCCGGGAATCCGGCAGTGCCCAGGTGCCGGATCACCGTGCGGCTGGTGCGGGCGACCGCACGGCCGGAGACCTGATGGAGAAGCCCCTGGACCCAGGCCCGCACCTGCTCCCGGGGCGAAGACTCTCGGGCCATAGCGGCCCCTATCCATTCCGCCGCCCTCTGGACACCCTTTTCGAAAACGGCCATGATCAGGTCGTGCTTGCTCGGAAAGAACCGGTACAGCGTATGGTTCGAAATCCCAGCGGCCCGGACTATCTCCGAGACCGAAGGCACCGCTGCCGTCTCCCGTGAGAGCAATTCGAGCGTCACCGTCAGAATCCTTTCGATTTCTGCCTCGACGGCCTCCCGGCGGTCCATCATCCCCCGGTCCACCGCCAGGGCGGCACGGCCGGCCCCTGTGACAACGGCCTTCTCTGTCCTATCGTTCATCTCCGCGAGCAACCCGATTCCGATTCGAGGGAAACTTCATGAATTCCAGCAGCGATCAGCCCGTCCCGGACACCGAGGGCGGTGTTCCCTATCCCTTCAGCCTGTTCGGTCTCACCGGAAAGGTCGCACTGATCACGGGCGGGAGCCGAGGGCTCGGCCGCCGGATGAGCCTGGCGTTCGCGCAGGCGGGCGCGGACGTCGTCGTGGCCAGCCGGAAGCTCGACAAGTGCCAGGAGGTGGTCGCCGAGATCAAGGAGACGACCGGCCGCGACGCCCTCGCCTACGCTTGCCACATGGGCCGCTGGGACGAGATACCCGGCCTCGTCGACGCCGCCTACGAGCGCTTCGGCACCGTGGACGTCCTCGTGAACAACGCAGGTATGTCACCCGTGTACGACGACATCGCAGACGTGACGGAGAAGATGTACGACTCCGTCCTCGGCCTCAACCTGAAGGGCCCGTTCCGGCTCACCCAGCTCGTCGGCACGCGGATGAAGGAACAGGGTTCCGGCAGCGTGATCAACGTCAGCAGCACCGGATCGCTCCGCCCCACGGGCTCGATCATCCCGTACGCCGCGGCGAAGAGCGGCCTCAACGCCATGACCGAGGGTTTCGCCGAGCTGCTGGGCCCCGAGGTCCGCGTCAACACCCTGATGCCCGGCCAGTATCTGACGGATGTCAGCGCCGCCTGGGACATGGACCAGACGATGCGGATGTCCGAGCGTCTCCACCTGAAGCGGATCGGCCGTCCCGACGAGATCGTCGGCGCCGCACTGTTCCTGGCCAGTGACGCCGCCTCTTACACCTCGGGCACAGTGGTGCGCTCGGACGGCGGCATTCCGTAGGCCGCCCGGCCGAGGCACCTCCTCCCTTCCGCGCAGCTGTCAGGCGACGCCGAGCTTCGTGCGGGCCGCCCCGATCTTCGAGGGGATGTGGTCGGTGGGCCACATCCCCTCCGTCGGCCGGTACTCCTTGAGGACCTGCCGGGCCACCTGTCGCAGATGCACCTCGGTCGGGCCGTCCACCAGGCCCATCACCGGTGCGGTCACCCACATCTTGGCGAGCGGGGTGTCCTGGGTGACGCCGAGCGCGCCGTGGACCTGGATGGCCCGCTGCACGATGTCGTGCAGCACCTTGGGCGTGAGGAACTTGATCGCGCTGATGTCCTTGCGGCACTGCGCGTAGTCCTGCGTCTTCTCGATCTTCCAGGCGGTCTGCAGGACGAACAGCCGGAACTGGGTGAGTTGCGCGTAGGACTCGGCGACGTACGCCTGCACCGTCTCCCGCTCCGCGAGCAGCCGGCCACGGGTGGTGCGCGACAGCGCCCGCTCGCACATCATGTCCAGGGCACGCTGGGCCAGCCCCACGGTGCGCATCGCATGGTGGACCCGGCCGCCGCCGAGGCGGACCTGGGCGACCTCGAACGCCTTGCCCTCCTCCCCCAGCAGGGCCGTCGCGGGGACCCGGACGTCGTCGTAGTGGAGGTAGCCCTCGGATCCCTCCTCCGCCGGTTCGTGTATCAGGGCGAGATTGCGCTCGATGGTCAGTCCCGGGGTGTCGGTGGGCACCAGGAACATGGACATGCCGCCGTGCGGGCCGGCCTCCCTGTCCGTGTACGCCATGACGATGCAGAAGGTGGCGTAGCGGGCGTTGGAGGAGAAGAACTTCCGGCCACTGATGACCCATTCGTCGCCGTCGCGCACGGCGGTCGTCCCGAAGCCGGACACGTCGGCCCCGCCCTGCGGCTCGGTCATCGAGTAGCAGGAGAAGATCTCGCCGTCGAGCAGCGGCCGGAGGTAGGCGCGCTTCTGCTCCTCGGTGCCGAAGTGGGCGAGGATCTCCGCGTTCCCGGTGTCGGGCGCCTGGGTGCCGAAGATGACAGGGGCCCAGGTGGAACGGCCCAGAATCTCGTTGAGCAGGGCCAGTTTCACCTGGCCGTACCCCTGCCCGCCGAGGGCCGGCTCCAGATGGCAGGCCCACAGCTGCTGCTCGCGCACCTTCTGCTTGAGCGGGTCGACGATCTTGCGGTGCTCGTCGTCGAGCGGCTTGTAGTTGTCGTGCGGCCAGACCAGGTCCAGCGGTTCGATCTCCTCGCGGACGAACCCCTCGGCCCAGTCCAGCTTCTGCTGGAACGTGCGGTCCGTCTCGAAGTCCCAGGACATGTCGGCTCCTCTTCGGTGTGGCTGTGGTGCGGCGGTGGTGTGGCGGTGCGCCCGTGCCGCGACGCTCCGGGGCCGGTCGCCTTCTCCCCGTCGGCCCGCGGGACAGCCGGGAGGCGGCTGGCTGCGTGCGTCAGCGGCGGTCGGTCGTGCGGGTCAGTTCCGCGGCCTTGCGCATGAGTTCGAGGACCATCGGCCCGAACCGCGCGACCCGCTCGTCGGCCTCGCCCTTGGCGTAGCGGGCGACGCTGGCCTCGAGCACGATGGCCAGCTTGAAGCGGGCGAGCACCACGTAGTAGTCGATCTCGGTGACGTCCAGTCCGCTGACCGAGGCGTAGTGCTCCAGCAGGTCGTCCCTGGGAGGCATGCCCGCGTAGTCGAGGTAGCGGGACTCCGTCATGTCGTCGCCCTCGGGCGGCCAGGCCACCAGGACCCACCCGAGGTCGAGCAACGGGTCACCGATGGTGGCCATCTCCCAGTCGATGATCGCGGCGAGCTCGGCAGGGGCACCGTTCCGGAACATGACGTTGGCGAACTGGTAGTCGCCGTGCATGATGCCGGGCCGGAAGGAGGCGGGACGGTGGGCGCGCAGCCAGGCGGCGGCCTCGTCGAGCCCGGGCAGTTCGCGGAAGCCGAAGCCGGACAGGTGGGAGAGCCAGCGGTCGACCTGGCGGTCGAGGAAGCCGTCCGGTTTGCCGAAGCCTTCGAGACCGACGGCCTTCCAGTCGACGCGGGCCATCCTGGCGGCGCCGTCGACGAGCTCGCGGGCCAGTCCGGCACGCGCCCCGAGGCCGGTGTCGAAGGGAGCCGCCCAGCCACCCTGCATGGGGCTCCAGCCGTCGACGAGCTCCATGAGGTAGAAGGGCCTGTCGAGGACGTCAGCGCCGTCGCTGGCGGCCAGCAGCCGGGCGTGGGGGACGTCGGTGTCGGCGATGGCCTTCAGCAGCCGCGCCTCACGCATCAGGACCTTCGCCTGGCCGGGTGTCGCACGGCTCGGGCGACGCAGCGCGAGGGAGCTGCCGCCGCGGCTTATCTCGTACAGCTCATTCTGCGAACCCCCGGAAAGGGGCTTGATCCCGGCGAGCTCCCCCGCACCCGGCAGGGACTTCTTGTCCATCCAGCGGGAGAGGGTTGCGGCGTCCAACCCGGCCGTGCCGGCGGCTTCTTCGGTGGTCTTCTTCTGATCGGCCATACGCGGAAATCTAATGACCCGTCCCACAGAACGCAATTACTCGCAGGGAAAATAAAAAATGCACCCGCGGCGAGTGTTTCATTCCATGCGGAATTCTTCACCGTGCACGCGGATGCATTTTTTGGCTGACGGGCCGACCGGGGGCGGTCAGCCGGAGCGATCAGCCAAACAGGTCAGCCATCGGTCAGTCACATCGGTCAGCCGAGGGACTTATTGTTCCCCTTCACGATCATTCGGCACGGGGGAAGTTGAATACGCGCCTGGCATTCCACTCGACCATCTTGTGCACCTCGTCGTCCGGTACGCCCTCCATCAATTCGGTGACGTAACTACGGCTCTTGGGCCAGTTGGAGTCCGAGTGCGGGTAGTCGCACTCCCACATGATGTTGTCGATGCCGACCTTCTCGCGCCGGACGACGCCCTCCAGGTCGTCGATGAAGCAGCCGTAGAAGTGCTTGCGCCACAGGTCCGAGGGGCGGACCTTCTTGTCGACGTTCTGGTACCAGCGGTGCTTCTCCCAGGTGAGGTCGATGCGCTCCAGCAGGTAGGGCACCCAGCCGATGCCGCCCTCGGACAGGGCGATCTTCAACTCGGGGAACTTGTGGAACACCTGGGAGAACAGCAGGTCGGCCGTCGCGTCCATCGAGTTGGTGCCGAACAGCGAGATCATGACCGCCATCGGGGCCTCCGGGGAGGTGATCGGCGGCTTGCCCGAGGAGCCGAAGTGCATGCACAACGGCATCCCGGTCTCCTGCGCGGCCCGGAAGACCGGGTCCCAGTGGTCGGTGTAGAACGAGGGCAGGCCGAGGCCGACCGTGTTCTCCGGGAAGGTGATCGCCCGGGCGCCCTTGGCCGCACACCGGTAGATCTCCCGTGCCGCGGCCTCCGGGTCCCACAGCGGCAGAATGATCATGGGGATGATGCGGTCCGGGTACGCGGCGGCCCACTCGTCGAGCTGGAAGTCGTTCCAGGCCTGGACCGACAGCAGCGCAAGCTCCTTGTCCTTGCCCTCCAGGAACACCGTGCCGGAGAACCGGGGGAAGGACGGGAAGCACAGGGCGGCCTGGACGCCGTCGACGTCCATGTCGGCGATGCGGGCGTTCACGTCGTAGCAGCCGGGCAGCATGTCGGTGTAGCGGGTGGGGTCCATCCCGTACTCCTGGGGCCGCTTGCCGGCCACGGCGTTGAGCCCGATGTTCGGGTAGATGCGACCCTCGTACTGCCAGACCTCGGCGAGGCGCTTCTTGCCCTGCTCCCCGTGCCGGGCCGCGGTGAGGAGTACTGAGGACAGGCCCTCGTCCCCGGTCTCGTTGCTCATGTCCTTCTCGACGATGCGGGGGCCGGCGTCGACGAACTTCTTCGGCAGCCGGTCTGTCCACAGGGACGGGGGCTCGATCAGGTGGTCGTCCACCGAGATCAGTTGCATGTGGTCCTGAAGCGGCATGTTTCCTCCAAACTGGAGCCTCGGCGGGGCCTGCCCCGTCGGGACGGCGCGGCTCGGGGCCGCGCGCGATGATGCGTGGTACGGGGCCGCGGTGCGGCTCCGGCGCGGTCAGCTGTCCCTGCGCAGCAGGAGACAGCCGGCTTCGGGGCCGCCGCCGATACCGACGGCGGCGACGGCCAGGTCCTTGGGTGCCTGCCGGTCGCCCGCCTGGCCCCAGAGCTGGACGCACGCTTCGTGCAGAAAGCCGTAGCCGTGCAGACGGCCGGCCGACAGCTGACCGCCGTGCGGGTTGATGGGCAGGCTGCCCTCCAGCCGGTAGCGGTCGGTGTCGTCGAGGAACGGCCCGACCTTGCCGTGCTCGGCGAAGCCCAGGGCCTCGATCCACTGCGTGGTCAGATAGCTGAAGCCGTCGTAGAGCGTCGCGAGGTCCACATCGGCCGGTGTGAGGTCGGTGGTGTCCCACATGGCGGAGGCGGCGTCGTGGGCGGCCATGGTGGTCAGGTCCGGCCGCTGGTCCCAGGAGTGACGGGAGTACAGCGCGGATCCGGCCGCCTCGATGGCGATCGGTGTCTGCGCGAGACCGCCGCTCTCCTCCCGGCGGGAGAGGATCACCGCTGTCGCGCCGTCGCAGGGCACGTCGCAGTCGTACAGGCCGAGCGGCCAGGAGATGAGCCGGGCGCCGAGATAGTCGTCCATGGTCATCGGCTGCCGGTAGATCGCGTCCGGATTGCGGCCCGCGTTGGTGCGGGAGTTGATCACCAGCTTGCCGATCTGCTCCCTGGTGAGGCCGAAATCGTGCATGTAGCGCTGGGCGTACATGGCGATCCAGTTGGCGGGCGAGGCCGCCCCGAAGGGCATCCGGAACTCGCCGTGGCCTGAGGCCCGTCGGGCCTTGTCCGCGAGGGCCGAGGCCCTGCCCCCGGCCTGTGCCGTGGCCTCGCACACCGACCGGAAGCACAGCACGTGCGTGGCACGGCCGGTGGCGACGGCCGCGGCGGCGTCCAGCAGTGTGCCGATCTGGCCCGACGTCTCCACGGAGCTGGTGTGCCAGCGGGTGCGCAGCCCGAGGGCGTCCCGCACGTCGTGGGTGGTGGCGCCGACGAAGCCGGCCTCCGCGGCGACCGGGCCGGGGTAGCTCGCGACCCCGTCGATGGCGTCCCAGTCGAGGCCGGAGTGGTGCACGGCCCGCTCGGCGGCCTCCAGCGCGAGATCGATCCCGCTGCGTCCGATCCTGCGGCCGATCTGCGACTGTCCGACACCGGTGATGACAGCGCGGTCTTCGACGAAGGTCATGCGCTCACCGGCCTGAAGAAGGGAAGGGCCACGTCGTCCTGCTCGTCGAAGACCACCTCGACGGGCATCCCCACCTCGACGCGGGCGATGTCGCAGTCGACCAGACAGGTGGTGAGCCGGACATCCGGCTCGTCGTCCAGTTCGACGGCGGCGATGACATAGGGCGGGGGGAACGCCGGCAGCCAGGGATGGTGGTTGACCGTGTACGCCGCGACCTTGGCGCGTCCGGAGACGGCCTTCGGTCCGACCTCACGGCTGCGACAGCGAAAACAGGCGCCGACCGGGGGGTGGAACCAGCGTCCGCAGGACTCGCAGTGGTGGATGAGGAGCTTGCCCTCGAAACCACCGGTCCAGAACGCTCTCGATTCCTCCGTTACCTCCGGAAGTATGCGGCCCGGCTGTTCTGACATGGGTTTCCTCCGGGATCAACTGCGGCACCAGGTGCCGTCGTCGGCCTGGTGGACCCGGTGGGCCAACTCGTTGAGACCTCCGTGTCACCAGCCGCTCGGACCGTAACATCTGATGGTGGCGTCACGAAATAGTCGGGAGCTTCTTAACCCCGTAAACACGCGATTTAGTCGCCTTACGTCGGAGTCCGGGGAGGTTTCACGTCCCAGTCCCGCCGCTCCTATGGACCACTCTCTGACAGTCGTGTATGAACATCACGAGTCACGGACGTCCGTGCGCCGCCTTACGGCCCGCGAAGGACGGAAGCGTCAGAAGAGCCCGCGCCTCTCGCTCGTTCCCTCGCCTATCGACAGCCAGGGCCGAGCGTCATAATGTACACAGCGTCAGATTTTCTGACAGTCGACAGGTTGCCACCGATCGGGCCGCCCCGCAGGGCGGCCGGATTCGGGCGCAGCGGAAGGAGTCGTGCCATGGCCGAAGTCATGAGTGGTATCCGGGTCGTGGAAGTGGCCGCCTGGACCTACGTACCGGTGGCCGGCGCCATCCTCACCGAGTGGGGCGCAGACGTCATCAAGATCGAGCACCCGGAGTCCGGCGACCCCCAGCGCGGTCTGGTGACGTCGGGCCTGGTCCCCGCCGGTGGCGTCAACCACATGTTCGAGCTGCCCAACCGGGGCAAGCGCAGTGTGGGCCTCGACCTCAAGTCCCCACAGGGACACGCCACACTGATGAAGCTGGTCGCCGAGGCCGACGTCTTTCTCACCAACTTCCGCCCCGCGGCGCGCAAAAAGCTCGGCATCGATGTCGAGGACGTGCGCGCGCACAACGACCGCATCGTCTACGTCCGGGGCTCCGCCGCCGGACAGCGGGGACCGGAGAGCGAGCTGGGCGGCTACGACCTGACCTCCTTCTGGGCCCGCAGCGGAGCCGCCGAGAACGTCAGCCCGGTCGCCCTGGGCTACCCGGTGACCATGCCGGGCCCGGCGTTCGGCGACGTCATGGGCGGACTCACCCTGGCCGGGGCGGTCTCCTCCGCGCTGCTGCACCGCGAGCGCACCGGCGAGGCGCTCACCGTCGACGGCTCGCTGCTGGCCATGGGCGCCTGGGCCATGGGCGCCACCATCGCGGGAGCCCACGCCTTCGCGATCGACGAGATGCCCAAGTCGACGCCCGACCGTCCGGCCAACCCCATGGTGAACAGCTACCGCACCGCGGACGGGCGCTACATCGCGATCGTCATGATGGAGAGCGACCGCTTCTGGCCCGAGCTCATGCACGTCCTCGGCAGCCCCGAACTCATCGACGACCCGCGCTTCGACAGCCACGCCAAGCGCATGGCGAACACCGCCGGCTGCACCGAAGCGCTCGCCACCGGCTTCGCGAAGAAGACCCTCGCCGAGTGGCGAAAGATCCTCCAGCACATCAACGGCGCCTGGGCCCCTGTGCAGCGCCCCCGCGAAGTGGTGACCGATCAGCAGATCCTCGCCAACGACATCATCGCCGACGTGACGGACGCGAGCGGCAAGGACTTCAAGCTGGTCTCCGCGCCCGTGCAGTTCGACGAGCGTCCCGGCACGGTGCGCAGGGCCCCCGAGCACGGTGAACACACGGACGAGGTGCTGCAGGAACTGGGCCTGTCCATGGAGGAGATCATCGATCTGAAGGTGGCGGGAGCCGTTCTCTAGGCCGTGTCAGCGAAGTCCCGCCGGGACCGAAGCCCACCCGTCCGACTCCTTGTCTCCGGACACCGCGCGGCCGGTACCCCCGGGCGCACCCGAACACATCAAGAGGTGAGACACATGACCACGTCATCCGCGGAACCCACCGCGGTCGGCGCGAGCGCCACGCCGTACGAAGTCCGCGTGGAGCAGGGCAAGATCCGCGAGTTCGCGACCGCCATGCAGTCCGACAACCCCTCCTACCAGGGTGCGGACGCGGTGATCCCGCCGACCTTCCTGACCTCGGCCGTGCGCTGGGCCCCCGAGGGCGGCCGGATCGACACCGGCTTCGTCCGGGCCCGGCTGCTCCACGGCGAGCAGGAGTACGTCTTCCACGGCCCACCGCCCGAGGCCGGTGCCGTGCTGGTGGCACGGGAAAGGCTCGTGGAGCGGTACTCGAAGGCCGGGCGCCGCGGCGGCGAGATGCGCTTCGCGGTGGTCGTCACCGAATTCCGCTCGACCGCAGGCGAGTTGCTCGCCGAGGCACGGGCGACCCTTATCGAGACAGCACCGAAGGAGGCAGGCCATGAGTGAGAGCACGGAGACGATCGTCGTCGGCACCAAGGCCGGGCCCCGCGAATTCGGCCCGCTGACCACCCAGATGTTCGTCCGCTACTCGGGGGCGTCGGGAGACCTGAACCCGATGCACTACGACGACCGGCAGGCCCGCGCGGCCGGGTACCCCTCGGTCTTCTCCCAGGGCATGCACCAGGCGGCGCTCCTCGCCACCTTCGCCACCGACTGGCTCGGCGCGCGCGGAGTGCGGCGGTTCCAGGTGCGATTCCGCGAACAGGTGTGGCCCGATGACGTGCTGAGCTGCTCCGGCGAGGTCACCGAGGTCCAGCCGTCCGATGACGGTGCGCAACTGGTCACCGTCGCGCTGACCTGTGCACGGCAGACCGGCGGCGTCGCCATCAGCGGCAGCGCCGACTTCGTCGTACCGTCCGGCACCTAGGCCGCGATGCCGACATCGACACCGGCGGGCCCACCCGGCCCCGGCAGAGGGCTCCGGGCACCCACCCTGCCCGGCCCGGGGTCCGCCGTCCGCCGCACCAGCTACGGTCCGACCAGTCCCGAGGTGGGTGCCAGGGGCGCCCACACCCGGCGCAGGATCGTCGACGCCTCACTGGGCCTCTTCGACGAGCTCGGCCTCCACCACACCTCCGTCGAGGCGATCGCACGCGCCGCCGGAGTCTCTCGTGCCACGCTCTACCAGTACTTCCCGGGCAAGGACCAGATCTTCCTGGAACTCATGGACGAGTGTGCCCGCGCCCTGGTGCGGGTCGCACGGCGGATCGGCGAGCTCGGACCCACCGAGATCGGCTTCGACAACCTCAACTGGTGGCTGGGCGAGTGGAGCTGGGTCTTCGACAAGTACCGGACGATGTTCGTGCAGTGGTCCCTGGTGGCCTCGGCCGACCCCGCGGTGCAGCCCGAGGTCATCCACTTCGTCGAGGGCTACAACCACCGCATGGCCGCGCGGCTGGAGGCCGCCGACGTGTCCGGCGTGGACCCGGAGTCCGCCGCCGTGGCAATGACCGCGGTGGTCCACCGGCTGCACCTGTACCGGCACACCGGCCGGGTGTACGAGGCCGGCGGCCAGGAGCTGACGCAGGCCCTGTCTGTCTTCCTCCAACTGGTGCTGTTCCCGCACACCCCGACCGAGGTGCTGCTCCCCTTCCTCTCCCCCGTCACGCCGTACACGCCGGCCGTTCCCCCGCCGCCCGAGTGCGAGGCGCTCTCGCTGCGCACGCGGGTGCGCGGCCTCAGCCCGCGTGCGGTCGCGACGGTCGAGCGGCTGGTGGCGGCGGCGGCGCAGCAGTTCGCCGCGAAGGGCTACCACCGGACGAACGTCGACGACATCGTGGCGGCGGCAGGCCTCGCGCGCGGCACCTTCTACAAGTACTTCCACGAGAAGCAGGACCTGCTGCACACCGTGTGTGTCGAGGCGACGGCCGCGACGGTCGAACTGGCCGGCCGGCTGCGCCGGGTCGACGTCTTCGACGACGCGGCGCTGCGCCCGTGGCTGCGGGACTTCGTGCGCTTCCTGGACCACTACCGCGGATCGGTGGACGTGTGGTCGGAGCGGCTGGCGGAGGGCGGGGTGATCGTCGCGCTGGGGGCACACGCCCAGGGGGTACTGGACCAGGCACTGCTGGAGGTGCTGACCTCCGCGCGGCGTGACTACCCCTTCGATCCGCTTGCAGGAACACTGCTGTTCCGCGCCCTGCTGACCCGCGTGCCGGAGGCCCTGCGCGAGGAGACCGAGATTCCCATGGCCGAGGAGCAGATCATCGACCTGCTGGTCTTCAGTGTGCGCCGGGGGTTCTTCAGCCACCTTGCCGTACCACTCATCTGACACCTTCGACATTTCGATACGGTCCACGTGGCGGGGTAACAAAACCCACGTGGCGGGGTAACAAAACAGTGAATAACACCTGTTCCTGTTACACCCCTGTACACCACGCGATCAACGTGTTTCCATATTTCTGACAGCTCTGTCATTTAGCGTCTCGGGCGCGGGAGAGGAATTCCGACATGGACATCAGCCGGGTATCGGCACTCGTGACTGGCGGCGCCGGCGGGCTCGGCGAGGCCACGGTCCGCAGGCTCGCGGCCGAGGGCACAGCCGTCGTCGTCGCGGACCTGGACGACGACCGGGGTAAGGCCCTCGCGGCGGATCTGGGCGACCGGGCCACCTACGTCCGCACGGACGTCCTGGACGAGGAGAGCGTGCGCGGCGCGATCGCGGCGGCCCAGGAGATGGCCCCGCTGGGCATCACGGTCAACGCCCACGGCGGCGCGGCGGGTGCCTCCCGCGTCGTGGGCAAGGATGGCGAACCCGCCTCCTTCGAGCAGTTCCAGTGGTATATCAACCTGTTCCTCAACGGCACGTTCAACGTGCTGCGGCTGACCGCGGCGGCGATGGCGGCGAACCCCGCCGACGAGGCGGGCAACCGGGGTGTCGTGGTCAATACGGCGAGCATCGCCGCCTATGAGGGCCAGATCGGCCAGACCGCGTACGCCGCCGCCAAGGCCGGCGTCGTCGGCCTGACCCTTCCTGCCGCCCGCGACCTCACCAAGGCGGGTGTACGGGTCATGGCCATCGCGCCCGGCACCTTCTTCACCCCCGCGTTCCGTATGGACCGCGAGACGGCCGAGCAGCGCTGGGGCTCAGGGGTCCCCTTCCCGCAGCGTATGGGAAGCCCCTCCGAGTACGCCGCGCTCGTGGCGCACATCGCCTCCAACGACTACCTCAACGGTGAGGTCATCCGCCTCGACGGAGCGCTGCGCTTCGGACCGAAGTGACGGCCGTGCCACCCGCCCGTCCTCACCACCCCGTTTCGAGCAGCCGCGATCGGACGACCTCACCATGAGCATTTCGCTGATCCTCGAGATGGCCCTCGCCGGCCATCCCGGCCGGCCGGTGGTCACCGCCGACGACGTGACCCTGACCTGTGAGCAGTTCACCGAGTCGGTCGCCGGCGCCGGAAGCGTCCTGCGCGACCACGGCGCCCGCCATGCCGTCTTCCTCGCCGGGTCCGGAATCGAACAGGCCACGATGCTGTTCGCCGCGGCCCACGCGGGCATCCCGTTCTCACCGCTCAACTACCGGCTCGGCAAGGAACAGCTGACGTCACTGATCCGCCGCATCGAGGGCGCGGTCGTCATCGCCGACCCGCGGTATCTCCCCGCGGTGGCCGACGCCGGGGCCCCGGTCCTGGCGCTGGACGAGTTCCGGGACCTGACCGTCGCGCGGGCCAGGGACCCCTTGCCCGCGGCCGATGTCGACGCCGATGATCCCGCGGTGGTTCTGTTCACCAGCGGGACCACCTCCGCGCCCAAGGGTGTCGTGCTGCGCCACAGCCATCTGCTGAGCTACGTGATGGGCACCGTCGAGTTCGACTCGGCCGACGGGAGCGACGCGGCCCTCATCAGCGTGCCGCCGTACCACGTCGCCGGCACAGGTACGGTGCTGACCAACCTGTACGCGGGCCGCCGCCTGGTGTACCTGCCGGACTTCGAGCCCGGCCGCTGGCTCGGCCTCGCCCGCGGTGAGGGGGCGACGTCCGCGATGGTGGTGCCCACCATGCTGGAGCGCATCGTCCGCCACCTGGACGGGGCTCCCGCCGTGATCCCCACCCTCAGGTCCCTCTCGTACGGTGGTGCCCGCATGCCGCGTCCCTTGCTGGAGGCCGCGCTGCAGGCGCTGCCCGACGTGGGTTTCGTCAACGCGTACGGGCTGACCGAGACCAGCTCGACCATCGCCCTGCTGGGCCCCGAGGACCACCGGGCCGCGCTGGAGAGCGACGATCACGCCGTGCGGGCGAGGCTCGGCTCGATCGGGCAGCCGGTGCCGGGGGTCGAGGCCGTCGTACGCCGGCCGGACGGCTCGCCGGCCGCCGTCGGGGAGCAGGGCGAACTGTGGGTGCGGGGCCCGCAGATCTCCGGCGAGTACCTCGGCACGGGATCGGCTCTGGACGCGGACGGCTGGTTCCCCACCCGTGACCTCGCCCACCAGGACGCGGAGGGCTATCTGTTCGTCGTCGGACGCACGGACGACACCATCATCCGCGGCGGCGAGAACATCGCCCCGGCCGAGATCGAGGACGTCCTGGTGGAGCACCCGGAAGTGAGCTCCGTCGTTGTCGTCGGGGTGCCGGACGAGCAATGGGGCCAGGCGATCCTCGCCGCCGTGGTGCCCGCTCCGGGGGCCGTGGGGCAGGCGGAGGAGCTACGCGCCTACGTCCGCGCGCGACTGCGCGGTTCACGCACCCCCGACCACATCGTCTTCCGGGAAGAACTGCCGACGACGGCCACCGGGAAGATCCTTCGCAAGGACATCGTCGTGGGATTCGTCGCCACGGCGGAGAACGGAGAGAACCAGTGCTGAAGCCCGGAGTCCGACTGCGCAGCCAGTGCTGCCAGACAGAGGTCATCGTCGTCCGCGCGGCCGGCGACCCGGAGGTCCGCTGCGGCGGTCACCCGATGATCGACCTGACCGCGACGCCCGCCGAGGGGCTCGTCTCCTCCTCCGACCTCTCCGGGGGCAGCGCCCTCGGCAAGCGGTACACGGACCCGAACGGGAGCGTCGAACTCCTCGTCACCCACGCGGGGGCAGGCTCCTTGTCGCTCGGGGCCCTCGCCCTCGCGCAGAAGACCGCCAAGCCGCTGCCGTCCAGCGACTGACCGTCGGAGGACGCGTGTGCGTGGGCCGGAAGGAAACCCTTCCGGCCCGCGCACACGCGTCGGCGCGCACTCAGCCGACCGGCGCCGGGGTCTCCGGTTCGGCGGCGGGCGCCGGCTTGCGGATCCCCGTCGCGCTGCGCCCACCGAGCACGAGGACGGCGACCGAGATGAGACCCCAGGTGAGGAAGCCCAGCCACCCGATGGCGTTGGTCCCGAGCGCCCCGAGAACGCCCGCGATGGTGAACGGCGCGATGACATTGGTGAGGCGTCCGACCGAGTAGCCGATGCCGCTGCCACGCGCGCGCAGGTCGGTGGGGAACTGCTCGGCGGCGTACACGGCGATCAACGGCAGCCCCGTACCCACGGTGAACTGGACGACCACGCCCGCGAGGACGATCGCGGCCTGGTTCGTCGAGAGCCCGAAGACGGCCATGGCGACGGCGGCCACCGACATGAAGCCGACGATGCCCGCGCGGCGTGGGAAGCGGTGCCCGAGCAGGACCGTGACGGCCGAGCCGCACACCGCGCCGTAGAGCATCGTCGAGGACATCGACAACGCCTCGTCCGGGGTGAAACCGCGCATGCCGAGCAGGGTCGGTGTCCAGCTGTTCATGATCTGCATGCCGAGCGAGTGGCAGACCCACACGATCATCACCATGACCATCCCGAACAGCAGCCGCCCCCGGAAGAGTTCGCCGGGCCTGCCGTTCCCCTCCGTCTCCGGCCCATCGAGTGGTGTGGGCACCGGGACGGGGAGCGGGGCTCCCTTCCGCCGTTCGAGGTCGCGCTCGATGGCACCGAGCACCGCCTCCGCCTCGTCCTCGCGGCCCTCGGCGGCGAGCCAGCGCGGGGACTCGGGGATCGCGCGGATCGTGGGCAGCGCGATCAGCCCGAGGATGCCGACGGCGAAGATCACGCGCCAGCCGTTCTCGCCCATCGGGATCACAGCGCGCGCGAGGTGGGTCAGCCCGATCGAGCCGACGGCGCCGCAGCCGATCCCGAGGCCGAGGCCGAACGCCCGGCGGCGCGGGGCGAACACCTCGGTGAGGTAGACAATCATGCTGATGTAGGTGAGCCCGAGGCCGATCCCGGCGATGAAGCGTATCCCCACGAGCATCGGCACGTTGACCGAGAGGGCACTGAGGCCGGAGAAGACCGACATCAGGACGATGCCCCAGGTGAGCATCTGCCGTCGGCCGTGCCGGTCGCCCCGCCCTGCGATGACCGAGCCGACGAGGAGACCGAGGTACATCGAGGAGATGACGAAGGCGACACCGTCGAGGTTCGTGTGGAGCCGCTCGGGCAGCAAGGGGGCGACCATGCCCGCGGCCGTCTGGTCGCCGACCTCGAAGAGGAAGACGACGACCGCGCAGATCAGCACGCGACGGTGGAACGGGCCATGGGGGAGGCGGTCGAGCCGGGCCGCGATCAGCTCGCGGTACTGCGGGGGTGCGGAGCCGGTTGGCATGACATTTCCCTCCAGGAGAAAAACACACAGCGTCAGAAAATAACCAGGCGCACGACGCTCGGGCAAGAGTCATGCGCATCAGCAGCGTTTTTCTAAGGCAGGACCTCTCCACAAATGACGCACTAGTTAGATAGATTGTCGGGATGACGGACTCCCCTCAACTCCCGGCGCCAGTGCTGTGCGGCTCGTACGCCTCCCTCGGTGAGGCGCTGGCCGCCGCGGCCTCGCAGTTCGGCTCCCGCGAGGCCTATGTGGACGGCGGCGAGCGGATCAGCTTCGCCGAGTGGAACCGACAGGCGGACGCGGTCGCCGGCGAGCTGGCCGCGCGCGGTGTGGTGCGGGGCGACGTCGTCGCGCTCATGCTGCCCTCGGGCGCCGCCTACGCGGTGGCCTACGCGGCGGTGGTGCGCCTGGGCGCCGTCGTCACCGGGCTCAACACCCGCCTCGGCCCGCGCGAGACGCGCGCCGTCCTCGACCGCTGCCGCCCGGTGCTCGTCATCCGGGACGAGGAGGGCGGCCTCCCCGGGGTCACGCAACCGGTGCTCTCCGCAAAGGCGTTGAACACCGCGCGGCACACAGACGCGCGTCCGCGCGCACTTCCCGGGCTCACCAGGGCGGACCCCGCGGTGATCATCTGGACGAGCGGGACGACGGGCACCCCCAAGGGCGCCTGGTACGACCACGCCGGCCTGGAGGCCGCGGTGTGGACCTCGGGCGTGATGAGCGCGCCCTTCGACCGCAAGCTCGTCGCGACGCCCTTCGCGCACGCCGGCTATATGGCGAAGGTCTGGGACCAGCTCGCGTGGGGGACGACCCTCGTCATCGGCAGAGTGCCGTGGAGGGCCGCGGAGATGGCGGAGATACTGGGCACCGAGCGGATCACAGTCGCGGGCGGCGTGCCCACCCAGTGGACCAAGCTGCTCGAGCTCCCGGACTCCGCGCGGGCTCCGTGGCCGCACCTGCGCCTGGGGATCTCGGCCACCGCCCCGGCCGCGCCCGAGCTGGTACGCCGCGTCAACAGGGCCCTCGGGGTGCCTCTCGTCGTGCGGTACGCGATGACGGAGTCCCCCAGCATCAGCGGCACGGAGCCGGTTGACCCGCCCGAGGTGCAGTTCCGTACGGTGGGCCGCCCGCAGTCCGGCGTCGAGGTTCTGGTCGTCGACGAGGAGGAGCGCCCGCTGCCCGCGGGAGAAACAGGCGCGGTGCGGGTGCGCGGGACCGCGGTGATGCGCGGGTACTGGCGCGATCCCGAGCGGACGGCGGACGCCCTGGACGACGGGGGCTGGCTGCGCACGGGCGACGTCGGCCGGTTCACCGAGGAGGGAAACCTGGTCCTGACGGGACGTTCCTCGGACGTCTACATCCGCGGCGGGTACAACGTGCACCCTCTGGAGGTCGAGAACGTGCTGAGCGAGCACCCGGAGCTCGCGCGGGTGGCCGTGGTGGGGTCGGCGGCGCCGGTCATCGGGGAGATCGGCGTCGTGTTCGCGGTGCCGGCCGATCCCCGACGACCTCCAGGACTGGCCGAGTTGAGGGAGTTCTGCCGACGGCAGCTGGCCGACTACAAGGCGCCGGACCGCCTGGAACTCGTCGACGCGCTGCCGCTGACGTCGATGCTCAAGATCGACCGCCGAGCCCTGCGGGACCTGGCCGCGAAGCTGCCCCCGCAGCGACGCTGAGCGCAGAGCGGGTCCCCGCGGACGGGGACCCGCTGTCATCTCACGTGCTCGCGGCGACCGCCATGCCCGTGATCCACTCCTCGACCACCTGGTAGCGCAGGGTCCTGAGCCCCGCCCCGCCGGTGGCGCCCGCAGCGAGCCAGGTCCGCACCTCGTTGGCGCCCACACCGGCGCGCTCGGTCGCCTCGTCGGCCAGGACGGTGAGCGCGGGCTCGTCCCAGGCGGCCACAGCCTCCAGGAACGCGGCGTCCCACTCGGGGTTGATCTTCTTGCGGGCGGCCTCGGCGCCCTGGGCGATGAGCCGGGCGCGTTCCTCGTCGGCGAGTTCGAAGGTGTCCACCTCCAGGCTGGGCGGCGAGTGGGAGAGACCACCGGTTCCGATGACGAGGACCCGTTCCGTCAGGCCGTCCAGGAAGGTTCCCGCGGCGCGGCCGAAGGCGAGGGCCCGCTCGGCCGGGGGCAGCGGCGGGGTCGCGCAGTTGACCGGCAGGGGGATCACGGGCGTCCGGTCCAGGCCGCCGAGCAGGTCGCGCAGCGGTTGCGCGAAGGCGTGGTCGAGGTCGATCTTCCGGCACACGGCGACGTCGATTCCCGAGCGCAGAAGGTGCTCGCTCATCGCCCGGGCGATGTCCCCGGGGACATCCAGGGTCGCCGCAGGATGCCCAGCCTCGGCCATGACGCCTGCGGACAGCGCGATTCCGAAAGCGGGGACCACGTGGCGGAAGGCCCTGCGGTGGTCGCCGCCGAAGAGGACGACGAGCTCGGGATCGAACGCCGCCACCTCCTCGCGGGCCCGGGCGAGCCCGTCGCGGAACTCCCTGCCCTGCGCCTTCTCCGTGTCCCGCTCCATACCGGGGCTGTGGCTGGCACACACCACCAGTCGTCGGCCTGTCGTCATCGCGTCCTCCTCGTACTCGTGCTCGACATGGGCATCCCGTCCGCCACTCGTGCGTCGCCGCCCGCACGGGACCGGACCTTCGCGGCGACCTCGTGGGCGAAGAGCTCCACGGCCGCCGTACTGCGCGGTTCGTGGAGGCGGACGACGAACAGTTCGACACCAGCGGCCCGCTCCGCGTGGAAGAGCTCGACCAGTTCACCCGGGGTGCCGACGAAGGGGCGCCCCCACGACTGTTCGGGCATCCGCCGTTCGACGGCGGACTCGACGCGCGCCCGGTCGGCACCCGGTGCGACGAGCCCCACGGCGTACTGGGCGGAGATGCGCGCGCCGCCGCGCAAGGGTGCAAGCCGGGAGAGCAGGTGGCGGGCGGATCCCGGGCAGTTCCACCAGTCGGCGTGCGTGGCGACCAGAGGCATCGTCAGGGTCCGTCCCGCCCCGCCGATGTGCACCGGGATGCGGCCCTGCACCGGGGTGGGCAGCCCGTAGGCACCACGCAGTGTGAATGCCTCACCGGTGTGGTCGAAGGGCTGGCCCGTCCACATCTTCGCCAGGATCTCCAGGGTCTCCCCGAGCTCCCTCGATCTGCGGCTACGGGACCTGTCGCCGAGCCCGAAGGCGGTGAGCTCCTCGTCGACCGAGCCCCAGCCCAGGCCGAGGTCGAGCCGGCCGCCGCAGATGTGGTCGACGGTCGCGGCCATCTTGGCCAGCAGCGCCGGCGGCCGCAGCGGGTTGCAGCCGACGAGGTGGCCGAGGCGCACCCGGCGGGTCGCGGTGGCGAGCGCGGTCAGGAGCGTCCAGCTCTCCAGGACATCGGTGGGCGGGGCGCCCGGAGTCAGGAGGTGGTCCATGAGCCAGAACGAGTCGAAGCCGTGGGTGTCGGCGGCGACGGCCAGGGACCTCATGGTGTCGACGTCCGTACGGAACTGCGGTACGTACAGCCCGAACTGCGGCGGGCCGGGTGCCGGCCCCGTGTTCACGGCGCGCCCGGGAGCAGCTGGACGAAGAGGGCTTCGACATCGGCGAGCAGGGACTCCCCGTCGTGGAGACGACCCGTGACGTAGGTCTTGCGGCCCTCCGTCCGGTCGATGACGGCGTCGATCCGCAGAGGCCGGTGGATGGGCGTGACCTTGCGGTAGTCGACATGGAGGTAGGCGGTCCGGCAGCGGTGCTCCCCCTGGCTCGCGACGAACACGCCGAGCACGTCGTCGAAGAGCAGCGGAAGCATGCCGCCGTGTACGGCGCCGTTGCCGCCGACGTGTGCCGGACCGAACTCCACGGTGGCGTGCAGGGTGCTGTCCTCGCAGGAGACGATCTCGTACGGGATGAGCAGCGGGTGGCCGGGGCCGCCGGTGGCCGACGCGCCGGCGAGGCGCTCGTCCTCGCCGACCCGGTGCGCGGCGAGATGGTCGGCGATCTCCTCCAGGGGACCGACGAGTGCCGAGGTGAGGTCGGCGGGCGGCGCGCAGAAGGCGGCGGTGGACTGGACGCGCCGCAGCGCTCCCAGCAGCTCGGCGAACGCCTCCGCGTCAGGTGTGTCCCAGGCCGGGTTGTGCCTCCACGGGACGGGCCCTTCGGGCGGCAGGGCCGTCCCGGCGTCGATGACGGTGTGTGACATATGCGTCAGGTGTCCTTGTCCCTCGGAGCGTTCTTCACGGGTGGTGCGGGCTTTCCTGCCGGAGCGGCTGGGGCGCTGTTCAGCGCGAGGCTGCTCCGGGCGGTGCGCGATGGCGCAGATAGTCCGGCGAGAGCTCGGGCACGGGAAGGCCCAGGCGCCGGGCGAGACTCCGGGTGACGGCGTTGCCGCGGCCCATGTCGGTGCCGGCGGGGAAGCGGCCCGCTCGCACCCCCAGATCGGCCTGCCGGATCAGGGTGGTGGCGAGGAAGAAGCTCTGCAGCACCTCGAAGTAGTCGAGGCAGAGCGGGGTGCGGCCGGCCAACCGCGTGTACCGGTCGATGATCGCCTCACGGCCGGGGAAGCCCGGCAGCCGTGCCGCCCCCTCCGGGGTGGCGAATTCATCGAAGACGAGCCAGTGCGCCACATCGATCTCCGCGGGCCCGATCGCGGCGACCTCCCAGTCGATGACGGCGACGGCCGAGAGATCCGCCCCGAAGATCATGTTTCCGGGGCGGGCATCACCCCACAGCAGCACCGGCTCGCTTCCCCGCACCTCGGAGAGACGTGATCGCAGGTACTCCCATGCCGCGTCGGTGACCGGGAAGGACCGGCCTTCTGTGGCCCACCGGTACCAGTGCCCGAGGCGGCCCACATGCGCGGCGAGCACCCTGCGGCCCACCGCCCCGCGGTCCGGCTCCCCCTTCTCCAGCGCCTCGTCGGCACCCGGCAGAAAGGTGAGAGCGGGCCGCCAGTCGGTACGGTGCACGGCTGCCATCGCGTCCAGCGCGGAGCCCCACACATGGTGCCGCTCGGCCGCCGTGAGCGTCGGCAGCCATCCGGCGGTGTGGATCGACGGCTTCCCGGTCGGTACGGTCCCCGGCACCCTGGCCATGACGAAGAAGCGCGCCCCGAGCACCGCGGGGTCCTCCTCCGCTCCGATCACCTTCGGCACCGGCACCCCGGTACCGGCGAGCGCGCGCAGGATCCGGTACTCGTCCAGGACGTCGGCTTCCAGGAAGATCCGGTCCGAGGGCGGCTGACGCTTCATCACGAAGGCGCCGTTCCGGGGGATTCCGTCCTGCTCCCACTCCGCGTCGAAGACGAGGATGTCGCTCGACTGCCCGGCGCCGGGCGGACGCGGCTCACCCACACGTACGTCGCGGACGCCCGGACCGAGTCGTTCCGCCAGCCACGGCCCGAGGCGGGCCCGCAGGACCGGGTCCGCCTGCCCGTCCTCAGCGCCGCGCACCGGTGCTCCCATCCCGCACCGTCGAGTACCGGTCCGACAGTGCGCCGACCTGCTCCCCGACCATGCCGTGCAGAATCAGTTCGTCGGCACCGGCCGCCCTGTACTCGGCGAGCCTGCGCGCGCAGGCGTCCGTGTCACCGAGCACCGCGGAGGCAGGAATCCAGTGGTCAGGCATGCCCGCGCACAGGGCGATCAGTTCGTCTCGGGTGAGGTGCTTGTCCGCCGGGAGCGGGCCGAGTGCCGTGAGAGCGGGCTGGTCTCGGTAGCGGGCCAGGTCTGCGGCGTCCCAGCCGTTCGCGCGGACCAGTGCGTCCCCCAGCCCGGGAACGGAGAAGTAGCCGGCGGCACGGGCCCGGACGGCCAGATCCTCCTCGGGCTGCGGAGCGTCGGGCGCGACGACGACCGTGGCGACGCAGCGCACCGCCTCGGGATCCCGGCCGGCCCGCTCCGCGGCCATTCGCACCCGCCGGACCGATTCCCGCACTCCTTCGACGGTCAGGAACGGGTGCAGGATCGCCCCGTCGTAGGCCGTTCCGGCGACATCGAGGGTGCGCGGACCGACGGCGGCGAGCAGCAGGGGCGGCGGCTCGACCGCGGGGCGCCGGGGCAGCCGGAGACTCGGGTAACGGCCCGCGGGTCCGTCGTAGGAGACGGTTTCGCCCGCCCAGAGACGGCGCAGGATGTCCGCCGTGTCGGTGAGGGAGCGCAGGGTCGGTGCCGGTACGCCGTAGGAGTCCCATCGCCAGCTCGCCGAGCGGCCGAGCCCGAGGACGAACCGGCCCTCGGTCAACGACTGCAGGGTCTGCCCCATGGACGCGAGGACCATGGGGTGGCGCAGCCCCGTGTGGGTGACGGCCGCCCCGATCCGCACCCGCGAGGTGATCTGTCCGATGGCGCCCGCGAGGGACGGTAGGTCCTTGGTGTCGTAGCGCTCCCCGATCCATACGGCGTCCAGGCCCAGACGCTCGGCCGCACGGGCCTGCGCCAGCCCCTCACGGGGGTCGTCGATGCCGCCGGGCAGGACGTAACAGCCGAGTCCCCCGGCTGTCCGGCGGAGCTGGTGGTCGCTGATGACTGCCTCCTGAGGATGTGGGTCTCCTTGCATGGCAAGCTATACATCTGACATCACTGTCGCAATGGATGAAGCAGGCTGGACTTCTCACTTCTCCAGGATTTTCACCCACAAAACGGACTGCTGACACTCTCATGCAATAAAAGACAGCTTGACCGTTGACCCATATCTGACAGCACAGTTATCTTTCACCCACCGTATCGGCAGCGTCGCTCACGCCGGGACCGAGCCGTACCCGCGAAAGCGAGGATCTCTTCGTGCAAGACCATCAGAAGTTCTTCATCGACGGTGTGTGGACCGCCCCGGGGAGCACGGAACGCCTGGAGGTGTTCTCCCCCGCCACCGAGGAGCGGATCGGCAGTGTGCCGCTCGCCTCGGTCGCGGACGCCGACCGGGCGGTCGCCGCGGCGCGGCGCGCCTTCGACGACGGCGGCTGGACCGGCCTGGACGTCAAGGAGCGGACGGCAGCCGTCGGCCGCCTCGCTGATGCCGTGACGGCACGCGCCGACGCGTTCGTCGACGTACTCACGGCCGAGGTCGGCCTGCCCCGCGCTTCCCTTCCGGCCGGCCAGATCGCCAAGACGCAGGGGGTGTTCGCGGCATACGCCGAACTCGCCGAACGCTATCCGTGGGCCGAGACCCGGGACGGCTCACGCGGCCGCACCCTGCGGGTGCACCGAAGGCCCGTCGGCGTGGTGGTCGCCATCGTGCCGTGGAACGCACCGCTGTTCATCAGTGCCCTCAAGCTCGCCCCCGCGTTGATCGCAGGCGCCACCGTCGTCCTCAAGCCTTCGGAAGAGGCCCCGCTGCACGCGCAGTTGCTCGCGGAATGCGCCCTCGAGGCGGGACTTCCGCCCGGGGTCCTCAACATCCTCCCAGCATCGGCCGAGGTGAGCGAGCACCTGATCCGCCACCCGGACGTCGACAAGGTGAGCTTCACGGGCTCCACCTCCGTAGGCCGCCGGATCGGCGAGCTGTGCGGCCACGACCTGCGCCGCTGCACGCTGGAGCTGGGGGGCAAGTCGGCGGCGCTGCTCCTCGACGACCTGGAGCCGACGGCCGACATCGCCAAGGCACTGGTCATGGGGGCGATGGCCAACAGCGGCCAGATCTGCGCGGCGCAGGGCCGCATCCTGGTGCCCCGCCGACGTCACCGGCAGACCGTGGAAGCCCTGGCGGACGCGGTCGCGGCGCTGCGGGTCGGGGACCCGGATGACCCGGCCACCCAGATCGGACCGGTGATCTCCGAGCGCCAGCGGGGCCGGGTGGAACGCCTCGTCTCGCTGGGCCGTTCGCAGGGAGCGCGGCTGGTGCACGGCGGTTCCCGCGCGGGCCTGGACCGCGGCTGGTATGTCGAGCCGACGCTCTTCGACGAGGTCGCGCCGGACATGGCCATCGCCCGCGAGGAGATCTTCGGCCCCGTGGCCACAGTCCTCGCCTACGACGACGAGGACCAGGCCGTGGCCCTCGCCAACGACTCCGACTACGGCTTGGCCGGCGCTGTGTGGAGCAGCGACGCCGACCGCGCGGAGCAGGTCGCGGGACGGTTCCGGGCAGGCTCCGTGGCAGTCAACTCTCCTTCTCCGCTGGACCCCTTCGGGCCGTTCGGCGGGTTCAAGCAGTCGGGACTCGGCCGCGAGGGCGGCCCCGAGGGCTTCGACGCATACATCGAGTACCAGACCATCGTCCGCGCCTGAGCGGCCTCACTCGGCGGGCCTCGTGGCCCGCCGTCATCGGGAGACAGCACATGTCCATTCTTGTTCTGGGAAGTTCCGGCCTGGTGGGCCGCGAGCTCGTGCACACCCTCGCCGCCGCCGGGCACCAGGTGGTGGCCTGTGACGTGACCGCCCCCGCCGACGCGGAGAGCAGGGCCGGTGAGTCGATCACGTACGCGCGCGGTGACATCACGCGCCTCGACCAGATGATCGACCTGATGCAACGCCACGAGGTCTCCGAGGTGGCCTGCCTGTCGTACGTCATGGGCCCGCTGATGTCACCGGACTTCTCCGACTTCCTACTCGCCTCGCAGATCAACATCATGGGTGTCACCAACGTGCTGGAGGCCGCGCGGCTCACCGGGGTGCGCCGGCTGCTGCTGGCCAGCACGGTGGGCACCTACGGCCCCCAGGATCTGTACGGCGACCGGCCGGTGACCGAGGACGACCTGCTCGCACCCCGCAGCATGTACGGCCGGATGAAGGCGCTCAACGAGGCGGTCGCCGACCGCTACGCACAGGTCCACGGCATGGAGGTGGTGAAGGTCAGGCCGTCCTCGATCCTCGGCCCCGGCAGCACCATCTGGCCGTCCCGGCTGATCGAGCGGCTCGCCGTGGGCGAGACCGGTCTCGCCCCGTACGGCCCGCAGGCCCGGGACAACGTCATCGCGGTCGAGGACCTGACCGCCCTGCTCACCGAGCTCCTGACCCGGCCGACGCTCCGCCACGACACCTACCTCGCGTGCGGACACAACGTGACGATGGCAGAACTCGTCTCTCTGCTCGGAGAGTTGCTTCCCGATGGGGCCATCGAGTACCCGGCGAACCCGGACCGCTCCCCCAGTTACGCACAGGTCTTCGACAACAGCCGTGCCGTGTCCGAGTTCGACTGGAAGCTGAGGTCCGTCCACGACTCGGTCCGTCTGCATATCGACGGCGTCCGCCGCGAGGCGGGCCTAGAGCCCATCGCCTGGTGACCGGGGCATCCGCCGCCGTGCCCTCCTGAACCGCGTCCGCTGGAGCCAGCCATGCCGATCACGACCGCCCCCGCCTTCCAGCCCGATCTGACCGCCCCGGACTTCTTCTCCGGCGACCCCTATCCCACCTACGCGCGGCTGCGGGCCGAGTCTCCCGTGCACTGGTGTGAGCCGGGCAGCTTCTGGGCCCTGTCCACGTACGAGGAGGTGCGCGCCGTCGGACGTGACACCACCCTCTTCTCGTCCACGCGCGGCACGCTGATCTCCGACGCGCACGACCGCGACGGCAACGGCCCGCACATGCCCGGCGCCTCCCACATGATCCGGAGCGACGCGCCGGACCACACCGAGCTGCGCAGACTCGTCTCCGGGGCCTTCACCCCGAAGGCCGTCGCCGCCATGACCGACAAGGCCCGCCGGATCGTCCGCGACCTCCTCAAAGGGATCGACGGCGACGGGGTCAGCAACGCCGTGGAGGCCCTTTCGGCTCCGGCCACCACCTATGTGATCGCCGAACTCCTCGGCGTGCCCCGCGACCGGTGGCCGGAGTTCTGGAGGTGGACCAACAGTGCGATGCTCCAGGCCGACGCCCGAACCGAGCCGGAACATGCCGCCAACATCGCCGAGTTGATGGAGTTCTTCCGTGAACTGTGCGCGCTGCGACGTTCTGATCCACAGGACGACGTCGTATCGGCCCTGGTGCACGGGGATTTCCGAGGACAGCCTCTCTCCGAAGTCAATCTGCTGACCTTCTGCAAACTACTCCTGGGCGCGGGTACGGAGACCACCCGCGGGCTGGTCACCGGCGGCCTGCAGCTGCTGTCCGAGCACCCCGACCAGCGGGCGATGCTCGTCCGGGAGCCGGAGCTGATGGCTCCGGCCGTCGAGGAGATGCTGCGCATGGTCAGCCCGGTCGTCGCCTTCGGCCGGTCCGCCACGGCCGACACCGAGATCCGCGGGCAGTCCATCGCCCGGGGCGATTACGTCGTGATGCTCTACCAGAGCGCGAATCGCGACGAGGACGTCTGGGAGCGCTCCGAGGAGTTCGACATCACCCGGCCGGTGAAGCGCAACGTGGCCTTCGGTTTCGGGCCGCACATCTGCGTCGGCGCGCCGCTCGCCCGCATGGAGGCCTCCGTCATCTTCGGCGAACTGCTTGCCAGGTTCCCCGACTTCGAAGTGGTGGGGGCCCCGCACAAACGGGGTTCGACGCTCGTGTCGATGGTGGACGACCTGCCGGTCCGGTTCGGCGGCAGCTGAGGCGGCGGAGGGGACGGGTGAACTTCCCGAACGGGACTTCGCCCGTCCCCTCCGTCCGTTCCGTGTGACCAGCCGTCCTGTCTTCCGTGCGGGGCGGCTAAGACGTGTCCTCAGCGGCCCGGCCGCGACGGCGCCTATCGCAACGCTTCCAGGAGCGCCGGCAGGACCCTCATCGACCGCAGGGTGTCGGCGAGGTGGGTACATCCCCGCGGGCCCCCGACGACCTGGCGCACGGTCGGGTCAACGTCGGTCAGCGGCGTCCCGACGAGCGCGTCCGCCGCGCGGACGGCGAGCGGGCACTCGGGAAAGGGCAGGCAGTGCGGACGGCTGTGCAGCTCGGTCAGGACAGCGGGCTCACCGGCGGCGGAGGCGAGAACCGTGTACTCGTGGAGCGATGACTCGGTGTTCGCGTCGTCGCTCCACGAATCCCGCAGATAGCACTCGATCTCCGTCCGTCCGCCGTCCGGGCGCAGCTCCAGCATCCGCCTGCGATACATGGTGTCGGGGCCGGGCGCCGGCTCCTCGTGCCAGTCGGCCGCGTCATGCAGCAGTTCCGCCAGTGGTGGGGCAGGGACCGGCGGCCCGAGTACGAAGCCGTTGGAACGAGTCCTGCTGTCCGCCGTCGCGCCCGGTGCCCACCCCACGCACACGTTCAACGGCGGCCCCGCCCGTCGGCCGCCCTGTGGCTCGGCGGGCGCCGGGAGGCGCCCCGCCTGGACCGCCCGCAGCATCGCGTACCCGGTGATCAGCCGTGTCACGGGCAGATCGTCGAGCAGTGCGACCTCGAGCGCAACCGGTCCGAGAGCCAGTGCGGCCGGTGCGACGACCCGGGCGCGGAACCGGTCGGTCACCGAAGTCCCCTCCACCCGGGCCCCGAGATCCGGGGTGCCAGGCGTCCGCGCCGCCGTGACCGTGCCCCGGGCGTCGATCCGCACGTCGATCCGCGCCTCGGCCAGGACGTTCGAAGAGCCGTCGGCGCGGGTCACGACGTCACGGCCGGTGGCCGCCAGCTCGATGCCGCGGTCCCAGCGGGGCGCCGGGGTCATGCGCACGGTGACGGTCCGCCGGACCGAGTCCGGTCTGCGCGGCGGCAGATGCCTTCGGGGTTCGGCGGGCGCGGTCACGGTCATCCTCCAAGGCGGCAGGCGGGTTGTACGAGGGCCAGGGTGCTACTCCCCGCGCCAGACGGGAGGGCGCTTCTCGGCGAAGGCGACCGCGCCCTCCCGGGCGTCGGCCGAGGCGAACACCGGGCGCATGAGGGGTTCCTGGAGCTCGAAGGCTTCGTCGGTGGGCCAGTCGACGGCCCGGGCGAGTATCTCCTTGCTGGCCGCGACCGCGAGCGGACCGTTCGCCGCGATGCGCGCGGCGAGTTCACGTGCGCCGTCCAGCGCGCCGCCGGGCGGGGTGACCCGGTTGACGAGGCCGTAGGCACGGGCGTCGGGCGCGCTGAGGAAGTCGCCGGTGAGCGCGAGCTCCATCGCCACCGCGTACGGGATGCGCCGGGGCAGCCGGAGCAGCCCGCCGCCGGCCGCCACCAGACCGCGCTTGACCTCGGGGATCCCGAACCGCGCGTTCTCCGCGGCGACCACCAGGTCGCAGGAGAGCACCACCTCGCAGCCGCCGGCGAGTGCGTAGCCCTCCACAGCGGCGATGACGGGCTTGCGCGGGGGCTGCCGGGTGATGCCGGCCAGGCCACGGGTCTCGTGGACGACCTCCTCACCGGCGACGAACGCCTTGAGGTCCATGCCCGAGCAGAAGGTACCGCCCGCACCGGTGATGACGGCCACCGTCAGGTCCTTGCGCGACTCGAACTCCTCGAACGCGGCCGCCGCGCCCTCGCTGACCGCCCTGTTGACGGCGTTCCTCGCGTCGGGACGGTTGATGGTGATGACGGTGACGCCGTCCGCGTGCTCGACCAGCACCTCGTCGGACATGGGATCGTGTTCCTCTCTCGGTGTGCTCCCGGTCCGCCTGGGTGGACGGACCGCTAGGTGGGGCGCCTCAGCCGGCGCCCCCGTCGGACAGCAGCCGCCGCAGCAGCTTGCCGGTGGGGGTGCGCGGCATCCGTTCGGTGAACTCGACGGAGCGCGGACACTTGTAGGCGGCCAGTCGCTCACGGCAGTGGTCGATCAGCTCCCTTTCCAGCGCCGGGCCGGCGGCCGACAGGTCGGTCGGCTGAACGATCGCGCGCACCCGCTGGCCGAACTCGGGGTCGGGTGCACCCACCACGGCGACGTCGGCGACCGCGGGGTGCATGGTCAGCGCGTCCTCGATCTCCCGTGGGTAGATGTTGACACCGCCGCTGACGATCAGGTCGACCCTGCGGTCGGCCAGGTAGAGATAGCCGTCGGCGTCGACCCGGCCCAGATCGCCGAGGGTGGAGCGGCCCTTCGTGTCGTGGGCGTCCGCGGTCCGGCCGGGGTCCTTGTGGTAACGGAAGTCCGGGGTGCCTTCGAACCACAGGGTGCCCACGTCGCCGGCCGGCAGTTCGTTGCCGGAGTCGTCCGTCACGACGACCCGGCCGAGCGTGGCCCGGCCCACGGAGCCGGGGTGGGCGAGCCACTCCTCGGAGCCGATGGAGAAGAAGCAGTTGCCCTCACTGCCGGAGTAGAACTCCAGGACTATCGGGCCGAGCCAGTCGATGACGGCCCGCTTGACGTCGACGGGGCACGGTGCGGCCGCGTGGACCACCGAGCGCAGACTGCCGGTGCGGTACCGGGCGCGTGTCCCGGGAGACAGTTTGAGCAGGCGGACCATCATCGTCGGCACGAACTGGACGTGGGTGACCCGGTGCCGCTCGACGAGGCGCAGAGCCCCCTCGGCGTCGAAGCGGTCCATGAGGACGACGGTGCCGCCGTGGCGCATCGTGGCGAGGGTCCAGCCGGCCGATGCCGCGTGGTAGAGCGGCGCGGGGCACAGATACACCGTGTCCGGGTCCAGCCCTGCGAGGCCCGTCAACGCCTGGTCGAGCGGCAGGCCGGTGCCGAAGGGCGCACCGGAGAGCTGCCTGAGGATGCCCTTGGGCCGGCCGGTGGTGCCCGCGGAGTAGAACATGGGAGTGCCCTCGCGCTCATCTCCCGCCGGATCGGCGGGGAGCCCGGACGAGGCCCCGTCCGCCGCCTCGAAGCCGGGCACGGGCCCGCCGAAGGACAGCCGGGTCTCCACCGCGTCCACCCGTCCGGCGACCGCATCGGCCAACTCGGCGACGCCATGCGCCGCGAGGAGCAGTCGTGCTCCGCAGTCGCGGACGATGTAGGCCGCCTCGTCGGGGTTCAGGTGGCGGTCGACAGGCGTCCAGTGCAGACCGGCGCGCTGGCAGGCCCAGGCCGCTACATGGAAGTCCGGAACGTTGTCGAAGAGCAGCGCCGCGTGGTCGCCGTAGCCGATTCCGCGGGTGGCGAAGAGCCGGGCCAGGCGCACCGAGCGCTCGTCCAGCTCACGGTAGGTCAGCACATCCCCTGTCGCGGCGGCGACGACCGCGGGCTTGTCCGGGTGACGTCGGGCGATCTCCGTCAGGTGCACGCTTCCTCCGGCCTTCCGACCCGTCTCCCTCATGACCACGTCGACCCTAGGTTCTGACGAGTGCGTTCTGCGACCCTACCGGGTGTCAGCTCACGATGCCCCTATCCGGCCAGCTAATATTCTGACTAGTACGTCACTCATTGGGGACTGTGGAGGCGTTCACCTCCGGGAGGACAGGCGCAACGGCAGGAGACAGCCCCCCACCAGCGCGCATCGGGCTGCCCAGCAGCCCGCGAAAGGACCCGACCATGACTCAGCAACAACTCCAGGACCGCAGGATCGTCATCACCGGCGGAGCCAGCGGCATGGGTGCCGGGCTCGTGCGCGCCTTTCCGGCACTGGGCGCCCGGGTGGTCTCCCTCGACCTCTCCGCCGACGCGGGCAAGGGGATCGCGACTGAGGCGGGGGCCGATTTCCTCACCTGCGACGTCTCCGACAAGGCGTCCGTGGATGCGGCGATCGACGGGGCCGTCGAACTCCTCGGAGGCCTGGACGTGCTCATCCACGCGGCCGGCATCGCCCCGGGGTCTCCGGCGGAGGACATCGAGGCAGAGGTGTGGGAGCGGGTCCTGTCGATCAACGCGACCGGCACCTTCCTCACCAATCAGGCGGCGTTCCGCCACCTCAAGGAGAACGGCGGGCAGATCCTCGACTTCGCGTCCGCCGCCGGCGTGCAGGGGTACCCCCTGAAGGCCGCCTACGCCGCCAGCAAGGGGGCCGTTGTCGCCTGGGTCCGGTCGGTCGCCGTCGAGTGGGGCCGGTACGACATCACCGTCAACGCCATCGCGCCCGCCATCTGGACTCCCATGTACGACAAGACCCGCGCCGCCATGACCACGGAGCAACTCGCGGACCACGACACGAAGATGGCCAAAGCCGTCCCGCTCGGCGGCAAACTGGGAGACATCGACCGCGACTTCGTTCCGGTGCTCGCCTTCCTGGCGAGTGAGGCCGCCCACTTCATGACCGGCCAGGTCTTCCCGGTCGACGGTGGCACCCTGATGATGCGCTGACCCGGCCCGACGGCGCCGTCGCCTTCAGTCGTCCTCGCTCACGTCGATGACGACCTTGCCGAGCGCCGAACGGTCCGCGACGAGCCGCAGCGCCTCGGCCGTGCGCTCCAGGGGAAAGCGCGCACCGATGTGCGGAGCAATCTGCCCCTGCCCGAGCAGCCCGAGCAGTTCCGCCATGTCACGGCTGGACTGCTCGGGGGCGTCATGGGCGAAGGTGCGCACTTCGAGGCCGCGGACGGTCACGCCCTTGAGCAGCACGAGGTTGAGCGGGATCGCGGGGATCTCGCCGGACGCGTAGCCGAGCGTGACGAAGGTGCCGCCGCGTCGCATGCCGCGCAGGGCCTGCTCGGCGTACGGTCCGCCGACCGGGTCGAGGACGATGTCCGCGCCGCCCCCGGTGCACTCCTTGAGCCGGCTCTTCAGGTCCGGCAGCGTGTAGTCCAGAGCGTGCTCGGCGCCGCGTGCGCGGCACAGGGCGAGCTTCTCGGGCCCCGAGGCCGCGGCCACCACCCGCGCCCCGAGGCGCCGGGCCAGGTCCACTGCGGCGGAGCCGACCCCACCCGCGGCGCCTAGCACCATCACCCACTGTCCCGGCCGTACCCGCGCGACCGACCGCAGCGCGTGGTAGGCGGTGCGGTAGGCGACTCCGGCCGCCGCCGCCTGCGCGTAGGGCATGTCGCCGGGTATCCGGGTGAGCGAGGCGAGAGGCACCACCGCGCGCTCGGCGAACGCACCGGTCGGCAGCGTCGCGAATACGCGCTCCCCAGGGCGCCACTCCGCGGCGTCGGAGCCCGTCTCCAGGATCGTGCCGGCCAGTTCGCTGCCCGGCACGAAGGGCAGGGGAACCGTCACCTGGTAGCGGTCCGCGGCGATCAGCACATCGGGGAAGTTCACTGCCGCAGCCCGCACCGCGACGATCGCCTCACCGGGCCCGGGACGTGGCGCGGACACCTCCTGGACCGCGAGACCCTCCGGCGGGCCATAGGCATGGCAGACGACAGCGCGCATGAGAAACGCCTTTCTCTCCAGGGAACTTCGTGGCCGTACGGGTGAGAAGAGCCCGGTGCCGCATGGGATCGCGCACCGTGGGGAGCCGTCGCGTGACTCCCGGAGAAATGCCGCCGGTCCGACGCTCGGGGCGGAATCGGTCTCCGAGTGCCCGGTCAGCACGGAAGGCCCGATCCGAAGTCACCCGGTGACCGGGCTCGCGCGCCGGCACCTCGCAGAGGACAAGGGGCGACTGCCCATTCGGATGTGTACCCAACACGCGCGTCCACATATGCCCGCCGATCACCCCCACATGCCCCCCGGGCCATGGCGCCCCGCCCTCACGCGCGGCGTTCGCCGACCCCCCGGCCACCTTGCCGGTCGTTCACGGTGTCGTCGGACAGCAGCCGCAGGACCCGCGCCGTCGCGGCCACGTCCGCCACGTCCACGTCCGCCAGAAGGCTCCGCAGTTTGTCGACCAGCTCTTCCTCCAGCTGATCGACCACGGCCTCGCCCCGGGACGTCAGTCGCACCCGCTGGATCCGTTGATCGTCGGCATCCCGGGTCCGCTCGACGAGCCCCTGCCCCTGGAGCTGCGTCACCTGGCGGGTGACGTGCGGCGCATGCACGAGCAGGCGGTCGGCGACGGCACCGATACTCATCGGCTCGTCCGCGCGGCGCAGCACACGCAGGAGCGAGACCCCGGCGCGCTCGACCTTCACGTCCAGCGTCGCCACGAAGGTCGCATGCACCTGCGAGCGGGTCATGGCGTAGGCGAACGTCATCATCGCCTGCTGGAGCTCATGGAGCGCGGAATCTTCCTGGTCGGACACCCCTCCATCCTCCCCCACCGACCCCCAGGGTGAAGAACAGGCCAGCGAGGAGATATCATTACCTAAGTTAAGTAATCTCTACGTCCTGGTTCCGGCCGGGTCCGAAAGGAGCGCACGTGTCCGAGCCACGCGACGACGATCTGGGTCTGCTGCGCACCCTGACCGGCGGACTCTGGTTCCCGATCTTCTTCTTCTTCGGGTTCCTGTTCTGCTACATGCTTCCGTTCCACAACCCCACGCCCCATGACGTGAGCGTCGCGGTGTCCTCGCCGGCAGCCGCCGGGCAGGTCCGCACCGCCCTGTCCGCCGAGGCCCCCGGCGCCTTCGAGATCCTGACGGCGACGGACGCGGCCGACGCCAAGCAGCAGGTGCTGGACAGGGACGCGGTCGCCTCCTACGCGGTCGGCGACGACGGCAAGGCCACGCTGTACGTGGCGAAGGCGAACGGCTCCATGCTGGAGTCGGTCGTCGAGCAGACCTTCGAGAAGGTGGCCGGAGCCTCGAGCACCGAGCTCACCACGACCGAGGTCGCACCGACGGCCTCAGGAGACGCCACCGGCACGTCGTTGTTCTACCTCACGATGGCGTGGACGGTCGTGCCGTACGTATCCGTCATGATGATGCTCCGCGTGGTGACTCTCAGCCGCCGGGCGAAGCTGCTGACGTTCGCCGGTGTGGGAGCGTTCATCACCGCCGTGGCCTATCTCATCGGCCTGGCCGTGGACGTCATCCCCAACGAACCGCTCGCCCTCGTCTACGCGTTCGCGATGACACAGCTGGTCGCCTGGGTCACGTACGGGTTGGTGCCGTACGTGAAGCAATTCATCCCCGGTGTGGCCATCGGGCTGTTCGTCCTCCTCAACATCCCGTCGAGCGGCGGCGCCATCCCGTACCAGATGGTTCCCGGGATCTTCCGCTGGCTGCACCCCGTGATGCCGCTCGGAAACCTGGTGGACGTCCTGCACGGAGTCTTCTACTTCGACAACAAGGGACTGCTCCGCCCCACCCTGGTGCTCTGTGCCTGGCTCGCGGCCGGAGCCACCCTCGTCGCCGCAGGGGTGTTGCGCGAGCGTCGGCTGAAGCGCCGCGCGGCGGACACCGACGGGGACGAGACCTCGCTGGAAGCCGTCGTGGAGGATCCCTCCATCGAGGCCCCGACGCCGCACGCGACCCGCCCCGGCCACCACTCGGCACTCGGCGAGACGCCCATGGTGTACGGAACGGTGACGGAGGAATCCGGCACTGCCTTCACCGGTGCACAGATCACCGTCATCGACGCCCAGGGCCGGCAGCTGACCCGGACCCGCACCGACGAGAACGGCGCGTACGGGCTCACGGGGATGCCGGAACAGTTCCTGATCATGATTCTCTCGGCCCCGGGGCGCCGGCCCGCCACGACGCCCGTGCTACCCCAGGAGGGCCGGCCGCAGCGTAAGGACTTCGTCATGCCCGGTGAGCGCAAGGTCCCGGCCACCGTCTGAGGTACGCCCCCGGCATCCGGCTGCTCGGACGTGCCCCGCAGGCACGTCCGAGCAGGTCCTGCCCGGTATCCCATGGCCGAGTGCCGTCCAAGGGTCCACTCATCCACCGCGCGACAGACGGGGACGAGTGAGGGCGACCCACGTCCTGGTCGTGCGCCACGACGGGGACGCCCCCTGTTCCTCTCGGTGGCGGGACCGCCTGACCTGCGCAGACGGCCGGATTACTCTGTCCTCTACCACGGGAAGAGGGCGATATGAGCAAGGATGCAAACGCCATCGGCGGACGGAAGCGCAGTCCGCGCGGCCAAGGGGAGCAGCTACGTCGCGAGATCCTGGCCGCGGTGGCACGACTGCTGGACGAGTGGGGCAGCACCGAGAAGCTGACCATGCGCGCGGTGGCACGCGAGGCAGGGGTGGCCGCACCCAGCATCTACCTGCACTTCTCCGACAAGGCGGACCTGGTATGGGCCGCCCTGGAAGACAAGTACGCGGACCTGGCGGCACGGATGCGGACAGCTGACACATGCGCCACGGACGCGGCGGAGCCGGCGAAGGGGCGACTGCTGGCGCAGGCTCGGGCGTACTGCCTGTTCGCGCAGGAGCTACCGGGTCACTACCGCCTGATGTACGAGACTCAGCAGCCGCAGGTCGACGTCTCCCGGCTGCATCTGCATCCTTCCCGCCACATCAGCCAGTCGCTGCGTGAGGGCTTCGCGCAGTGCAGGGCGGCGGGCCATCCCGTCATGATGCCGGACGAGCAGGCTGCGCAGACGCTGTGGGCGAGTCTGCACGGCTCGATCGCCCTGCACCACACACTGATGGTCGAGGGGGCGGGGGCCCTGACCGAGGAACTGGCGTCGGGGCTGATCGACGCGCTGGTTTCGCCGGCGGTGCCGGGCGGCCCGCAGCCCCCGGCGGCCGACACGGAAGCAGCACGGAACATCCGCGCGATCCTCACGGGTGACGCCGCCGAGGAGTAGCGCTTCCGTCACAACATGCTGTCCTGCCAGACAGGTTGACGCAGGTCAGTAGTCGGCAAAATCCCGCGATCCGGATTGCACCACCGATCCGAGGGGGCTAGCGTGCGTAACTGAACTTAGTTAGGTGACAGGGGCACGCATCTGCTCCGCTTCGCCCGACTGCGCGCATCCCAACCCCCCACGGGGCGTGATGGAGGTATTGCTGTGAACATCTCAATCGACTACGACAAGTGCTGCGGCGCCGGACAGTGCGTCCTGGCCGCGCCCGAGGTCTTCGACCAGCGCGACGACGACGGAGTCGTGATCCTTCTCGACACCGACCCGCCCGCCGAGCAGCTCGCGGCGGTCCGCGAGGCGGCGGCGGTCTGCCCCGCAGCGGCCATCGAGGTAGTGGCGTGAGCGTCCCTACCGGCCCGATCGTGGTGGTGGGAGCCTCGGCCGCCGGTCTGAGCGCGGCGGAGGGACTGCGGAGAGGCGGCTACACCGGTCCCCTCACCCTTGTCGGCGACGAACCGCACCACCCCTACGACCGGCCCCCGCTCTCCAAGCAACTGCTCTCCGGGGCCTGGGACGTCGACCGCCTGGCGCTCCGGCAACCCGACGCCCTGGACACACTCGGCCTCGATCTGCGGCTGGGCAGCGCGGCCGTCGCGCTGGACACCCGCCGCCGCGAAGTCGCCCTGGCGGACGGCACGCGGATCGGCTACCAGCATCTGGTGGTGGCCACCGGAGCCCACGCCAGGCGCCTGCCCGGCACCGGGGAACTCACCGGGGTACACACGCTGCGCACCGTGGAGGACGCGCTCGAACTGCGCACCGCGCTCCGGCCGGGGACCAGGCTCGCGATCGTCGGATCCGGCTTCGTGGGTGCGGAAGCAGCTTCTGTCGCACGCGGGTTGGGGTGCGACGTGACCATGGTCACCGACGTGGCCGTGCCGCTGGCCGACAGTCTCGGCGCTGAACTCGGCGCGATGCTGGCCGAGGTACACCGTGAGAAGGGGGTACGGATCGAGCCCGGGGTCCTGGTCCGAGAAGTCCTGCACGACGGTGCCGGCCGCGCGACCGGAGTCCGGCTCGCCGACGACCGCACCGTGGCGGCCGACGCCGTTCTGGTCGGAATCGGCGCCCGCCCGGCCACGGACTGGCTGGAGGGCAGCGGCGTACCGCTCGGCAACGGTGTGCTGTGCGATGCGGCTCTGCATGCCGGCGACGGGGTGTGGGCGGCCGGGGACGTTGCGTGCTGGACCCATCCGATCACCGGCGAGCCCACCCGCATCGAACACCGCACCAACGCCTCCGAGGCAGGTCTCGCGGTCGCCCGGAACATCCTCGCCGGCCCTCAGGGCGCCACTCCCTTCGCACCGGTGCCTTACGTCTGGTCCGACCAGTACGACCTGAAGATCCAGATCTACGGTGCGACACGCGGCGCCGACAGCGTCCGGATCGTGGAGGGCTCGACGGCCACGCGCAAGCTGGTCGCCCTCTACGGCAAGGGCGGCCGGGTCTGTGGTGTGGCGGGAGTCAACATGGTCCGCGCCGTGCGGAGTTGGCGGGCGGCAGTGGTCGCTGCCGAGCCGTTCGACACCGCCGGCACGTCCCCCACCCCGACCGCTGGGAGCGTGTCATGACTACGGAACCGGCCGTGAGGGCCGGGGTGATCGGCCTCGGCATGATCGGCGGCGGCGTCGCCGTCAGCCTGGCCCGCAGCGGCCGGGCACCCGCGGTCCACGACATCCGCCCCGACGCGGCAAGCACTCTGCCCGGCGTACCGGACGTCCTGGGCTCGCCCGCCGAGGTGGCCGCAGCCAGCGACGTGGTGATGGTCGCCGTCGTCAACGCCGAACAGGCACGTGTGGCGATCACCGGCGAGGGCGGGCTCCTCACGACTGCCCGTCCAGGATCCACGGTGGTCCTGCTCTCCACTGTCGCGCTCCCGGTCGTACAGGAGCTGGCGGCGGCCTGCGCCGAACGCGGCGTGGGGTTCCTCGACTGCGGAGTCACCCCGGGCGACAAAGCCGCCGAGCACGGCATGGTTGCCATCGTCGGCGGGGACGCCGCGGTGGTGGAAACCGCCCGTCCCGTGCTGGACGACTGGGCGAAACTCGTCGTCCACTGTGGCCCTTCCGGCACCGGAATGGCCACCAAGATCGCGCGTAACGTGGTGACGTACGGGACATGGCGCACGGTCCACGAGGCGGCGGCACTCGCCTCCGCAGCGGGCGTCGCCCCCAACCGGCTGGCCGAGGTGATCCAAGCGGCCGATCCGGAGGGACACACCCTGCTGCAGCTGCTCGGAATGCGCGGCAAGGACGGGAAGCTTCCAGAAACGGTCGGCGGGCAGATCACGCCGCTGATGACCAAGGATCTGGACGCCGCCCTGGACCTCGCGGCAACCCTCGGGGTCTCCGTACCCGCCGTAGCGGTCGCACGGGAAGGGGCCGCGGAGACACTGGATCTCCCCCGGGCCGAGCCGGTCGCACCCGAGGACTCGGACGACCCCTACCGGCGCGGCCTGGAACTGATGGACCGAGTCTACGGTCCGGGGTTCAGCGACACCATGCCGAAGGCTCCGACCGGCGATCCCTTCACCGACGCCACCGTCAGCCATCTGTTCGGCGAGGTGTGGTCGCGTCCCGCCCTGTCGGTGCGCGACCGGCGCCTGCTGGTACTGGGCGCCACCGCCGCTCTGGGGCGTAGCGACCTGATCCGGATACAGACCGAGGGCGCGCTGATCAACGGCGAACTCGACACAAGCCAACTCAGGGAAGCTGTACTGCATCTGGCGCTGTACGTCGGCTGGGGCAACGCCTCGTCCGTCTGGACCGGCGTCGAGGAAGCCATCACGGCTCAGACCGGCACCCCGCCACAGAACTGACCCGGGCGGCCGGCTCCGACCGGTCGCCCCGACACCCTCTTCCGCCACAACAGCCCCGAGGCGGCACGGACAACTCCCCCGGCCCCGCCCCGGTGCTCACACCCACACCCACACTCGCACGGTTCCGTACGCCGGAATCCGACGCACTGGAGGCCCCATGACTCCCCGGACGGCCAACGCTCTGCCCGCCATGCCCGTCGCTCGTACCGCGCTGCTCGACCCGCCGGCCGAGTACACCGCCCTGCGCGAGGACCAGCCCATCCTCAAGGTCCGTTTCCCCAATGGCACTTCGGGCTGGCTGGTGACCCGCTTCGAGGAGGGCAGCGAGGTCTTCGGCCACCCGAAGCTGTCCGCCCGCCGCCCCCGACACGACACCCCGGAGGGTGAGGCGTCCGAGGCGGGCGAGGACGCCCCGTTCAACCCCACGTTCGTGATGATGGACGAGCCCGACCACAGCCAGTACCGGCGGCTGCTGTCCGGGCGGTTCACACCCAAGTCGGTGGCACAGAAGCTCCAGCCCTACATCGACCGGATCGTGGACGAGCACCTGGACGCGATCGAGGCCGGGCCGGCCACCTTCGACCTGATCCAGGCACTCGCCCTGCCGATCCCCTGCCTGGTCATCTGCGAACTGCTCGGCGTGCCGTACGCGGACCGCGACGGGTTCCACGAAGCCACCGAGCAGCTCATGGACATGAGCAGGCCCCGCGCGGAGCGGGACGCGGGCGCGCACTGGCTCATCGACTACATCACCAAGCTCGTCGCCGAGAAGCGCCGCACCGGGGTGTCCGACGGAATCCTGTCCGAACTCATCGGGCACGCCGACGCCGAGGACGGTTTCCTGACCGACGACGAGGTCATCGGAATGGGGGTCCTGCTGCTGTTCGCCGGGCACGACACCACCGCCAGCATGCTCGGCCTCTCCTCACTGACCCTCCTCACCCACCCCGAACAGCGGGCCGACCTGGTCGAGCACCCGGAGAAGGCGGGCCCCGCGGTCGAAGAACTGCTGCGCTACCTCACCATCGTGCAGTTCGGCCTCGGCCGGGTGGCGCTGGAGGACGTGGAGATCGCCGGGCAGTCCATCGCCGCCGGCGACCTCGTCGTCGTGGCGATGCCCGCTGCCAACCGTGACCCGAGGATCTTCACCGACCCCGACATCCCGGACTTCGACCGCAAGATGACCCGCCACCTGGCCTTCGGCTACGGCGTCCACCAGTGCCTGGGCCAGAACGTCGCCCGCGCCGAACTGAAAACGGTGCTGCCCCGGCTGTTCACCCGCTTCCCCGACCTGCGGCTGGCAGTCCCGGTCGACGAGGTACCGATGGACGTCCTCGGCACCAACTACGCGGTGAAGAAGCTCATGGTCACCCGCTGACACCCATCGCGCCGACGGCGCCCCGACCCCTGCGGACACGCACGGGCCGGGGCGCCGTCGGCGTCAGGAAGCCGTTCGAGCCGCCCGCGTACGGTGGGGTATCCGCCGGCCGGCCCTCAGCGGGCCTGCGCCGTGGACTCCCGCACGATCAGCTGGGGAGGGACCACTGTGGGCACCGGCGGGATCTCCTCCTCGCCGAGCTGCTGGAGCAGACTCAGCGCGGCGACCCGGCCGAGCCTCTCCAGGTCCTGCCGGATGGTGGTCAGACGTGGATGCATCAGCTGACCGATGGGCAGGTCGTCATGGCCGATGACGGACAGGTCGCCGGGGACGTCCCGGCCCGCGCGACGGGCCGCGGAGATTCCCGCGAGCGCCATCATGTCGTTGGCGAAGACGATCGCGGTCGGGGCGTTCTCGGCTCGCAGGGCCTGCTCGACGACCTGGTCGGTGGTGTGGGCCGCGAAGTCCGAGGTCAGCATGTGGCTGGGGAACAGTCCGTGGCGCTCCAGCGTCTCGGTGAAGACCAGCCGGCGATGGCCGGTGTGCACACGGTCCTCGGGCCCGGAGACGTAGGCGACACGCCGGTGACCGAGCGCCACCAGGTGCTCGACGGCGTCCTTCATGCCCTGGTCCTGGTCGGCGGCCTGCACCGTGGGGATCGGATCCTGCTGCCACGGCGTGCCGACCAGGACGGCGGGCAGCCGAAGACCGCGCAGCAGTGAGAACCGGTGGTCGTTGATGCGGCTCTCGGTGAGGATCACCCCGTCGACGCGCCGCTCGTCGGCCAGCCGACGGTAGGCGCGTTCCTCGGCCGCGGAGTGCTCTCCGACGATGTGCAGGAGAAGGCCGTAGTCGCGCGGCGCGAGTTCGCTCTCGATGCCCGCGATCAGCAGCGCGAAGTGCGGGTCGGTGTTGAGGACGTCCGGGGCGCGGCTCGCGACCATGCCGATGGCCCGGGTCTTCGCGCCGCGCAGGGCGACCGCCGCGGCCGACGGGGACCACTTCAGCTGGCTGACGGCCCAGAGCACCCGTTCGCGGGTGGGTTCGGGGAACGATCCCTTGCCGTTGACGATCTTCGAGACGGCGGAGACCGAGACACCTGCCAGCGCCGCGACATCGCTGATCGTCGTGCGGTTGCTCTTGCGCTGGGCCACGTTCGTCCTTGTCGCCGCGAGCGGCGAGTGCCCCTTCCCCACTAGACCTTCACCGCGCCGCCCATCAGGGCCCCCTCCATACGCCGTTGCAGAACGGCGTACACGGCATACACGGGAATGAGAGTGACCACCGTACCAGCCGAGAGCACCCCGAAATCCGTGGACAGCGAGGAACGGAGAGTCGGCACCGCGACCTGGATGGTGCGCTGGGCCTGGTCCGGCCCGATGATCACGAGCGAGTAGAGGTATTCGTTCCAGAAGGCCAGAAAACTCAGGATGAGCACGGTGACGATGCCCGGCACCACCATGGGCAGGTATATGCGGACCAGGACCGTCCAGTTGCCGGCACCGTCCATCCGGGCGGCCTCCTCCACCTCGTCGGGCACGGTACGCATGAACTGGGTCAGCAGCACCACGGCCAGCGGCAGCTGGGTGGCGGGCAGGAACAGGATGATGAAGGTACGTGTATGGAAGAGACCCAGTTGCGCGGCGAGGAGGAAAGTGGGGACGAGGGCTGCAAAGGTGGGGATCAGGAAGCCGAGCGAGAAGGCGCGCTCGATTGCGGTGGCGACCTTCCCCTTGGCACGGGCCAGCGCATAGGAGGCGGGAATCGCCAGGATGAGCACCACGGCCAGCGAACACAGCGTGACGATCAGCGAGTTGATGATGGCCAGGTCAAGACGCGCGTCATGGATCGATGTGGAGAACTTGGTGAGGGACAGCGAGTCGGGCAGCCCGAGCGGATCCGAGAAGATCTCGTCGTTGTCCTTGAAGGAGGACACCAGCAGGTAATAAAGGGGCAGCAGCAGCACGAGGGCGTAGCCCCAGGCACCGGCGTAGGCGGCGACTCGTCCGACGCCGGGACGACGGCGGGTTCGGCTCATGGAGTGAAAGGCCATGGCTGTGGGTCCTTTTCCAGGGGGGCGGATCGGAGGCGGGCGGGGGCGACGCGCGGCGTCAGTAGGGCTGGCGGAAGATCCGGCGGATGACGAGCATGCCGACCAGCCCGACCGCGAACAGCAGTACTCCCGCGGCCTGGCTGTAGCCCAGGTCGGACTGGACGAAGGCCTTCTGATAGACGAGGAAGGAGAGGTTGGTGGAGCTGTTGCCAGGACCGCCCTGGGTGAGCAGCAGCACGTTCTGGGCGGAGGTGAACAGCGTCCACAGGAACTGCAGCATCACCGTCACACCGACGTAGTCACGCACCATCGGCAAGGCGATCTGCCACATGCGCCGCCAGTGTCCGGCGCCGTCGAGCTCGGCGGCCTCGTAGACGGAGGCGGGCAGTGCGTCCAGGCGGGCGGCGTAGAGGGTGGCGGTGTAGCCGATGCCGCTCCAGACGTCGATGGCGATGATGCAGCCGAACGCGGTGGAGGTGTCGGCGATCCAGGCGTGTTGCAGGGAGTCGAGACCGATGCCGGACAGCAGTTTGTTGATCATGCCGTTGGGCGCGAACATGCCCCAGAAGATCATGGCCTTGGCAGAGGCGGAGATCAGCGCCGGAGTGAAGACGATGACCTTCAGAACCCGGTGCCCGCGCGGCCTGGTGGAGATGAAGTAGCCGAGCATGAACGCGCCGAGGATCATCACGGGGACGGCGACGACCAGCTGGACGACGCTGTTGAGCGCCGAGTCCCAGAACAGGGTGTCGGTCAGGACCGCGCGGTAGTTGTCCAGTCCGGCGAAGCCGACCTCGGCGAGCATGCCGGGCCAGCGCAGGACCGAGATCACGAAGATCGCGCCGATCGGGCCGATCATGAAGACGCCGTACCAGAGCAGGGCCGGCACGGCCATCACGGTGACACGAGGGGTGCGACTCGGGGTGCGAAGCACGCCGGAGGCCGGCGCAGGCGTTGTGGTGGACATCGTTGTCGTGGCCATCGTGACCCTCCGGTCAGCTGCGGTAGGCGGTGTCGAGGGCCTTGCACATGGCGTCGGCGCTGGTACCGGGGGTGTAGGCGATGGACGTGGCGCGATTGAGCGGTGTGGAGACCGCCGCGGGCACGTAGTTGTCGGGCATGACGACCTCGCTGACGCCGTCGCTGTGCGAGACGTCGACGGAGCGGCCGACCAGGGGAAGCTGCGAGGAGGGGCGCTGACCGCGCATGTTCATCACGTATCCGGACCGGTCGATGAACTTCTGGACGATGTCCTTGCGGTAGAGGAACTTCACGAACTTCTCGCTGAGCCCCAGCTTCTGTGTCCCGTTGGGGGTGACCCAGATCCCGGTGGAGGTCGCGCCGTTGTAAAGCGTGGGCTTGTCGTAGGTGCCGTCGGCCGGGGCGGGAAGGCCGGTGACCTCGGTGTGCTCGGCGACGGCCGGGGGGACGGCGGCGATCGTGGAGGAGAGCGCGGGCATCATGGCCGCACGCTGCTCGAAGTAGTCCGCGTTCATCTGGTCGGCGCCCAGGCCCTGGGCGCCCTTGACGAACAGTCCGGCGTCACGCAGGCCGGCGAAGAGCTCCAGCCCCTTCATGGCCTGGGGTTCGGCGCAGTAGCCGCCTTCGCTGAACACCCGCCGGGCGACGTCCGGCCGGAGATAGCCCTGCATGACCTGCATCAGGAACTTCTGCCCCGACCAGTCGTTCCCGCCGATGGTCATGGGCGGGATCTTCTTCGACTTGAGCGCGCGCACCGTGTCCATCAGGTCGTCCATGGTTCGCGGCGGATGGCTGACACCCGCTTTGCGCAGCAACTCGGTGTTGACCAGGACCGGCCAGGTGAAGCCCATCCACGGGAAGGCCCGGAGCCGCCCCTTGTCGTCCGACCACGCCTTCACCGCCTCGGGCTGCACCCGGCCGGTCAGCCCCCAGTCCTTGAGGTAGCTGTTGACCGGCGGGGTGGCGTCGAGGTCCGTCCAGGAGAAGGACTTGTCGTAGAGGTTGACGAGCAGCACGTCCGCCTCCTTGTCGGCGAGGCGGGCCGTCTCGAAGGAGTTGAAGATGTCGTCGCCGCTGTACAGGTTCTTGATGTGGATCCCGGGGTTCTCCCGCTCGAACTGCTTCACCACCGAGGCGTAGACGTCCGCTCCCTGGGTCCCGGCGGAGAGCCGGCTGTGCACGACGAGGGTCCGCGGATCGTCGGTCTTGGGATCGAGGGGTCCTGCGCACGAAGCCACCAGGACGGTCGCGGCAGCGGTCGCCGCCGCGACAGTCAGCCTTCGTTTCATCGGCGCTCCTGTCCGTCACCGCCCCACACTGGGCGGGAAAACGATTTACTTGAGATTGCGCCGGACCTTAACAGCACTGTCACGAGCTGGCAATGACTCGACAGTTGGTCAGTCAATCGATATACCTGTGGGGATCGATCCACTTCGACGGACAGGGCATCCATGCATCGCAACGCATCCAAACTCGGCCCGGCCGACGACCCCACGATCTGGGTCGGCGTCAACTTCTGGTCCCGGACCGGCGGTCCACTGATGTGGCGCTCCTACGACGGCGCGGTCATCGACGAGGAACTGCGGACCCTGCGGGACCACGGCATCACCCTCACCCGGAGCTTTCTGTACTGGCCCGACTTCATGCCAGAGCCCGACCGCCTCGACCCCGTGATGCTGGAGCGCTTCGACGACTTCCTGGAGCGGCACAGCGCACTGGGCATGACGACCGTCCCGACGTTCATCGTGGGACACATGTCGGGCCAGAACTGGGATCCCGTCTGGCGCGAGGGACGCGACGTGTTCGCCGACGAGTGGTTCGTCGAGCGGCAGGCCTGGTACGTCAGCGAGTGCGCGGCCCGCTGGAAGGATCACGCAGCCGTCGCCGGGTGGCTGCTGTCCAACGAGATCCCCATCTACGCCGACTGGCGCTCCCGCGGGATCGGCACCGTGGACCACCGGCACGTCACCGCGTGGGCGGACACCCTGATCGGTGCGCTGCGGGCGGCCGGCGCGCACCAGCCCGTCTCGGTCGGCGACGGCGCCTGGGGTGTGGAGATGACCGGGGCCGACAACGGCTTCCGGGGGCGCGACCTGGAGCCGCTGATCGACTTCCACGGCCCGCACGTGTACCGCATGGAGAACGATCCGGTACGTCAGAATCTCGGCGCGGCCTTCACCTGCGAGCTCCTCGACCTGGGCGGCAAGCCGGTGATCATGGAGGAGTTCGGGGTGACGTCCGACTACACCTCCGAGGAGCACGCCGCCCACTACTACCGGCAGATCCTGCACAACACGCTGCTGGCCGGCGCGACGGGCTGGATCCCGTGGAACAACACCGACTACGACGCGCTGGAGGACCAGGAGCCCTACAGCCACCACCCCTTCGAGATGCACTTCGGACTCACCGACGACCGGGGCCGGCCCAAGGAACAGCTGCGCGAGGTCAAGAGGTTCACGGAGGTCCTCCGGAGCACCGACTTCGCCCGGCTGACCCGCCCCGACTCCGGCGTCACCCTGGTCGTCTCCTCGTTCCTGGAGAAGATGTACCCGTTCACCCAGCCCGATGACGCCGCAGCCGTCCTGTCGGTGACCCGCCAGGCCTACGTGGCCGCCCGGGAGGCCGACCTGCCGGTGGGAGTGGCCCGGGAGGCGGCCGGGCTGCCCGCCGACAGCGCGCTGTATCTGCTGCCGAGCGCCAAGCAGCTCACCGCACCCGGCTGGCGCACCCTGCGAGAGGAGGCCGCGCGGGGCGCGACCGTATACGCGTCCTACTTCGTCGGCACGCATCAGACCCAGCGCGGATCCTGGTGGCCGAAGCTGGACGAGACCTTCGGTGTCACCAAGCAGCTGCGCTACGGCCTCACCGACACCATCGAGGACGACCAGCTGCGCATGACCTTCCTGGAGGACTTCGGCACCCTCACGGCCGGTGAGGAGCTGGTCTTCCCCGTGGGCGGCACCGAGCACTCCCGCACCTATCTGCCGGTGGTGCCGGACGGTGCCGAGGTCGTGGCCACCGACGGGCACGGCCGGCCTGCGCTGCTGCGGCACCGGGTCGGATCGGGTCAGATGATCCTCTGCACCTACCCGTTGGAGCACATGGCCGCCGTCACGGCCGCGGTCAACCCGGAGCCCACCTGGCGGCTCTACGCGGCGCTGGCCGCGGAGGCGGGTGTCACACCCGTGGTGACCGTGGCCGACGGGAGGGTGGTGACCGGCGAGATGGCGCACCCCGACGGACACTCCTTCGTCTGGTTCGTCAGCCAGCACCCCGGCGACCTGACCGTCCGCCCCGAGGTACGCGAGGGGAAGCTCACCGGCCTGGACGGCGGGGAGCTCGACGAGGTATCACTCACCCCCTACGGCGTCGTCGTGGCCAGGCGGGAGCCGTGACGACGCACCGCCCACGCATGCCTGCCCCGCACGTCATCGAGGAGCACCCATGAAGATCATCTCCGCGGACACCGTCGTCACCAGCCCCGACCGGAACTTCGTGACCCTTCGCATCACCACCGACGACGGGCTGACCGGCCTCGGCGACGCCACGCTCAACGGCCGTGAGCTGGCTGTCGACACCTACCTGCGCGAACACGTCGCCCCCTTGCTCATCGGCCGCGACGCGAGTGCGATCGAGGACACCTGGCAGTACCTGTACCGGGGCGCCTACTGGCGGCGCGGACCCGTCACCATGGCCGCCGTCGCCGCCGTCGACACCGCCCTGTGGGACATCAAGGCCAAGGCCGCCGGAATGCCGCTCTACCAGCTGCTCGGCGGCGCGTCCCGCACCGGGGCACTGGCCTACGGGCATGCCTCCGGGCGCGACATCCCCGAACTCCTGGACTCGGTCCGCGCACACCTGGCGGACGGCTACCGCGCCATTCGCGTGCAGAGCGGCATCCCTGGCCTGGACTCCGTCTACGGCGTGGCCGCCTCCGCCGCCGGCGGCGGTGAACGCTACGACTACGAACCGGCCCGCCGCAGCGGCTCCGGCCACGCCCGTCCCACCGAGGAGGTCTGGGACACCCGCGCCTATCTGCGCCACATGCCCACCGTCTTCGAGGCCGTGCGCCACGAGTTCGGGCCCGAACTGCCGCTGCTGCACGACGGGCACCACCGGATGACCCCGATCCAGGCTGCCCGGCTCGGCAAGGACCTGGAGCCGTACGACCTGTTCTGGCTGGAGGACGCCACACCGGGCGAGGACCAGGCCGCACTGCGGCTGATCCGCCGGCACACCACCACCCCGCTGGCCATCGGCGAGGTGTTCAACTCGGTCCACGACTACACCACGCTGCTTCACGACCGGCTCATCGACTACGTACGTTCGGCGGTGACCCATACCGGCGGCATCACCGCGATGCGCAGACTCCTCGACCTGGCCGCCGTCTACGGCGTCAAATCCGGGATGCACGGCCCCACCGACATCTCCCCCGTCGGCATGGCCGCGGCACTCCATCTGGACCTGGCCGTGCACAACTTCGGCATCCAGGAGTACATGCGCCACTCCCCCCGCACCCTGGAGGTCTTCCGGACCTCCTACCGGTTCGAGGGCGGCCTGCTGCACCCCGGTGAACAGCCGGGGCTCGGCGTGGAGCTGGACGACCGGGCCGCTGCCCGGTTCCCCTACGAACCGGCGTACCTCCCGGTCAACCGCCTCACGGACGGGACCGTGCACGACTGGTGAGGGCCTGGGTGCGGCCTGGCCGGCCTCCGGAGCAGCGCTCCGGGGGCCCCGGCCGGGCCGTTCTCTTCGGGCTGCGTGACGGCAGGGTGGACGTCGCCTTAGGCGTCAAGTGGGCTGAAGTCGACGTCGAGGTGCTGCCGTGAACGCCGGGTTCCATCCTTGCGGCGGGACGGTGCCCATCACAGCGTCCCAGCCCTTCTCGGCGCAGGCCCGCTGGCGGGCGAGCCAGCGGGGCGGGACCTCGCTGTCGGCATCGGTCGAGGCGATCCGCGGTTCGACTTCCTGGGGTTCCACATCCAGTGGCGCCGCAAACGCGGTACGGACAAGCGGTACGTCTACACCTTCATCGCTGACCGGCCCGTCCGGTCGGTGAAGGCGAAGATCCGTACCCTCACCCACAGAACGTCGCAGCAGGACCTGGCCGTGGTACTGATCAATCTGAACAGGGTCACCCACGGATGGGCCAACTACTTCAGGCATGCCGTCGCGAAACGCACCTTCAGTAAGAAGCCGTATCTCAACCGATGATGGAACGTATGAGTCGAACGGGTTTCCCGCCGGAGTGATCTCCCGGCAGTAGGCGCATGAAGGCAGGGCCCCTTGGTAGCTCGGAGGTGCGAACCGAACGAGCAGTTCCAGGAGGCCCTGTTGTCGCAGTTCTACGCGTCCGCGCCCGCATCGTTCAACTCGGCCGCCCGATCGTGTGATTGTCTCGCGCACGTGTACGGGAACGCGGCTGATCACGCGGACCGGGTACGCCGCTATCCGTCGGATATGACGGACGCGGAGTGGGCGGTGGTGCGGCCGTTGCTGCCGGTGCCGGCCTGGCTGGAGGGCCGGGGCGGGCAGCCCGAGGGCTATTGCCACCGCGCGATGCTTGATGCGATCCGGTACCTGGTCGCGGGCGGGATCTCCTGGCGGGCGATGCCCGCGGACTTCCCCTGCTGGGGCCGGGTCTATGCCTTCTTCCGCCGGTGGCGTGCGCACGGGCTGATCGCGGAGTTCCACGACCGGCTGCGAGGCAAGGTCCGTGAGCACGAGGGCCGTGAGGTGGAGCCTTCGGCGGGGATCATCGACGCGCAGTCGGTGAGGGCTGCAGCGTCCGTGCCGACTGCCTCAAGCGGGTACGACGGCGGGAAGAAGGTCCCGGACCGCAAGCGACACATCGTGACCGACACGCTCGGCCTGCTGCTGGCCGTCGCGGTGACCGCCGCGAACGTGGGAGACCGGGATGCGGCCGTGCCCCTGCTGCGACAACTGGGCTCGGTGCACCGGGAGATCACCCTGGTCTGGGCCGACGGCGGCTACACCGGCAGCCTTGTCTGCTGGGCGAAGGAGAAACTCGAACTGACCTTGGAGGTCGTCAAACGCAGCGACGACATGACCGGGTTCGTGGTGCTGCCCCGCAGGTGGGTGGTCGAGCGCACGTTCGCATGGCTGATGCATTCGCGCCGTCTGGCCCGCGACTACGAAACCCTGACCGCCACCAGCGAGGCGATGATCCAGTGGTCGATGATCACACGGATGAGCCGCCGCCTGGCCCGGCCACGGGCCCACGGCCGGCACTGAACATCCCCGACGCCTCCTGCACCAGCCACCCGCACTCCGCCAAACGCCTCGCCTTCGACCGCACCCCCTCCACCTTCGCCGGCGTCGACCCCAGCCCCAGCACCACCGAAATCTCCTTCGCCCGCACCGGCCCCTGGCCCGGCCGGCCCGCCACCGTGCCCAGGATCCGCTGGTAATCCGGCGCGAGAACAGTCGCAGGCAGCCCTTCCCGCCAGAACGGCACCGTCCTCCCCGGCAACGGCACGGGCACGGGCACGGGCACGGGCACGGGCAATTCTGCCTTCGCCTCCGGCTCGGTCACTGCGGTGGTCTCCGCAGCGGACACGGCCAGAGCTTCGACGAGTTCCTCCCGCGCGATCACCCGCCGGTCCAGCTCGATCTCCGCCGCCTCCAGCACGGCAGCCGCCCGGGCCGCCGCCTCCCGCAGATCCTCGACTCGCACGCGAGCAGCCGCTTCACGTGCCTCCAACAACCCCAGCATCGACGCCACCGCACACCCCTCACCGAACAGGCGGAACAGAACGTCGAAACTCTCCCTCATCCAAGCCGAAACCATTCCTGACCAGCAAAAATCAAACGATCACGTTCGGTTGAGATACGGCTTCTAAGCACCCGCTCCATCTCTGTTAGTTGCCGATCTGGCGGCCAGGGCAGGCAGAGGCTGTTCGTCTGTATTGCGTTCGGCACGGTGCGTAGCAGGTCATCCACACCGTGCCGACCCTTCGGGGCCGGCATCCCTCGTGGGCAAAAACAAGGGGCTGCGGCCGGATCGTGTCTTACCGGCCCCGGCACCCGGCACCGCCCGCTCCGGGCTCTGCTCCTCTGTCGCTCTGCTCCTCCTCCGTCCTCGGGCCGGACGACGCGGCTCGGCCGCGGTCACGGCCTCATCTGTGGAGCGTCACGCACTCCCGCAGGAGCGGTTCCAGTCGAAGGTGACCGTCCTCCCGGTCGAAGACCTGAAGGGCATCGAGGCAGGAGACGATCCATCTGGCCTCCTCCTCGTCCTCCAGCCCTGCCACCGCGAGTGCCACAGCGGTCACCGCGCTCACCAGGTCGAACCGGTCCTCCTTGAACTCGGTGGATAGCGCCTGATAACCGGCAGCGAGCACGGGGTCCGTGTAGACCCCGGTCGCCTCGGTGAAGGCGCGGGCGTCCGCCCGGTCCATGCGGATGTCGGCGAGCTGGCGCAACACTTCATCGGCGTCGCCCAGTTCGCCGTGCAGCCGGTGCGCTCGGCCGACCAGGAGCGGCCAGCCTCCGGTCCGTTCGTGGAGTCGGTCCAGACGGTCCTCGGTGTGGAACATCTCGACGCGCTGAGCCCAGCCCCGCAGACTGCGGCGATCGTGGCGGCGCAGCACGACCGGAGCCGCAGGGGTGCGCTCGGCGCCCGTCAACAGCGCGCGCCACAGATCCAGTTGGTCGACATCAGTGACGAGGACGACCGCGCGAGTCACGCCGGGCGTGCCGGGCAGCAGCGTCTCGGCCTGATCGACGGCCTCCCGGCACGTTTCTGGACGGGCCGGATAGCTGGCGAAGTCGCTGATGACGACCCTCCGTTCGCGCGGCGCTCCGCCCGTGAGTTCCTGCCGGTACACGCGCCCGTTGCCGACAGTCGGCAGCTTCCAGTCGGCGATGCGTCCTGCGACCCTGCGCAGGGTGTCGCCGACGTCGGTGACACCCGTTGCGGCGCTGCCCAGGACAACCCGCGCCTGGTTGGAACGCTCCCCGAGCAGGTCGTCGAGCTGGGTGATGGTGAGCGGGGCGGGCCGGCCGTCCGGCAGCTCGGGACGGCCCTCCAGCACGATGCTCTCCTGGAGTTCACAGTCCTGTTCCGCCCTGAGCAGTCGGGCCTCCACCTCGTGGGAGCTGCCGATCATCCGCAGGGCGCTAGGACCCCGCAGGTGCCAGCCGAGACCGTCGTGGTTGGGGGCGAGGATACCGAGGCCGACCATCTCGGAGAGGTAGGCGCGGAAACCCTCGGTGTCGAGCTGTTCGAAGCCCTTGCGCCAGTATGTCTCGCACTCCTCACGCAGTTCGGTGTCGCTCAGTCGTACCTCCAGGCCGTGGTGCCGGGCGTGATAGGCCAGCACGTTGGCGATCACGTCGTAGCGGTGGTCGAGGCTAAGCGTGTCCTTGAAGGCGGCCGAAATGCTATCCCGCAGCCCGGTGTCCGACTCCACGACCTCGATGTCCGCCAGTTCCACCTTGTACAACGGCCCCACCGGCCCGTTGGGCCCACGCCGCGCCCGCTTGCGGTGCATCACCTCCACCAGCCGGTGCCCGAACATCTGGAGCAGGAACGGCTGGTAGGAGCAGTATCCGAGCACCCGGTTGACCAGGTCCAGGTCGAGGAACTCGAAGCCGAGAGCCCGCATGGGTTCGACCAGCAGCTCGGCGGCGAACTGCGGAGCGAGCGGCCCGATCACCTTGGGGGTCTGCGCGAGATGGCCGAACGGTCCGTTGCTCGCCATCTTGGAGAACCGCTGCACGGAGTGCAGGCCGGCGAAGACGACCTTGGCCCTGTCTTTGGTGTCGTCCCCCAAGCCCTTGAGCTTCTTGGTCTGGTTGAATCGGGGAGCGTCCGCTTCGAAGAACTGGTCGCATTCGTCGAGCAGGATCAGCAGCCGTCGACGTGTGTCACCGTCAGTCCATGCCTGGATCCCCGCGCGCACCCGCTCGGAGATGTCCTTCACGGGCTTACGGCCTTGGGGAAGACCAAGCACCTGCGCCTCGGTGAGTTTCCGGTCCAGGACGCTCCACAGCGTCTCCGGCCCAAGTGAGCTGCCCTTGCCGATGTTCTCCTGGTCAAGGTTTACGTACACCGACAGGTGGTAGTCGGGGTACTGCTCCATGAACTTGTCTCCGGCGTCGGCGAGCAGTGCCGACTTGCCGAGACCTCGGCCGCCGAAGATGATCTGGGTGCCGCGCGGGTCGAGGATGCTCTTGCGCTCGGCGTCCCGGCCGTAGAACATCTCACCACCGATCCGGCCCCGCTTCTCCCTGATGTACGGGTTGACACCGGAGAACGGCAGCAGAGTCTGGGTGGCGATGCTGACCTGGCGGTTGCCGTGGGCCGCGAGGTAGGCGAGTGCGGCGTCATCCACGACCAGCAACGGCTGGGACAGCCGCCCCGAGCCCACGGCGAGCTCGATGCGCGCCTCGCGGCTGAGGATGCCGAAGTAGAGCACGACCAGGCTTGTTCCACTGGTGTCGCGCTCGGCCCAGCTCATCACGACCTTGGCGGGCGGCCGACCCCACACCAGCATTACCCGCAGGTTCCCGCCGTGTTCCCGGATCTGGGAGCCGAAGGCCGGCGCCTTGGCCCTGCCGTTGATCACCACGTCGGTCGCCTCGAAGAGCCGATACTCGCGCCGGTTCTGGGACCGCTCGTCGAGCTGTCGTGCGCTCTTGGCGTCGTATCCGAGCAGCTTGAGGAGCGGTGGCACCCGCCGTGTGTGTGCCACATGCAGCCTGTCCTTCGGCTCGGTGGTGCCCATGAGCTTCCACTCGTCGAGGGCGTCGGCCGCGAGTGCCGCCTCGTCAGTGGACAGCGCGCTGTAGTCCAGCATGGGAACGGCGGGATGAGTGCCGCAAGATCGCACCAAGCCGATCAGGGCGCGGTCGATACCGCCGCGCAATCCGTCGGGCACCGCCGGGAAGAACTCCGCCAGGTGGGACTCACCGTTCTCGATCTCGGGAACGTCCTCGCCGATCTCTAGGAAGTAGACAAGGTCGGCGGCGGTGGCCAGGTCGTTGGTCTCCAGGCTTCGCAGCACCTGTGCCCGCTGGTCCGCGGTACTGTCCAGCACCTCGAGCCGGGCCCGGATTCGGTCAGCCGCCTCCCGCCGGAAGTCGGGCAGGCCGCTCCGTACCGTGTCGAGGCCGCGCCGCACGGCGACCAGGTCGTGCGTCTCGGCCTTGTCGAGCCGCTCCCCGGCGTCCGCGAGCAGTTCCTGAAGACGCAGATCCTGATCGTCAGTCACAGCGCCGTCAGCCTGTGCACGGTGCAGTTCGGCTACGAGTTCGTCGTGCTGCCCGCGCAATTCCACACGTCGACCGCTCTCGCGCTCCTCGACCTCGGTGAGCGAGAGCGGCAGGAACTCCCCGGCGCGGGCTGCGGGCAGCAGCCCCCGGCCCTTCAGTTCCACGATGGTACGGACTGCGGTGAAGGCGTCACGATCCAATCGCTCGGCGACGGCTTCCGGCCAGCCCCGGTCGACCGCGGCGAGCAGTGCGGCCGACGACGGCCGCTCCTCCACCGAGTCGCACACCTTGAGCAGTTCCGCATCCAGCACGACTTCAGGAGGGATCGGTCCGCCCGTCCGCATGGTCGCATTGTCCCCGGTCAGCAGGGCGTAGAGCTCCTCCATCGAGGCACGGGCCGCCCACGCCGTCGCGGCGGCGAGACCTGCCGAGCGGTCGGCCAGCTGCTTCAATTCCGCCAGTACGCCGTCCTTTCCGTCCAGGAGCGACTGCCGAAGGGCGGAGATCTCCTTGACCGCGCGATTGCGGTCGGACCGGTCGCCCCGACGGGTGCCGTCGACCACCAGGCACCACTCCTTGGCCGGACCGACGGCACGCTCCACCAAGTGCACCAGGTCCTGCCGTCCGGATCCCTGAAGGGGTTTGCCGCTCGACGAGCGATACTTACGATCCATCCGATCGATCTCGCTGTTGACCTCGGCCAGTTTCGACAGGCGTTCCGCCTGCTCTCGCACATGCAGGATCGCGGCCCGGTCGTCCAGCGCGACGGCCGTCAGAAGCGAGCCGAGCAGCCCACCCTCGGGCGCCAACCATCGCTTGGCGATCTCCGTCGCCCGCGCGAACCGCAACCGCTGCGGCGCCAGCAACGTATTGCAGTGATCGCGCAACTCCGCAAGGCGTGCGTCCCGTTCGGCGTCATCGGCGATGACGACCAGCGGCGATGCAATCAGGGCACCGCTGAGCGCCCGGTCAGCGACCGCGGTCGCCGCGCCGCCGAGCTGGTCGGGCAGACGGGTTCCCAGCGCCTTGAGCTGGGCCCCCGCCAAGTGGTCTCCGGTGATCAGCGCTGTCCGCAACAAAGCGGGGAGCAGCAAAAGTTCGCTGCCTTCGGTGTCGCGACCCGTGTAACCTCCATAGCTGTCCAGAAGGTCGGTGGTGAGTCGCGCGCCGCGGCTGTCGCCGGAACTGAGCAGCGCGGCGGCACCGGCCAGCCGGAGCGCCGCGGCTTGCGGCTCGGGACGACCCACGGCACGCGCCATGTGATGGGCGAGCCCGAAGCGCCGCTCGACAATCAGGCGGGAGAGGACCCGCTCGCCCGCGGCCTCCTCGGCGCTCTCCTCATCCGGCTCTCCGTCCACGGAAGGGCTGTCGTCATGCCGGGACGGCTCCTGAGCGTGGGCTGTCCCAGGGGAGGACACGCCTTCGCCGGGCATGTCCGCGGCTACGCTCGCGGATGCCACGGTGGGCGCGCCTGGACTCTCGACTGCACTGGTGGGCATGGGCTCGGTGACGGGCTCGAGTGTGGGCGCCGAGGTGCTGTCCGCGGATGCCGTGGGCGGCGGGGCTGCCAGGCTGAAGGGTGCGGGAACCATCACCGCGGGCAGGGCGGTCCGCTTCCCGGAGGCGGAGTCGGACGTGGCTTTGCGGGTCTGAGCAGCAGCGTCATCCACCGGAATCAGATCTGCCGATGCGGGAGGCGGTCCCTCCGCAGGTTCCCCGTCCGTCGCGCCGACCTGTCCCTCGCCGGTCTCCGCCTTCGCTTCCGCCCCACCCGACGTGCGGAGAGGCGCCTCGAGCTGCGGGAACGACAGATCGGTGACCATGACGGCAGCCATCGCACAAGCAGGTAGTACCCGGACGACTTGTTCCTGCAGAGCGAGGATCTCCGCCGCCGCCTCCGCCTGTCTCCCCAGTCGCACGATCCGCGCCAGCGCCAGGAGAGCCACGCTCTCCTCGCGCTGTTCCTCCCCCCATGTCTGATCCCTCAGCAGGCTCCGCGCCGCTTCCCGTGCGGCCTCTGTGGCCAAGGCCGCAGCGCTGTCGGGGCGGCATACAACATCCAGCAGTTCCCGCAGGGCCTCCCGCGCAAGGACGTCCTGTTGACTCGCCGCCCGGTGCGAATCCGCGGCGCTGACCATGTCCTCCAGGCGGCGGGGCACCCCTTTGACTCCGGCCGCGCGGAACGCCGCCTCCGCACGGTCGAACAGGACGTTCAGCCCGGTCAGCCGCAGCATGTCCTCGCCCAGTGGCGGACTTCCGTCCGCGACCGCGACCAACACCTTCTCAGCGGCCTGTCGGGCGAGGGCAAGGCCCGCCTCCAGCTCTCGGCAAATCTCGCCCAGCTCCGGCCACGCCCTCTCACCTGCCCCAGGAGCCTCGGCAGCGACGATGTCCGCAGCCGTCGGCGGCATCCCTCGCTGCGCGCTGTCCTCGGGCGTGGTTTCCCGCTCTCCGGGCATGCCGGGCTGGAAGGTGGGGTAGGTGGCGGCGATCTTCCTGGCAAGCTCGCCGACCCTGTCGAAACGTGCCTTCTCCTCCTCGTGCGGGTTCCCGGCGAACCAGTCCTGGTCCGCGGCCCAGGCCAGTATGTGGGCGTCGCCGACCGAGGCGTTGCACCAGACGAAGACCGTGGCCCTGACCAGTGGCTCTCCCCAGCGGGACACAGGATCGGACGCAGCGTCCCCCGAGGGGGCGCAGGCATGTTGGCCGACTTGGTTCATCACGGTGTGCGTGAGTGTCTTGACCGCGCAGGTACACGCCTTCTGCCGCGCGTCACGCTGAAGCCTGCCGAGCACGTCCCGGCACAGGGACTTGCTCGCTCGCCGTGGTGCCGCGATGCGGATACCCAGGCTGTCCAGCAGATGCTGACGTCCCTTGGGCAAGAGAGAGTTGAACGCCAGCTCCACCGCGCTGACGGGGAGGTCGTGCACTGCGGCGGCAGCTGGCGATGTCAAGGCCCTGAGCGCCTCCGCCAGACCTTCGAGTTCCTCGGCGGGGACGCCTTGCGGGGACAACGGTGGCCCCGTGACAACGTGGTAGCGATCTCTCATACGGGGGTACTCCGTTTCCTCGTGCTTGAACGGTGTGCGGGCCGGGCTCGGCTGATCCGATCTGACAGATACGGGCCCGCCATGGCAGGTGAGGTGCCTGAGGGCGGGCTCGGGGACAGCCAGAGGTCGCACAATCGGTGTGGATCTCGGGGGTCGACCACGGACGCGCGGCCTTTCAATGTCCGCGCGTGTGCTCGGTAACGAATGTGTAGCCGTATGGCAGTTCCCAACCGTCCGCCTTGCCGAGACGGCGGCAATAGTCGCGGAAGGCCTGGCGCTGGACCTCGCTAGGAGAGCACCCCGGGCGCAGGCGGCGCAGATGACCAGGAACGAACTGGACGCCGAGTAGCGCACCGCCCTCTTCCGCACCGCTCCAGGGGCGTATCACTCGTCGTTCCAGCGGTCGGTAGCCGATCAGCGCGATGACCGGCTGTCCATCGCACGCCGGGTGGTGGGGTTGCCCCAGGGCATCCCGGCTACCGAGGGCTGGTTCCAGCACCCGCTCCTCGATCAGTTCCACAACGGCCGACTCGAGGGAGACGGTCTCCGCGCCGACCGGAAGCTGCCCGTAGGCGGCCGTCGGCAGTGCCACGCGGTCCATGAGGGCGTGCCCGTCCGGAGTGAGCAAGCCACAGCGCCGCACGGTGCGCATCACCAACTGTCGTGGGCCGAGTCCGGCCGCACTGTCTCCGTGGCGGTCGCTTCCCGGAACGTCTTCGCGGGTGAGCACACGCGGGTCGTAGCGGTGGCCGGTCTCGCGGTCTCCGATCAGTACCCGCTCGCGGAGGGGCCTAGTGGTCATGCGGATCGTGGCGCCGCCGAGACTGCGGTGGACCTCGATCATCAGGCCGGGGAAGAAGTCGAGCGGCCAGAGGATCCCGGTCAGCCGTGGCGCCTCCTGCTCGATGCCGACAGCGACGTCCTGTTTCGCCTCTTTCTCGTTCACCGTCTGCCCCGGATGGCTCAGTTCTAGACGCAGAGTCGGGCACCGGCCCTGGGACCAGCAGAGGTCGCCTACGGCCTCTGAGGGCAGGGGGAAATAACCCTCGCTGAGGTGGGCCAGTCGCAGGGGCGCCGACCAGACGACATCGGTGCTGTCTCTGCGCAAAAGCTCACCAGAGCCGAGAGAAGTGTCGTCAGCAAGCGGCAGATCGACCGGCTCCAGGTCCATGCCGGCCTCAGCCTCCGGGGGGAGGGTCGAGGCCCAGCCGCGCCCGGCCGGCCTGAGGGGGTCCCCCGAAGGCTCCGAAGCACCGGAGTGGTGAGACCGCCAGACGCCTCCGCTCTCGAAGGCGTCGTCAAGGGTGATCTGGGATCCACTCGCAAACAGGCCCTGTTCGCTGTCCCGTTGGATGACATCGGCGAGCGCCAGGTTCGCCCGGCACACCGCGGCAGCGTATCCAGTTCCGGTGAGCAGATCCGCCGCCCCGGGGAAGGCGCGCAGCTTCGGGCCGACGGCGGTGTACACGGGGTGCGCGGAAGTGTGCATGTAACGCCGTTTCACCGGCACGGCCGCGTGCTCCAACGTCGCCGCCAGGGATCTGAGGTCGTCGCCGCCCAGCGGGCCAGTGTCCCGCCAGCACTCGGCCAGGGAGGTTCTGGTCATGGCGTACTGACCCCATGTACGCAGCAGTTCGCTGGAGTCGAGGACGTCCCGGATGGTGTCGAAGATGCCGGCCAGCCCTGCCCGCAGATTCTCGTCACGCGTCCCGCCGACCAGTTCGGCGATGGAGACGGGCACGAAGGGGCTGAGTAGCTGGTCCCGGGCTGTGCTCAGCAAATGCTCAGCGTACGCGGACAGTTCGTCGCGCTGGGCAGCCTCCTGGGAGGGGTAGCAGACGTCGACCACCAGATGTCCGTTCGCGTTGATCCATCTCTGACGGGTACGCAGGCGGTGGAGCTGGGTTGGCGAAAGACGCAGGGCTGGTCCAAAGGCATCGAGGTCGGGTACCAGCAGTTCCCTGCGTCTCGGCGCGGCCCCTTCCCCCGGTTCGCCCGGCCCTGTGGCCCCCGCGGGCGCTCCCGACACCCACGCGGGCACGTCACCGTGCGCACTCGCCTCAGGGTGAGCGCCCTCCCGGTAGACGATCTCCGCGAAGAGCGGATCCGACCCTGAGGTCACACACACCATCGCACCGACCGGCAGCACCGGGGCGCACTCACCGAGGGTGACCACAGGAAAGTCCTCGGGGCGCAGCGGGCTCGCGCCGTACCCCTCGCCGCCGAGGTCGTACCCGAAATACGCAGCGTTGAAGGCAACCGCAGTGTGCACAGGCGCCAGACGGGCAGCCACGACAGCCTCAAGGAAACTTCGCAGCCGCTCCCGCTCGTGCTCGGGCACCGAGTCGTGCCCTGCCGTCATGGCGGGCGTGAGCAGCGCCCGTTCCCCATACGGGTCGGGCACATCCATTCCACGCTGACTGTCCGCAGTCGGCTCATGCGGGTCCCCACCCATGGCACCTCCACCCCCACCACAAGCCCGCCCCGGCTCGTCTGCGGTGATTACGAAGGCTATGCCCACTCCTGGCATTCCTGCGGCACATTCACCACTTTGCCTGAGCACACAGCGGGCGCTTCCGCATCTTCCTCACGGCCGAATACACCTAAACCGAACAAGCGGAGCGCTTTCCTGTACGCCAGATGGCGCCCACAAGACAACGTTGACGGCGTGATAGCTCATATGCCAGTGCGGAGACGCGATCACCCCCAGCAAGCTCTCCTCCGAGATCCGCAGTGCTTCGGCCCCTCGACCCGTCCGACTAGGGTGGCCCGCGAGCCGGAATCGGCCGACCCGAACGGGGTCCCCCGAACCTCCCTGCGCTAGTGGCTCGGATCGGAGCGTTGGCCGTGTAAATGGCTGAGCATGAGGGCTCGGTCTACTGCTCCGGAAGATGGTCGGCATGGCGCTCAGGGAGGGCGATATCGGCGCAGGCGAAAGTGATTTGCTGACCTGGGTGTTGCGTGGGTAGCGTCGCCGTCTGTGCCCCCGACTCTACGCACCGAGCGGCTGCTCCTAGAGCCGTACGTCCCCGAGGACGAAGAGGGCTTCGTCGCTCTGTTCCAGGACACCAGGATGTCGCAGTGGATGGGGGACGGCCCTGCTTCCGAAGCAGCAGACCGGGCTCTGTTCGGGCGGATCTTCACGAAGGTCTATGCCCAGGACCTGTTCGATGTCTGGGCTGTTCGTCGAGACGGACTCCTGGTCGGGCATGCCGAGATCAAGCCGACGGACGTCGTCGCAGGCCACGAGATCATCTACGCTCTGGCGCCGGCGGCATGGGGCTTTGGCCTGGGGGCCGAGCTGGCAGAGGCGATCGTCGCCTACGGCTTCGACACGCTCGGACTGACCAAGGTGCACGCCACCGTAGCTGCACCGAACAAGGCCTCACTGACCCTGCTGGACAGAATCGGTTTCGAGCATGTCCGGGACATCGAAGAAGACGACGGCAGCACCACCCGCGTATTGGCCCGTCGTCTGGCTGCGAGCGACACGTCGCCCCTCGCCCGATAGGGGCGAGCAAACCGCTGCCTGTGAAACCACCCGGGGTTGCCGGTCAGACAGCGTGGGTCGGGTACTGGGCCAGGTCCGGACGGGTGAGTCGGGGGCGAAGGTGAGCTTGGGCTCGGCGCGGGTATTCCGCCAGCGGGTGTAGGCGTTGATGGCGGCGTTCTGCTCGTCGTGGGTGCGGTGGTCGGTACCGTTCAGCGCGAAGTAGCGCAAGGCGGCGAACTCGGACTCGATCCAGTTCAGGTCGGCAGGAAGACCAGTTCGACGTCGTTGTCGGCGGCCCAGGCGCGGACCTCGGCGTGCTTGTGCGGGGAGAAGTCGTCCAGCACCACCCACAGCTTCTCTTCGGGCCGCGGGCCCGCAGGCTCTTGAGCAGGCCGAGGAACTCCCGCCAGCGTTTGCGCTTGCGGATCCGGTAGTAGATCTTGCCGGTGGCCAGATCGAGGGCGGCGAGCATGTGCATCACGCCGCCAACCGAAGGTAGGTCGCCCGCAGCCTGCGTGGCCTGCCCGCCGGGCGCCATGCCTTGCCCTTGCGGGGCTGCAGGTTGAGCGGCCCGAACTCGTCGACGCATATCACCCGCCCGTCGGCCGGCGGGGTGTCGTACAGGGCCAGAACCCGGTTCATCTTGGCGATGAATTCCGGATCCGTGGAGGCTTTCCAGGTGGTCGTGGTCTGCCAGGAGACCTTGCCTTCGCGCAGGATGCGGCGCAGGGTCTCCCGGCTGATCCTCGGCACCACGTGTCGTTGCACCAGGTGGTCGGCGAGCTTGGACAGGTTCCAGGTGGCGAAGCCGGTGATGCCTTAGTCGGCGGGGGACGTCCGGGCGATCAAGCGAATGTGCTCACGCACCCGCTCACTGATCGCCCTCGGGCGTCCCCCGCTCCATTTTGGGTCCAGCGCGGTAAACCCCCCGCTCGTTGAACGCGTCGCAGTCCTCGCTGACCCGCATCAGCGAGGTGATGTCCTTGACCGTCTGGCCCTGGGCGGACATCAGCACCACGATCGCCCGCCTCAGCCGCACCGGATCCTTCGCGGTCCGGCTAATCCTCTGCAGTTTGCGGCCCTCGTCCATGCTGACCGGTCGGACGAACAACACACTCGATCGACGTCCCACGACCACCTCCAAGATCAGTCCTGGAGGCAAGTCTGCTGGCCGCCGGACAGCACGTCGATTACCTGGCCAACGATGCGAGACGAGCCACTAGCGCGGCCACTTCCTCACTCAAGGCCACTACCGACTGCATCCCTTCCGTTAGCACAGGTCAGCAGCCATCAGCCACTCGTAGCGGCAGGGCACAGCGTTCGCTGATCCCTTCCCGGGCCTCTGGTCAGCGGGGCCCAGTGGTGCGCTCGGCGCCCCACCGATGCTCGCCACTTTGGACAGGGGTTGACCTGCTCCTGCTGTGTGCACTTAACGGCGGTTCCTACCCCCTGAAAGTCTCCAGCAGCCGCAGCCACACCTCGCTGATCGTCGGGTAGGCGGGCACCGCGTGCCACAGCCGCTCGATCGGTACCTCGCCGGCGACCGCGACGGTCGCGGAGTGAAGGAGTTCGCCGATGCCGGGTCCCACGAAGGTGACGCCGAGCAGGACCTCGCGGTCCAGATCGACGACCATCCTGGCCCGGCCCCTGTACCCCTGTGCGTACAGGCCGGAGCCCGCGACCGAGGCCAGGTCGTAGTCGACGGCGCGGACCCGGTGGCCCGCCGCTTCCGCCTCCGCGAGCGTGAGGCCGACCGATGCAGCCTCCGGATCCGTGAACACGACCTGGGGGACGGCCGCGTGGTCCGCGGTGGCCGCGTGCGCGCCCCAGGGGTCCGTCTCCAGCAGAGGGGTGTCCTGCGCGCGGGCCGCGATCGCGGCTCCCGCGATTCGGGCCTGGTACTTGCCCTGGTGGGTCAGCAGCGCGCGGTGGTTGACGTCGCCGACCGCGTACAGCCAGTCGCTGCCCTCCACGAGGCAGCTGTCGTCGACGGAGAGCCAGGACCCGGGCCGGAGGCCCACCGTGTCGAGGCCGAGGTCGTCGGTGCGTGGGGCCCGGCCCGTCGCGAAGAGGATCTCGTCGGCCTCCAGCCGTTCCCCGTTGTCGAGTTCGACGGTGACCGGCCCGTCGTGGCCCGCCCTGCGTACGTCCGTTGCCGACACTCCGGTCAGGATCCGCGCGCCGGCCTCGGTCAGAGCCTCGGCGACGAGCTCACCGGCGAAGGGCTCCATCTTGGGGAGCAGACCCTTGCCGCGGATCAGCATCGTCACCTGGGCGCCGAGCCCCTGCCAGACGGTGGCCATCTCCACTCCGACCACTCCCCCGCCGACGACGACGAGCCGGCCCGGGACCTCCTTGGCGCTGGTCGCCTCGCGGCTGGTCCACGGCCGGACGTCCGCGATGCCGGGCAGCGCGGGGACCACGGCCCGGCTCCCGGTGCAGACGGCCACGGCGTGGCGCGCCGTGAGGCGCTGCTCGGACCCGTCCTCGGCCGTGACGGACACCTGCCGGACTCCCGTCAGCCGGCCCATGCCGCGGTAGATGTGCGCGCCGATGCTGTCCAGCCAGCCGACCTGCCCGTCGTCCTTCCAGTGGGAGGTCTGCTCGTCCCGGTGTGCGAGGACGGCGTCCGCGTCGAGCGGCCCCCGCACCGCCCCGCTCAGCCCGGGTACCCGGCGCGCGTCGGCACGTGCGACGACCGGGCGCAGCAGTGCCTTGCTGGGCATGCACGCCCAGTACGAACACTCACCTCCGATGAGTTCGGACTCGATCACCGCGGCACTCAGCCCGGCCGCTCTGGCACGGTCCGCCACGTTCTCCCCCACCGGGCCGGCCCCGATGACCACGACGTCGTACTCGCTGCTCCGCACACCATCCGCATCAGTCATGGGAACAGTGTCCTCGTGGGTGTGCGCGGCGGCCACATGGGCAGGCGGAATAGCGCAAGTGACGTCACCGTTGTGCCGGACAGGTCCGAACGGTCCCAGGAAGAGGTAAGAGAGTATGAGCACCGTAGAGCTCACCAAGGAAAACTTCGATCAGGTCGTGAGCGACAACGAATTCCTGCTGATCGACTTCTGGGCTTCCTGGTGTGGTCCGTGCAAGCAGTTCGCACCGGTCTACGACTCGGCGTCCGACCGCCACCCCGACCTGGTCTTCGCGAAGGTCGACACGGAGGCGCAGCAGGAGCTGGCGGCCGCCTTCGAGATCCAGTCCATCCCCACCCTGATGATCGTCCGCGACAATGTGGCGGTCTTCTCGCAGCCCGGGGCGCTCCCCGAGTCGGCGCTGGAGGATGTCATCGGCCAGGCCCGCAACCTGGACATGGACGAGGTGCGCAAGTCCGTCGAGGAACAGAAGCAGGCACAGCAGGAGCAGCAGTAGTCCCTGCGGACCTACGGCAGACGTGGTGAAGGCCCGGCCGGGGCGGCCGGGCCTTCGTCACGGGCGGCGCCGGTTCAGCTGTCCCTCCCGGCCTGCTCCGTGCCGGCCCCCGTCCCTGCTTGCTCCGTGCCGGCTTGCTCCGGGCCCGCTTCCTCACCGACTGCGTCCTCCGGGCCGGGAATGCGCTCGGCGATCCTGGCCGTGAGCCCGTAGTCCAGCTCCGCGCCGTCCACCAGCAGAGCTTCCACCGTGTGCGAGGCGGGGTCGATGTCCGCCTCCATGCCGTCCCCGGCGTAACGCGGATAGCCCGATGTGCCGGTCTCCCCGATGGCCGCCACCACCGCGGAGCGAATGGCGGTGCCGGGCGCGGGCGCCCCGGTCACGGGCTCCTCCGGTTCCGGGAACAGCAGGATCTCGTAGCTCTGCGGATGGCTCATGCCGTCGACGCTAGACATCGGCGGCCACCCGCGCATGTCGCAACGCCGCCCGTCCGGCCCGGTCAGCTGGATTCGCGTGTCACCACCGCGGCCCGCAGCAGGTCGTGGCGCTCAGGCGCTCCGCCGGGGTTCTGCACCAGGCGGTCGATCAGCCCGGCCGGTGACTGCTCGGCCGCCAGTTCCACGGTGACGCTGCTGAGCCGGGGCCGCAGGAGCCTGCCGAGCATCAGGTCGTCGGCGCCGATCACGGCCGTCTCGGCGGGTACGTCGACACCGGCGTCCTGGAGCGCTCTCATCAGCAGCATGGCGTATTCGTCGTTGTACGCGAACACGGCGTCCAGGCCGAGTGTCCGCCAGCGGGCGGCGAGGTCCTCGGCTGATTCCTCCTCGTACCGCAGGGGCAGTGGCTGGATGCGGGCGTCCGCGTCCGACTCCTCCACGGCGCGCACCGCTCCGGCGAGGCGTGGTTCGGCGGAGAGGGCCAGGTCCGTCTCCTGGGGCACGACCACCCCGATCCTGCGCCGTCCGCGTGCGAGCAGATGCCGGACCGCGCAGCCGCCCACCTCGCGCTGGTCCACGACGAGGGCGTGTGCGCCGTCCACCGGTTGCGGGCCCAGGGTGATCACGGCCTTGGCACCGGAGCGCGTGAGCACTCCTATGCCGTACGGAGTGAGGGCCATGTCCCCGGGCGACACGACGGCGACGGGGCGTAGTTCCGCCCAGGCCCGGGCCGCCTCGTCGGCGTCCAGGCCGACGCTGCCGTACTGCACGACGGTGTAGTCGAGGCGGCGCAGACCGGATTCGAGCCCGCTGAAGAACCGCTGGTACAGGGGGGCCGCGGAGGCCTGCGCGGCGGGCAGCAGCACCATTCTGGTGTGCCCGGCCCGAAGGCTGCGTGCCGCCGCGTGCGGGACGTAGCCGAGGCCGGCGGCGGCTTCCCTGACCCGGCGACGGGTGGGCTCGCTGATCCGCACGGTCGTGTTGTTGTTCAGTACGTAGGACACGGTGGCCCGGGAGACTCCTGCGAGCCGCGCCACATCGGCGCTGGTCGGTACGGAGATGTCCGCGGGCTGCTCGGATAACTGGCTCATGGCGTCCGGCAGTCTTCCAGACCCCTTTGTCCCGTCGTCGGGCCGGGGCACCGTAACGGCGGTGTCAGCTGCCGGTGACGACCGGCCGGATCCGGCGGCACGCCCTCATGGGATCGAGACCGCGCCCCGTTTCGCCGACCCGCTCCACGAACCGGGCCGGAAAGGTCCTACGGTGTTGCGATGACGTTCCAGCACACCAACCACAGCAGCGACAGCACGACCGACTTCCCCGGCCGCAGCGGCCCGGCCGCCACCACGGAGGCCGAACCGCGCGATGTGGGGCCCGTCCGTACCTCGTACACCCCTGACCGTGACGGTGATCCGGACCCAGGCGAGATCGTGTGGACCTGGGTGCCGTTCGAGGAGAACGACGGGCGCGGCAAGGACAGGCCGGTTCTCGTCGTGGCCCGGGAGGAGGAGGGCACCGTTCTCGCCGTCCAGCTGTCCAGCAAGCAGCACGACAGGGACCACGAGTGGGTCTCCCTGGGCGCGGGTCCCTGGGACAGCTCGGGACGGCCGTCCTGGGTGGACCTGGACCGGGTCCTGCGGGTACACGAGGACGGGATGCGGCGCGAGGCCTGTGAGCTGGACCGGGGCAGGTTCGACCTGGTCGTGGGGCGGCTGCGGGAGCGCTACGGCTGGAGCTGACTGCCGAACGCACGGGTGAAGGCCGCCCGGACGGCGGAGTCGGGATCGCGGTCCGGGACGCCGAAGACGATCTGCTCGAAGTGGCCGGAGAACCGCCCGCCGCCGGTGAGCAGGGCGCGGAAGGCGCCCGCCACGTCGGCCGGGTCGTTCATGAAGACGCCGCAGCCCCACGCGCCCAGCACCAGCCGTCGGTAGCCACGGACGGCGGCCACTTCGAGCACCCGTTCGGCGCGGCTCGCCAGGGCGGCGGGTATGCGGGGGACCAGGTCCGGGTCCCGGCTGCGGATGACTCCGGCGTTGGGTGCGGGCGAAGTGAGGAATCCGGCCGTGTACGGGGACTCCAGCAGCCTTCCCCGGTCGTCGCGGAAGACCGGCACGCCGGGTGAGTGGATGACCCGGTCGGTGTAGAACGCGCTGCGCTCGGCACGGTGGTGCGCGTAGAACTCGGGGACCCGCAGCAGTGTGGCGTGGAGTGCGGAACCCCGGCAGAGGGACTCCTCCTGGGCCTGTGCGCCGTTCAGATAGCCGCCGCCGGGATTGCGGGCGGAGGCGTAGTTCAGCACGGCCACCTTGGCCGCCGACTCACCCGCCATCCGGTGTGCCGCCTGAAGGCTCGTCTCGCCCGTCACCTCGACGACCGGGCTGCGGTCGGTGTCCAGGACGGCCACGTGGACGGGCTCGGGGCCGTACAGCCGGGTGCCGGAGAGTGCGACGGCCAGGGCACGCTCGATCGTCACCTCGCGCCCCTCGGGCGTGCGGTACCGGCCTGCCAGGACGATGGACTCGGTCTCGCGCGCGATGCCGCGCAGTCGTGCGCTCATGGGCGCGCCCCCGTGTGGTGCATACGGGGCATGCTGGACGCCTCAGCGGCATGGACGCAACCGGTTTTCCGTCGCCCAGGGGCACTCTTGTGCGAACTCCCGGTAAGGGTTTGGGTGGAACACAAGCACCCGAAAAGGAGGCCAGCAATGCCCCCGGACACTCTCGGCCAGCACGGCCCGCCCGTCGGCGCGGCGCCGCTCGGTGAGGAAGAAGCGGAGGACCTGCTCCGCGGCATATGTTTCAAGACGGGACCGCCCCGGACGGTAGGTGTGGAGCTGGAATGGCTCATTCACGACCGTGAACATCCCGAGGTCGCCGTCTCCCACGACCGCCTCCGCGCCGCGGCCGACGCGGTGCGCGCGACCCCGCTGGACGCCGCCCTGACCTTCGAGCCAGGAGGTCAGCTGGAGCTCAGCTCGCAGCCGGCCGGCTCCCTGATGGCGTGTATCGACGCCACGGGCGCCGATCTGGCGTCCGTACGTGACACCCTCGGCCGGACCGGGCTGACCCTGTCCGGGCTGGGCGTGGACCCGTGGCATCCGCCGCGCCGTCTGCTCCGGGAGCCACGTTACGACGCCATGGAAGCCGCTCTCGACCGGTCGGGTTCCGACGGCCGCGCCATGATGTGCACCTCCGCGTCCGTCCAGGTCTGCCTGGACGCCGGTGAGGAGGAGCCGGGGCCGCTGGGCTACGGACGGCGCTGGCAGCTCGGGCATCTCCTGGGCGCGGTGCTGGTCGCCGCCTTCGCCAACTCGCCCTTACGACAGGGCCGGCGCACCGGCTGGCGGTCGTCCCGCCAGGCGCTGTGGGCCGGGCTCGATCCGGCCAGGACGCTCGCTCCGCAGAGCCGTCTCGCACCCCGGGACGCCTGGGCCGCCCATGTGCTCGCCACGCCGGTGATGTGCGTCCGGAGCGACGACGGACCCTGGGCCGTACCCCACGGCCTGACGTTCCGTGACTGGATCCGTGGCGGTGGGCCGAGGCCGCCGGTGCGGGCCGATCTCGACTATCACCTCACGACGCTGTTCCCGCCGGTGCGCCCGCGCGGACATCTGGAACTGCGCATGATCGACGCCCAGTCGGGCCCCGACGGCTGGCTGGTGCCGCTGGCCGTGACCACCGCGATGTTCGACGACCCGGAGGCAGCCGAAACCGTGTACCGCACCGTCAAACCCCTGGCCGAGACGGCGGGCCCGGCGCCCGCGCCCCGCAATCCGCTCTGGGAGGCTGCCGCCCGTGACGGGCTGGGCGATCCGGAGCTGGCGGCGGCCGCAGCGGCCTGCTTCACGGCCGCGATGGAGGCGCTGCCGAGGATCGGAGCCAGTGACCACGTCATCGGGACCGTCGCCGCCTTCCACGACCGCTACGTGGCCCGGGGCCGATCTCCGGCCGACGATCTCATCGACCCGACACGGGCTCCGTACGGAAAGGGCTTGGCCCGATGACTGACACCTCTGCTCCGCACACAGGCCAGGAACCCGACGCGGAGACGCTGCGCGAGCGTGCCCTGGCCGCACTCCTCACCGCCCGCGAGCGCACCGCCCTCCTCACCGACAGCGTCGACGACCACGAGCTCATCGCACAGCACTCTCCCCTGATGTCACCCCTGGTCTGGGACCTGGCGCACATCGGGAACCAGGAGGAGCTGTGGCTGTTGCGCGCCGTGGGCGGCCGCGAGGCCATGCGCCCCGAGATCGACGGGCTGTACGACGCCTTCGAGCACTCCCGGGCCAGCCGCCCCTCGCTGCCCCTGCTGGCACCCGCGGAGGCACGCACCTACGCCGCCGACGTGCGCGGCAGGGCCCTGGACATCCTCGGCGGCGCGCCGCTGCACGGCGATGGACGTCCGCTGGAGCGGGCGGGGTTCGCGTTCGGCATGGTCGCCCAGCACGAGCAGCAGCACGACGAGACGATGCTGATCACCCATCAGCTGCGCTCGGGACCGGCGGTGCTCGGTGCTCCGGAGCCTCCGGATTCCACCGACACCGTCACGCTGCCCGCCGAAGTCCTGGTCCCCGGAGGCCCTTTCACCATGGGGACCTCCACCGAGCCCTGGGCCCTGGACAACGAGCGGCCGGCCCACCGGCGGGAGGTGGCGGCGTTCCACATCGACACCGCCCCGGTAACCTGCGGGGCGTACCAGCGCTTCATCGAGGACGGCGGCTATACCGAGGAACGCTGGTGGGCGCCCGAGGGCTGGGCGATGGTCCGCGAGCACGACCTGACCGCGCCTCTGTTCTGGCACAGGGACGCGGGCCAGTGGCTGCGGCGGCGCTTCGCGGTGACCGAGCCCGTGCGGGCGGACGAGCCGGTGCTCCATGTCAGCTGGTACGAGGCGGACGCGTACGCCCGCTGGGCGGGCCGGCGTCTGCCGACCGAGCCCGAGTGGGAGAAGGCCGCCCGTCACGATCCCGCCTCCGGACGTTCGCTGCGTTACCCCTGGGGCGACGAGGAACCGACACCCGAACGGGCCAATCTGGGCCAGCGCCATCTGCGGCCCGCCGCCGCCGGCGCGTACGCGGCCGGCCGGTCCCCGGCGGGAGCCGGCCAGCTGATCGGCGACGTGTGGGAGTGGACGTCGAGCGACTTCCTCCCCTATCCCGGCTTCGCTGCGTTTCCGTACCGCGAGTACTCGGAGGTGTTCTTCGGACCCGGGCACAAGGTGCTGCGCGGTGGTTCGTTCGCCGTGGACGCGGTGGCCTGCCGCGGCACGTTCCGCAACTGGGACCTTCCCGTCCGGCGCCAGATCTTCTCCGGCTTCCGCACTGCGAGGGATGCCTGATGTGCCGTCATATCGCGTATCTCGGGCCCCCGGTGGCACTGGGAGAGGTGCTCGTCTCCCCCGCTCACGGGCTCGTGCGCCAGTCCTGGGAGCCCCGGCGCCAGCAGAACGGCACGGTCAACGCCGACGGGTTCGGCATCGGCTGGTACGCGGAGGGGGACCCCGTGCCCGGCCGGTACCGCCGCACCGGGCCTGTCTGGGGCGACGAGACCTTCGCCGATCTGGCCCGCGTGGTGCGCAGCACGGCGCTGCTCGCCGCGGTCCGTGACGCGACGTTCGCCGGGGCGGACGGGGAGGCCGCGGCGGCTCCCTTCGCCGATGGACGTCTGCTGTTCAGCCACAACGGTGCGGTGCGGGGCTGGCCCGGCTCCCTGGCAGGGCTCGCCGGGGGCCTGCCGCCGGAGAGGCTGCTCGCCCTCGCGGCGCGGAGCGACTCGGCGCTGATCTGGGCGCTGGTGCTGCACCGGGCCGCGCAGGGTGACGAGATAGCCCAGGCCGTCGCCGACACGGTCCGTGATGTCGGCGCGGCCGCCCCCGGTTCACGCCTCAATCTCCTGCTCACCGACGGTTCCACGATCGTGGCGACCACCTGGGGTGACTCCCTCTGGTACCTCCACGAGCCGGGCCGCCGCACGGTGGTGGCCTCTGAGCCCTACGACGACGATCCGTACTGGCGCGAGGTCCCGGACCGCACTCTGCTGACCGCGACGCGCACCGATGTCCTGCTGACCCCGCTCAAGGAGCCCACCGCGTGAGTCCCTATCTGCTGACCCGCACCCTGCCTGCGGACGCGACGGACGCGGCGCTGCGCGCCGATGTGCTGAGCGGTCTGACGCGGCACCCGAAGACGCTGCCGCCCAAATGGTTCTACGACGCGCGCGGCAGTGACCTGTTCGAGGAGATCACCCGGCTGGACGAGTACTACCCGACCCGTGCCGAGCGGGAGATCCTCATCGCCCGTGCCGGGGACATCGCCGCGGCGTCCGGGGCGCGGACCCTGATCGAGCTGGGGTCGGGCTCCTCGGAGAAGACGAAGCACCTGCTGGACGCGATGCCGGCGCTGCACACCTATGTGCCGGTCGATGTCAGTGAGAGCGCGCTCACGGGCGCGGCCGAGCCACTGCTGGCCGAACGTCCGGGGCTCTCCGTGCACGCGCTCGTAGCCGACTTCACGCAGGCCCTGGAGCTGCCGGAGAGCCCCGGCCCCCGGCTGGTGGTCTTCCTCGGCGGGACGCTGGGCAATCTCCTTCCGGAGGAGCGCGCGGAGTTCCTGCGTTCCCTGCGGGCGCGGCTCGCCCCCGGGGACGGACTGCTGCTCGGTACGGACCTGGTCAAGGACGAGGCGACCCTCGTCGCGGCGTACGACGACGCGGCCGGGGTGACGGCCGAGTTCAACAAGAACGTGCTGGCCGTGGTGAACCGTGAGCTGGGGGCGGACTTCCCGCCCGACGACTTCACCCATGTGGCCCTCTGGGACCCGGACAACGAGTGGATCGAGATGCGGCTGCGCGCCCGCCGGGCCCTGACGGTCAAGGTCCGGGAGCTGGATCTGGTGGTGCAGTTCGAGGAGGGCGAGGAACTGCGCACGGAGATCTCCGCGAAGTTCCGTGAGGACAGGGTGCGGGACGAGCTGGCCGTGGCGGGTCTGCGGCTGGATCAGTGGTGGACGGATACGGCGGGCAGGTTCGCGCTGTCGCTGGCGACCGCGGACTGAGCCGCCCTCGCCAGTGAACGCCGGTCGGGCCGCTCGTCCGTGCGGACCGGCGGCAGGACCCGGATCTCGGCGGTGAGCCCCGCGGCGGTCACCACGCGCCACAGTGAGGCGGCGAGCGGGTCTTCACCGACGAACGCGGCGGCTCCCGCCGCGTTCGTCGTCGCCGTCCGGTAGCTGATGCGGACCGGGCGGACGGCGGCGCCGGCGTCGATCGCCGCCTGGAAGGCGGCGGGCCGGAACCGGCCGCCGCCGCTCCGGCCGCACCACGTGCTGCCCTGCGGGAACACCGCGACCCGTGACCCGGAGGCCAGAGCCCCGGCGAGGGCCCGCACCGCGTGCGGCAGCGCCCGAAGCCGGTCCCGCTCGATGAACAGGGTGCCGCCGAGCGCGGCGAGCGGGCCGAGCAGCGGCCAGTCCCTTATCTCGCTCTTGGCGACCATCCGGGCGGGGAGCACGGCCGCCACGAGCGGGATGTCCAGCCACGAGACGTGATTGGCGACCACGAGCTCGCCCGCCGGTGGCCGGGCCCGTTCCACCGGACGGCCGGTGACCCGTATGCGTACGCCGAAGGCCCGCACCACGGCGTACGCCCACCGGCGGACCAGCCGGTCGCGGAGCGACGGTCCCAGGAGCAGCACCGCGGGCACGCAGAGCACCCCGAAGAAGGTGAGGGCGCACCCGGCGAGCAGGAGGGCCACGGCCTGTGGTGGCGGCCGCCTGGCACCCTCGTGGTGCGCGCAGTCGCGTGGGGTGCAGGGAGCGACGGGCAGCCAGGCACTCATCGCAGCGGTGCCAGCGAGAGGAAGTGGCGCAGGTAGCGCGGGTCCGTACGGTGCATCGGGAGCAGGACGTAGAGGTCCGCGACATCGAAGTCCGGGTCGTGGGCGGGCGCTCCGCACACCCAGGCGCCGAGACGCAGGTAGCCGCGCAGCAGCGGAGGCAGTCCGGCGCGCCCGCCGGCGCCGCCACCGGGGTGGCCCGTGGTGTCCCAGAGGCGGTGTGGGGTGACCCAGTACTCCTCGGGAGCGAGGTGGTGGGTCCGTACGGTGTCCCAGCTCCTGGCGGCGAGTGCTCCTCCGTCGCTCAGGGGTACGGAGCAGCAGCCGGCCAGCCAGGTGTGGCCGGTGCGCTCCATGTAGCGGGCGAGTCCGGCCCAGATCAGGGCGATGACGGCGCCGTCGCGGTGGGCGGGGTGGACGCAGGACCTCCCCACCTCGACGAGGTCGTCGAGGATCGGGGCGAGGCGCGCGAGGTCGAACTCGCGCTCCGCGTAGAGGCCGCCTGCGAGCCTGGCCCCCTCGGGTGGCAGCAGCCGGTAGGTGGCGACCACCTCTCCGGTGGCCACCTCACGCACCAGCAGGTGGTCGCAGTACGCGTCGAAGGCGTCACTGTCCAGGCCGGGTTCGGCGCTGTCGAGCCGGGCGCCGAGCTCTCCGGCGAACACGAGGTGCCGCAGGCGCTGGGCGGCCCGTACGTCGTCCTGGCAGGTGGCCAGGGAGACCCGGTATCCCGAGGGAGCACCGGTCGCGGCCGGCCGGGGCGCGGGCACAACGGCGGGGGTGGAGGAGGCGAGGGGAGCGGAGGTGGAAGTGAGGAGCGGCAGCACGGTCATGGCGGTCTCCGGGGGACGGATCAGCGGGGCGGCCGGCGGCTGCCGCAAGAGTGCGACGGCCCGGCCCCTCTCACTTCTTCCGTGACCGGCTGGATTCGACATGACCGCTGTGGAGCGAGGGGATGTGCGACGGCTGAATCCCCGGGGCACCCGGCGGACGGCCCCTCCCGCGCCGGTCAGCCGGTGATCAGCTTGGACGTGATGCGGTCGGACGCCTTCTTCGCCTCTTCCGCCGGATCGCCGCCCTCCAGCACCGCCGTCATGTACGGCTTGATCGGGTTGTCCGCCTCGACGGCGGGCCAGTGGGGCGAATTGGGGGTGGCGCGGCCCTCGGTGGCGCCCTCCGCCATCGCGGAGGTCCCCTCCTCGCCCTCGACGACTCTCGCGAGGGCGGGCTTGTTCGGCACGTAGCTCATGGTCCGGGCGAGTTCCGTCTGCCACTTCTCCCCCGCGAGGGCCTTGACGACCTCGATGCCCTCGCTCCGCTGGTCGGCGTTCTCGGGCACGATCAGGTCGGACCCCCCGGTGAAGACGGACCCCGGCCTCTTCGCACTCTTGCCCGGGATGGGGAAGTAGCCGAGCTTTCCCCTGAGTTCGGGGTTCCCCTGCTCGATGAGTGCGGCGCTGCCGGGCACGGAGATGATCTGGGCGACATCGCCCTCGGCGAACACATCGGTCTCCGGGGGCGACTGCTCGTCGGCGTCCTCGGGTCCGCCGCCGAGCGCCTGAAGTGTCCTGTAGAAGTCCATTCCGCGCAGCGCGGCGGGCGAGTCGAGTGCGCCCTCCCAGTCACCGCCGCTGTCGTCGGCCAGCTCCCCGCCCTCGTCCCAGATGAACCCGGCGAGTACGTACCAGTTCTGGCCGGCGAGGTAGATGCCCTGCCGGCCGGAGGTGTTCAGCCGCTCGCTGATGTCCACCCACTGTTCACGGGTCCTGGGGAGTTCGGTGATCCCCGCCTGCGCGAAGATGTCCTTGTTGTAGATCACGACACGGTTGGCCGCGTACCAGGGGATTCCGTACTGTCCGCCGTTGACCTTGCCCGGTTCGGCGAGGCCGGGAAGCCAGTCCTCCCCGCCCAGTTCACGCATGGATTCCAGTGTGAGATCGCGCAGTTCACCGCTCTCCGCGTACTGAGCGACCTGGGTGTTGCCGACCTCGATGACGTCCGGTGCGTCGTCGCCCTCGAGCGCCTTCATGACCTTGGGGCCGATACCGCCCCACTCCTGAAGGATGAACTCCAGTTCGACCGAGGGGTGCTCGTCCTCGTACGACTCCTTGAAGCGGTCCAGGAAGCCCTGGGACGTGCTTCCCTTCATCAGCCACACCGTCACCGTGCTGCTGCCGGCGCCCGCACCGGGAAGGTAGCCGCAGCCGCTCAGCGCGACGGAGGAAACGAGCGCGACGGCTCCGGCCAGTATGCGGATCTTCACGGGGGTCACCTTCTGCGAAACGGCACGACGAATGACAGGACCCGGGTGGGGGACTGCGGGCGGCGCTCGCACGGGTGTATGGACCGGAGTTTGGTATGGACCAATGGGCAGGTCAAGCCCTGACCGGCTGTGGGTCGCCGGGCGGATACCTCGCGCTCCACCCCGGAGTGAGGCACCGTGGAACCACGAAAGGAGACATTAGATGTCTAATCACACCTACCGGGTAACCGAGATCGTGGGAACCTCCGAGGAGAGCCTTGACGCGGCGATCCGGAACGGCGTCGCGAGAGCCGCCGAAACGTTGCACAATCTCGACTGGTTCGAGATGACGCAGGTCCGGGGCCATATCGAGGACGGCCGGATCGCCCACTACCAGGTGGGGCTCAAGGTCGGCTTCCGGCTCGACGAAGACGCCTGACCGGGTACGGGGAGCCGCCGGCTTGCGGGCGGGCGTCCCCCGGGGCAATTTCCCGGCGGCTCCTGGACCTCAGCGCCCCAGCGCCTTGCGCAGCTGGTCCTTGGTCATCGAGGAGCGGCCCTCGACGTTGCGCTTCTTGGCCTCCTCGTACAGCTGGTCCTTCGTCGGCCCCTGCGCTCCGCTGTGGGAGCGCTGTCCACCGCGCGAGGAGGCGGACTTGGGGTCTCTGAGGGACGTCCGGCTCGCGGTGCCGGACTCCCCCGAGCGGGCGCGCTCCTTGTTGACCGTCCGCGCCGCGATCTCCTTGGCGCGCTTCGTGGATGTGCCGCGCTCCTCGGCACCGTCCTTGATGTGCTCGTACTGACGTTCACGCTTCGAGCTGGATCCTGCGGGCATGGCACCTCTCCTCGCTTCCGGACGACGGAGGTGACCCGCCGCACCCCCTACCCCACACCGTCGTGTCCACGCCTGCCGGGCGAGAGGTCCGAACGGGGCACGGCGCCGGCCCACGCCCCTGGCGGAGCGTGGCGGTTCGAGATGCAGACGGGGCCGGGCGCTGCTTCGCTGGTGGGGTCCGCTCCCCCACAGATCCAGGAGTGATCATGAGCGTTGCAGGTGAGTCCGGCGGCCGTGCCCAGCAGCTGCGTGCCAAGTCGCAGGAACTGAACGAGGCCGCGGAACGCGCCACCGATCCGGAGCAGCGCCAGCGGCTCCAGGACAAGGCCCGTCGCCTGCGCGAGCAGAGCGAGCAGGAGAGCTCCATGACGGACCGTGGCATGGACCCGATGGTGTAGGTCCGGCGCCCCGCGCTGCCGGTGGTCCTTCCGCGTGCGGGAGGATCACCGGCAGAAGCATGCCCACCCCACCGATCCCCCACGGAGCCGTGCCGCCGATGTCGACCCCTCATGATCCGTACGTCCGGGTACGCGGCGCGCGTGAGCACAACCTCCGCGACGTGGACGTCGACATTCCGCGCGACACCCTGGTGGTCTTCACCGGCGTCTCGGGCTCGGGGAAGTCCTCCCTGGCGTTCGGCACTGTCTACGCGGAGGCCCAGCGCCGGTATTTCGAGTCGGTCGCCCCCTACGCCCGCAGGCTGATCCATCAGGTCGGGGCACCCGACGTCGGCGAGATCACCGGTCTGCCGCCGGCCGTGTCCCTGGAACAGCGCCGGTCGGCGCCCGGGTCGCGCTCCTCCGTCGGGACGGTCACCACGCTGTCCAACTCCCTGCGCATGCTCTTCTCGCGCGCCGGTGACTACCCGCAGGGTGCCGAACGGCTCGACTCCGACTCCTTCTCCCCGAACACAGCGGCCGGGGCGTGCCCCGGCTGCCACGGCCTGGGGCGCACTCACCGCACCACGGAGGAACTGCTCGTCCCCGACCCGTCGTTGTCGATCCGCGACGGCGCGATCGCGGCCTGGCCGGGAGCCTGGCAGGGCAAGAACCTGCGCGATGTGCTGGACGCTCTCGGGTACGACATCGATCGGCCGTGGCGGGAGCTGGAGCCGGCGGACCGCGAATGGATCCTGTTCACCGACGAGCAGCCGGTGGTGACGGTCCATCCGGTGCGCGACGCGGGCCGCATCCATCGCCCTTACCAGGGTACGTACATGAGCGCGCGCCGCTATGTGATGCACACGTTCGCGGACTCCAGGAGCCGGACGCTGCGGACGAAGGCGGAGCGCTTCCTGACGAGCGCGCCCTGTCCGGTGTGCGGGGGCAGCCGGCTGCGGCCCGAGGCCATGGCCGTCACGTTCGCCGGCCGTACGATCGCCGACTTCGTCGCGCTCCCTCTCACCGCCCTCACCGAGGTACTGCTGGAGGCGGGCGGCGGCAGTGACACGGCACGGGTGCTGACGGCCGACCTGCTGGCCAGGATCGGACCCGTCACCGAGCTGGGTCTCGGCTATCTCAGCCTCGACCGTACGGCCCCGACCCTGTCGTCGGGCGAACTGCAGCGGCTGAGACTCGCCACCCAGCTGCGGTCGGGGCTGTTCGGCGTCGTCTACGTGCTGGACGAGCCGTCGGCAGGCCTCCACCCCGCCGACACGGAGGCGCTGCTCGGCGTGCTCGGCAGGCTCAAGGACGCGGGGAACTCGGTGTTCGTGGTGGAACACCAGATGGATGTGGTGCGACAGGCCGACTGGCTGGTGGATGTCGGGCCGCTCGCGGGCGAGCACGGAGGCCTGGTCCTGCACAGCGGTCCGCCGGCCGACCTCGCCGGGGTGGCCGGATCCGCGACCCGGCGCTTCCTCTTCGACGAGGGCCCGGCTCCGGTGCGCGAGCCACGCACCCCCACCGGCTGGATCACGCTGCGCGGGGTGGACCTGCACAACGTGCGCGATGTCGACGCCGCGTTCCCGCTCGGCGTGCTGACAGCGGTCACCGGAGTGTCCGGGTCGGGCAAGTCGACCCTCGTCGGCCAGGTCCTGGCGGGGGTGCTCGCCGACCGGCGGCCGACGGAGACGGCGGAGGACACCGTGGCGCCGGTGGTACGGGGCTGCGCGTCGGCGGAGGGACTGGACGCGGTGGACCGGCTCGTACAGGTGGACCAGCGGCCCATCGGCCGTACGCCCCGGTCCAACCTCGCCACGTACACAGGGCTGTTCGACGTCGTACGGAAGCTGTTCGCGGACACCGAGACGGCACGCGCCCGGAAGTACCCGGCCGGCCGGTTCTCGTTCAATGTGGCGGGCGGGCGGTGCGCGACCTGTCAGGGCGAGGGATTCGTCTCCGTCGAGCTGCTCTTCCTGCCCAGTACGTACGCCCCGTGCCCGGACTGTCACGGGGCGCGCTACAACCCGCGGACGCTGGAGGTGACTCTGCGCGGGCTCACGATCGCCGAGGTGCTGGACCTGACGGTGGAGGCGGCGGCCGGGTTCCTCGCCGGGACGCCGGCGGCCGAGCGCAGTCTGCGGGCCCTGCTGGACGTGGGGCTCGGCTATCTGCGTCTGGGCCAGCCCGCCACGGAACTGTCGGGCGGTGAGGCCCAGCGGATCAAGCTCGCCACGGAGCTCCAGCGTGCCCGGCGGGGGCACACGCTCTATCTGCTGGACGAGCCGACGACGGGGCTGCACCCGGCCGATGTGGAGGTGCTGATGCGGCAGTTGCACGGACTCGTGGACGCCGGCAGCACGGTGGTGGTCGTGGAGCACGACATGGCGGTGGTGGCCGGTGCGGACCGGGTGATCGACCTGGGGCCCGGCGGCGGCGACCGGGGTGGCCGGATCGTCGCCACCGGCACGCCCCGGGAGGTCGCCCGCGCGACGGGGAGCCGGACCGCCGCGTACCTGGCGAAGGCGCTGAGAGCGGACTGACTCCCCGCCGCCGGGTCAGCGGCGGACCTTGCGGTTGGCGCGCAGCCACTCCTTGTTCATCGCGGTGATCGACGGCAGCGGGATGCCCTTCGGGCAGGCCGTGGCGCACTCACCGGCGAGGGTGCAGCCGCCGAAGCCCTCGTCGTCCATGGTGGCGACCATGTCGAGCACCCGGGTCTCCCGCTCGGGCGCCCCCTGCGGGAGCACGTTGAGGTGGTTGACCTTGGCGGAGGTGAAGAGCATCGCCGAACCGTTCGGGCAGGCCGCGACGCAGGCGCCGCAGCCGATGCACTCCGCGTGCTCGAAGGCCGAGTCGGCGTCCGGCTTGGGCACCGGAGTGGCGTGCGCGTCGGGTGCGGTGCCGGTGGGCGCCGAGATGTATCCGCCGGCCTGGATGATCCGGTCGAAGGAGGAACGGTCGACGACGAGGTCCTTGACGACCGGGAAGGCCGAGGCGCGCCACGGCTCGATGTCGATCGTGTCGCCGTCGTCGAAGGACCGCATGTGGAGCTGGCAGGTGGTGGTCCGCTCCGGTCCGTGGGCGTCGCCGTTGATGACGAGGCTGCACGCGCCGCAGATGCCCTCGCGGCAGTCGTGGTCGAAGGCGACGGGCTCGTCCCCGCCGAGGATGAGCTCCTCGTTGAGGGTGTCGAGCATCTCCAGGAACGACATGTCCTGCGAGATGCCGTCGACTTCGTAGGTGGCCATGGCGCCGGGCGCCTCGGCGTTCTGCTGGCGCCATACGCGCAGGGTGAGCTTCATGCGTAGCTCCGCTGGGTGGGGTGGACGTACTCGAAGACGAGGTCTTCCTTGTGCAGGACGGGGGCGTCGCCTGTGGCGCTGAACTCCCAGGCCGCGGCGTAGGAGAACTCCTCGTCCCGGCGGGCGGCCTCACCGTCCGGGGTCTGCGACTCCTCGCGGAAGTGGCCGCCGCAGGATTCGACGCGGTGCAGGGCGTCGAGGCACATGAGCTCGGCGAGCTCCAGGTAGTCGACGACGCGGTTGGCCCTCTCCAGCGACTGGTTGAACTGTTCGCCGGTACCGGGCACCTTGATGCGGCGCCAGAACTCCTCGCGGATCTGCGGGATCCGGTCGAGGGCCTTCCGGAGCCCCTCCTCGGTGCGGGCCATCCCGCAGAACTCCCACATGAGTTCGCCGATCTCGCGGTGGAAGGAGTCCGGGGTGCGGTCCCCGTCGACCGCCAGGAGGAGGTTGAGCCGGTCCTCGGTCTCGGCGACGGCCTCCGTGACCGCCGGGTGTCCGGCGTCCACCGCTTCGGTGTGCGGGTTGCGGGCGAGGTAGTCGTTGATGGTCGACGGCAGGACGAAGTAGCCGTCGGCGAGGCCCTGCATCAGCGCGGAGGCGCCGAGGCGGTTGGCACCGTGGTCGGAGAAGTTGGCCTCACCGATGGCGAAGAGGCCGGGGATCGTGGTCTGGAGGTCGTAGTCGACCCAGAGGCCACCCATCGTGTAGTGCACGGCGGGGTAGATGCGCATCGGCGTCTCGTACGGGTTCTCCGCCGTGATGCGGGCGTACATGTCGAAGAGGTTGCCGTACTTCTCCTCGACCTTCTTCCTGCCCATGCGTGCGATGGCCTCGGCGAAGTCGAGGTAGACGCCCTGGCCGCCGGGGCCGACGCCGCGGCCCTCGTCGCAGACGTTCTTCGCGGCGCGGGAGGCGATGTCACGGGGCACGAGGTTGCCGAAGGCAGGGTAGATCCGCTCCAGGTAGTAGTCCCGCTCGTCCTCCGGGATCCGGTCGGCGGGGCGGTCGTCGCCCTTGGCCTTGGGGACCCAGATGCGGCCGTCGTTGCGCAGCGACTCGCTCATCAGCGTGAGCTTGGACTGGTGGTCGCCGGTGCGCGGGATGCAGGTGGGGTGGATCTGGGTGAAGCAGGGGTTCGCGAACCAGGCGCCGCGCCGGTGGGCGCGCCAGATCGCGGTGGCGTTGGAGTTCATGGCGTTCGTCGACAGGTAGAAGACGTTGCCGTAGCCGCCGCTCGCCAGGACGACGGCGTCGGCGAAGTACGTGTCGATCTTCCCGGTGACGAGGTCGCGGGCCACGATGCCGCGGGCCTTGCCGTCGACGACGATCAGGTCGAGCATCTCGGTGCGGGAGTGCAGTTCGACGTTGCCCTCGGCGATCTGGCGCGAGAGCGCCTGGTAGGCGCCGAGGAGGAGCTGCTGCCCTGTCTGGCCGCGGGCGTAGAAGGTGCGGGAGACCTGCACACCGCCGAAGGAGCGGTTGTCGAGGAGGCCGCCGTACTCGCGGGCGAAGGGGACACCCTGGGCGACGCACTGGTCGATGATCTCCACCGAGATCTCGGCCAGTCGGTGGACGTTGGACTCCCGGGCACGGAAGTCGCCGCCCTTGACGGTGTCGTAGAAGAGCCGGTGCACCGAGTCGCCGTCGTTGCGGTAGTTCTTGGCCGCGTTGATCCCGCCCTGCGCGGCGACGGAGTGGGCGCGCCTGGGCGAGTCCTGGAAGCAGAACTGGACGACGTGGTAGCCCTGTTCGGCGAGCGTGGCGCCGGCCGATCCGCCTGCCAGGCCGGTGCCGACGACGATGACGGTGTGCTTGCGGCGGTTGGCCGGGTTGACGAGCTTCGCCTCGAAGCGGCGGGTGTCCCAGCGGTCCGCGACGGGGCCCTCCGGCGCCTTGGCGTCGGAGACGGGCTCGCCGGTGCGGTAGTTCGTGTAGTCGCTCATGTCAGCTCACCACTCCGGTCGTCACGGCGACGGGCACGGAGACGAATCCGGCCGTCAGCACCACTGCGAGGACATTGGCGAGGGTCTTCAGGACGCGGTCCCGGGTCGCGCTCCCCACACCGAGGGTCTGCGCCGCACTCCAGAAACCGTGCTGGACGTGCAGCCCCAGGGCGAGCACGGCGACGATGTAGATGACGTTGCCGTACCAGGTCGAGAAGGTGTCGAGCACGTTCTGGTAGGGGTGCCCGGGCTGGAATCCCCCGGTGTGCACGGTGCCGGTCGTGAGGTCCAGGATGTGCCAGACGATGAACAGCGCGAGGATGATGCCGCCGTAGCGCATGGTGCGCGTTGCGTAGCTGGAGCGCGCCTTCTTGTGGACGTACGCCGTCGGGCGGGCCCTGAGGTCCCGTCGGCTCAGCTGGTACGCGGAGACGGCGTGCAGGACGACGGCCGCGACGAGCACCACGCGGATGATCCACAGAGCCCACTCGTAGTGCAGGAAGGGCTCGCCGAGGGTCCGGAGCCAGTGCGCGTAGTGGTTGAACTCGCCGGATCCGAAGAAGATCTTCAGGTTGCCCAACATGTGGACCGCCAGATAGCCGAGCATGATCAGGCCACTCACAGCCATGATCGTCTTCTTGCCGACGGACGAGTCCCAGAGCGTACGCGTCATGGACGGCCGTCGGTCCGTCCGCGTTGCCAATGCCATGGACACGACGCTAGAGGCGAAGGGCATCATCAGTCCAAGACATGAAATGACTCATCTCCATAGGCAACAGCTATGGAGTTCGCTATCGTCGGCCGCATGCACTTTCAGCAGCTCTCCTACTTCGTGGCGGTGGCCGAGGCCAGACACTTCACCCGGGCCGCCGAGGAGGTGCACGTGTCGCAGCCCTCCCTCTCCCAGCAGATCAAGGCCCTGGAGAACGAGCTGGGCGCCGAGCTGTTCAGCCGGGCGCGCGGCAACATCGCGCTGACCGACGCCGGCGAGGCTCTGCTGCCGCTCGCCCGCAGGATCCTGGCGGACGCGGACACCGCGCGACACGAGGTGCAGGAGCTCGTGCAGCTGCGCCGTGGGCGGATCAGACTGGGCGCCACCCCGAGTGTCTGCACGGGCCTGCTTCCCGATGTGCTGCGCGCCTTCCACGGCGCGCACCCGGGGATCCAGCTCCTGATCGAGGAGGGCGGCTCCCACGACCTCGTACGGCAGCTGGCACGGGGCGCCCTGGATCTCGCGCTGCTCGTGCTGCCGCTGCCCGCGGCCTCACCGGCGCTCACCACGGTGGAGCTGCTGCACGAGGACCTGGTGGTGGTGTCGTCGGCGTCACGGCCCGCACCGGGACGGAAGGGCGCCGTGCACGTCGCCGATCTCGAGAACGAACCGCTGGTGATGTTCCGGCACGGATACGACCTGCGGGAGCTGACCGTAGCCGCCTGCCGGGCGGAGGGCTTCGAGCCCTCGTTCACGGTGGAGGGCGGCGAGATGGACGCCGTGCTCGGCTTCGTACGGGCGGGTCTCGGGATCGCCGTCGTACCCCGCATGGTCGCCGTGCGGGCGGGCCAGGACCTCCGGACGACCCCGCTGGCCTCGCCGGGTCTGCGGCGCACGATCGCGCTGGCGCACCGCAGCGACGTCGAACCGCCGCGCGCGGCACGCGAGCTCCAGCGGATGCTCCTGGGAGCGGGGCCGCCCGCCGTGTCCTCAGCCGCCGGCGGGTCCGGCCCGGACGGCGGCTGAGGACGGAGCCGTCACACCGCGTCCGCCAGCAGCAGCGAGTGGATCCGGTCCGGGGCGCCGGGCCGCGCGTAGTACCAGCCCTGGGCGGTGTCGCAGCCGATCCGGCGCAGCTGCTCGGCCTGAGCGCCGGTCTCGACACCCTCCACCGTGACCGTCAGGTCCAGGCTGTGGGCGAGCGAGACGATTCCCTCGACGATCTTCAGGTCGACCGGGTCGGCCGGATGGTGCTGCATACCCTGGGTGAAGGAACGATCCAGCTTGAGGATGCTCACCGGCAGCCTGCGCAGGTTCGCCAGATTCGAGTACCCGGTGCCGAAGTCGTCCAGTGCGATGTCGACGCCCATCTCCGCCAGCTGACGCAGCGGCTTGAGCAGATCGTCGTCCGCCCCGATCAGCGCGGACTCGGTGACCTCCAGGCAGAGTGCGCCGGGCTCAAGACCGGAGCGCTCCAGCACGTCTACGGTCTCGGCGACCAGACTCGGGTGGTGCAGCTGGGTCGGGGAGAGGTTGACGTTGATCCGCAGGGGGCCGCCGTCGCTGTGACGTTCCTGCCAGAAGTTCGCCTGCCGGACGGACTCCTCCAGGACCCAGCGGCCGAGAGGCACGATCAGCCCGGTGTGCTCGGCGAGCGGGATGAACCGGTCCGGGCCGAGCACGCCGTGCTGCGGATGACACCAGCGCACCAGCGCCTCGGCGCCGTGCACGCTGCCGTCCCCGAGGTGCACCAGCGGCTGGTACTCGATGAAGAACTCGCCGCGGTCCAGCGCCGCGGGCAGCGCCGTGGTCAGTCCATGGCGGGTGATGGCGCGGGCGTCCGCCTCGGCGTCGGCGAGTGCGAAGCGGTTGCCGCCCGCCGCCTTGGCCCGGTACATCGTGATGTCGGCGCTGCGGAGCACCTCGGCCGCGGTGCGCTCGCCCGACGGGCCTTCGACGACGCCGATTGATCCCCGTACGGTCAGCTCCCGGCCGTCGAGACGGATGGGCGTGGCGAGCGCGGAGAGGATACGTCCGGCCAGCTCGTGGACCTCGTCCTGGGTACGCGGTCCGGTCGTGAGAGCCACGAACTCGTCACCGCCGAGCCGCGCGACCATCTCGCCGGGGGCGGTCCCACAACTCTGCAGCCGGTCGGCGACCTCGACCAGGAGCCGGTCCCCCGCCGCATGGCCCAGGCTGTCGTTGATCGCCTTGAAGCCGTCCAGGTCCAGATAGCAGAGCCCGAAACGCATGCCTTCCCTGGGCGCGAGGGCCTTCTCCAGACGCTCGAAGAACAGCGTCCGGTTGGGCAGGCCGGTGAGCGCGTCGTGGGTGGCCTCGTAGCGCAGCCGCAGGTTGAGCAGCCGCCGCTCCGTGGTGTCCTCCATGAGGGCCAGCTGGTACTCGGGCCGCCCCTCCGCGTCGCGCAGCAGCGACACGGTGAGGTTGGTCCACAGGACGGTGCCGTCGTTGCGGTAGTAGGGCTTCTCGACGCTGTAGTGCTCTCGCTCGCCGCGCACCAGCTCGTCGTAGTACTTCCATACGTACGGCGAGTCCTCGGGGTGGACCCATTCGTTCACCCTGTGGCTGCGGACGTGATTCTCCAGGCCGCCGAACATCCGGGTGAGGGTGTCGTTGATCTCCAGGATGTTCCCGTCGAGGTCGGCGATGCCGATCCCGACGGCGGCGTCCTTGAACACGGCACGGAAGCGCGCCTCTGTGGCGTGCAACGCCTGCTCTGCGTCCGAGCGGGCGGTGAGCGCCGAGCGGGCGATCGCTTCCTGCTCGGCGAGTGTCCGCTCACGCAGTGCCTGGGTGAACCCGCCGGCCAGCGCGTGCTGGATCCGCGCGCAACGGGCCCGGCTGTCCTCAGTCGAGAGCTCCACCGGCCCGTTGCCGCCGCAGTAGAGGACCAGGTAGGAGTCGACGACGCCGAGCGTGGAGCTGAGCGCGTCGGGATCCGTGCAGTGCGCGGCGACCAGCGAGGCTCCGACACCGTGTGCGGGGGTCGCGTCGAAGATCCGGGTGTGAAGGATGTCGTTGAGCTCCCGCGCGAGCGGCAGCAGATGTTCCTCGAACTCCGGGCGGGACATGGAGGTGGCCGTGGACGGGAAGATCGCCCGGCTCCAGATGGTGGCGAATCTCCGGAGCCGGCCCTCGGGGCCGTCGGGTTCCGCGTCCGGCGCGCCTGACGACTGGGCGGGAATGCTCACGCCTTGCGCCCAACCCCGCCGAAGCCCGAGAAGGCGAACGGATCTTCGTTCGCGAGCGTGCCGGAGGACTCCGGACGCCACTCGGGCATGGAGACGAGCCCCGGCTCGACCATCTCGTACCCCTCGAAGAAGCGGCTGATCTCCGTGCGCGAACGCATGATCAGCGGATTGCGGATGGTGCGGTAGACACCGACCGTCCCGCCCGCCTCCTCCGGGGTCAGCGGGATCCCCTCGTACGAGGCGTGGGTCAGGACCAGCAGGCTTCCGGGGGCCAACGCGTCGCGCAGCTCGGCGACCGCCGCGTACGGATCGTCGGAGTCCTCGATGAAGTGGAGCACCGCCACCAGGAGCAGCGCCACCGGCTTCTTCAGGTCGAGGAGGCTGTTGATCTGCGGGTTCGCCAGGATGTCCTGCGGCTTGCGCAGATCCGCGGCTGCTATGACCGCCCGGTCGTTGCCCTCGAGCACCGCCTGGCTGTGTGCGACCGCGACCGGGTCGTGGTCGACATAGGCGATCCGGGCCTCGGGATCGGCCGCCTGGGCGACTTCATGAACATTGCCGAAGGTCGGTATGCCTGACCCTATGTCCAGGAACTGGTTGACGCCTGAAGTAGTGGCGTAGTGCACGGCCCGGCGCATAAAGGCACGATTGGCCTGCATGACCTTGGGCAGGCCCGGCATGAACTCCATGGCCTTACGGGCCGCTTCCCTGTCCACCTCGAAATTGTGCGAACCGCCCAGATAGAAGTCGTACATGCGAGACACGCTCGGCACCGAGATGTCAATGCCTTGCGGTGCCCAGGCGGGACGCTCCATCGATGTCTCCAACAAGTCGCCACGGCGATCCGGCCATGTTCATGGTCAGTGTTGACCAGAGGCTACTGATCGACCGCCAGGAGAGCGAGTGGAAACGGAAATTAGAGATCCGTTATTGGTCACACACCGAAGGCATGTGCGGTGGTCCGTCGCTGGCTGTGCGCATTCGGCGACGGACCGGAACCACGAAGGCTCTTCCCGGGGCCACTTGGGGGCCCCTACGAGCTTCGCGGCGGGCGACACCGCGTACCATGTGCCCCCGATGCCTTGGCCGTTGGTGTCTCCCGGCCGCAGGTCGCCGGAGAAGGTGCAGACGGGCCAGGAGTCGAGCGACTGCTGCTCGATGCCGTCCGGACGGTTGAAGGTGACGAATCCCCTGGTGGTGACGCCTTCGACGTCATTCTTCGGCACGGGGGCGACGGCCGGCCACTTTTTCGGAGAGTCGCCATTGCACGCGGACTTCATCGGCCACGCCGAGTCCTTCTTGAAGCGGTAAACCGTCATGCCGCGCTTGTCGACGACTATGTCCCCGAGTTCCGGATCCTTGCGGACCGAAAGTCCGGCGAGGCCGGCCTGGCCGCCGGAGGGTGCGTCGGCGTTCACCGCCGCCTTCCTTCCGTCCGGAGCGGCGGCGAACCATGTCCCGCCGACGCCCTGCCCGCCGGCGTCACCAGGTCCGGTGTCCGCGGCATAGCGGTACACGGGCCAGCCGGCGACGGTCAGCTGCTTGGTTCCGTCGGTCCTCCTGGCCGCTCCGATCAGCCAGGGATCGGTCCCCGCTGCGGCTTCGGCGGCGTCCCCGTCGAACCGGTAGAGCGTGAAACCCTCGCTGTCGGTCAGGACCTTGCCCAGCTTCCTGCTGTCCCACACCGCGAGTTGCCCGGCCTCCTTCGTCGCGTCCCCCGCGGTCGCGTCCGAGCCGTAGCCGCCGTCGGCCGACTGCTGCGCCGGCGCGGCGTTTCCACCGCCTGGCCGTTCGGGGACGCGTCGCCCTTCTTCTGACCGCACGCCGTCGTCAGCACCAACATGGCCGCCGCCGTCACCGCGAGCGAGGCGTTCCGCCAGGTACTCATGTCGACTCCCGTTGTCCTTCTGCCGTCCGGGACGCGAGTCCGCGCCTTTGGTGGCCCTTGGTACGGGCGGCCGGTACCCCGGCGTTCAACGGAGGCCCGGACAAGTTTTGGCGGGCGCAAACGTGAATTGCCGAATGTCCCCTCCATCAGGCGAATCAACTCCTTGCTCCGCGTGTCCGGCGGCCAGGGGGAACATGCTCCCCGGCGTGTACGGATCACGCATATGGCGGCTGACAGCCACCACCCTGCTCCTTCTGCTCGCCGTCCCGTTGCCGGCGGCCGGTGACGACTGCGCCGTCGCCTCCATCGGACAGGGGGACGGCGGCCCGTCCGTCGCGGTGGCGGGCGAGGGGCGGTGCGGGGCGGTCATCGCCGAGCCCGAACCCGAACCGGAGCCCGCACCACCACCGCCGCCTCCCCCGCCGCCTCCCCCGCCGCCTCAACCACCTCCTCCACCACCGCCGCCGCCTCCTCCACCACCACCGCCTCCACCGCCGCCTCCGGCGCCCGTGCCACCCGCACCGGAGCCGGAGCCGGAACCCGCGCCGCCGCCGGCCACCGTGCGCCCCGCTCCTCCCGCCCCCGCGCCCGTCGCGCTGCCCACCTACCGGAAGCCGCCCCGCAAATCACCCCGGACCGGGCCGTCACTGGTCTCGCTCACCCTTCTCATCACCGCGCCCGCCGTTTTCGCCGTGGCCGTGCTGCGGCCCCGCTCGTCCCGCTGACCGAAGAAGGGAACTCATGTCTGAATGGCTTGTTCTGACCATTGCGATGGCGTCGGCATGCGCCGTCGTCCTGACCACCGCCGTCCTCAGCAACCGGCGCATCGCCGAGGACGACGATCCGTCCGAGACGCCCGACGTCATCGAGTACATGACGATGATGATCGGCGTCGTGTACGCGATCGTGCTCGGCCTGGCCATCGCGGGCGTCTGGGAGGGCCGTAGCGCCGCCCAGGAGTCGGTACGCCTGGAGGCCCAGGCGCTGCACGAGGTGAGCGCGCGGTCCGCCGTCTACCCCGTCGAGGTCCGCGACCGCATCCGCGCCGACGTCGACGCGTACGTGGCTCATGTCGTCGGTGACGAATGGCGGTCGATGACGGACCACCAGAGTCTCACCGAGGAGGGCACCAGACTTCTCGACCGGGTGCGGGCCGACGTGACGGAGTACAAGCCACGGACGGACCACGAAGGGCAGGCCTACCAGCCGCTGGTGGACCAGGTGGCCGCGGTCGACGACGCACGGGGGTCCCGTGGGCAGAACGCGGGGGCGACCATGCCCGGGGTGGTCTGGTTCGGTCTGATCACCGGGGCCGTGGTCACGGTCGGGCTGATCTTCACGCTCCAGATCCGCAGAACCTTCCGTGAACTGCTGCTGGCAGGCCTCTTCAGCGTCCTGATCGCCTTCCTGCTCTTCCTCATCTGGGACTTCGACGCCCCGTTCGGCCGGGGCATCTCCGCGACCACCGCGCCCTTCATCGATCTCTTCCCGCACGCCACGGGCGGATAGGAGCGCGTACGCCCGGTCCTGTCCCTCGGCCGGTGAGCCGGCCGAGGGACAAGGCTGCCCCATTCGCCTGACACCGATCGCGGGTGGTATGCGGCACTTCTACCGTTTCGGTCATCGAGGTGCATTTCTCATACCTCGCGGAAACCGTTCCGCGGCTGCTCCTCGGGACCCGGAGGATTCACCATGCGCGCGATACGTGTCGCACCCGTCGCCCTGCTGGGCGCCGCCGCCTGTTTCCTGACGGCACCGGCCGCGTCGGCCGATGTGCTCAACGGCGGCACGTCCACCTCGTTCACGCCGACCATCACTCCGTCGACGGTCGCGCCGGGAGGCCAGGTCACGCTCGGCGCCATGGGGTGCACCAGTAATGCGACCGCCTTCTCGGGCGTGTTCGACACGACGACGATCCCGAGCGGCAGGTCGGCCACGGCCACGGTCGACCGGGAGGCCAAACGGGGCGCTGCCTACGAGGTGACCTTCCGCTGCGGCACCGCCACGAAGTCCGCGAACCTGACCATCACGGGCGGTACCACGACCAGCCCCACCACGGCCCCCACGACCAGCTCCACCGCCTCTCCCAGCGGTGTGCTGGGCGGTCTCGGCGGCAGCGTCGACACGATGGACCCCGCGGAGATCGCGGCCGGCTCCGCACTGGTGGCGGCCGCCTCGGCCGGCGCCTTCTACATCCTGCGCAGGCGCCGCACCAGCCGCCAGCACTGACGGTTCGCCACCGAATACAGGCACACGACAGTCGCCCCGGGTCCTGGTCCAGGACTCGGGGCGACGGGCGTATCGGGCCGGGCGGGAGGTCGGACGCGTCAGATCGCCGCATTGCTCATCCGGCGACGGACGAGGAAGACGGCTCCGCCGACGGCCGCCGCCGCGACAAGACCGCCGCCGACCTGCATCTCGACGGAGCTGGGGCCCATCGAGCCGCCGAGTCCGCCCTGTGCGCCCCGCGAGGGAAGCACGGTGAAGCGGGCCGTCGCGACCGGGTCGCCCTGGTCACCGCGGCCACCGTTGCCGCCCTGGCCACGCTCGCCTCCGTTTCCGCCCTGGCCGCCGTTGCCGCCCTGGCCGCCATCACCTCCGTTGCCGCCGCCGAAGTTGTTGTCACTGTCGTTGCACTTCACGGACAGGCTGTACTGCCCCGGCGTCGCGTTGTTCCGGATGTGCGCCGTGGCATAGCCGACCCGGCCCGGCGAGAGATTGACCGTCGGGAACGCGTTCGACCACACCTTGCCGCCGGAGCGACCACAGCCCTCTGCGCTGACCTGCGTCGTGGCGCCCTGGTGGACCGAGGACGGGTTGACGGTGACATTGGTCGGGAAGTTGCTCGGGTTGCTGCCCGGGCCGCCGCCGGCGGCGGCCAGCGGGGCAGCGAGCCCGACCGCCGCGAACGCGGTAGCGGTCACCGCGAGAGTGCGTGAAGCACGCATCTTTGAACCTCCAGCGGGAAGCGCCCCGGAGTCTTGGTATCCGGGAGTTGGCGAGAACGCCTCCCATGACGAACCCTCACCAGATACCTCAGGTGTCGCACTTCGGCACTGCTCCACCCCGGTGAGGCGACACGCCGTGGGCCGAGTCGGAAATCTGACGGAGCCGCAGGTCACGGACCGTCAGAAGTTTTATCCGCTCATTACTCCGAAGAGAAGACGAGGCCGACGGTTCCCGGCCGGCAGCCACCCGTTCGCCCTTCCCTGATCGCCGCCGCGCGGAGCCGCGCCTAGCGTGACGGTGTCGCGACGAAGGGAGAACCATGGGCCGGGACCAGTGGGGCGCCGAGCGGAGCAGACGTACACCGTGGGGCGCCATCGCCCTGGTGATGCTCACCGGGCTCGCCCTCATGCGCAACGGCGTGGAGACGTCCCCCGGACCGCCGCAGCCGGCCGCCGCCGCTTCGGTGGCCGGCCCCCGGGACACCACGGTGTCCGCACCGGCCGACGGGGACGCCGTACAGCCGCTCGCGTACGCCCCCGCCGAGCGCATCCAGATTCCGTCGATCGAGGTCGACGCACCGATGGTCGACGTGAACCTGGACCCGGCCGGCTGGATCGAGGCGCCGCCCGCCCAGGACCCGAACCTCGCCGGCTGGTACCAGAACGGCATCGCCCCCGGCCAGCGTGGGACCTCCGTGGTGGTCGGCCACGTCGACAATCTCGCCGGCCCGGCGGTCTTCTACGGACTGGGCTCGCTCAAGAAGGGGCAGCAGATCGAGGTGTCCCGCTACGACGGCCGGGTCGCGGTGTTCAAGATCTACGGCGTCGAGGTCTTCTCCAAGAACGACTTCCCCGGGCCTCGGGTGTACGGCGACACCGGGCACGCCGAGCTCCGGGTCATCACCTGCGGTGGCGGCTACTCGAAGGCCGACGGCTACGACGGGAACGTGGTGGTCTTCGCGCGCCTGGTCGAGACGCGCTAGCCGGGCCGGACACCCGGCGTCCGTCGTCAGCTCCGGTGCGGGACGGTCGGGCGGTAGCCACTACCGATGAGCGCGGGCAGATACCGGCGCAGGGCGGCCACGCTCTGGGACCGGTTTCCGCCCGCGTCGTGCGACAGCACGACGACGCCGGGTGCCGCGCCCTCCCTGACCCGGCGGACGATGGCGTCGGTGCCCGGCGTGGTCCAGTCCAGGGTGTCGACGGTCCAGGCCATCGGCTCCATGCCCATCGCGGCACCGATCTCGAAGGAATTGCGGTTCCAGGCGCCGTACGGGGCCCTGTACCAGAGCGGCGGGGCCCCCAGCGTCTTCTCGATCACCTCGCTGGTACTGCCCAGTTCGTCGCGGATCGCGCCTCGGGAGAGCTTCGGGACGAGCGGGTGCGACCAGGAGTGATTGCCGACCACGTGCCCGTCGTCGGCCATCTCGCGGAGCAGATCACGGTTGCCGTCCGCCATCTCGCCGCAGACGAAGAACATCGCCCGGACCCCGTACCTGCGCAGTGTGGCCAGGATGTCCGGGGTGTACCGCGGGTCGGGGCCGTCGTCGAAGCTGAGCACCATGGCGTCGCTGCCCAGCTCGGGCAGCTCCTCGAAGGGCCGGGTTCGGACGGGTGGCGCGGCCGGCCGGAAGCGGGACGGTGTGATCGAGGTCATGGGCCGCAGCCGGTAGGAGCCGGGGCCCGCCTGGGCCCTCGCCTGGGGCCCGGCGGCCGGAGCCGACGGCTCACCACCGGGGCGTGATGGCGTCCCGGCCGGATCGGCTGCGATCGTGTGCACCGCGGTGGCCGCCCCCAGCGCGAGGGCGAGACGCAGCAAGGTGCGGCGTTCCGCTGGAATCTGATCATGCTTCATGACCAACTGCTCGCACGGGGCGACGCCTGCGCCCACCGCCGACACCGGGTATGTAATGTTTTGCACCCGATGGATGGAGTGCCCCGGAGGTATCCGGCGGGGAGGCTCCGGGTTCCACGGAGGCGCCCGGAGGGCGGACCGTGCGAGCGGCTACCCTCAGGGCCGTGACTGACCAGCAACACCAACGCTTCGAGCGCGGCACGGACGGCCCCAAGGTGATCGTCGCGGGCATCGACGGATCCGAGTCCTCGATGAGGGCCGCGGCGTACGCCGCGGGCCTCGCCCGTCGGCAGAACGCGATGCTCGCCCTTGTCTACGTCCAGCCGGTGATGTCGGCCGGCGCCTCCCTGGGAGCCCCGGTCGCCGAGGCGACCGGCGAGGTCGCCGAAGGGCTGGTGAGCGAGATCAGGACGGCGACCGAGCGGCTCAAGGACATATGGAATGTCCGGTGGGAGTTCCATACCTTCCACGGTGATCCGTACAACGGACTCGTGACGGCGGCCGACGAGCTGACGGCGGACGCGGTGATCGTGGGCGCGTCGGAGTCCGCCGGGCACCGCTTCGTCGGCTCGGTGGCGGTCCGGCTCGTGAAGGCCGGGCGCTGGCCCGTCACCGTGGTGCCGTGACGCCTGCGGGTGCCCCCCTTCGCCCCATGGACACACCGGCGGGTGCCGGATGTCACTTCCCGGCCACGAGCCCGTCCTGGGCCGCACCACGGCTGAGGACGACGGCCTGGATCCGGTCGCGGATCTCCCGCAGTCGACCCTCGGTCTTCTTGGCGGAGCCTGAGGCCTCGGGGGCCAGGTCCACGACGCGCGCCGCCTCGGGGTCGAACCACTGCGGAATGAACTCGGCCTTCTTGACCGCCCATCGCTGCCCTGGTTTCGCCGGCGGCTCGAAGGTGAAGCGGCCCATCGAGTTCTCGTTGGCGCGCGGGTCCTGGGCGCCCTCGTGGTTGACCATGGCACCGGCGACCTGGTCGCCCATGCCGTAGACGATCCAGGTGCCGTTGACCTTCTCGTACGCCTGCGGGACATGGGCGTGGGTGCCGAGGATCAGGTCGATGTCGGGGCGTTCTCCGGTGCCGGAGGCCGTGAGTTCGCGGCCGAGTGCGAGCTGGACGTCGTCGGGGGCGTCCTGCCATTCGGTGCCCCAGTGCAGGGAGACGACGACCACGTCGGCGCCCGCCTCACGGGCGGCACGGGCGTCCGCGACGATCTTGTCCTTGTCGATCAGGTCGACCGCCCAGGGCTGCCCGGCGGGCAGCGGGATGTCGTTGGTGCCGTAGGTGTAGGCGAGGTGGGCGACCTTCGCCGCGTTCTTGCCCTTGCCCGCCCGGAGCAGGGTGGGGCGGGCCGCCTCCTTCGCCGAACGCGCGGAACCGGCATGGGCGATGCCCGCGCGGTCGAGTGCGTCGAGTGTGCGTCCGATCCCCTGGGCGCCGTCGTCCAGGGTGTGGTTGGAGGCGGTGGAGCAGGAGTCGAAGCCGGTGGCACGCAGGCCGGCCGCGACCTCGGGCGGTGACTTGAAGGACGGATAGCCGGTGTACGGCCCACCGTCCTGGCCGTACACCGTCTCCATGTGACAGATGGCCAGATCCGCACCCGAGACCGCGGGAGCGGCGCCCTTGAGCATCGGGGCGAAGTCGTAACCCCTGCCTTCCGCGTCGGCCGCGGCCCGGTCGATGATCGAGGAGTGCGGCAGGATGTCACCCGAGGCCAGCAGCGTGAAGGCGCGCGCGCTCTCCGCTCCGTCGGCACCCGCGCCGCCCGCACCCCGCTCGGCGGAGAGGTGCCGGCCCGCGAAACCGGGGGGTGACGACTGCTGGCCGGTACAGGCTGTTGCGGTGGCGAGAAGACCGGCGACGGCGATCGCCGCGCCCTGTCGGATGCGCATCGTCATCGGCACGACTCCCAGTTCGGATGATTTCGGCCATCCGAATACACATATATTCATATCGGTGAGTCAAGAACAAAAGCATCTAAGTACCTGAATCGGCCGTATCGGCTTCTGCCGACCGTTCACCGCACCACTCGCCGCTCCGTGCGACCGCTCGGCGCACACCTCGGTGCACCGCCTGTTCCCCCACGTCCCGATGCGTTCGTATACGCCAGGCGGGAGCGAGGCGTCAGGGCCTCTTCGGGAAAGGACGTTCACGATGATCACTGCGACAGCCGATGAGCGGGCCATCGCGGAGCTGCAGCGGGAACACGGGCCCGCGCTGTTCCACTTCCTGCTGGGACTGACGTTCGGCGACCGGCAGCGGGCCGAGGATCTGTTGCAGGAGACGCTGGTACGCGCCTGGCAGCACCCCGAGGCGTTCGACGCTCCCTACGACTCGATGCGCCCGTGGCTCTTCACCGTGGCGCGGAGGCTGGCCATCGACGCCCGCAGGTCCCGCCAGGCCCGCCCAACCGAGGTCAGCGACACGGTTCTGGAGAGCGCCCCCGCCCAGGACGACACCGCGGACTCGGCGGTCCACGCCCTCGATGTGCGCGAGGCCGTGAGCACGCTCAGCCCCGAGCACCGGGCGGTGCTCGTCCAGATCTACTTCCGTGGGCTCAGCGTGGGCGAGACCGCGCAGGCCCTGGGGATACCCGCGGGCACCGTGAAGTCCCGCTCGTACTACGCGCTGCGGCTGCTGAGCTGCAATCTGCCCGGCTACTCGAGCAGGTCGTCCACGTTGAGCAGCGCCAGCAGGGACACCGCCTCCGCGACCTCCACATAGGCCGCGGCACAGGCCGCGCACCGCTGGAGATGCCGGGCGACCGGACGGCTCTCGTCCGGCTCCAGGGCATCGAGTACGTAGGCGCCCAGCAGCTGCCGCACATGCGGGTCGTCGCCGCGGTCGGCGGTCATCGCACCTCGAATCTCCCGACGGATCCTGCCCTTCTGCCCACGCGGGGAGCGTGCCCCCGGTTCAATGCTGCGTGTAGCCCGGTGCCGAGTAGACGAAAGAGGCGAGACGGGATGCGTCCCGAACATCATGAGGAAACCGGCGGGGGCGGGCTGCCGGTCCCGATGGCCTGGATGTACTCCGAGTACATCGCTGACGAGGTCCTGGTGACCGGCGACCTGATGGAGCCGACGACCCTGGAGTACCGGGCGGGACGCGACGCGCTCGCCCTGACGATCTTCCTCTCCGACGGGGCGGGCGCCGACGACCTCCCCGCCGCGCGGGTGGACGAGCTGCGGCTGCTCACGGCGTACGGCGCCGGCTGGAGGCGCTGGGTCTGCGCGCGACTGGAGGCGCTGGAGCGCCCGACCGCCCCGGCCGGGGCCCCCGATCCCGACCTCTCGATGGCGCGGGCCGCCTGGCGGTGGCTGGAGGAGACCGAGCTGCTGGCCGCGGACCTCGACGCGATCAGCCCGCCGCCGTGGGAACCGGTGGACGACGACGGGGAGGAGGCTGAGACCCAGGTGTGGACGCCCGCGTGGCAGCTGGGGCTGCCGCTGGGTCATCTGGCCGTCCATCTGTACTGAGCACGGGACGGACGGCCGGTCATGAACCGTGTACGCCCGCACGGTACTTGGGCAGCCTCAGGGTGATCTTCATGCCCGCTCCGGCTCCCGTCTCGATGACCAGGCCGTAGTCGTCCCCGTACACCTGGCGAAGCCGCTCGTCCACGTTGAGCAGACCGATGCCGCTGGAGGTGCCGCCCTCGCCGCGCAGGATCTTCCGGAGACGCTCCGGTTCCATCCCGGTGCCGTCGTCCTCGATGACGACCTCCGCCTCGGCGCCCGCGTCCAGCGCACTGATCGTGATGCGGATCGGGGCGTCGCCCGCACGGGCGGCGCCGACAGGCCGGGAAGGGGTGACGGCGCCCTCCAGACCGTGCTTGACGGCGTTCTCGACCAGGGGCTGGAGGCAGAGGAACGGGAGCGAGACGGGAAGCACCTCCGGGGCGACCTGGAGGGTCACGGAGAGCCGCTCGCCGAACCGTGCCCGCACCAGGGCCAGATACTGGTCGATGGAGTGGAGTTCGTCGGCCAGGGTGGTGAACTCCCCGTGCCTGCGGAACGAGTAGCGGGTGAAGTCGGCGAACTCCAGGAGCAGCTCACGCGCCCGCTCGGGGTCGGTCCGGACGAACGACGCGATCGCGGCCAGTGAGTTGAAGATGAAGTGCGGGGAGATCTGGGCCCGCAGTGCCTTGATCTCGGCCTCGATGAGCTGCGTACGGGAGCGGTCCAGCTCGGCGAGTTCCAGCTGTACGCAGACCCACCGGGCCACCTCCCCCGCCGCTCTGGCCAGCACCGCCGACTCCCGGGGGGCGTAGGCGACGAGCGTGCCGAGCACCCGGTGGTCGACCGTCAGCGGGACGGCGACGGCCCAGCGCAGCGGGCAGTCGAGGTCGCCGCAGCCGGTGTGGAAGGCGGTGTCCCTGCCGCTGGCGAGGAGTCCTTCGACCTGCTGCATCACGTCCTTGCCGTGGTGGTCCCCTTCGCCGTCCCACACCAGCACCCGGTCGCGGTCGGTAAGACACAGGGCATCGGTGCCGAGCAACGAGCGCAGCCCCCGGGCCGACCTGCGCGCGCTCTCCTCGGTGAGGCCCGCGCGCAGCGGGGGTGCCGCGAGGGAGGCCGTGTGCAGGGTCTCGAAGGTGGCGTGCTCGACCGGCGTGCCCACATCGCTCGTGCGTACGGGGCGGGCGGTGCGGCCCAGCAGGAAGCCCGTACCGAAAAGCAGCAGTACGAGCACGGCGATGACGGCGATCCCGGCCCCGGTCATCGCATACGTCCCGAGGTCAGCGCCTCCGGCAGATGGAAGCGGGTCATGGCCGCGTTGGTGCCAGGGGGTATCCGTCCCGGAGTGGCCAGGGAAACCAGGATCATCGCGAGGAAGCCGACCGGTACGGACCAGACGGCGGGCCAGGCCAGCAGGGCGTGCGGCCAGCCCGGCGGGCGCACCACGCCGCTGACGGTGATGGCCACGGACAGCAGCGCGGAGCCGCCGCCGAGCAGCAGGCCGGCGATCGCGCCCGGCGGGGTGAGCCGCCGCCACCAGATGCCCAGGACGAGCAGGGGGCAGAACGACGACGCGGAGACCGCGAAGGCCATGCCGACGGCATCGGCCACGGGCACCCGGCTGACCACCAGCGAGCCGGCCAGCGGCACCGAGATGGCCAGGACGGTGGCCAACCTGAAGTGACGTACGCCCCGCGAGGGGAGAACGTCCTGGGTGATCACTCCGGCGACGGCCATGGTGAGCCCGGACGCCGTGGACAGGAACGCCGCGAACGCGCCGCCCGCGAGGAGTGCGCCGAGCAGATCACCACCGAGGCCGCCGATCACCCGGGCGGGCAGCAGCAGCACGGCGGCGTCCGCGTCACCGCCGTACATGAGCTCGGGTGCGTACAGGCGGCCCAGGGCCCCGTACACCGGGGGCAGCAGATAGAACAGACCGACCAGGGCGAGCACGGCGACCGTCGTGCGGCGGGCGTCGCGGCCGTTGGGGCTGGTGTAGAAGCGGACCACCACATGAGGCAGGCCCATGGTGCCGAGGAAGGTCGCCACGATCAGTCCGTACGTCGCGTAGAGGGGATGGGCCGCCCGGAAGACGGAGATCTGCTCGTCGAAGCTGACGCGAGGGCGGCCGTCACCCTGCCACGCGAGGACCAGGAAGATGGCGGGCACCAGCAGCGCGGTGAGCTTCAGCCAGTACTGGAAGACCTGCACGAAGGTGATCGAGCGCATGCCTCCCGCCGCGACGGCGACCACCACGACGGAGGCGACGAGCACGTCGCCCAGCCAGCCGGGCGCACCGGTGAGGATCTTCAGGGTGAGCCCGGCGCCCTGGAGCTGCGGCACCAGATACACCCAGCCGGCGCCGACGACGAACACGCTGACCAGCCGGCGCACCTGCCGCGACTCGAGCCGTCCCTCGGCGAAGTCGGGGAGGGTGTACGCCCCCGAGCGGCGCAGCGGTGCGGCGACGAACACCAGCAGCACGAGGTATCCGGCGGTGTAGCCGACCGGGTACCAGAGCATGTCGGGGCCGTGCACCAGCACCAGCCCCGCGATGCCGAGGAACGACGCGGCGGACAGGTACTCGCCGCTGATCGCCGCCGCGTTGAGCCTCGGCCGTACGGTGCGCGACGCGACGTAGAAGTCGGAGGTGGTACGGGAGATCCGGAGCCCGAAACCGCCGACGAGGACGGTGGCCAGGACGACGAGGGCGACCGCCACCACCGCCGCCGGGTGGCCGGGTGCGCTCACGGTGCGGGGAGGCCTTCCACGAGTCTGGCGAAGTCTCGCTCGTTGCGCTCGGCTCTGCGCACGTACCACCAGGCGGCCAGGGTGAGCGGCGGGTAGGTGGCGAAGCCGAGCACCGCCCAGACGAGGGCGTTGCTGTGCAGCGCCTCGAAGACCAGGGGCAGGGTTCCGGCGACGAGTGCGAGCACCGCGAAGGCGGTGAGTCCGGCGCGGAGTTGGCTGCGCATCAGCGAACGGACGTAGGCGCCGCCGAGTGCGGTCTGCTCGTCGATCTCCGACTGGGCACGGTAGCGGGGCAGTGGGCGCACTCGCCGGGGCTCGCCCGTGACCACTTCGCGCCGGGGCGTGCTCTCTGCGGACATGGGGCCGGAGTGTAGGCGGCGCAGGGCCCGGCTGGGAAGGGCGGCCTCCGGGTCGAGCCAGGTCAGCGGCCGGTCTGCCGCATAAGGAGGTCGCGGAGGGCGCGGGTGTGGCGCCGGCTGACCGCGAGCTCGGCGCCCCCGATGCGGACGCTCATGCTGCCGGCGTCGAGCCTGAGTTCGTCGATACGGTTGAGCGCCACGAGGTGGCGGCGGTGGATGCGTACGAACCCCCGTGAGCGCCAGCGCTCCTCCAGGGTGGTGAGCGGAATCCGGACGAGATGGCTGCCGGTCGCGGTGTGCAGCCGGGCGTAGTCGCCCTGTGCCTCGGCGTACGCGATGTCGTCGACGGGCACGAACCGGATGACCCCTCCCAGTTCCACCGCGACCTGGTCGGCGGCCGCGTCGTGGACGGAAGCGGAGCGGTCACCGACCTGTTCGGCCACACGGCGGACGGCCTCTGCCAGACGCTCCCGGCGGACGGGCTTGAGCACGTAGTCGACGGCCTTGAGATCGAAGGCGTGTACGGCGAAGCCCTCGTGGGCGGTGACGAAGACGATGAGCGGCGGCGCGGCGAACCCGGCCAGGAGCTGGGCGACGTCGAGTCCGGTGAGCCCCGCCATGTGGATGTCCAGGAACACGACGTCGATCGCCGAGGCGTCATCGGGCCCGGCGTCGACGGCGCCCCCGATGCGTCGCAGCGCCTCGGTGGCGCCCGTGGCGCCCTCGGCGCTCCGGATGCGGGGATCGGCGCGCAGGAGGTAGAGGAGTTCCTCCAGGGCGGGTTCTTCGTCGTCGACGGCGAGTACGCGCAGCATGAGGCCGGAGTTTAGACGGACCGGCGTGATGGCTGCCGCTACTTGAGAAGGCGGGACAGCCGCCGGTCGGCGAGAGGCTTTCCGCCGGTCTGGCAGGTGGGGCAGTACTGCAGCGACGAGTCGCTGAACGACACCTCCAGCACGGTGTCGCCGCAGACGGGGCAGGGCTTCCCGGCGCGGCCGTGGACGCGCATGCTGCTCTTCTTCTCGGCCTTGAGCCGGCCCGCCGCGACGCCCCGGGAGCGTTCGACAGCCTCCTGGAGCGTGGTGCGCATCGCGTTGTACAGATGGGTGATGTCGTCGTCGCCGAGGGCGGTGGTGAGCTTGAACGGTGACATCTTCGCGACGTGCAGGATCTCGTCGCTGTAGGCGTTGCCGATGCCCGCGATCAGCGACTGGTCGCGCAGGGCTCCCTTGACCTGCCGGCGTACCCCGCCGAACACCGTGGCGAACGCGTCCCGGTCGAAGGAGCCGGCCAGCGGATCGGGCCCGAGGCGGGCCACCCCGGGTACGTCCGCCGGATCGCGCACCAGGTGGACGGCCAGGCGCTTGGTGGTGCCCATCTCGGTCAGGTCGAAGCCTTCGCCGCCGGCGAGAAGCATACGGAGGGCGAGCGGGCCCTTGCCCGGCCGTGGCGGGGTCGCGTGGAAGCTGTCCTTCCACTGCAGCCAGCCGGCCCGCGCGAGGTGGATGAGCAGATGGAGCTCCCCCGCCGTGATGTCGAGAAATTTTCCGCGCCGGGCCACGGAGCTCACGGTGGCGCCTTCGACGGCGGTGAGCGGCGGGTCGTACGTCTTCAGGACGCTGATCGCGAGCGGCAGGACGCGCGCGATCTCCTGGCCGACCAGGTGGTCGTCGAGGAAGTCCCGCAGGGCTTCGACTTCCGGCAGTTCGGGCATGACTCCAGCCTGCCGCAACGGCCCCGCGCATGCCCGCCGGATGCGGCGGATGTTCACACGGAGGGTGTGCGCAGCCCGTAGACCCGTCGCGCGGTGCCCGCGAAGACGGACCGCCGCCCGTCCTCCCCGAGCCGGCCCGTCAGCTCGCGTGCCGCCTCCAGGACCTCGGTGTACCCGGCGGCGAGCCGGCACACGGGCCAGTCGGAGCCGAACATCGTCCGGTCGGGCCCGAAGGCCTCGATGACGCTGTCCGCGTAGGGGCGCAGATCCTCCACCGTCCAGCTCCGTGGGTCCGCCTCGGTGACCAGGCCGGAAAGCTTGCAGACGGTGTTGGGCAGCGCGGCGAGCGCCCGCACATGGCCGGCCCAGGGTTGCGTCTCCCCTCGCGCCACAGGCGGTTTGCCCGCGTGATCGAGCACGAAGGTGAGCTCCGGCAGAAGGGCCGCCGCGCGGACCGCGGCGGGCAGCTGGTGGGGCCGGACGATCAGGTCGTAGACGAGCCCGGCGGCGGCGACGGCACGCAGCCCGCGCAGGACGTCGGGGCGCAGCAGCCACTCCGGGTCGGCCTCGCCCTGGACCTGGTGGCGGATTCCGACGAGCCGGCCGCCGCCGGGCAGGGCGCGGAGCCCGGCGAGGGTGTCGGCGATGTCCGGCGCGGTGAGATCCGTCCAGCCGACGACGCCCGCGACGAGCGTGCTGCCGTCGGCGAGCGCGAGGAGTTCGGGGGTCTCCTCCACGACGGTGACCGTCTGGACGAGCACCGTGGCGACCACCCCGGCCGCGCGGGCCTCGGTCTCCAGGTCGGCGAGAGTGAAGGTGCGGCGGATGGGGGCGAGTTCCTCGCCGGTGATCCAGTCCTGGTCGCGCACCGCGAGGTCCCACACATGATGGTGGGCGTCGATGACGGCGAAGGGCGTCATGTCACAGCAGTCCTTCCGCGCGCAGGTCGTCCCAGAGCGCGTCCGGGACCGGTGTGCGGAGCTGGGCCGCCGCGTCGCGCACCTCGTCCGGTGAGCGCGTCCCGACAAGGACCCCCGCGACGGCCGGATGACCCAACGGGTAGTGCAGGGCGGCGGCGCGCAGCGGGACACCGTGCGCTTCGGTGACGGCCCGGATGCGTACGGCCCGGTCCAGGAGGGGCTCGGGGGCCGCCGTGTAGTCGTAGGTGGCACCGGGTCGCGGGTCGGCGAGAAGTCCGGAGTTGAAGACACCGCCGACGACGACGCTGCGTCCCCGGGCGACCGCCTCCGGCAGCAGGTCGTCGAGGGCGCTGTGGTCGAGGAGGGTGAAGCGGCCGGCGCAGAGGACGGCGTCGACGTCGGTCTCGCGGAGGAAGCGGGTGAGCATCGCCGTCTGGTTCATCCCTGCTCCGATGGCACCGACCATGCCCTCGGCACGCAGCTTCTCCAGCGCGGGGTACCCCTCGCGGAAGGCCTCCTCCCCGTGGTCGTCGGGGTCGTGCAGATAGACGATGTCGACCTTGTCGAGGCCGAGGCGTCCGAGGCTCTCCTCGATACTGCGGCGGATGCCGTCGGCGCTGAAGTCCCAGCGACGCCGGTGGGTGTGCGGTACGGCGTATCCGTCGGACAGCCCGTGCCGGGCGGCCGCCTCGGCGGGCGTCAGCGGATCGAGCAGGCGGCCCGCCTTGGTGGACACCGCGTACGCGTCCCTGGGCCGGTCGCGCAGCGCCTCGCCGAGACGGCGTTCGGAGAGTCCGAGGCCGTAGTGCGGTGCGGTGTCGAAGTAGCGGATGCCCTCGTCCCACGCCGCGTCGACGGCGGCTGCGGCCTCCGCTGGATCGACCTCGGTGAAGAGATTGCCGATGGCCGCCGCCCCGAAGGCGAGTCCGGTGATCTCGACCGCGCTGCGTCCGAGCCTGATGCGCCGCATACTCTGCCGCCCCCGCCGGTGATCCCTGATTGGTCCGTAGACGAATATTCATCGGATCAATCGGCCACGTCAACAGGTTCCGGCGGATCGGCTCTTACGCCGGTGCGGGCACCGTGGGCACGAGCGCGTGCAGGTCGTGCAGTTCTTCGCGGACCGCACACGCCAGCTGGTCGAGATCGGGAAGTGCCTTCCCGTCGGCGACCAGTCCGACCTGTACACCTCCGCCGTATGTGGTCAGCGCGACGGCCAGTGACTGCCCGCGGGCCAGCGGCGCCAGGGGATAGAGGGCGCGCAGCGGACAGCCGCCGAGCGAGAGCGCCGAGCGGGGCAGGGGCACGCTGGTGACCAAAATGTCGAAGAGCATCCGGGCCGCGTTCCCCGCGAGTGGGGCTCCGAACCGGTGGGCCAGGGCGGGCAGCTGATCGGCCAGTACGGCGACGGCGCCCGCGCCGCGCAGCGGGCCGGCCGACTTGTTGCGGTCCATGCCCGTACGTACCAGGCGCAGACGTTCCCGGGCGTCGGGTTCACCGACGGGCAGCCCGAGGAGATAGGCGGAGAGCCTGTTGCCGGTGGATGCTCCTCCGGGCCTGCGCCGCGAGACGGGGACCAGGGCACGCGGGTCGGCACCGGGGAGCGGCTCGCCCCGTTCGGCCATCCAGCGCCGCAGCGCACCGGCGACCACCGCGAGCAGGACGTCGTTGGCCGTACCGCCCTCGGCGCGCCGGATACGCCGCACCGTCTCTGCGTCGAGGTCGGCGGTGGCCAGTCGGCGGGTGCCGCTGGATCTGGCGGTCAGGGCCGTGCCGGCGCGCAGGTCGAGGCGGCTCGCGCGCACGACGGAGGCTCCGACCCCCAGTGCGCGCCCCATGTCCCCGAGCCTGCCCATCGCCATGCCCGCGGCTTCGTACGGGCCGGGCAGCCAGGAGCGGGGCGGTACGGGTGTCCGGCGGCGCACCGCGCCACGGCCGGCACCGGCGGAGGCGATCTGGTCGAAGATGCCGGCGCCGATGGCGACGGCCCGCATCCCGTCGGCGAGCGCGTGGTGCAGCTTCACGAGTACGGCGAACGGGCCGTCGCCCGGGCTGTCGAGGAGGTACATCTGCCAGGGCGGCAGGCCCCGCCCGAGCGGCCGCTCCATGAGTTCACCGGCGAGCCGTGTCGCCCCCGTCATGAAGTCGCCCTCGGGGAGCACGACCCGTTGGACGTGCCGCTGCACGTCGAAGTCCTTGTCGGTGAACCAGGCGGCACCGCCGACGGGCAGCAGGACGTCACGTACGCGCATCCGCAGCCGGGGAATCCCGGCGGCTCGGGCTCCGAGAAGCCCGAGCAGGTCCTGCGGAGCCACCCCTGGAACCGGGTCGAACACGGCGAGTGCGCCGAGGTGCATCGGGTGGGTGTCGGATTCGAGGTGCCAGAAAGCCAGATCAAGAGGTGCCAGGAGCTCGGTACTCAACGGGGCCTCGCGTCTTCGACAGCGGAACGGCGGGATCGCAGTCAATCCCGCAGGGTCGGTTACGGTCAAGTATGGACATGTTACGTACTGTTACAGTCTCGCGCTGTCGTGGCAGCGGCGCTACCGGCGCTCCGGGATGACAAACTCGCACCACACGCACTTGCCGTTGCCCCGGGACTCCACTCCCCAGACGTCGGCCATCCGGTCGACGAGCATGAGTCCGCGGCCGGAGACCCCCGACTCCCCCGCGTCCCTGCGGCGCGGCAGTGCGCTGGAGCGGTCCTCGACGTCGACGCGCAGGCGGCGTTCGGGCCCTGCGAGTATCCGGATGGTGACGATCGCACCGCCGTCGGTGTGCATCAGCGCGTTGGTGATGAGCTCGTCGGCGGCGAGCTCGACCTCGTCCGCCCGGTCCTTCGCGCCCCAGGCGCGCACCGCCGCCCGGATCATGTGCCGGGCGGACGTCAGCGCCTCGGGGTCGTTCTGCGCGACGTGCTGCTGGAGCCGGCCGCCCGGATGGGGGGCGTGGGCCGCGTCGCGGCGCAGCAGCAGTACCGCCATGTCGTCCTCACCGCCACGCTCGTCGACGACCTCGCACAGCCGGTCGGCCAGCCTCTGGAGGTCCTGCGGGCCGTCGCAGACCGTCGCGGCCAGCAGCCGCATGCCTTCGTCGAGGTCGGTGCCGGGCAGCTCCACCATTCCGTCGGTGTAGAGGATCATCGTCTGGCCCGGGTCCAGGTCGACGGTGCTGACCGGATATTCGAGCTGCCCGAACTCCGCGGAGAGACCCAGCGGCAGCCCGCCGTCGACCGGCAGTTTGCGGCAGCTCCCGTCGACATCCCGCAGGACCGGGTCGACGTGACCTGCCCTCACCAGCTGCACCACTCCTGTGGTGAGATCGGCCTCGGCGTAGGTGCAGGTCGCGAAGCGGTCGGTGTCGAGTTCATGGAGGAAGACGGACGCCCGCGCCATGACCGTGGCCGGGCTGTGCCCCTCGGCCGCGTAGGCGCGCAGCACGATCCGGAGCTGTCCCATGACGGCCGCCGCGTGTGTGTCGTGTCCCTGTACGTCACCGATGACGGCCCCGACCCGGCCGCCGGGCAGCGGGATGATGTCGTACCAGTCGCCACCGATGTCCCTGCCGAGCCGCGCGGAGCGGTAGCGGACGGCGACCTGGGCGCCTGACACGTCGGGGATCCGGCGCGGCAGCATCGCCTGCTGGAGCCCTTCGGCGAGGTCGTGCTCCTGTTCGTAGAGCATGGCCCGCTGGAGGCTCTGGGCGATCGAGCTGCCCAGAGCCACCAGCAGGTTCCGCTCGTCACTGGTGAAACCGGCCTTGTCGCCGTAGAGGAGCCCGAGCGCGCCGATCGGGCGGGCCTGGGCGATGAGAGGCAGGTAGGCGGCGGCGGTGATACCGAGATGGCTGATGTGTGGCCACAGGATGGGGTACGAGGTCGCGAAGTCCTCGGGCGTCTCGATGAAACGCGGCGTGAGCGTGCGGATGACCTCACTCATCGGATAGGGCTCTTCGGTCCGGGTGTAGCGGGTGCCCTGGACGAACGCCCCTTCAGGGCCGTCCGCCACCAGATGGATGCGCCCGGACTCGAGCAGCCCCATGACGAGGCTGGTGGCACCGAGGTTGGCCAGGCCGCGGGAGCTCTTCAGCACGTCGGTGACGTCCTTGACCGTCCGGGCGTGGGCCAGGGCCGCGGTGGTGCCCTCGACGAGACTCGTACGACGCCGCCGTTCCTCGTCGACGGTCCGGCGCGCGGTGGATTCGGCCAGTTCCTGGGTGGCGTCCCGGATGATCCCGATGATGCGGCGGGGCCGCCCGGTGCCGTCGCGGCGGATGAATCCCTGGGTGTGGGTCCAGCACAGGGAGCCGTCGCGCTGCGTCCTGCGGAAGTACGCGCCGTAGTTGCTGCGACCGCTCTTGAGGGCCTGCGAGACCATGGCGTCGAGCCGGATCGCCTCGTCGGCGGGGACGCGCTGCGCGAGCCCGCCGGGGCGGCCGTCGTATTCGTCGGGGCGCAGGTCGAACACATCGAGGGCAGGCTCGTCCATGTGCATGAGGCCGCTGTCCAGATCCCAGTCGAAGCTGCCCATTCGGTTCAGGGCGAGGCTGAGGTCCGGGTGGGCGGGCCAGTCGTCCGGGAGTGACAGGGCACCCGCTACCCGATCATCCATATGCGCCACTCTGCCATTATTTGTCCGATTCCTCGACCGAACCGGCACCTTGAACGCGTTCAAGATGGCCTCTATGCTCAACACGAGACGAATTGAACATGTTCAATTCGGTGTTGCCCGTACGCGTGAACGGGGGTGGACGGGATGTCCGTACTGGTCGGGCTGATCGTGATGCTGGGCATGCTGGTGATCGTCCCGCTGGGCCTGGGGCTCGTCGGTGACCCCGCGCTCGACGGGATACGGCGCCTGTGGCCGCTCTTCGGGGTGCCGGGCGCCGTGTCGCTGTGGCTGCCGCGCGGCGCCGCCGCCACCGCGCTCGCCCTCTGCTACGCGCTGGGGACGCTGCTCCTCGCCACTCGTGCGCCCCGCCGTCTCGCCCGTACACGCAGTGCACGCCCGGCGGAGGCCGCGCTGCTCACCGCACTGGTCACCCCGTCGGTCGCGGCGCTCGCCCTCGTCGCCGAGCGCTCCGGCCACGAACTGTTCGGCTTCGGCCTCGGTATCCTGGCGCTGACCGTGCCCCACTTCCACTTCGCCGGATTCGCCGCCGCCCTCGTCGCCGGTCTCGTCTGCCGGGCCGAGGAAGGGACGGCCGGCCGGTTCGCCGCCCTGAGCGTGCCGTTCGGCACCCTGCTGGTCCTCGTCGGCTACTTCGCCGGGGACTGGACCGAGCTGGCCGGGGCCGTCGTGCTCACGGCCGGGATGTGGACGGTCGCACTCCTGACCTGGCGCACCGTCCCCGTCACCGGACGGGACCGGACCACCCGCGTCCTGCTCGCCGTCTCGGCCGGCGTACTCGCGGTCACCATGGCGCTCGCACTGAGCTGGGCACTCGGTGAGGCCACCGGACTGCCGCACCCCACCCTGACCTGGATGGCGGCCACGCACGGCCTCGGCAACGCGCTGGGCTTCGCGCTCTGCGCGTTGCTCGCACGGCGCCGGCTCCAGGACCTCACCCACCCGGAAGGCAGGACCGCATGAGCACGCTCACGTATCCCGAGGTGGGAGCGACCCGGCTGGGACCGCTCCCGGACGGGTACAACCATCTGCACCATCGCGCAGCCGTCGGCAGGGGCCGTACGGACTTCGAGACCGCGGGCGCCGCCGTCATCGAGTGGCGCGCGCACCGTGCCACCGGAGCCAGGGTGCACGCCTCCGCCGCACGGGCCGCCACCGGAGTCACCGTCGAGGTGTCGGCGGGCATCGGGCCGCTCCGCCTCGCCGCCCCCTGCGAGATCATCTGGACGGCGTGCGAGAAGGACCGCACCGGGTTCGGGTACGGGACCCTGCCGGGGCATCCCGAGTGCGGGGAGGAGAGCTTCGTGGTGGAGCTGGCGGACGACGGAACGGTGTGGTTCACCGTCATGGCGTTCTCGCGGCCCGCCTCCTGGTACACCCGGCTGGCGGGCCCGCTCGTCCCCGTGGCCCAGCGGTGGTACGCCCGACGGCTCGCTGCCGTACTGCGCCGGGCCGTGTCGGCCGCCTGACGGGCGGGGCACGCCGGATACTGGAGGCGATGGAGTGGTTCACCGCAGATGGCTACTGGCTGAGCAGGCTGATCTTCCAGCGGGCTCTCGCCGTCGTCTATCTGGTCGCGTTCGTCGCCGCGGCGCTCCAGTTCCGGGCGCTGATCGGCTCCCGTGGCATGCTCCCCGTGCCCGACCTCCTGCGGCACACCTCGTGGCGGGCCGCGCCGGGGCTGTTCCGGCTGCACTACTCCGACCGCTTCTTCGCGCTGGCCGCCTGGACGGGGGCCGCGGTGTCGCTCGCGCTCCTGGCCGGCCTCGACGCGTACGTCCCGCTGGGAGCGGCGATGGCTCTGTGGGCGGTGCCGTGGGTGCTGTACCTGTCGATCGTCCAGGTAGGCCAGGTCTGGTACGGCTTCGGATGGGAGTCGCTCCTGCTGGAGACGGGATTCCTCGCCGTGTTCCTCGGCAACGACTCCACGGCGGCTCCGGTGCTGGTGCTCTGGCTGCTTCGCTGGCTGCTCTTCCGGGTGGAGTTCGGCGCCGGCCTCATCAAGATCCGTGGGGACGAGTGCTGGCGGCGGCTGACCTGCCTGGACTTCCACCATGAGACCCAGCCGATGCCCGGGCCGCTGAGCTGGTTCTTCCACCGTCTCCCGAAGCCCGTCCACCGGGCGGAGACCGCCGCCAACCATGTCACCCAGCTCGTGGTGCCGTTCCTGCTGTTCACCCCCCAGCCCGTGGCGAGCGTCGCGGCAGGGCTGATGGTGGTCACCCAGCTGTGGCTGGTGCTGTCGGGGAACTTCGCCTGGCTGAACTGGCTGACGATCGTCCTCGCCCTGTCCGCGGTCGACTGGTCACTGATCGCCGGTCGCCCGCCCGCACAGCCGGCCTCCCCGCTCTGGTACGAGGTGGTGGTCATCGCGGTCACCACTCTCGTCCTGGTCCTCAGCTACCGTCCTGCGCGCAATCTGCTCTCCCGCCGGCAGGCGATGAACCGCTCCTTCGATCCGCTCCATCTGGTCAACACCTACGGAGCCTTCGGGAGCATCAGCAGGATGCGGCTGGAGGTGGTGGTCGAGGGGACCGACGAGGCAGTGATCCACGAGGGGACCCACTGGCTCGAGTACGGGTTCCGGGGCAAGCCGGGCGATCCGCGCCGGCTGCCGCGCCAGTTCGCTCCGTACCATCTGCGGCTGGACTGGATGATGTGGTTCGCAGCGCTCTCCCCGGCCTACGCCCGTTCCTGGTTCGGGCCCTTCGTCGAGCGGCTGCTGCGGGGCGACCGCGACACCCTGCGGCTGCTGGGCCACAACCCGTTCCCGGACGGCCCGCCGGCCCACGTCCGGGCCAGGGTCTTCCACTATCGGTACACGGACCTGCGGGAGCTGCGGGCCACCGGCTGCTGGTGGGACCGGACGTATGTACGTGACTTCATGAGACCGGTCGCCAGGCCCGTCCCGCTCCGGCCGGACACGGCCCCGGGAAGGGGTGACCGCCGCCGGTGAGAGCCCGGTGGTCACGCTTCTGCCCCCGTCCGTGGACGGGGGCAGAAGCCGAGGCGCCGCTGGAACAGGTACGGGCGCGGATCAGTCGATGCCGGGCAGGATGTGCGGCTCGGCCAGGTCGTCCTCGTAGCCGGCCAGCCTGATCGGTGCCGACCTCGCCCAGACCTCGATGTTCCGGAGCTTCTCGGGCCGACGGGCCCGCTCTCCGGTCCCTTCGACGGGGCGCGTCTCGGTCTTCGTCATGTCAGGTGTCACCGCGGACTCCTTTGTGTCGCGTTACCCCGGGCGGTGGCGACGCTGCGGCTGTGAGAACCGTGTCGACCGCCCTCTGCGGGGCAGGGGCAGAAACAGTTCGGTCGCGGTGGCGCCGTTACGGGGTGGGACGGCGGGCTGCTTACAGACCTGTCCCAGGACGGCCGAGGAAGGTTCGTGGATCCCTCGGTGGCGTCCGTTCACCTCAGACTAACCAAATGAGCGCCGTCCCGCTCGACAGAACGTGTGGTCTGGGTCACTTTCAGCCAACAGAACGGCGGCGGCCCGCTGTCCGTGGGGCCGCTGTGTCACCTGTCACCGCAGGTGGCGGGAGGTGTGGGCGAGACAGGAGGTACGGACGGGCTGGAGGCGGTCACCAGCCCGCGGGGGCGTAGTCCTTCAGGAAGCAGCCGTACAGCTCCTCGCCCTCCTCGCCGCGCACGATCGGGTCGTAGACCCGGGCGGCTCCGTCGACGAGGTCCAGAGGGGCGTGGAAGCCCTCCTCCGCCAGTCGGATCTTGTCGGGGTGCGGCCGCTCGTCCGTGATCCAGCCGGTGTCGACGGCCGTCATCAGGATGTGGTCCTTCTCGAACATCTCCTGGGCGCTGGTGCGCGTCAGCATGTTCAGTGCGGCCTTGGCCATGTTGGTGTGCGGGTGTCCCGCACCCTTGTAGCCGCGGCCGAACACGCCCTCCATCGCGGAGACGTTCACCACGTAGGCGCGCTTCGCCTCGGTCCTGGCCATCGCGGGGCGGAGCCGGCTGATCAGGATGAAGGGCGCCGTGGAGTTGCAGAGCTGGACCTCGAGGAGCTCGATCGGCTCGACCTCCTCGACGGTCTGGATCCAGCTGTTCGTGTCGTGCAGGTCGGGGACCAGACCGCCGGCGTCGATCGCGGTGCCCGCGGCGATGCGTGCCGGCGACGCGGACCCCGTCACCAGAGCGAGATCCGTGACGTCCTGCGCGCTCAGGCCCTGGCCCTCACGGCGGGCGGCGGGCAGTGCGGCGACCCGGTCGACGGTGCCGCTGCCGAACGTGCCGATCACCTGGGCGGCGGGGAGTTCGCCCGCGGGCAGCGGGCCCGACTCGGCGGCGAGGAGCTCTCCGTAGGCCTGCGGGGACCGGCGGACGGTCTGCGCGGCGTTGTTGATCAGGATGTCCAGCGGCCCCTCGGCGGCCACAGAGTCGGCGAGCGCGACGACCTGGGCGGGGTCGCGCAGGTCGATGCCGACGATCTTCAGACGGTGGATCCACTCGTCGCTGTCCGGCATCGCCTTGAAGCGGCGGATGGCGTCGTTGGGGAAGCGGGTGGTGATGGTGGTGTGCGCGCCGTCGCGCAGCAGCCGCAGCGCGATGTACATGCCGATCTTGGCGCGGCCTCCGGTGAGCAGGGCCCGGCGGCCGGTGAGGTCGGTGCGCGCGTCGCGCCGGCTGCGGTTCTCCGTGGCGCACCGCTGGCAGAGCTGGTGGTAGAAGGCGTCCACCTCGACGTACCGGGTCTTGCAGATGTAGCAGGACCTGGGGCGCTGGAGTATGCCCGCGATCTCGGCGGTGGCCGAGGAGGACGGGAGGACACCCTGCGTCTCGTCGTCGATGCGCTCGGCGGAACCGGTCGCCGTGGCTTCGGTGACGGCCTTGTCGTGCGCGGTCTTGGCGGCGCGGCGCTCCTGGCGGCGGCGCTGCTTCACGGTGCGGTAGATACCCGCGGTGGCCCGGCGCACGGCGACGGCGTCAGGGTGGTCGACCTCGATGGTGTCCAGCTCGTCGAGCACGCTCAGGCAGACGGCCAGCCGCCCCGGGTCGATTCCGGGACCGAACTCGTCGATACCGGGAGCGAACTCCTGGCTGTCCTCAGCTGTCACCGTCATTGCCGTTCCTCTGTCACTCGTCACTCATGCCGTCGTCGGGCTTCGGTGGGGAGTGATCCGGCCGGGAGCCGGCGAGGGCAGGCGCGCACGGGCGGAATGCCCCGGTCAAGTCTGCCATGAGTCGGGCGTTGCTCAGTTCGGTCCCGCGCCCTGCCCGGCTTCGGCGGAGAGCGGGGTGGCGATGGACTCGAGGGACTTCTGCTCGGCCGCCACCGCGAAGAAGGACGCGACCAGGCCCGCGGCCACCATGAGGGCGGCTCCGATGCAGAAGGCCAGGACGGTGTCGCCGACCACACCGCTCGCGGTCAGGTCCGCAAAGACCAGCGGTCCCGTGATGCCTCCCGCCGCGGTACCCACGGCGTAGAAGAACGCGATCGCCATCGCCCGGGTCTCCATCGGGAAGATCTCGCTCACCGTCAGATAGGCGGAGCTGGCACCGGCGGAGGCCACGAAGAGGACCAGACACCAGCAGCCGGTCATGGTGACGGCCGTCAGCAGTCCGGCGCCGAAGAGCCACGCGGTCGCGAACAGGAGCAGGCCCGAGAGGATGTACGTCCCCGCGATCATCGGCTTGCGCCCCACCGTGTCGAAGAGGCGGCCCAGGAAGAGGGGCCCCAGGAAGTTGCAGAAGGCGATGACGGCGAAGTAGTACCCCGTGGCGCCGCTGGAGATGTCGAAGAACTTCACCAGGATCGAGCCGAAGCCGAAGGTGATGGCGTTGTAGAGGAACGCCTGGCCGACGAAGAGCGCGAGGCCGAGGACCGCGCGCTTGGGATACGAGCGGAAGACGGTCCGGGCGATCAGTCCGAATCCGATGCTCTTGCGCTGCCGCACGGTGATGGCGGGTTCGGCCGGGGGCAGACTCCTCCCGGTCTCCTCCTCCACTTCCTGCTCCACCCCCTCGACCAGCCGCTCCGCCTCCTCGTCGCGCCCGTGGATGAACATCCAGCGCGGGCTCTCCGGGACATGACGGCGCACCAGCAGGATGACGAGCCCGAGGACCACGCCCAGCGCGAAGGTGAGCCTCCAGCCGACGTCCGCGGGGAAGATGTCGGTGTTCAGCGCGAGCACGGAGAGCAGGGAGCCGGCCATGGCCCCGAGCCAGAAGCTGCCGTTGATGATGAGGTCGACCCGGCCCCTGTACTTGCTGGGGATCAGCTCGTCGATGGCCGAGTTGATCGCCGCGTACTCCCCGCCGATCCCGAAGCCCGTCAGAAAACGGAAGACGAAGAACCACCATGCCGAGAAGGAGATCGCCGTGAGCGCGGTGGCCGCCAGGTAGACGGCGAGGGTGATCAGGAAGAGTTTCTTGCGCCCGAACCGGTCGGTGAGCCATCCGAAGACCAGCGCACCGGAGCAGGCGCCCGCCACGTACAACGCGGCGGCGATGCCCGTGACCTGGGTGCCGGTGATGGCCAGTCCACTGCCGTCCTCGGACAGCCGGCTGGCGATGTTGCCGACGACCGTCACCTCGAGCCCGTCGAGGATCCAGACCGTTCCCAGGCCGATCACGATCATCCAGTGCCAACGCGACCAGGGCAGCCGGTCCAGCCGCGCCGGGATCCGTGTCGTGACGGTGGGTCCACCCGCCGTACCGGTGTCGCTCATGAGGCCTCCTCAGCTTCCGGAACCACAGGTGCCCGAAATGAGGCCTGTCTCACACATCGGCCGGAAAGACTGACCGAAGAGCACCCGCCTGATCACGGATCGTTACATCTGGCGGCTCCATCCGGCTCGTTCACGTCTTTCCGGGAAAATCTTCGGTACACGGTGGCATTACTTCCGGATCGCGGGGCATGCGCCCGTCACTGCATCGGACACCAGGGAGGGCGACACCATGACGGCCATGTCAGTGCGAACCACCGAAGCGATCGGCACCGCGGCGACGCGATGCGACGAGACGGGTGCGCTTTCCGACGCGGCCGTACCCCCGCTCCCGTGGATCGAGGACGCCGGCAAGGTGGCCCCGCAGGATGCCCGGGCCATGTCGAAGCTCTTCTTCGACCGGCTCCAGGTCCTCGATGAGGGGACCCACGAATACCAGTACGCGCGCAACACCCTGATCGAGATGAATCTCTCGCTGGTGCGCTTCGCCGCCTCGCGGTTCCGTAACCGGGGCGGTGACGACACCGAGGACATCATCCAGGTGGGGACGATCGGCCTGATCAAGGCGATCGACCGGTTCGACCTGTCCCGCGAGGTCGAGTTCGCCACCTTCGCGGTGCCGTACATCGTCGGTGAGATCAAGCGGTTCTTCCGCGACACGACCTGGTCCGTGCATGTGCCGCGACGACTGCAGGAGCTGCGGGTCGAGCTGGCCAAGGCCAAGGAGCAGCTGTCGGCGCAGCTCGACCGCGACCCGACGGTCGCGGAGCTCGCCGCACATCTCGATCTCCCCGAGGAGGAGATCATCGAGGGTCTCGTCGCCGCCAACGGCTACTCGGCGGGTTCGCTGGACACCCCGAACGCCGACAGCGAGTCGGGCAGCGACCAGCGCGCCTACGCCGATCTGCTGGGTGACGACGACCCGGGGATGGAGAGCGTCGAGAATCTGCACACCCTGGCCCCGCTGCTGCGGCAGCTGGACGACCGCGAGCGGAAGATCGTCCGCATGCGCTTCGGACAGGAGATGACACAGGCGCAGATCGGCACGGAGCTGGGCGTCTCCCAGATGCATGTGTCGCGTCTGCTCAGCAGGATCGTCCAGCGCCTGCGCACGGGCATGAGCGTCGAGGCCTGATCCACGGCGTACGCACAAAATGACGGAGGCCCGGCCGAGTGCCGGGCCTCCGTCACATATGCTTCACGCCGATACGGCCGTGGGTTCCCCCGTGCCGTCCGTCTGAGGGGGTGGAGCGTGACCGAGTCACCGTTGGACACCTCTGCGCGTGTGCAGCGGCTCAGCGGAATTCCGGAACAGCAGAAGGGGCCGATCGCCACCGACACGTCGGTCTGGGACGTCGACGCGGTCCTGCTCCTGGTCGAGGACGACTCCGGAGACGCTCTCCTGGTCGAGGAGATGCTCACCGACAGCGAGCTGGACGCCCCGCTCACATGGTGCAAGACGCTGGCCGAGGCGCGGCGGTTCCTGCTGGACTGCGGCACATCCGTCTGCGTCCTGCTGGATCTGCACCTGCCCGACGTGAACGGCCTCGACGCCGTCCGCCAGCTCGTCGGGTCCGCACCTGACGCGGCCGTCATCGTGCTGACGGGTCTTGACGAGTCGGAGACCGGACTGTCCGCGGTCGCGCAGGGCGCCCAGGACTACCTCGTCAAGGGCCGGATCGAACCCGAGATGCTGGGCCGTGCGATCCGCTACGCCCTCCAGCGCAAGCACGCCGAGCGGTCGGCTTCCGCGATGCGCACCAACCGTCTGATCGCCCAGGAGAACGCCCGTCTGGAGCGCGCGCTGCTGCCGATCCCGCTGCTGCTGGACGACAGCTTCCAGGTGGCCGCGAGCTACGAGGCCGGGCGCGCCCACGGGCTGCTGAGCGGCGACTTCTACGACGTGGTCCAGACCGCCGACGGCGCGGTGCACGCGGTGATCGGCGATGTGTCGGGGCATGGCGCCGCGGAGGCCGCCCTGGGTGTCTGTCTGCGGGTCGCGTGGCGCACCGCCGTACTGACCGGCGTCACGCAGCTCGAGAAGATCGGTCTGCTGGAAGGCATACTCGTCGCCGAGCGGTCGGATCCCCATGTTTTCGCCACCGTGACCACACTCGTCTTCCCGCCGGGCCGGGACAGGGTTCTCGTCGCGCGGGCCGGACATCCCGGGCTGCTGATGCGGCGCGGCACGGAGGTCTCCTGGATGGAGCCCGACCCGGGCATGGCCCTCGGGCTGCTGCCCGGTGCCGGCCGCTGGGCCATCACGGAGCTGGAGCTCTCCCCCGACAGCGAGCTCGTCCTGTTCACCGACGGTCTCTTCGAGGGTCGTACGGGGCCCAAGTCCCGGCTGGGCGAGGACGGGCTGCTGGCCATGGCCGGAAGGTACGGCTCGCTCGAACCCCGCGCATTCGTCGACGCGCTGGTCGCCGAGGCCACCGAGAGCGCCTCTCCGTACGGCGGGCTGGCCGACGACGTCGCCGTCCTGCACCTGGGCTGGAAGGCGGACGCATGAGCCCGGAGGAACCAGCGGCCGGAACGACCGGCCCGATAGCGCGGCTGTCGGTACAGAACTGGGTCCACCTGATCCTGGCCTGCTTCGTGCTGGTGGTCTGCGGATGCCTGGTCGTGGGCGGGGTCGTCCTCTCCCGGATCTCCGACCGGACCACCGAGCTCGTGGACCGCGTCCAGCCCGCCCGATCCGTTTCGTTCCAGCTGCAGAACTCGCTCCTCGACCAGGAGACCGGCGTGCGCGGATTCGCGCTCACCGGTGACACCTCGTTCCTCGACCCCTACGAGAAGGGCATGCGGGCCGAGCGGGAGCGGCTGGCCCGGGTGCGCTCCCTCATGGGGGACGGGCAGCCGTACGCCGAGGACCTGAACCGGCTCGAGAGGGCCTCCCAGCAGTGGCGGACCCTGCGGGCGGAGCCGCTGATCGCGACGGTACGGAGGGGCGGGCCCGCCGGTGAGTCCTCGGCACCGATCCTGCGGAGCAAGGCGCAGTTCGACGACTTGCGCGGTCTCTACGCAGCCCAGCAGAAACACCTGGACGACGCCCGTGACACGGCCCGCGCCGAGCTGGACGACGCGCGCACGACCCGCGACCGTGTGCTCATCGCCCTGGTGATCGGTTTCGTGCTGGCCGTCGTGTCGCTGAGTCTGCTGCTGCACCGCATGGTGGGCCGGCCGCTGGCCGAGCTGACCGCGGCGTCGTACAAGGTACGGGCGGGCGCCTTCGCCAGCAGGATCGAGGTCCGCGGCCCCTCGGACGTCAGGGCGGTCGCCGCGGCGGCCGAGGACATGCGCCGGCGTCTGGCCGTCGAGCTGGCCGAGTCCCAGGAGCGGGAGACGCTGCTGGCCGAGCAGACCACCGAGCTGCGCCGGTCCAACTCCGAACTGGAACAGTTCGCCTACGTGGCCTCGCACGACCTCCAGGAGCCGCTGCGGAAGGTAGCCTCCTTCTGCCAGCTGCTGGACAAGCGGTACAACTCGGAGCTGGACGAACGCGGCCGGCAGTACATCGACTTCGCGGTCGACGGCGCCAAGCGGATGCAGGTGCTCATCAACGACCTGCTGACCTTCTCCCGGGTGGGACGGGTGCAGCAGAGCTGGAAACCCGTGGACCTCGACACGTCCCTGGACCGGGCCCTGTCCAATCTCACCCTGGCCGTCGAGGAGTCCGGTGCCGTCGTCGTGCGCGAGGACCCGCTGCCGGAGCTGCTCGGCGACTCGACGTCGCTCACCATGGTGTGGCAGAACCTTGTCGGGAACGCGGTCAAGTTCCGGCGGCACGACGTGCCGTGCCGGATCACCGTCGGGTGTGTCCGGGAGGGCGACGACTGGCACATGACGGTCGCCGACAACGGCATCGGGATCGCGCCGGAGTTCGCGGACAAGGTGTTCGTCATCTTCCAGCGCCTGCACGCCCGCGACGAGTACGAGGGCACCGGAATCGGGCTCTCCCTCTGCCGCAAGATCATCGAGTTCCACGGTGGCCGGATCTGGCTGGACCCGGAGCCCGCACAGGGCACACTGATCCACTTCACCCTGCCCGTCCTGCCTGAGGCACCCACGCACACCACGGCGGAGCTCCTCGCCCCCGCCCCGCTCACCCCCCGGTCGGGAGACCTCCTGTGAACGACGCCGTCACGCCGATCGAGGTCCTGCTCGTCGAGGACGATCCCGGCGACGAGCTGATGACCCGTGAGGCGTTCGAGGACAACAAGATCCGCAACACCCTCCATGTGGTCCGCGACGGACAGGAGGCGCTGGACTTCCTCTACCGCCAGGGTGAGCACACCGACGCGACGCGCCCGGACCTGATCCTCCTGGACCTGAATCTGCCGAAGTACGACGGCCGGCAGGTGCTCGAGCGGATCAAGACCGACCCCGAACTGGCACTGATCCCGGTGGTGGTCCTCACCACGTCCTCGGCCGAGGAGGACATCCTGCGCAGCTACAAACTCCACGCCAACGCCTACGTCACCAAGCCGGTCGACCTGGAGCAGTTCATCGGGGCGGTACGGCAGATCGACGACTTCTTCGTGAGCGTGGTCCGGCTGCCTCCGCGTGCGTAAGATCTGCAGGGATCTCCTGGAGTGGGATCTCTCGACGCGGGTAGACGAACGGCGAGAAGAGGTCGACGACCTCCCCTGCGGCGCCCCTGGCTGGAGCACATGAACGAACAGGTCACCTCACGGCCGGACGACCCCTTCCAGGGGACGACGTCCACTGAGGTTCTGCTCACCGCCGAGGTGTTCGACGGCGAGCCCGGATGCATCGCGCAGGCCCGCGCGCTGGCCGACCGTTTTCTGGCGCGGCTCGCGGCGGAGTGGCTCGCGGTCCTCGGTGAGCACACGCGCAGCGATCTGATGCTGGCGGTCAGCGAACTCATCACCAACGCGGACCGCTACAGCCACGGCCCGTACCTGCTGGAGCTGGAGGGCGACGCGCGGCGCATCAGCGTCACGGTCTACGACAGCAGCACGGCGCTCCCGGTGCTCTACTCCCCCGACCCGGCCCGCCTCGGCGGTCACGGCATGGAGATCGTGGTCGCGCTCTGCGACCGGCTCACCGCGGAGCGCGTGCCGGTCGGCAAACGCATCCGCGCCGAGTTCATGCTCAGCACCTGAACCGACCCGCTTCCCGGCCACCCTGCGCGCTGGGACAGCGGCGTGGCGTCACCTCCCCGGCGAACTTCTGAGCCCTCGGGCAAGGAGGACTACCGTCGGGAGGAGGACCCTGGAGGGATGGACGTACTACTGGAGCAGTACGCCGAATCGCCGCCTCAGGGACGACGACGCGGCGGCTCCGACGGGACATCGTGGTGTACATGAGTTCCCTCGCGCTTTCTGTGCTGCTGTCACTGGTCTCCGCGGTCGCCTACGCGTCCGGCGCGATCGTGCAGGAGCGCGTGGCAGCGGCCGGTGACAGCCGCCCGTACGCACCGCTGCGCAACGGCACCTGGTGGGTGGCGGTGGCGCTGAACGGTGTGGGCGCGGTGCTGCACGTGGTGGCGCTGGCGTACGGGCCGCTCAGCCTCGTACAGCCCCTCGGGGCCCTGACGATCGTCTTCGCGCTGCCGATGGCGGCGGTCTTCGTCCGCCGCAGGGCGGGGCGGACGGCCTGGCGCGGCGCACTGATGGCCACGGTCGGCCTGGCCGGGCTGCTGGCTCTCACGGGGAGCGCCGGATCCCACACGCTGGCCGGGCCGGAGCAGCTGATGCTCGCGACCGGGACCTTCGGTGCCGTGGTGGCCCTCCTGGTCCTCGCCAAGGGGCTGCACCGGCCGATGCTGCACAGCGTGGCGCTGGCCACCGGTGCCGGTGTCGCCTTCGGCATGGCGTCGGTGTTCACCAAGACCGTGGCGGTGGAGTGGACCTCCGGCTCGGTGACCTCCGGGCTGCCGACCCTTCTGGGGATCGCGGCGCTGGCGGCCACGGGGCTGCTGCTCTCCCAGGCCGCCTACCGGGGAGCCGGGCTGACGGCGCCGCTCGCGACGGTCACGGTGGTCAACCCGGTCGTGGCGGCGGCGGTGGGCCTCACCCTGTTCGGGGAACAGTTCCGTTACGGCATGGCGGGCACCCTCCTCGCCCTGGGCTGCGGTGCGCTGGCGGCGGCCGGTCTGGTGCTGCTGACCACGGAGCGGGTGGGAGCGGAGCGGCGCACGGCGGACCGGGCGGAATCCGGAGAGCGTACGCCCGAAGGGCCCGTCGACGGCCCGGCCGAGGACCCTGGCATGCCTCATACAGTGGTGCTGCCCGAGCCTGCGAAGCCCGTGACCCCGCAGGGGGCGGCGGTGCTGCCGGACCCCTTTCCGGCGCCCACGGCGCTTTCCCTGCCGCTGACGCTTCCGTTGGACCACGGCGGCGGGCGCGTGCAGTTCGGTGGCCGGCGGCCTGCTCGCCGGGGTGACTTAGAGAGCCGGGTTCAGACGCTGACGCCGCCCGCCCTGAGGTAGGCCAGCGGGTCGATGTCGGATCCGTAGCCGGGGCCGGTGCGGATCTCGAAGTGCAGGTGCGGGCCTGTGCTGTTGCCGGTGGTCCCCGAGCGCGCGATCCGCTGGCCGCTGCCGACCTGCTGGCCCGCGCGCACATGGAGCGATGAGAGGTGGGCGTACTGGCTGTACTTGCCGTCGCCGTGCCGGATGACGATCTCGTAGCCGTACGCGCCCGCCCAGCCTGCCGAGACGACCTTCCCCGACGCCACGGCCTTGACGGAGGTGCCGGTGGATACCGGGAAGTCGACCCCTGTGTGGTAGCCGCTGGACCATGACCCGGCCTGGTGGTACGGCGTTCCGGTGCGGGCGGACACGGGGGCGGTGAGGCCGGACCGCGGTTTGGACGCCTTCTTCTCGGCGGCGGGTTTCGCCGCCGGTTTCGGAGTGGTGGGCCTGGCCTTCTCCGTGGCCTTGGGAGCCGTGTCCTGCTTCGGAGCCGTCTTCTCCTTCGGCGTCGTCCTCTGCGGAGTCGTCCTCTCCTTCGGGGCCGTCTTCTCCTTCGGGGTGGTCGCAGGTGCCCCGGCGACGTCGAGGGTCAGCCGCTGCCCCGGGAGGATGAGGTCGGGGTCCGCGCCCACCACGGTGCGGTTGGCCGCGTACAGCCGCTGCCAGCCGCCCTGGACCCGTTCGCCGGACGCGATGCCGGAGAGGGAGTCACCGCGCGCGACGGTGTACGACTCGCGCTGACCGGGCACGGCGGTGGGAGAGGCCTTCGCCGACCCGGCGTCACGGACTGCCGTCTTCGAGGAGCCGGACTCCTGTGCCTTGTCCTGCCCGGTGGCCTCGACGGCCACCTGGCGCTTCGACTGCGGGACGATGCCGGGTGCGTCGCCGCCCCGCTCCAGGCCGGCCCGTACGGAACACGTGGGCCAGGCTCCCGGTCCCTGTCCGCCGAGCACCTTCTCGGCGACGGCCATCTGCTGGTCCTTGGTCGCCAGGTCGGCACGCGCGGCATACGCGGTGCCCCCGTAGGCGGCCCAGGTCGACCGGGTGAACTGCAGGCCCCCGTAGTAGCCGTTGCCCGTGTTGATGTGCCAGTTGCCGGTCGACTCGCAGGCGGCGACCTTCTCCCACACATCGGCCGAGGCAGCTCCTGCCGAGGCAGCCGTGAGGAGCGGGAGCGCGATACCCGCGCCTCCCGCCGTCACCGTGAGCGAGGCACGATTGATCCGGCTGGGCTGGTATCTGCGGTGCCGTCCGTTCGCGGCCATGATCAGGCTCCCCCACTGCAGTAGGACACGTCGCAAGCGGCCAACTTATTGGAATACAAAGGGTGGTGACAAGTGAACAGTCAGTGCTCGCCACCCATGCGCCCCGGCGCACCACCCCGGCGGGCAGGGGCCGACGCCTGTCGTTCCACCCGCCCGGCTACATGGGAGAGCGCTCTATCCCGCCCGCTTCCTGGTGCTATAAAGGCCCTCATGACGGATGCCCTGCGACCAACCGGCGCGCCGCCCACCCTGGAGGACGTGGCACGGGCGGCCGGTGTCTCGCGTGCGACGGTCTCGAGGGTCATCAACGGCGTGCGCAACGTCGACCCGGCGATCCAGGAGGCTGTGCGGCAGGCCGTCTCCGCCACTGGCTACACACCCAACCGCGCGGCCCGCTCCCTGGTCACCCGGCGCACGGACGCCATCGCGCTGGTGGTTTCGGGTGCGGGGGCCGATCCGGACGGCGAAGGCCCCGCCGGGGAGGGGTCCTTCACCGCGCAGGTCTTCGCCGACCCGTTCTTCGGCCGCGTGGTCACAGGGGTTGTCAACTATCTGCGGCCACGCGGGATGCACCCCGTGCTGATGTTCGCCGAGACGTCGCGGGCCCGGGACGAGGTGGTGGGGTATCTGCGGCAGGGCAGCGCCGACGGCGCGCTGATCGTGTCGACCCACGCGCAGGACCCGCTGCCCGCCCTGCTCACGGATGCCGGGCTGCCCGCCGTGCTGTACGCGCGCCCCGCCCGGCCGGTACGGATCAGTTACGTCGACCTCGCCCACCGGGACGGGGCCGGACTGGCAGCGGAACATCTGCTGGCGCGCGGCTGCCGCCGGATCGCCACCATCAGCGGGCCTCTGAACGTATCCGCGGGGCAGGAGAGACTCGCGGGCTTCCAGGACGCGATGGCGCGGCAGGGGCACGTCGATGTCCCGGTCGCCGAGGGCCAGTTCACCCAGGAGAGCGGCGAGGCCGCGATGGAGCGGCTGCTGGCCGAACACCCCGCTCTGGACGGGGTGTTCGCGGGTAACGACCTGATGGCGACGGGTGCGTGCCATGTGCTGCGGGAGCACGGCAGGCGGGTGCCCCAGGATGTCGCCGTGATCGGCTTCGACGACAGCAGCGCCGCCTCGGCCTGCCGTCCGCCGCTCACGACGGTGCGGCAGCCGGTGGAGGACATGGCGGCGGAGATGGCCGGTCTGCTGCTGGACCGGCTGGCCGCGCCGGACAGCCCGGCGACGTCGGTGATCTTCGAGCCGGTGCTGGTCGTCAGGGATTCCGCTTAGCACGTGCCGCCCCCGCGTACGCCCTGATCGACAAGCGCTTCGGCGCGACGGCCGGGGGGCCTTCCGTACGGATCCCGCCGGATCCGGACGGGAGGCCCTGGACCCCCGGCCCGGCAGCCCCACCTGCCGGTGTCCCGGAGTATCCGCCGTTCGGCACACCACCGGAGTGCGATCCGACGGGGGAGGTCCGGCGCTTATGCTCGCCGTATGGAGCAGAGCGAAGTCCTCAAGCGAGTGATCGGCATCCTCACGGAAGCGGGCGAGATGCAGCGCCATGCCGAGGAGGACGCCGGCGGCGACCCGGACGCGGGCGAGAACATGGTGACGACCCTCCTCAACGAGACCATGCCGCACATCGCCATCCCCTCCGACGCCACCGTCGAGGAGATGGCCGCTCTGGTGGGGCGCGAGGTCGGTGGTGCCGTCGAGCAGCTCGTCGGAGCGTTCACACTGGCCTTCATCGCGCTCGCCCAGATCCACGACACGGGCCAGGAGGACGTGACCTCCGCCGATGTGCTGCAGGATCTGGCCCTGCGGGCCGAGGAGCTGAGTTCGGGCGAGGAGGGTCCGGAGGGTCCATCACCGGCGTAGCCCCTCACACACGAAGCAAGTCCGCGGCGGACCACGGGGTTCCGTGGTCCGCCGCGGACTTCCCGGCCGCACCGACGGCGGGGAGTTGGACGGTGCGACGAGTTCAGCGGGCGGTCAGCTCCGGTAGACGCCGAGTTCGTAGAGCGAGTAGCCCCAGGGGGTGCCGCGCACGGTGGTGTTCACCCGTACGTAGCGCGCTTCGCCCGCGACGTCGACGTCGTCGATACCGCCGTTGCCGTCCGTGACGGTGTGGACGGTGGTCCAGTCCTGCCCGTTGTCCGAGGTCTGCACGGTGTAGCCCTTGGCGTACGCGGCCTCCCAGGCGAGCTGCACATGGTCGAACGCGGTCTTCTCCCCGAGGTCCACCTGGATCCACTGCTGGTCGGCCCAGTCGCTGGCCCAGCGGGTGTCGAAGGACCCGTCGACGGCGTTGCCCGCGGGGCAGGGGCAGCCGGTGCTGTCCGGCTGGAAGGTGGACGCCGTCGCCGGCCTGCCCGCCGCCACGTTCGTCCCGCCGACCTCCGGCGGGACGACCTTGAAGGACTTCGTCTCGATACCGACGTTGCCCTTGCCGTCGGAGCTCTTGATGTAGACCTTCCACACGCCGAGGCGGTCGGGAGCGGCGACCTCGAAGGTGCCGTTGCCCTTGTCCGTGAACTGCGCGTCGCTGAGCGAGCCGTTGTCGTCCACGTACTTGCTGCCGAACAGCACCTGGTGAGTGAGCGTGTCGCCGTCGGGGTCGGAGATCGAGGCCTTGACCGTGAACGGCTTGCCGGCCTGGACGGCCGAGGAGTTGTCCACCGTCATGTCGGTGATCACGGGCGGCGTGTTGTCACCCGAGGTGTCGGCCCCGTACGCCTCCTTCACCGCGTAGTACGAGAGACGCTTCTGGCCCGCCGGGAGCAGGTTGAACCAGACGCCGCCGAAGTCGTACTCGGTGCCGTAGTGGAACAGCGTCGCGCCGAGCGCCACTCCCGTGTGGTCCGTGATGCACTGCCAGGCCTTGGTGTACCCCTCCGCCTTCGCGACATCGGTCGGCTCGTCCGGTACACCGTTGGCGTCGTCGGGAACCTCCCACTCGCCCGCGGGGCCGCCCTCCGTCACGATGTACGGCTTGTCGAAGCCCCCCTCCTCCCAGGTCTTGCGTATGTCGCAGACGGCGCCGTAGGAGTTCACCGCGTACAGGTCGAGGTCCGGCGCGTTCTTCTTGTAGTACGGCCATGCCCCGGTCCACGCGTCGGTCGAGGTGACCGGGTGGTTGGCGTCGACGGCGTGGATCTTCTTGGTGATGTCGTTGACGAACGTCGTGTACGCGTCGCGCTGCTGCTCGAGGGCGTCACCGCTGTAGCAGTTCTGCAGACCGAGCACGGACTCGTTGCCCACGTTCCACATGAGGACACCCGGGTGGTCCTTGTAGGCCTCCACCCACTTGGGGAACTCGGCCAGCATGTTGTTCTTGTAGTCGGTGTCCGTCAGGTAGTCGACGCACCCGCCGCTGCCGGGACCACCACCGGGCTGGAGCCAGAAGCCGGCGACGACCTTGATGCCGTTGTCGGCCGCGCTGTCCAGCAGAGGTTTCGTCGTGGCGTCGGTGCCCCAGGTCCGGATGGTGTTGACGCCCATCGACTTGACGTCCGGCATGTACTGCCCGGCGTCGGCGACGGCCGGGCCCCAGGTCAGGCCCTTCACGGTGTACGGCGACCCGTCGACGGTCAGCTTCCAGGCGCCCTGCGATCCCTCGACCTTCACCACGCTGCCGGCCGCCTGGGCGGCGGGTACGGGCAGGGTGGCCGCGCCCGCGGCGACGAGCGCGGCGACGGCGAGACGTGCCGTCATCCGTCTGCGGCCGCGGGCCGAGGGGGTGGGACGTGACAGTTGCATGGGGGTTAGCTCCTCGTGGGGGGACTGGTGGGAGAGCGCTCTCCCTCATGGGCGCGGTGCGCCCATGAGGGAGAGACGGGGTGGTCAGGGCAGTTCGTAGTTCTCGTCCAGGGCGGCACCCTCACCGGGGTTGGTCTCGTCGTAACCCCGGGCGTCGCACTGGAGCGCGCCCACGATGCAGTGGTCGACCAGGGCGTCCAGCGTGGCGTCGTCCCAGGCGTTGAAGAAGTCGTAGTGGAAGGAGTGGCCCGTGCCGCTGGCCAGTCTCACCTGCGACATGTCGCCGTTGACCGGCCAGGCCATCTTGAACTCGATCATCGGCAGGGCGACCGGGTGACTGGCCGGGCAGACGTCCTGGTTGGCACCCGTCACGACCGGATAGGCCATGTGGGCCTGGTGGTCCGGGGTGTCCAGGTTCTTGCCGTCCCAGCAACTGGGCGCCTGCATGCGGAGATTGAGCTGAGTGTCACGGCTGGTGGGGCAGGTGGCCGGGAACTCGTAGTTGTGGTAGCTCTCGCCGCACTCGTACCCCTCGACCATGCCCGGGTGGTCACGGAACTGCTCGGCGGTCTGCATCGGGCTGCCGACGACGAAGCGCAGCCCCTTGGGGAACGGCCGGACGGTCCGGTAGTCGGTGACACCAGCCTTGTAGTAGATGGTCTGCGGACCGACCGGGCGCACCTCCTGGTCCCCGTTGTAGAGGGTCGGCATCCAGTACGCGGACAGATCACCGGGCGCCTTGCAGGCCGTGCCGCCCACACCCAACGAAGCCGTGGTGCTGTTCTCGTCCGTGGTGTCGTTGCCCATGAACGTGTGGTTGTGGGACTTGCCGGTCTGGCCGGGGTAGACGATCGGGTCCACCGATCCGGTGTGGTTGACCGAGCAGTTCGCCTGGAACTCGTGGAAGTACCGGTGAGGCGGAATCTCGGTGGACGGCTCCACCCCGGTGACCGGCGGGTCGGCCGGGATGTATCCGTCGCCGTCGGGATCATCACCCGAAGGGACGGGATCGGCGGCCGCCATGACGTGACCCTGCGCGTGCTGTGCCGTCCCCTGCATCACCTGTGACGCCGAGGCCGGGTCACCGCCCGTCTTCGGGACCGCCCCCGCCGCCGGGACACCGGCGCGGGTGATCGAGGTGAGCCCCATGACGACCAGGGCCAGTGCGGTGGCGACGACAAGGGCGGACACCAGGGTGGTTCTGCTGATTCTTTCAGCCATGCGGACCTCCATGCCGCTCTGCGTCCGCGCACATCGGGTGCGCGGTGTGGGGAGAGTGGAGCTGGATGGTGCGTCGTGCGGAACCTTCGGGAGAGCGCTCTCCCGGGGCGGTGCCAGTGTTACGCCGTGGCTGAGAACATGTCAAGAGTTCGTGAACGGTGCGCGGTGCGGCGGCAGTTGAAAGCAGGCGCGGCGCACAGAGGCCGAGCCGTCGGGGCCGAACCTTCGGGGGCTGTGCCGGGGCGGGGCAGCGCCCCGGCATTCCTGCCGGATCCGGCGCGGAGGACGGCGCACTCCCGCCGTATGCGGTGCGTGGCTGCACCGGCTCCCCCAACTCATGTAGGGGAAAGGCGAGTTCGCCGCACGGGGAGGCGGCACGCACCGGGCCGGTCCCGAGGACCTCCTCGACCGTGCCGCCCGTGAAGCCCCGGGTCGCGCTTCCGGTGATCAGGCCGGCGGATCCTTGAGGTCGCCGATGACGAGGTCGGCCAGCCGGACGGCGAACCAGACGTCCTGGGTCGCGCCGCTTCCCCACTTCTCGGTCACCACCACGGTGGCGTGGCCCGCGCCACTGCCCTCGTAGCGCAACGACCAGTCCGCCGGCACGTTCTGTGCGCGGAAGACGGGATCCGCGCCGTGCTGAGCCGCCCAGGCGTCCAGCCGCGAGTCCAGCTCGGGAGCGAGGTAGCGGGCGCGCACCTCGTGGGGCGTCCGGTCCCCCTGTCCGAGGACGGCCTGACGGTAGGCCAGGAAGAAGGTGTCGACCTGAGCCTCCGCACGGGTCTCCCGGAGGACCGCGCCGACGCCTGGTGACGAGGCGGGTTCATGGGCGGCCACCTGCCCTGCAGGAGCGGTGACGAGGACGACGGCCGCGGCCGCGAGGGCGGCCAGGGTGGGGCGCAGCTTCACGTGACTCTCCAGGATCGGGAAACGCTTCCGCTGCCAGGCAACACCCACAGGTCAGGCAGGTGGCGTTCCTGCGCCGCGGTTCACCCGCATGGGGCCGTCAGGCGCATACGGACGGCCGGAGAGGGGAAGGGCGGAGGTCTGCCGCGGTAGGGGCTACCCAGTTGCCGCAGCAGACCGGTCGCGTTCCCGCCGGGTCCCGGCGGGGCCGCCGTCAGGCCGTGTGGAGGGTCAGCCCGTAGCGGTTGAGGATCTCGTTGATGGGCTGGTACCAGGTCTCACCGCCGCTGCTGCAGTTGCCCCAGCCGCCCGACGTGACGCCCTGCGCCTGGTCGCCGCTGATGAACGAACCGCCCGAGTCGCCTCCCTCGGCGCACACGCTGGTCTTGGTCATCTGGTGGACGGCGCCCTGGCTGTAGTTCACGGTCTCGTTCTTGGCCAGGACATTGCCGCAGTGCCAGTGGGTGGTGGAGCCGGAGCGGCAGACCGAGGCTCCGATCGGGGCCTCGTTGGAGCCACGGACCAGCTGGTCGGACACGGTGCCCCAGCCCAGGACCACGGGAACGGTCCACCAGCCGCTGCCCACGTTCACCCAGGCGTAGTCGTTGTCGGGGAAGGACGAGCCCTGGAACGAGCCGATGGCCGAGCCGTCCCAGCCCCTGACCGCTCCGCCCGCCTGGCCGCAGTGGCCCGCCGTGACGAAGCCGCCCTGCACCGAGAAGCCTATGGAACAGCGGACGTTGCCGGTGTAGTACGGGTCGCCGCCCACCGTTCCCGCAGCGAACGTCTGCGGGGCCTCGGCGGTCTGCTCGACCGTGACAGGCCCTGCCTCGCGGGCCTTGGCGACGAACGCCCGGACATCGTTGTCACCCTGCTCGGAGGCGACGACGTCGACCACGACGCTGTTCGCCCGGGGGTCGACGTGCCAGCTGCTGACGCCGCTGGGTGCGGACAGTGCGTCCAGCCGGCTCTTGGCCGCGTCGAGTTCGCGCGCCGTGTGTTCGACCACCCTGACCTCGGCGCCGGCAGCCCGTACGGCGGCGGCCTTACCACTGTCGGTGACGGCGACCGTCAGCCGACCGCTGCTCGCGTCGTACCACGAGCCGCCGAACGACGTCCCGGCCGCCTTCCGCGCCGTTCCCTGCAGAGCCGTTGCGGCCTTCTCCGAGGTGAGCCGTGCCTCTGCCTGACTTTTCGTCAGCCCGAGATCGCGCTGCATGGCCGTGATGATTCCGGCCGACGCCTGGGGTTCGGCGGAGGAGCCGGAGTCCGCCGCGGAGGCCTGGGTCAGACCGGCGGTCGCCCAGGTGCCGATGATGAGCAGTGCGGAGAGACCGGTCCGCACCATCGTCGTATGTCTCAAGGGAGTGCCCCTTCTGTTGTTCCAGCTACGTGGGGGTGGAACAGGAAGCATCCGAGAGCCGTCTGAGAGCGCTCTCAGAAGTGCCGCTACGGACTGTAGTCCAGTTCGAGAGGCAGGTCCATGCCAATGACAACGCCTCGATGTGGGTCAGTCGGGCGATCAACGGCCTGTCGGCCCCGTGCCGTGCCCCGGAGAGCCGATCCTGGAGGCGCCCCTCCAGCCTCGTCGCACAGGAAGCCCGGTGACACCCATGGCAACCGGCCCGTCCCCGGCAGCCGGCGTACACGTGCCGGATACGAAGCTCGCGGCCGAGGCGACCGAGCTCGTGCGCGACACGACCGGCGAACTCGTCTACCACCACTCGCACCGGGTCTTCCTCTTCGGTGCGTTGCAGGGGCGCCGAAGCGATCTCTCCTTCGATCCCGAACTGCTCTACATCGGCGCGATGTTCCACGACCTGGGGCTGGGTGAGCGCTTCCACTCCAGCGGCCGGCGCTTCGAGGTGGACAGCGCCGACGAGGCCCGCCGCTTCCTTCAGTCGCACGAGGTTCCCGAGGACAGCGTGCGACGGGTGTGGACCGCCATCGCCCTGCACACCACTCCGGGCATCCCGGCCTTCATGGAGCCCGAGGTTGCACTGGTGACAGCCGGTGTGGAGTACGACGTCCTCGGCATCGGTTACGAGGACATCTCCGACACCGACCGCGCCGCGATCGTCGCGCTCCATCCACGGCCGGACTTCAAGCGGCGGATCCTGGGAGCGTTCACCGAAGGGATCAGCCCGAAGCCGGAGACGACCTTCGGCAACGTCAAGGCCGACGTCCTTCAGCACTACGTCCCCGGCTTCGAGCGCGGGGACTTCGTTCGCACCGTTCTTGAGTCGCCGTGGCCGGAGTGACCCCCGCCGTGGGAGGCGGGGCACCGGACGGCCTGAAGCACGGCTCCGCCCCGGTTACCGCAGAGCGGGCTGGGTCCGTACGGCCGGGATGTCGGCGAGTTCCCTCACGGTGGCCATGTCGCTGAAGGGCAGTAGCGCGTCACCGACGATCTGGTAGGGCTCGCTGCCCTTGCCTGCGATGAGGACGATGTCCTCGGGTCCGGCCTCCGAGAGGGCGAGGCCGATGGCCCGGCGGCGGTCCGCGAGGCGTTCGTAGGGGGTGCCGGTTGACTCGATGCCGGGGACGACCTGGTCCAGGATGATCTCGGGGTCCTCGTTGCGCGGGTTGTCCGAGGTGAGGACGCACAGGTCGGAGTACGTTCCGGCGATCGTGCCCATCTCGGCGCGCTTGGTGGTGTCCCTGTCCCCGCCGCAGCCGAAGACGGTGATGACCCTGGCCGGCGCGAAGCCGCGGATCGTGCCGAGCACCTTGTTCAGCGAGTCCGGGGAGTGGGCGTAGTCCACGATCACCGAGGTGCCCTCGGCGGTCGTGACGCATTCGAACCGGCCCGGGATCTGCGGCATCCGTTCGAGGGCGGACACGAGCCCGGCGAGGTCGTGCCCCAGGGTGTGGCAGGCCGCCACCGTGGCGAGCGCGTTGGAGACGGAGAACCTGCCGGGTGCGGGGATCGCGGCCGGGTACTTGCGGCCGTCGTGATGCAGCGTGAAGCGGGTCCCCGACGCGTCGACGACCAGATCGGTGGCCCGGTAGTCGGCCTCGGTGTCGAGTGCGTAGGTGGTCACCGCGCCCGGCATCATCGTCGCGATACCTGCCCCCACCGGGTCGTCCGCGTTGACGACCGCGTGCTCGCACAGCCCCTGGAAGAGCCGGAGTTTGGCATCCCTGTAGTTGTCCATCGTGCCGTGGTCGTCCAGGTGGTCCTGGCTCAGATTGGTGAACACGCCCACATCCACGAACGTGCGGTCGACGCGGTGCGTCAGCAGGCCCATCGACGTGGCCTCCAGCACCACGGTGCCGACCCCACGGTCACGCATGCACCCCAGCAGGTACTGCAGATCGGGTGATTCCGGAGTGGTGAGGACCGACCGGGGCATCGGGATCAGCTCGTCGCCGATGCGGCTTCCCGCCGTGCCGATGACCCCGGCCCTGGCCCCCTCGGAGATCCGCAGCACCGACTCGACCATGTACGAGACGGAGGTCTTCCCGTTGGTGCCGGTGATCGCCACCATGTCCATCCGTCGCCCCGGCTCGCCGTGGTAGCGGGAGGCGGTGACGGCTGCCGCGGTCCGGGCGTCCGGCACCTGTACGACGCAGGCGTCCCCCACCGTCGCGGGCAGTACGCAGCCGTCCTCCACGAGAACCGCCGCCGCGCCCCGGGCGAGGGCGGGGGCCACCGCGCCGGGGCCGCCCTCAAGGTGCCCCGGCACCGCGACGAAGAGCGATCCCGGCGCCACCCGGTCCACGTCGAAAGCCGTTCCGGCGGTGATGCGCGTCTTTTCCGGGTCGCCCTGGAGGATGTGGTGGTTCTGTCCGGCCAGCAGCTCGCTCAGCTTCAAGGTGGTCCCTTCGAGGGTTGGCACGACCCGGGGTTCGGTCGTCGCCGGAACGCCGCGACGGCGGTGCGCCGAAGCAGCGGTGGTGAAGTGGAGCGCGTACGAGGTGGAAGCGGGGCGCGTGAGGCGCGGACACGGCGGAGAGGTGGGACAGGCGGGTCGCCCCGCCGGGCGGAGACGACCGCTGAAGGTCGCTAGCCGTGTCCGTGCAGGGCGAGGCGGCAGCTCGCGGGCACACCGGGGGCGGCCTGGTGCAGGCACTTCCCTGTGACGCCGATGTGACCCATGAGGCGAGTGTACGGCCGGACAGGTGGTTCACGTTCCGCTTGAGGGACGTACGGCCGCCCCCCACCGCTGAGAGGCGCCGAGCAGCGAAATCGTGAACGGGTGCAGGGGAGCGGTCAGGACCTGTTCCCGGGGCCCCTCCTCGACCACCTCTCCGCCGTCCAGCACGGCCACGCGGGTCGCCGGCGCCGCCGTGTCGAGGTCGTGCGTGATCAGTACGACGCCCGGGCCGTCCTCGCGGCGGATCAGGGTGGCGAGCAGGTCCAGCAGGGAGCGGCGGGTCACCGGGTCCAGGCCGGAGGTGATCTCGTCGCAGACCAGCACCCGGGGCCGTGCGAGGAGCGCTCTGGCGAGGGCCGCGCGCTGGAGTTCGCCGCCGGACAGCCGCCCCGGCAGTCTGCGGACGAGTGCCTCACCCAGGCCGAGGTCCGTCAGCACCTGCCGGGCCTCTGCAGTCGCTTCCCGGTGTCCGGTGCCGTGGAGGCGTACCGCTGTGCGGGCCACCTGGTCCAGGACCGGCCGGTGCTCGTCGAAGGCGGCCCGCGCGTCCTGGAAGACGTACTGCACGGCGGCGAGCTGCTCGCGGCTCCGGTCCCTCAGGCTGCGTGGCAGCGGGGCTCCGTCGAGCAGGATCTGCCCGGTGTGGTCGCGGTGGAGGCCGGCGAGACAGCGGGCGAGCGTGGTCTTGCCGCTGCCCGAGCGTCCGACGACGGCGAGGCATTCGCCACTGCGCAGCGAGAGCCTGTCCACGCTCAGCACCGGGACGCGGGCGCCGCCGGTGCGGTGGCGGGCGATGAGTCCGCTGACCGTCAGCAGCTCCGCTCCGGTGCGCTCGGGGTCCGCGTAGGGCAGGGTCCTCGGTTCGGCGAGGAGCTCCTTCGTCCACGGGTGCGTGGGGGCGTCCAGGATCCGGTGGGCGGTGCCCTGTTCCACGACTCGGCCGCCGCGCATCACCAGCACCTCGTCGGCCAGTTCGCGTACGACGTCGAGGTCGTGGCTGAGCAGCAGTACGGCGATGCCGCGGGCGGCCACCGCCGCGAGCTGGTCGACGATGCGGCGCTTGGTCAGCGCGTCCTGCCCGGTGGTGGGCTCGTCCGCGACGACGACTCGGGCGCCGAGGAGCAGTGCCTGCGCCAGGACGACGCGCTGCTGCTGGCCGCCGGACAGCTGGTGCGGGTAGCGGCTCAGCACCTCGTCGGAGCCGTCGAGCTGGGCATCGGCGAGAGCCTGGCGGACGAGCTGCCGTGCCGCGTCCCGGCGCTGCGGCCGGGGCAGGTCCCGGACCTGCCGACGCGCCATGTCCCGCAGGAGGGAGCCGGCGCGGCGGGCCGGGTTGAGTACCGCCGCCGGGTGCTGGGGGACGTAGCCGATGCGGGCGCCGTGCACGGTCACCTCGCCCGTCACCCGAGCGCCCGTGGGGAATTCGCCGAGCAGGGCGAGGCCGGTGGTGGTCTTGCCGCTGCCGGATGCTCCGACCAGGGCGGTGACGGTGCCGGGCCTGATCCGGAGCGAGACGCGGTCGACGAGTGCCCGCCCGTCGACCTCGACGGTCAGCCCGGTGAGGGAGGCGATCACGGGGTTCTCATTCATGGGCGACGGCCCTTCCGGGGCGGGGTGCGGTTCTCCATGGCGGCGTCGACGAGCAGATTGCTGCCCATGGTGAGCGCGACGATGAGCAGGGCGGGCACGACGACCGCCCAGGGCTGGATGAACAGTCCGGTGCGGTTGCGGTCCACCATCACGGCCCAGTCGGCGGCGTCCGGGGCGACCCCGATACCCAGGAAGGCCGCGGTCGCGACCAGGTAGAGCACCCCGGTCAGGCGGATCCCGGCGTCGGCGGCCAGGGTGCGCAGGATGGACCGTCCGACGTATCCGACGGCCAGGCGCCACCAGCTCTCCCCCTGCATGCGCAGCGCCTCCACGGCGGGCCGGGACGCCGCCTCCGCGGCGGCCGCCCGCACGATGCGGGTGGCGTCCGGGATGGAGACGAAGGCCACCAGCAGCGCGAGTCCCGCCGCCCCGGGCGGGAAGGCGGCGGCCACCAGCAGGATCATGAGCAGTGAGGGAACGGCGAGCAGCACGTCCAGCGGTCGCATCAGCACCTCCTCCAGCCACCTGCGGTGGGTGAGCGCGCTGATCAGCCCGAGCGGCAGGGCGACGAGATACGCGAGGAGCGTGGCCGCCAGCGCTACGAGGACCACGGGCCGTCCGCCGAGCAGCACCTGGTTCACGACGTCCCGCCCGACGAAGTCCGTGCCGAGCGGGTGGCCTGCCCCGAGGGTGAAAGAGGCGGCCCGGGCCGGCGTCTCTCCCACGAGGAACGGCCCGGCCAGGGCGAGGCCGAGCGGGACCGCGGCGACGGCCGCCCCGGGTCCGTATCTGCGGAGCCGCGTCACGCCGCCACCCCCGAGCGCGGTGCGAGCCGGTGGGTGACGAGGTCGGCGCCGAGGTTGAGCACGACGGTGGCGAGACCGAAGACCACCGCGAGCCCTTGCACGACGGGGATGTCGCGGTCGGCCACCGCGTTCATGAGGACGGTGCCGAGTCCGGGGATCACGTAGAGGGCCTCCACGACGATGACGCCGCACAGCAGCCAGTCGATGGTGCGGGCGAGCTGCTGGGTGGCGGGTGCGAGGGCGTTGGGCAGGGCGTGCGCGTAGCGGATGCGGGCGCCGGAGATTCCGTACCGCTCGGCGTGGGCGGTGTACGGGGCGCGGAGCGCCTCGATCATGCCGGCCCTGACCAGCCGGGCCAGCGAGCAGACGGGCCGGGCGAGCAGGACCAGGACCGGCAGGACGAGCACGGCGGGTTGCGCGAGCAGATCGGTTCCGTAGCCGACGGCGGTCGGCGGGAGCCAGCCGAGCCGCAGGGCGAAGACGCTCACGAGCAGTACTCCGAGGGCGAATTCGGGTACCGCGTAGACACCGAGGGTCGCGGAGCTGATCAGCCGGTCGGTGAACCGCCCTTCGTGGCGGGCGGCGAGTACGCCGAGGCCCACCCCGATGGGGACCAGGAGCAGGACGGAGACCGTGGCGAGGAGCAGGGTGGGGCCGAAGCCGTCCGTGAGGAATCCGGACACGGGCCGTCCGGAGGTGAGCGAGGTGCCGAAGTCTCCCTGGAGCAGGCCCAGCACCCAGTCGGCGAGACGCTCGTGGGCGGGCCGGTCGAGCCCCATGGCCTCACGGACGGCCGCGATGCGCTGCGGGTCGGGCTGGTCTCCGGCGAAGGCCACCGCGGCGTCGCCCGGCAGTGCCTCGGTGAGCGCGAAGACCAGCAGCACGACGGCCGCGGTCTGCACGACGCCGAGGAGCAGCCGCCCGGCGATCCAGGAGCGCAGTCCGTTCACGCCAGCCAGACCTTGTCGAAGCGCGCCCAGTCCAGGGTGTTGGCGGGTGCTTCGCGTGCGACACCGCGCAGGGAGCGTGCGACGCCGAGGATCCAGTCGCCGAAACCCCAGACGAGGAAGCCTCCTTCGGCGTGCAGCTGTCGCTGCATCCGTCCGTAGAGGGCGGCCCGGGCGGTCCTGTCCCTGGTGGACTGGGCCTGCCGGTAGAGCGCGTCGAAGTTCTTGTCCTGCCATCCGGTGGCGTTGGTGGTGGAGTCGGTGAGCAGCCGCTGGGAGATGTGGGACTCGATGGGCATGGCCCCTGACCGGTAGCAGCACAGGGTTCCGGAGTCGAGGATGTCCTTCCAGTAGGAGTCCTTGCTGCCCATCCGTACGTCGACGGTGACCCCGGCGCGGGCTGCCTGGTCCCGGAAGATCCCGGCGGCCTCGGTGAAGCCGGCGGCGACTTCGGAGGTGTCGAGCGTGACCTTCAGGTCGTGCGCTCCTGCCTGCTTGAGGAGGCTGCGGGCGCGGGCGATGTCCTGTTCGCGCTGCGGGAGTTCGTCGGCGTAGTACTCGTATCCCTTACCGAAGAGGTCGTTGCCCTTCTCGCCCGCGCCGGACAGGGCGCCCTTCACCAGTTCCTCGCGGTCGGCGATGAGGAAGAAGGCCTCGCGGACCCGGGGGTCGTCGAAGGGCGGGCGGTCGGTCTTCATCGCGAAGGCCTGCATCGCGCTGTTCCGCAGCCGGACGATCTCGATGCTGCCCGCCTTCTCGTGGGCGCGCCCGGTGGCGGGGTTGAGCTCGTGCGCGTATTCGATCTGGCCCCCGAGGAGGGCGTTGATCCGGGCGGACTCCTCGTTGGCGACGACGAATTCGAGTTCGTCCAGGTGCGGGGCGCCCTCCCAGTAGGTGTCGTTGCGCCGCAGGACGGTGGAGCGCCCGGGGGTGAAGGAGACGAACCGGAAGGGGCCTGTGCCGATCGGCTCTCGGTCGAATCCGGTGGCTCCGTCCTGGACGATGTAGGTGCCGAACGCGGCCATCACGTTGGGGAATTCGGCCGTCGGCCGCTTGAGTACGAATTCGACGCTCCGCTCCCCGGTGGCACGGCTCGCCTTCAGATCGATGGGCTCCAGGGACGCGCGGGCGCGGTACGCCTTGTCGGGGTCGGCTATGCGGCGGTAGCTGTACAGGACGTCGGCGGCCGTCACCGGCTTCCCGTCGTGGAACTCCGCCTGCCTCAGCGTGATGGTCCAGCGGTCGAGGCCGGCGTTCGGTTCCCATTTCTCGGCCAGTCGTGGCACGGCGGACAGGTCGGCGCCGTAGTCGGCGAGCTTGTCGAAGAGCGCCTTGCCGCGGGCGGCGTCGGCGAAGAGGTTCCCCAGGTGCGGGTCGAGGGTTTCACTCGCGCCGCCGCCGGCGAAGGCCGCGCGCAGCCGTCCGCCGCGCCGGGGGGTGCCGCCCCCCTTGCCGGAGGTGGCCCCGGTGGCGCCGGGTCCGGAGCATCCGGCGAGCGTGAGCGCTCCCAGGCCGGCCACTCCCCCGGCGGCGGCGAGGAAGCCGCGCCTGCGCAGGCCGGGGAAGCGTTCGTGTCTGTCGGCTGATGCGGTCATGGCTGCTCTCCTGTTGCTGGATGTGCTGGACTGCCGGTGGGTGGGCCGGCCGGTTTCCTCGCGACGAGATGGAGCCGGTCGCCGTCGGCCGCGGTGCCGGGTTCCGCTCCCGGCTGCCAGGCCGGTTCGGTGCGTGGTCCGGGGCCGTCGTACAGGGCGAGGACGTCGAAACCGTGCAAGGTGAGGAAGTGGCGCAGTTCCTGGGGCAGGAGCAGCCGCCACGCGGAGTGCTCCTCGACGGGCGGGCTGCCGTCGTCGGCGGTCCAGCCGCGGGTGCGCCGCAGGAGCTGGGCGCCTCGGTCGATGCGCAGTGCGGTGGTCGAGCGGTACGTGGTGCCCCGCCAGGTGAAGCGGGAGACGGCGGGCGTGGTGGGAGGTGCGTTCCGGCCGAGGAAGTACGCGCCGTTGCGCATCTCCGCGACCAGCAGGCCGCCTGGTGCCAGGGTGCGGCGGCACGAGGCCAGGAATCCGTCGAGCTGCTCGTTCGTGTGGCAGTACAGCAGTGAACTGTCCAGGCACACCACGGCGTCGAAGACGTCCTGACCGAAATCGAACCGGCTGAGATCGGCCTCTGCGTACACCGGGCCCGGGTGGTGGGCGCGGGCGTGGGCGAGCATCGTGGCGGAGAGGTCGGCGGCTGTGACCGTTCGTCCGGCGCCCTGGAGGCAGGCTGCGTCACGTCCTGTCCCGCAGCCCAGGTCCAGGACGGCGGGCCCGGCGCCGTGCCGTCGCAGGAGGTCCTCCGCCCAGCGTCCGGCGAGGCGTTCGGGGTCGGGGAATCTGGCCTCGTAGAGCTCCGGCCGGTCGGTGAGCAGGTTGCCCGTCCGTGCTCTCATGCGGCCACCGCCACGGGGGCGGGCTGTGCCCGGGGCAGGGTGCCGTTGCGGTGCAGCCAGGCCACGCCGGCCGCGGAGGCGAGCCCGGCCGCCAGGCAGCAGGCCCAGGGGAGAAGCGCGGTCGCGCTGTTGTCGTCGCCTCGCTGGGCTGCGTCCATGGCCCAGCCGACAGCCGCGTTGCCGACGGCCGCCGCTATGCCGGAGACCGCGTAGAAGATCCCGAAGTACGTTCCGGTCAGCGCCTGCCTCCCGAAGCCCGGGATCAGCTCCATGACGAAGGGCTGCGCGGTCATGACGCCCAGATGGAGCAGGAGGGCTCCGCCCAGCACCGGCAGGGAGCGCAGGGTGGCCTCCAGGGCGCCGTGCGGGGGTGTGTCCGTGCCCGCGACGAGCATGGGCGGTACGAAGGCGAGGCCCATCAGCACCATTCCGGTGGCGATCCAGCGTCCTCGGGTCCCCCGCCCCTTGAGTGCGCGGGTGATCCGCAGTTGGAAGGCGATGCCGGCGGCGGTCCCCACGAGGAAGACGAGTCCGGCGGCTCCGTCCCAGCCGGTGGCCTGCCGGGCGCCGGCGGGCAGCAGCAGATAGAGCTGGTTCTCCAGGGTGAACATTCCGACCATGACGAGTGCGAAGGCGAGGAAGGCGCGGTTGCCGACGGCCTCGCGCCAGTCGGAGGTGACGCTGCCCTTCGCCGGTGGCACGTCGCGGGCGGGCAGCACCATGGCCTGGGCGACGGTGAGCAGGGCGAAGATGCCGGCGGCGGTGAGCGCGGACACCCGGAAGTCGACGAGCAGCAGGGCGCTGCCGAGGAGCGGGCCGATCAGGGCGCCGGTCGTCGCGAAGACGTTGAAGAGGGCGAACGCCTCGGCTTTGCGCTCCCCCGCCTCCTGGGCGAGATACGTGCGCACGGCGGGATTGAACAGGGCGCCGGCCAGTCCGCTGAGTACGGAGGCGGCGAGCAGTACGGGCAGTCCGTCACCGAGCGCGAAGAGGGCGAAGCCGACGGTGCGTACGGCGCAGCCGGCGATGATGACGCCTCGCGCGCCGAGCCGGTCGGCGGCGGAGCCCCCGACGAGGAAGAGGCCTTGCTGGCTCAGGTTGCGTACGCCGAGGACGATGCCGACGACGGCCGCCGACATGCCCAGGTTGTCGCCGAGGTGGGTGGCGAGATAGGGGATGAGGAGATAGAAGCCTGTGTTGACGCCGAGCTGGTTGACCAGCAGCAGGCGTACGGCGAGGGGGAATCCGCGGATCTCGTGCCAGGTCCTCATGAGGCGGCGCTCCGGATCCCGGTCTCGGTGCGGGGGCTTACGCCCAGCCCCGGCAGCCCGTTGGCCGCGACGGATCCGTCCTCGCCACCGATGCCGGTCCAGGGGTCGTGTGCGAGCAGGAGGTGCCCGTCGAGGTCGGTCCAGCGGGCGCGGTCGGCGATGTGGACGGCGGGGGCTATGCCGAGGGTGCTGGCGGTCAGGCAGCCCAGCATCAGGTCTGTGCCACTGCCCTCGATCAGGGCGGCGATCCGCAGAGCGGCGTGGACACCGCCGCATTTGGCGAGTTTGACGTTGATGCCGTGGACGCGTCCGGCGAGCCGCCGCGCGTCCTCGTAGGTGACCGCGTCCTCGTCCGCGATGACGGGCACGGGCGAGCGGGCGGCGAGCCGCGCGAGGGCTTCCGGGTCACCGGGGGCGAGGGGCTGTTCCACCGCTTCGATACCGAGGGCGGCGAACCGGGGCAGGAGCGTGCGCGCCTGTCCCGCCGACCAGGCCCCGTTGGGGTCGAGGAGGAGCCTGGCGGCCGGAGCGGCGGCGCGGACGGCCCTCACCCGGTCCAGGTCGGTCTCCTCGTCCGGGTCGCCCGCCTTGATCTTGATGACGGAGAATCCCGCTTCGGCGAGCCCGCGGGCCTGGGCGGCTGCCCGCCCCGGGGAGACGAGGGAGATCGTCCGGGCGGTGGCGGTCCTCGGCGCGACGGGAGACCCGAGGAAGCGGTGGACGGCGGTGGCGGTGCGTTTGCCGACCAGGTCGAGGAGCGCCGCCTCGGTGGCGGCGGTCACGGCGGCCGGGGTGCCGGGCGGGGTCAGTTCGCCGGTGCGAAGGGCGTGCAGCGCGGTCTCCGGTCCGGCGAAGCGGGCGAGCCGCTCGCCGGTCCGGGCGGCGAGGCGTTGCAGGGCAGGTGCGTCGAGTCCGTAGAAGACGCTGGTGACGGCCTCTCCGTGGCCGCTGAGCCCTTCGTGTTCGATGGTGAGGCATACCGCGTCGCGGGCGGTCATGGTCGATCGGGAGATGCGCAGCGGCTCGGCGAGGACGAGCCGCACGGTGTGCTGGGTGAGTTTCACGGCTGCCGCTCCAGGCGTTCCGCCAGCGGATCGGTGACGGTGGTGCACCTTGCCCAGCCCCCGGTCTGTGGGGCGCGCGGGTGCGGGACGTCGACGGGGGATCCCGCCGCGAGGTCGAGGTCGAGCCGGTGGGCGGCCATGAAGTCGTCGTCGTAGACGGAGCCGAGATAGCGGTGGGGCCCGTCGGGGAAGACGGTGGCGACGGTGGCCCCGGGGTGGGTGCGGGCTGCCCAGGCGGCGACGCGTGCGACGGCTCCGGTGCTCCAGCCGCCGCTGACGAAGTTGCCCCGGGCGAGGCGCCGGCAGGCGTCGGCGGCCTCGGCCGGGCCGATCCAGTGGACCTCGTCGAAGGCGTCGTAGGCGACGTTTCCCGGGTGGATGCTGCTGCCGAGACCGCGCATCAGCCGGGGCGCGGCGGCCTGCCCGAAGATGGTGGACCCGGTGGAGTCGACGGCGATTACGCGAAGGCCGGGCCAGTGCCGGCGCAGCGGTCCGGCGATGCCCGCGCTGTGTCCCCCGGTGCCGACGCTGCAGACGAGAATGTCGAGGTGGTCCAGCTGGGTGGCCAGTTCGGCCGCGAGTGAGGCGTAACCCGCCGTGTTGTCGGGGTTGTTGTACTGGTCGGGCCAGTAGGCGCCGGGCAGCCGGGCGAGCAGGTCGTGCAGTCTCTCCAGGCGGGCGCCCTGCCAGCCGCCGTGTGCGGCGGGGCGGTCCACGATTTCGAGACGGGCTCCGTGGGAGCGGAGCAACTGCCGCATGGAGGGTTCGAGTTCGCTGTCCCCGACAAGTACGACGGGGTGCCCGAGGGCCTGCCCGGCGAAGGCGAGTCCTATGCCGAGGGTGCCGGAGGTCGATTCCACGACGGGTGCGCCGGGGAGCAGCCGGCCGCGTTCCTCGGCGCCCAGCAGCATGGAGACGGCGGCCCGTGCCTTCATTCCGCCGACGGCGTGTCCTTCGAGTTTGGCCCAGAATCCGGGATGAGGCAGGGGCAGTGCGGTGGTGATCCTGGCCAGTGGGGTGTGGCCGAGCAGGGCCAGGAGCTCGCGGTTGGGGGCGAGGGCGGGCAGGGATGCCGTGGTCATGAGGTTCCTCCGTCGTCCGCGCGGTAGCGATGGATGGTGCCGGGCCCGCCGTCGAGCCAGAAGAAGGGATATGGTTCCGCGCACACGGCGGCCACTCCGGCGCCCAGGAAGCGGGGCAGGACCGCGCTTCCGGTCTGGGCGAACATGACCAGCGGCTTCCCGTGCTCCTGGGCGCTCCGGCGCAGCGGGTCGAAGGTGCCGTTGCCGAGCGTCATGCCGGAGGCCAGCACCGCGTCGCAGCGGCCGGTCTCCCCGAGGGCGTCCGTGGAGATGGGCTCTCCCCACTCGGTGGTGCCGCCCTTCAGGTCGCAGGGGATTGCGGTGAGTCCGCGTGAACCCAGCGCGGCGAGCAGGGAGTTGACGACTCCGACGACGAGGACGGTGCCACCTGGCTCCATGTCCAGCAGATCGGCCACGGCGGTGGCGCGCGCCCGCGAACGTTCCAGCGAGTTTCCGGCGGGGACGGTCACCGGCCGCGCGCCGTGGGCCGGGGTGTGCGGCATGACGTCCATGAGGTAGGCGTCCAGCGCGGCGACGCGTACGGGCAGCAGCGGGTGGGCGAGGAGTGCGGACACGTCCGCACCGGCGCAGTCCTCGACGGTTCCCGCGGGTAGCGCTCCGGGTTCGACGGCGCACGAGCCGACGGCGCGGCCGGTTCGGAGGCTGAGGACCTCGTTGCGGTAGCCACCGCTCCGGCCGTCGTGCCGTGCGGCCTGGGACGTCGTGAAGGCCACGGAGATGCGGCGGGTCCCCGGGTCCGGGCCGAGTTCACCGTGGAGTGCCTGGTCGAGGAGGGTTCCGAAGCACGGGGCGGGGGCGGGCGAGGGCGTCGTCACGAGCGCACCAGCAGGGGACGCACGTCCGCCAGCAGCTCCTCGACGCGGGCCCGTGCGCCGAGCCCGCCGGCGTCGCCGGCCATGATGTGACCGAGATACGCGTTGTTGCTGTCCGCCGCCTCGACCGTGCGGCCGGCCTCGGCGACCTGGACCTCCAGCACGCCGTCGGCGTCCCGCACTCCGTCGGCGCCTTCCACGGACGCGAGGGTGCCCGCGCTGCCGGGGACGAGGAATCCGATGGCCGCGCTGCGCAGTCCGGTGTCGCGGCGGCGGAGGCCGGGTTCCCGGCCCAGCGCCACATCGATGCAGGCGGCGGCGAGGTCGATCCCGGTGACATGGCGGACCAGTTCGGTGATCCGGTTGCCCGCCGGACGGGGGTTGACCTCGACGACCCGGGGGCCGTCGGCGGTCAGCTTGATCTCGGTGTGCGCGACGACGTCGTCGAGCCCCAGCGCCGCCCCTGCGCTCACCGCGGTGCCGGTCGCGGCGGCGAGGTCGTCCGGGGTCAGGGCGGCCGGGAACATGTGGCCGGTCTCGACGAAGGCGGGGGCACCTCCGACGCTCTTGTCCGTCACACCGACGACGTGCGCGACGCCGTGGAAGGTCACGGTCTCGACGCTCACCTCGGGGCCCTGGAGGAACTCCTCGAGCAGGATGTGAGGGGCGCGCCGCTGGCCCCTCGCGTTGTGCGGGAAGCCCGCCAGTGCCCGGCAGGCCGCGGCCAGCTGTTCCGCGTCGTCGACCCTGCGTACGAACATGCCCGCACAGAGGTCCACCGGCTTGACCACCAGCGGATAGCCGATGTCGCGGGCGGCCTCGACGGCCGCCGCCCCGTCCGCGCACACCGCGAAGCGGGGGCCGGGGACCCCGGCGGCGGCAAGGACGCGGCGGGTCGCGTCCTTGCGACAGGCGTTCTCCATGGCTTCGGCGGAGGGACCCGGCAGGCCCAGCAGGGCGGCGATCCGGGCGGCGGTCGGCAGGTAGTAGTCACAGGAGGTGACCACCCCGTCGAAGCGCAGCGCGCCGTGCACTTCCTCGACCTGCGGAAGCAGCGTGCCGAGGTCGTTGGTGGGCGCCGTGATGACATTACGGGCGGTGAGCAGCGGGTGCCCCGTCCCCTCCGGTGCCGATCGGAGGTAGTGGTGCAGATCGCGGGTGAGGAAGGTGAAGTGGTGGCCCCCCTCCCCCATGGCCCTCGGCAGCAGTCTGCTCATCGACCCGACCCAGCTCTCGACCACCAACAGATGAGCCACGAGCTCCCCCTTCTCACAATGCCGTTGGGATGACGGGCAGGCAGAGGTCACCCCCCGTGCGGAGGCTTCCGGCCCGACCGCACACACGTTATCGACAATCGTTTTCATTGTCATCTAAAACAGCGTCACTGCTGCCGGGGAACGGTTTCCGTTGCGTCAGCCGCTGGACCGGAGTGGAATTGCGTACAGGGGGCCCGGAGGAAGGGGTACGCCATGACCGGCAGCGACCGGGGGGACGACGTCTACCAGCCGCAGGAGCCGGAGGCCTCCGACCCCGATGACCTGCTGGACATCGAGGACACCCTGGACACGTCCGGGCTCTCCGACGTCCTGGATGAGGGCTACTCCCCGCCGGACCGGCCCTGGGCGGTCGACGACGAGGGCACCACCGCCTCGGAACAGCACACGGGCGAATCCCTCGCCAGACGCCTGACCAGGGAGGTTCCCGAGAACACCGCCCCTGCCCAGGACGGTCCGGGCGATCTGGCGGACGGCGACGGGGAGCTCTACGACACCGAGGTGGGCACGGCGAGCGCGGGCAGGCTCACGCAGGAGGGAGACGGGCATGTGCCGTCCACCCTCACCGCGCAGGACGTCGGCATCGACGGCGCGGCGGCGTCCGCCGAGGAAGCGGCGATGCACCTGATCCCAGAGGAGAGGGACTTCTTCGGGGAGGAGCCGGCGCCCTGAGGGCGCCGGCTCCTCCCCTCCCGTCGGCCAGAGGCCGGCCCGGGGGCAGGGCTCAGGCTGCGGCGTCGATGCTGTGCGCCCAGGCGTCGACGGTGGTGACGTCGACGCGCCGGGCGAGGACTTCGTTGATGAGGGTGTCGTGAAGGGCTGGGTCGGGGTCGACGCAGGCATCGGACAGGACGGTGACCCTGTGGTCCAGGTCCGCGGCCTGCAGGGCGGTGGACAGGACTACGCCGGCGGTGGAGATGCCGGCCAGGACGAGGTGGTCGATGTCCTGAGCGGCCAGGATCTGCTGGAGGTTGTTGCCGGCGAAGGCGCTGACCCGGTTCTTGTGCACGACGATCTCACCGTCGGCGGGGGCGACCGCGGGGTGGATGGCGGCGCCTGGGTCCTCGGCCGTGAAGAGGTGAACCGGAAGAGCGCCGAAGATCCTGTTGCGGGGGTGGGCGTCGATGTGACCGTGACGCAGCTGTATGGCGATGTGGATGACCGGAATGCCTGCGGTACGGGCCGTTTCGAGAGCGCGTACGGCGTTGGGCAGGTAGTCGTCGGGGGCGTGGGCGAGATGGTTGTTCTGGAGGTCCATGAGCAGCAGGGCGGTACGGGACATGGTCGTGCCTTTCGTGCGTGAAGCGCTGTTCGGGAGATCTCGCGGCTGTCGGCGAGCGATGAGAGGCCCGGCCGGGCTGCCCAGGGGGGCTACTTCGCCGCTCGGGCGGCCGTGGCGGCCCCGCGGCCGACCGTGCGGTCGAAGACCGTCAGCAGGAGGTAGAGCACACCGGCGCCGAGCATGACCCAGGCGAGCTGGTGCATGCCGCCAGTGTCCGCGCGCTGCCCGAAGGAGGCCGCGGCCGTGGACGAGGCGACCATCGAGCCGATGTAGGCGAAGGTGCGCAGCAGGCCGGCCGAGGAGGCGGTGCGCTCTGGATCGGCCTGGAAGTAGACGGAGTTCTGCAGGGCCAGGTTGTTCAGCCCCTGCGGGACTCCGAAGATCAGGGCTACGAGGACCAGCATCCACACGGGGCTGCCCCCGGTGAGCGTCAGCATCACCAGACAGGCTGCGACCTGCCCCAGCGCACCGACGATCAGCTTGCCGCGCATACCCTTACGCCTTCCGGAGACGACCGAGACGCCGATGGCCACCAGGAACATGGGGATCTGCACCAGCCCGGCATGGAAGGGCGAGAGCCCGAAACCCTCCTCCGTCCACTGGGTGAACCCGTAGAGGAAGGAGTACGTGACGACGTAGGCGACCAGCGCGCGCCCGTAGGTGACCAGCAGTGGTGTGTTGCCGCCCAGTACCCGCAGATCGATGAACGGGGTGGCGGCTCGCAGCTCCCGCGCCGCGAAGGCGGCTCCCATGGCGGCTGCGATCGTCAGCAGATACCAGTCACGCAGGTGCAGGTTCATCAAGAACAGCAACAGCGATATGAGCATCGCGGCGAACAGCCCCATGCCGGGCAGATCGAGCTGGGCACTTGGGTGCCCATGCTGCGGGGGCCCGCCCGTCCGGGCCGACCTGGGCAGTCTCAGCATGCCCAGCAGCACGGCCGCGACGGCCAGCGGCACGTTCAGCGCGAAGGTGGCGCGCCAGCCGCCGAGCCCGATCAACAGGCCGCCCAGCAACGGGCCGACGACGGCGATGGTCTGGTTGGCGACCGCCAGGGCGGTCAGCACCCCACCGGGGCTGTCCCGTCCGGTGCGCTCCGCCTCGCTGCGCACCAGGGCCATCGCGGCGGGGTAGCCGGCGCAGGTACCGAACCCGAGCAGGATGCGCGCGACGATCAGCACCGCCAGGTTCGGTGCCAGGGTGCCCACGACACCGGCGACACCGACGAGACCGGTGCTGAGGAGGAAGAGCCTGCGCGGCCCGAAGATGTCGATGAGCCGCCCCACGACCGGCTGCCCGATCGCGGTGGCCAGGTAGAGGGCGGAGACCAGCCACGCCGTCTGCGAGGCCGGCGCGCCCAGGGCCCTTCCGATGGGTACGAGCGCGACGGCGATGATCGTCGAGTTGATTGGGTTCAGGACCGAGCCCAGCATCATCGGCGGCAGCAGCCTCCGGTCGAAACCCGGCTTGTCCGCCTGCCTCACGGCCTCGGTCCTCGGATCAGTCATAGGTCAGCCGCTCCAGTACGGCCATGGCGGCGAGCACCGTCTGCCGCTCTTCCTCCGTGCACGTGTCCCGCAGCCGGCCGGCGAGCCATTCCGTACGGGCCTGCCGGCCCTCCTCCACGCGTCGGCGCCCCTCCACGGTCAGCACGATCAGCAGGCGCCGCCCGTCGTCCGGGTCGGGGCTCCGCTCCACCATCCCCATCGCGGCGAGCGACGCGACGGTCGCCGTCATCGACTGGTGCCGCACGCCCTCGTCGGAGGCCAGCTCACTCGCCGTGACGCCCTCCTTGCCGGCCAGGCGGGCCATGACGGACGCCTGGCCCAGGGTGATGTCCTCGACCTCGGAAGCCTTCAGGATGCGGCGCCGCAGGCGGCTGATGACCGCACGGACCTCGCGCGACGCCTGGATCGCCGAAGGCGGCAGGCTCAGGTTCTCAGTCATGCTCTCCACGTTAATCTCCACAGGTTTAGTTGTACAGTTTCACCTGTACAACTAAACCTGTGCTATTCCCTGCCCTCCGAGCACCCCTGGAGCGGCCGAAACACACCGCCGCGCTGCCTGTGCCACCGAAAACGCTTGGACGCCGGCCGCCCGGCCACGGGAGACTCCTGTCCCCCGGGCCTCTGGTCATGGACGCGTGGCGAGCCCGGAGCAACTGCCCGCGAAACGACATGAGGTCGGCATGGGATCGCAGCAGTCTCACGGCACCGGACCGGCCAGGGGCCCGGTCCGGCTCGCACTCCGCCACTACCTTCGAGAGCTCACCCGCCAGCGCGGACTCTCCGTTCCCGCGCTCGCCCTCCCGGCACTCGGCAACATCGGCATCACCTACGTCGCGCCCCTGGTGGTCGCCAAACTCGTCGGCCGGATCGCCGAGGACGGCGCCATAGGCATCCGCGAGGCGCTCCCGTACGTCGGTGTGTTCGCCGGGGTACTGCTCCTGGCGGAAGCCATGTGGCGGGCGGGACTCCACTGCCTCAACCGCGTCGCCGCGCGCGGCATCGAGCACCTGTACGTCACCGGCATGGACGAACTGTTCGCCAAGGACGCCTCGTTCTACCAGGACAACTTCGCGGGATCACTGACCAAGAGGGTACTGAGCTTCGCCGTGCGCTTCGAGGAGTTCGTCGACACCCTCACGTTCAACGTCGTCGGAAGCCTGGCCCCGCTGCTGTTCGGCACCGTGATCCTGTGGAACTACGACCCCCTGCTGGTGGCCGGCCTGCTGACGATGATCACGCTGACCGCCGTGTGCGCCGCGCCGCTCATCCGACGCCGTCAGAAGCTGGTCAACCGGCGTGAGGAGGCCATCGCCCGGGTCTCGGGCCATGTGTCCGACGCGCTGATGAACATGGACACCGTGCGCGCGTTCGCGGCCGAGGAGCGCGAGGCCGCCGAGCACCGGTCACGGGTGGCGGAGTCCCGGCGGCTGACGCTGCGCTCCTGGGACTACGGCAATCTCCGTATCGACACCCTCGTCGCACCCCTGTCCGTGCTCACCAACAGTCTGGGTCTGCTCCTCGCCGTCGGGATCGGCGCCGGTGGCGGCAGAGTGGAGGCGATCGTCGTGGCCTTCACGTACTACACCGGTTCGACCCGCATCATGTTCGAGTTCAACCAGATCTACCGCCGTCTCGAGAGCTCGATGACCGAGGCCGCCCAGTTCACCGAACTGCTTCTCGTCCCACCCACGGTGCTCGATCCCGAGACACCCGAGCCGCTGCGTCCGCGGGGCGCGGACGTCCGCTTCGAAGACGTGGCCTTCGCCCACGACGGGGGCGATCCGATCTTCGACGGACTCGAACTGAACGTACCGAGCGGGGCGAGAATCGGCCTCGTCGGACGGTCGGGCGGCGGCAAGACCACGCTCACCCGGCTGCTGCTGAGGATGGCCGACGTACGGTCCGGCCGCATCCTGATCGGAGGTCAGGACATCAGCCGACTGCGCCAGTCCGACCTGCGGAGCCTGATCGCGTACGTCCCGCAGGAACCGGCCATGTTCCACCGCACCCTGCGCGAGAACATCCAGTTCGCCCGTCCTGACGCCACCGACGCCGAGATCCGCGCCGCGGCCGACGCGGCACATGTCACCGAGTTCGCCGACCAGCTCCCGGCGGGCTTCGACACGATGGTCGGAGAACGGGGCGTCAAGCTCTCCGGCGGGCAGCGCCAACGGGTCGCCCTCGCCCGGGCGATCCTGCGCGACGCGCCGATCCTGCTGCTGGACGAGGCGACCAGCGCGCTGGACTCCGAGAGCGAGACGCTGGTCCAGCAGGCGCTGTGGCAGCTGATGGAGGGCAGGACCGCGCTGGTCGTCGCACACCGCCTGAGTACGGTCGCGGCGATGGACCACCTCATCGTGCTCGACCACGGCCGCATCGTCGAGCAGGGCACGCATCACGAACTCCTGCTCACCGGCGGCGCATACGCCAAGCTCTGGCACCACCAGTCCGGCGGCTTCCTCGTCGAGGACACCGCCGCCGACGCACCCGCCGCCACGGCCGAACAGGCACGGTGACGGTCAGGTCCCCCGTTGCGTGCCGCATCGGGGGACCTCACGCCGCCCGCGGCGGGCGGCGGCGCCCGCGTCGAGGGCGCCGTGATCACCGGGCCGCGCACCCAGGAGCACCTGGCGAGCCAGCTCGGCGCAGCGGACGTACGCCTGTCACGGGACGTGCTGGACAGGATCGACGCGATCGTGACGCCCGGGGTCACGATCAGTGCGGCCGACGAGGGCTACCAGCCCCCGTCCCTGACCGACGCGTCCAAGCGTCGCCGCGGGGCGGCCGGCCACTGACCACGGCTGCCCGGGGCGTGCCACTCCGCCCGGCCGAGGCGGCGTGACACGCCCCGGCCCGCTCCCACGCGCATCGGCCGCGCCCGGGCCGGGCATGCGAACATGACCGGGCTGCGTACGGATACCCGGCCCGGGCGGCGCCCGTCCGTCCACGGCACGGGCCCACCCGGCGCAAGAACTCGTCGATCGCAACAGGAGTGGACCACCGCATGACCACCACCCCCTCGTCCGGAGCCACCGCACAGATCGGCGTCACCGGACTCGCCGTCATGGGACGCAACCTGGCCCGGAACTTCGCACGCAACGGATACACCGTCGCTCTGCACAACCGCACGGCGGCTCGCACCCACGAACTCGTCGACCAGTTCGGCGACGAGGGTGATTTCGTCGCGACCGAGAGCGCCGAGGACTTCGTGGCAGCCCTGGAGAGGCCACGGCGTCTGGTCGTCATGGTAAAGGCCGGAGAGGCCACGGACGCGGTGATCGCCGAGTTCACACCCCTCCTGGAGCCCGGTGACGTGATCATCGACGGAGGCAACGCGCACTTCGCCGACACCCGCCGTCGGGAGCACGAACTGCGCGACCAGGGCATCCACTTCGTCGGCACCGGCATCTCCGGCGGCGAAGAGGGCGCGCTCGACGGACCGAGCATCATGCCGGGCGGCAGCAAGGAGTCCTACGACTCACTCGGCCCGATGCTGGAAAAGATCTCCGCGAAAGCCAAGGACGGCGCCCCGTGCGTCACACATATCGGTCCTGACGGCGCCGGACACTTCGTCAAGATGACGCACAACGGCATCGAGTACGCGGACATGCAGCTCATCGGCGAGGCGTACCAGCTCCTCCGTGACGTGGCCGGATACTCCCCCGCGGAGATCGCGGACATCTTCCGCACCTGGAACACCGGGCGCCTGGACTCCTACCTCATCGAGATCACCGCGGAAGTGCTCTCGCACGTCGACGCGGCGACCGGAAAGCCCTTCGTGGACGTCGTGCTCGACCAGGCGGAGCAGAAGGGCACCGGCCGCTGGACCGTCCAGATCGCCCTTGATCTGGGTGTTCCCGTCTCCGGCATCGCCGAGGCCGTCTTCGCCCGCTCCGTCTCCGGCCACGCAGCCCTCCGTGACGCCTCACACCACCTCGCCGGACCGACCGCCCGCACGCTCGGCAAGAAGGAAGCGGCGGCATTCGCCGACCAGGTCGAGCAGGCGCTGTATGCCTCCAAGATCGTCGCCTACACCCAGGGCTTCCACGAGATCGCGGCCGGCAGCGAGCAGTACGACTGGAACATCGACCTCGGCAAGGTCGCCTCCATCTGGCGCGGCGGATGCATCATCCGGGCCGCGTTCCTCGACAGGATCACCAGCGCCTACGAAGCCCAGCCCCAGATGCCGAGCCTCCTCTCCGACAAGAGCTTCGCCGAGGAGATCGCCGCCGCGCAGAACGACTGGCGCACCGTGATCACCACCGCCGTCACCCAGGGCGTCCCCACCCCCGCCTTCGCCGCCACCCTCGCCTACTACGACTCCCTGCGCGCCGAACGCCTCCCGGCCGCCCTCACACAAGGCCAGCGCGACTACTTCGGCGCACACACCTACCACCGCACCGACCGCGAGGGCACCTTCCACACCCTCTGGGGCGGCGACAAGACCGAAGTGGAAAGCTGACCGGTCACCCGCGCAGGCCGCCGCCGGAGCGGAACCGCTTGCGGGGCTGGAGCGCGAGCATAGGCCCGAGGTGGTCGATGACGCGGTCTGCCGCCGACTTGGACACCCCGAACAGCGGGGCGAGCTGGCGCGCCGTCAGGTTGGTCCGCCAGTACACCGCGACCAGCAGCACCCGGTCCGCCAGCGGAAGGCTCCACGGCCGGCCCTTGCGGACCGCGTCCGCACCCTTGCGGACCTGGCGTCGCGCGGGTGGGCAGGTCCGACCGCGACCTGGTCGGCGTCGCCAAGCAGTTGGAACGTGTCCGGACGGGTGAGGCCGAGCACATCGCGACTACCGAAGGGCAGGGCGTAGGCCGGCGGCTAGGGTCTTTCGTTTGGATCAGGCTGGATCAGGGAGCGGGGTCTGGTGATGGGGGCACCTCCCACGCCGTTCAGGCTGTGGGGGAGCATCGCGAGGCGGAGGATTGAGGCAACGCGGAGCGATTGGGGTCTCCCCTGCTCATGGGGGTCCCCCCGCTCGAGCGAAGCCGAGAGTGGGGGAGAAGCCGAGAGCTCGGGGAAGATTGACGACAACGCCGCGAGGTGCGGCGCCAGGGCACGCGAGCCCAGCATGATCCAAACGAGAGGCCGGGGGCTGGGGCCGGCGGTGCCTGACGCCAGGACGGAGAGCAGCGGGACTTGCGTTCGTAACCTGCCGACGACAGGGACGAGTAAGGCCCGGAAGGCTGGGCACCCGCGACTGGGTGGTCGGGGCATCCGACTCTCGTCCAAGGGGTCGCGAAGGAATACACATCGGTTCCAGCATTACGTGATCATCAGCGGACATTCACTGCGTGGACCTGGGTGGGGCCTGCACAACACGGCAGTGGGCGCTTGGTTCAGCTGCGTCACCGCCGCATGCTCGCCCACCTGGCCGGCGCCGTGGAAAAGACCCGAACCCGTCACGTGAATCAGGCTGAAAGCGGGCTGCGGAACTATGAAAGCCGAAGGACACGAGGGTTCATGACTCCTGGCACGACAACCTCGCGGACCGATACGGGCAGGATCGCTGAGCTGGCCCAGTGGTGGCGGCGCGCTCTCGCCTACTCCGGAGACGAACGCGACACGCTACTGGTGATCGGCAAGAGTGCTCTTGCCGCCACCCTTGCCTGGGTAATTGCGTACGACGTCCTCGACTCCCACTCGCCGGCGTTCGCCCCGTTCTCTGCGGTGCTGATCATGCAGGTGACCGTCTACCGCTCGGTTCTGCAGTCACTGCGCTACGTGGGCGCGGTGGTCGTGGGTGTCCTCGTGCAGGCAGCCCTCGGCTTCCTCGCCGGCCCAGACCTGCTGACATTCGTGATCGTCGCCCTCATCGCGCTCACCATCGGTCGCTGGCACGTCCTGGGCGTTCAGGGACCGCAGGTCGCCACCGCCGCCTTCTTCGCCTTCTCGACCTACACCTCTTCGTCCGGAGACGCCCAGCGCCTCTACCGGCTGGGAGAAATCGTCCTCCTCGTTCTCATCGGCTGCGCGATCGGCACCGTCGTCAACGTTCTGGTGGCCCCGCCGCTGCGCTACCGCAGTGCCGAGTACGGCATCCGCAACCTCGCCCACACCCTCCACGACCTCCTCGCCGACATGCACCCCGTCCTCGCCGAAGAGGTGCCCGATTTGGACACCACCGGAGAATGGCGAACCCGCGCGGAACGTACCGAAGACGTAATCGGACGGGCCCGGTCGCGGCTCCGGACAGCCAAGGAGAGCGCCCTCCTCAACCCGCGCCGCCTGCTGCGCCCCTACCGTGAACACCCGGGTTTCCAGGGCTATGAGGCCGTGCTCGGCGCCCTGGAACGCACGCTCTACCAGATGGCCTCTCTCACCCGCGGTCTCGACCGGACCCGCGAGGAGGACGAGGCCCGCCAGCCGTTCCTCCAGCGTTACGCGGCGTTCCTGAAGTCCGTCGGAGCAGTCGCCGAGGTGCTGACGACACTGGACGAGACCACCCTGCTTCCGCAGGCGAAACGGTTGCAGCGCCTTGCCGACGAGGCCGAAGCACGCCGCGACGAGGTGGTCGAGGAAACCCACCGGCTGTCCGTATCCCTCACCGATCCCTCCGCCCCGTACGGCGTCCTCGTCATCGAGGCGACGCGGCTCATGGAGGAGTTCCGGTACACCAGCAACGTCCTCCTCCAAGCCGCGAAGGACGCAGACTGAGAGGCGCACCTCAGGCGACGCTCCCCCGATCAACCCCGTCGCCCCCGGTCGCGTCCGTGGATACGGTGGCGGTGGCTTCGACCCCGTCGACCACGGGGTGCGCCCCCGGGGCGGCGGGTGGAGTCACTTCTCCCCCCGCCTGCCCCGGGCGTCGTCGCCGTGGTGATGGCCGGGGAGGAACTCCTGCACCTTCGCCTTGATGCCCTGCCGGATCATGCCGCCGCTGTCGCTGTCCCCCTTGATGACGGCCGAGACGACGGCTTCGGCCTGTTCCCGGGTGGCGTGCGGCGGGATGGGCGGGACGGCCGGGTCGGTGCGGAAGTCGATCACGAAGGGCCGGTCGGAGCCGAGGGCCTGCCGCCAGGCCGCTTCCACCTGGTCGGGCTTCTCCACCCGGACGCCGGCGAGACCGATGGACCGGGCGAAGTCGGCGTAGGGGACGTCCGGGATGGCCTGGGAGGGCAGGAACTGCGGGGCGCCGGACATGGCGCGCATCTCCCAGGTGACCTGATTGAGGTCCTGGTTGTTCAGTACGGCGACGATCAGCCGGGGGTCCTGCCACTCCTCCCAGTACTTGGCGGCGGTGATGAGTTCGGCCATGCCGTTCATCTGCATGGCGCCGTCCCCGACGATCGCGATGGCCGGACGCCCGGGGTGGGCGAACTTGGCGCCGATGACATACGGCACTCCGGGTCCCATCGTGGCGAGCGTGCCGGACAGGGAGCCGCGCATCGTCCCGCGCATGCGCAGGTGACGGGCGTACCAGTTGGCGGCCGAGCCGGAGTCGGCGGCCAGGATCACATCGTCGGGCAACAGCGCGTCAAGGCTGTGTACGACGTACTCGGGATTGACCGGGTCGGCCTCGACGGCGGCACGGCGTTCCATGACGTCCCACCAGCGGGCGGTGTCCTTCTCGATCTTCTTTCGCCAGGCGCCGTGCTTCTTCCGCTTCAGCCGCGGCAGCAGTGCCTCGAGGGTCGCCTTCGCATCTCCGACGAGGTTGACCTCGAACGGGTAGCGCATCCCGATGTTGTGCGGATCGATGTCGATCTGAACGGCGCGCGCCTGGTCGAACTTCGGCAGGAACTGGGTGTAGGGGAAGCTGGAGCCCACCATGAGGAACGTGTCGCAGTCCATCATCAGCTCGTAGGAAGGCCGGGTGCCCAGCAGGCCGATCGCTCCGGTGACGTACGGCAGGTCGTCGGGCAGGGCGTCCTTGCCGAGGAGGGCCTTGGCGACTCCTGCCCCGAGGAGGTCGGCGAGTTCCTGGACCTCGGCTCGGGCGCCGCGCGCGCCCTGGCCGACGAGGACGGCGACCTTCTCGCCGGCGTTGAGGACTTCCGCCGCCCTGATGAGGTCCGCGTCGGCCGGTACGGGGGCGGAGGTGGCCATGCCGAGGCTGGAGGGGACCATCTTGAAGGCATGGGTGGGCGGCGAGTAGTCGAGTTCTTGGACGTCGGCGGGGATGATGACGGCCGTCACCGTCCGCCTGCCGTAAGCCGTGCGAATGGCCCGGTCGATGGCGTTGGGCAGCTGTTCGGGGACGGTGACCATCTCGCAGAAGTCGGAGGCGACGTCCTTGTACAGGCTCAGCAGGTCGACCTCCTGCTGGTAGGAGCCGCCCATCGCGCTGCGGTTGGTCTGCCCCACGATCGCCACTACGGGGACGTGGTCCAGCTTCGCGTCGTACAGGCCGTTGAGCAGGTGAATCGCCCCGGGGCCTGAGGTCGCGGCGCAGACCCCGACCTTGCCGGAGAACTTGGCGTAGCCCACGGCTTCGAACGCCGCCATCTCCTCGTGCCGTGCCTGGACGAACTTCGGCTTGTTGTCCGCGCGCCCCCACGCCGCGAGCAGCCCGTTGATGCCGTCGCCCGCGTAGGAGAAAACATGGTCGACCTCCCACTCGCGCAGGCGCTGCAGGATGTAGTCGGACACCTTCATCGACACGTGATTTCCTCTCATCTCAACCGTGAGTGATGCGTTGCCGTGCTGCCGCGATTTCACCGTGACCGCTCACGGCAGCGGTGGCCGCCAGCCATGCGTCACGGTGCCTCCCTGCTCGATCTGCGTGCGGCAGCTGAATCCGTCGGCGAGGACCATGGCACTGGGTGCCGTGTCCCGTACGGCGGGCAGGGCACCCTTCTCGCCGAAGTCATGGACACGTCGTAGTGCCGCTTTCGAGACCGAAGTTGCCGGCGAGTCCGCAGCAGCCCTCGTCGAGGACATCGGCCTCGATGCCCGCGCGGCGCATCAGTTCCTGGTCGGCGTCGTACTTCATCACCGCGTGCTGATGGCAATGGGTCTGCACAGTCGCCGTCCGGGCGAGCCGGGGCGGACGCCACTTCTCCGCGCACCCGGGCACGCAGCGCCGTCTCAAGAGCGGCAGCTTCCGCGAACGCCGCAGGTGCGGTCTCAACATGCTCGCGGGGGGCGTACGGTACTGGTCCCGAGCTCATGGATTCCTCCTCTCCTCGCGCCGAGCACTTGCCTGGCCTGGCCAGGCCTGGCCTGCGGAGCCGCGAAGACATACGGCCGGACTGCTCCGGCGTGGCCCTTGGCAGGACCCTGCCGGCTGCCTGATCCGCCCAAACTCATCGTTCTTCGACAGGCACGTGGGCTCCGCCTGTCCACCGAGCCCGTGGGGAAACGCAAGCAGCAGGCAATAAGGCGCCAAAGTCGCCCGCGCCGGAACGCACCGTGCACCAGGGACCGGCGACCATCTGCGCCGGGCAACGCAGCCACTCGTGAGTCCGGTCCCCCACAGCACATTCCCAGTTTCACGTACGGGTTTCCCCTGCGTGGAAGAGAGATAGCCGCGTGGTGAAGGAGTGAAACCCGGATCGCGCCGTTCGGCGGGCGGCTGGTAGGGGGGTGGGCACCCACGAGCCAGCCAGTCTGCTCAGGCCTCGGGTTTGGTGGCGCCGCTCCAGCACCGGAATGGCCCCGATCGGCCCTGCGCAGGCGCGCGGCGTCGGCCGGGAAACCTCATGACGGCATAACCTCTCGCCCTATGCGGCACAGCCTGGAAGAACTCGTCGAGATGCGGCGTGATCGTTGCAGTGAGGCGCCACAGCGGCTCCCACGCCCGACTGGTGCGCACCGAGCTGATGAACGTGGCGGCCGAGCCGCAGTGGAATCTCATGCCGCCGCGCGCCTTCACAAACGGACACATGACCAGCGGCGCCGCGCTTGAACCCGCTCATCAGGTCGGCGGGGGCGCCTTCGACTACGCGGTGGCCGATGACGTAGTCCGTCTCGGGCTTTTCGACGCCATGGGCCACGACGTCGCCGCCGGCATGACCGCCACCTTGCCGGTGGCCGCCTGCCGCAACGCCCCACAGCAGAACGCCCCCTCATCGAGACCGGCGAGTTCATCGAGCAGACCCTCATCGAACACCTGCGGCCCGTCCACGGTAGGACTACGGGAGGAGAGGGCCCATGCCCGAACTGCCTGACGTCGAAGGATTCCGCCGGCAACTGGCTTCCTGCGGTGGACGACGGCGTGTCACCGATGTCGATGTACTCGACAGCGGAGTCCTCGAGGGAGTCTCCGAGCAACGACTCCGCAGGGAATTGACGGGAGTGCAGCTCGGCGCACCGTGGCGCCACGGAAAGTGGCTGTTCGCCCCCGTGGACAACGGTTCGACGCTCGCCTGGCACTTCGGTATGACGGGCTCACTGACGTACTGCTCCCCGCAGGAACAGATCCACCGGCACGACCGTCTGGTGTTGACGCTCGACTACGGGCCTCAACTGCGCTACCGGGACCAACGCAAGCTGAAGGGGGTCTCATGGATGCGGGACCCCGCCCTGGACCGCCTTCTCCACACGCTCGGTCCGGACGCCTTGACCGTGACGCCGACGGAACTCGAGGAGGCGCTGTCCCGGAGACGGACCTCGCTCAAGAACGCGCTCATGAACCAGTCAGTCGTCGCGGGCCTCGGAAACCTTCTCTGCGACGAAATCCTCTGGCAGGCGCGTGTCGACCCGCGTACACCGGCCCGTGATCTGGATGCCGCAGCCCTCCGGCGCATCCACGGGACGATGAGACGCGTCCTGCGTACGTCCGTGCGGGCCGAGCGTGTACCACCCAGGCCCTCATGGCTGACCGGCCGGAGAGACGCATCGGAGCCGTCCTGCCCTCGTTGCGACCAGCCCCTGGAATCGGACCGTATCGCCGGCCGCCGCACGGTCCGGTGCCCGCACTGCCAGACCTGACGAGGTCGGGCGTACGAGCAGCTCACCGCCGCACCGGGCCCCACCGGCAACCGTCCCGTTGCCGAGCCTCCTGCCCAGCTCTCAGTTCAGTACGGCCCGGACGATGTTCCCGAACAAGGGGGTGCGGTTGAGCTCGGTCCTGAGATCCGAGAGGCTCTGCTCTGCCAGTGCTTGCCGCCAGGCCCGGTCGGCACGGTGCATGGCCGCCTTGACGGCGCACGCCGCCGTGGGCGGCGGGGAGAGTTCGCCGATTCTTCCACTGCACCTGATCTCCGCGCAGTGGAAGAGCTCGGTATCACCCTCGATCGCCTCCACGACGTCGAGAAGTGTGACGTCGCCGAGCGGTCTGGCGAGCCGGAAACCTCCGCGGGGGCCCGGTGTGGAGGTCAGAAGACCGGCTTTCGCGAGCTGCTGCAACTGCTTGTTGAGGTACGGGGCGGGCAAGCCGTGGGCGTCGGCGAGCTGACCACTGCCTACGGGCCCGCCCCCGACCGCGTCCAGGTTGAGCAGTGTGTGGATGGCCCACTCGACGCCCTTACTCATTCGCATAATGCGGACATTATATGTCCTGGACTCCCCTTGAGCGAGAAGCGGTCGGCGGCAGCCTCGCTTGATGCGACGAAGGCGGAGCCTGCAAATCTTGACATCCCATATCCAGGATGTCTAAGGTCCAGGATTAATGAAGCAGGCCACGGCCCGCACTCAAAGAGGAGAAACGATGAAGAACGTTGTGGTGGTCGGCGGGGGCTTCGCCGGCGTATGGAGCGCAGCCGGAGTCGTACGAGCGGCCCGTGAAGCCGGGAGCGCCGGTGAGGAACTGCGGGTGACTCTCATCAGCGGCGGCGACGACCTGGTGGTGCGTCCCCGTCTCTACGAGGACACCCCCGAAAGCATGCGGGTATCACTGGACCGCATCCTCGGCCCGATCGGCGTGCACCGGCTCACGGCCACCGTGACCGGCATCGACACCCGGGCCCGTACCGTCCGGGCCGTCGAACGGGCGGGCGGAGAACTGACCCTGTCGTACGACAAGCTCGTGCTGGCCACCGGCAGCCAACTCGTACGCCCCGACTTCCCAGGCGCGCAGAACGTGTTCGACATCGACACCATGCCGACGGCGGCAGCGCTCGATCACCACCTGCGGCGACTGCCCGGGCGTTCACCCTCCGAAGGCCGGTACACGGCCGTCGTGGTGGGCGCCGGCTTCACCGGCCTGGAAATCGCCACCGGCCTCGGGAGCCGACTGCCCACGATCGCCGACGCGCAGGGCGCGGGCGAGGACGTGCGGGTCGTCCTGGTCGAGCGGGCCGACGTTCTGGGGCCCGAGCTCGGGCCAGGTCCCCGCGCCCGGATCGAGGCGGCGGTCGAGAAGTTGCAGATCGAGCGGCGTACGGGGCGCACTGTCGCTTCCACGAGTCCTGAGGCGGTCACGCTCTCGGACGGCGAAGTGATCCCCGCCGCGACCGTCGTGTGGACGGCCGGCATGGCCGCCAGCCCTCTGACCTCGCAGGTGCCGGGGGAACGCGACCGGCTGGGACGGCTGAGTGTGGACGCGTATCTGCGAGTGACCGGAGTTCCGGACGTGTACGCGGCCGGCGACACGGCTGCCGCACCCGTAGAGGAAGGGCATTCGACGCTGCAGAGCTGCCAGCACGCCCTGCCCATGGGGAAGTTCGCCGGACACAACGTGGCCGCCGACCTCCTGGGAACCGACCGCCTGTCCTTCGCGCCGGATCCCTACACCACCACCCTGGACCTCGGGCCGGACGACGCGGTCTCCACACAGGGCTGGGACCGCGCGGTGCAGCTGACGGGCCAGAAGGCCAAGCTCCTCAAGCAGGACATCAACACGCTGTGGATCTACCCCCCGGTGGATGACGCGGAGCAACTGCTTGCCCAGGCGGGCCGCTTCTCCAACCTCTGACCGGTCGGCCCAGGCCGAGAATGCTGACGATCGAAGTGCGGAGTGAACATGACGGATACGACCAGCCGCTTCACCGACCGTGTAGCCATCCTGACCGGAGCGGGTTCGGGCATCGGGCGAGCAACGGCGGTGGCCTTCGCGAACGCCGGAGGCAAGGTCCTCGGCGTAGGCCGCCGTGCGGAAGCCCTCGCCGACACCGCGAAACTGCACACTTCCATCGAGACTCTGGAGGCGGACATCTGCGCCGACGGCGCAGCCGCCGAGATCGTCCGGCACGCCGTGAGTCAGTGGGGGCGTATCGATGTCGTGGTGAACAACGCCGGGATCCTGGCCATGATGCCCCTGGGCGAAGCCACCGAGGAGGGGATCAGCCGCGTGTTCGCCACGAATGTCACCGCGCCCAGCCTGCTGGCAAGTGCAGCAATGCCCCACCTCCGGGCATCACGTGGGTCCGTCGTCAACGTGAGCAGCACCTACGGACATCGCCCCATCGCCCAAGCCTCTCATTACGGCGCGTCGAAAGCCGCGATCGAGCACCTCACCCGCAGCTGGGCGCTGGAACTGGCATCCGAAGGGATCCGGGTCAATGCCGTCGCACCTGGACCCACCGAGAGCGAGGCACTGGCAGGGGCAGGTCTTTCCGAGGCACAGATCGGGAAGGTCAAGGACGAGGAAGCCGCGCGCATCCCGCTCGGCCGCCGGGGCCGCCCCGAGGAGGTCGCGGAGTGGATCCTGCACCTCGCTGACGCCCGGGCGGCCTGGCTCACGGGCCAGGTGCTCACCGTCGACGGCGGTCTCGAACTCGTCTGACTGCCCGAACTGCCCCGACGACGGCGCTCGGCGGCCCCAAAGCCTCCGAGCATCACGGGACCGGGTGGCCCGGTCTGCACACAGTGGCGTGGCTCTGCAGACGCGGACACCGCGCGTCTTTCCGGCACCATCGGCCGAGGGAAGGACACCTTCGCCCGCCCGGTTGCGATGTCGTGATGCCGACCCAGCCGCGCGTGCGTGGTCTCCCACAGCGACGTTCCCGGGGGCCGCCTCACCCAGTTCGCGGGAGACGCCGCACGCCGCAACGTACGAGGGCTTCGAGGAAGCCCCACCCGGGCGGTCGAGGAGCAAGGAACGTCATCGCCGCCGGAATGCCCGAAGGTCCCGCCATGGAGGTGGAGGTCACGGAGCGGGGGCGCCACGGTCCCGTTGGCCGGCCCCCAGCACCACCAGCAGAGCGACTCCGCTGAGGACCACGTTGCGCGTGGCGGCGTCCAGGCCGTTCCAGTCGTCCGACTGCCACATCGCGAACCACTCGCCGCCGATCGCGAGGAACCCCATACCGAACAGGAGCAGCACCATCACCAGGCCGGCGGTGGAGATCTGCCGGGCCCGCGGACTCCGGCGAGCCCAGAGCCAGGTGCCGGCGAGCAGGACGAGGGCGGCCACGGTCTCCCAGGCGATGATCGCGACGTACGCCGCGTCCTGCAGGGCGCGCGAGGTGACCGCCCGCCACATCAGGTCCTCGTCCTGGAACGTGGTGTCCATCGCCAGCACATGACGCACGAAGTCCCGGTTCGTGCCGAAGTCCGTGATGTTGCCGAAGGCGACGAGAGCGACGAGGAGTGCGACGGTCGCGGTGAGCAATGCGGCGGCGACCTCGTGCGATCCGAATGATTGCGTACGTTGTGGTGCCGTTCCCTCAAGCGGGACGGGCGGCGCATCCGGTGAACGGTTCATGATCCAACTATGGTCCGGGCGGGGGCCGATGGGAAGAGACCAGGGCAACGATGCCCCGGGCGGCCCCGTCAGCCGACCGCTTCGACATACGACGCCAGGTTGGCCAGCGAAGAGGCGATCCCGGCCTCATGGACCGCTTGGTCAATGCCGGGTGGCACGTCCGTGGCGGTGACGGTCACCTCGGTCCCGTCACCGGCGGCTGCGAGGTACCACGTCATCGTCATGGTGCCCGCGTACGACGGGTCGTCGGCCTCGAACACCGCCCGCTGCACCACGCGTTCGGGTGGCACGAGGTCGGCGAACCCGACGTCTACGACATCCGTCGCATCCGAGGTCTTGCCGGGGCTGTCGGTGGGGTCGAGATAGGTGAGGACTATCCGGAATCCGCCACCAGGCCGGGGATCCCACCGCTCGACCCGCCCGTGCATGCCGTCAGGCGGCAGCCAGGCCTCGATCGACTCCCGGTCAAGGAGGGCGCCGTAGACAGCCACAGGTGGTGCCGCGATGACCCGGCTGGCGCGGTCGGTCCTACTCATGGCCCGATCCTAACGAACTCGTTCACGGTTAACGGTGGGACACCGAAGAGGTCGGTGGGGCCGACGGCCTCCGGAACGCCTGGGGCTTCCCGTGGCCGGCCATTGCCCGGTAGATGCCGGACAGGCCGGGGCCCCACCCCTCGCTTCGCGACGGGTTGATCAGTCCTGCGCCACGTTCGCCGCGGTCACATTCTCGATCACGTGGCCGAGTTTGGTCTTGGCCCGGGACAGGTCCTGGATGCGTGCGGCGATGCGGTCGCGTTCGATGATGAGCTGGTCGAGCATCGCTGGGGTCGCGACGCCGGTGCTCACGCACGGCAGGAGTTCGACGACGGTACGGCTGGAGAGGCCGGCCGCGAAGAGGTCCTGGATGAGCTGGACCCGCTCCAGGGCTTCGTCGGGATAGTCACGCTGGCCGCCGGTTGTCCGCGACGATTCCAGGAGCCGCTGTTCCTCGTAGTAACGCAGGGCCCGCACGCTGACCCCTGACCGCCTGGCGAGCTGTCCGATGCGCATGCCGCCGGCCCCTCCCTTCCCGCTCATACCTCACATTGACGTCAGGTTCAGATTAGCAATACCCGGCCCAGGGGGCAGCCCTGGGGGCCGATCGAGCCGTTTGCCGGCACCGAGATTGATCACGACCCGATGGCGGACCCGAGGGCGTTCATGTCGACCGTGGCGGGCGGCGTGATCCCTCCTGGTGGCGCAGGCCCCCGACAGTTGCGGCTTGCACCTCACGTCAACGTCAGGTTCTAGAGTGACGAGCGTCGGATGAACACGTCATTCCGGCCCGTCGAAGTAAGGCAGACCATTATGCGCGCAGCCCGGTTCCACGAATACGGCGGAGCGGAGAGCCTGATGATCGAGCAGGCCCCCGCCCCCCACCCCGGAGTTGGTGAGATCCGTGTCCGCGTCGCGGCGGCCAGCGTCAATCCCATCGACTGGAAGCTGCGCACCGGCGCCCTGCAGCAGCTGATCCCCCTGGAGCTACCCGCCATTCCCGGGCGCGACGCCGCCGGGGTGGTCGACGAGATCGGTGACGGAGTGCAGGGGGTGGGCATCGGCGACCGCGTCTTCGGACTGGGCGGCGTCACCGGGGCGACCGCAGAGCTGGTCGTCCTCTCGGCCTGGGCGCACGCCCCAGACACGTGGAACGACGAGCAGGCCGCCGGTGCCGGTCTCGCGTCAGTGACCGCGATGGGTGGACTAAACGCGCTCGGCTCCCTCGCGGGGCGCACCCTTCTCGTCGAGGGCGCCGCCGGAGGCGTGGGCAGCGCGGCGGTCGAGATCGCGGTAGCGCAAGGTGCCACTGTGATCGGGACAGCCAGTGAACGCAACCACGAGTTCCTCACCGCACTCGGCGCCGTTCCCACCACCTACGGCCCCGGCCTCGCGCAGCGTCTGTCCGCTCTCGCCCCGCGCGGAGTCGACACAGCGCTCGACACCGCGGCCTCCGGATCGCTGGACGACCTCGTCGCGATCACAGGTGACCCGAAGCGCGTCGCGACGGTCGCCGACCATGCAGGCGGGCAGCGCCTGGGCACGCATGTGGTCAACGCGGAGAACGATTCCACCCTGCTCTCCGCGGCGGCGGAACTGGGCCGGCAAGGCCGCTACACACCCCGTATCGAACAGGCCTACTCCCTGGAGCGGATCGCCGACGCCCACGCGCACGCCGAGCGCGGACGCACCCGAGGAAAGATCGTGATCTGCCTCTGAACAGGCCGGCCGATTTTCCCGGCGTCGATGAGGGGAGTGAGTTCGTGCAGTGGGTCGCCGCCGGCCTTCATGAACAGGAACGAGCCCCCGGCGGCCCCTCTCCACATGCCTCGCGGCGTATCCCGCCTGACGCAGCCGTTCGGAAAGCAATTCCTCACGTGACATGAACCAACCAAAGCATATGTCCGTCGCCCGGCCGGTCCGGTCCGGCGTGCGACGGGGAGCACGGTGTGGGTAAGTGGCGGGGAGCCCTGTCCACCATCCACGGAGTGCGCGCATGTCCGACGCCGTACCGGAACCCGTTGTGGTCCAGCCCGTCGTGGCACCGCTGACCAGCTCCGCGGTGGTGCTGGTCGCGACGATCGAGCCCGGTGGCGAATCCGCCGTACGCGATGTGCTGCCCGATCTGGCGGCGTTCGCGCGGTCGATCGGCTTCCGGGTGCCGAGTGCCGGACTCGCGTGCGTGACGGGCTTCGGCTCCGACGCCTGGGACCGGCTGTTCGGCGGCCCCCGGCCGGCCTTCCTCCACCCCTTCCAGGAGCTGCGCGGCCCCGTCCACCGTGCTCCCGCCACACCGGGCGATCTTCTGTTCCACGTGCGCGCCGAGCAGATGGACGTCTGCTATGAGTGGGCCTCCCAGCTCCTGGGACGGCTCGGCGACGCGGTCAGGGTCGTCGACGAGGTGCAGGCCTTCCGCTACTTCGACCACCGGGATCTGCTCGGATTCGTCGACGGCACGGAGAACCCGGTGGGCGACGACGCGAGGGCCGCGGCCGTCGTCGGCCCGGAGGACCCGGATTTCGAGGGCGGCAGCTACGTCGTCGTGCAGAAGTATCTGCACGACCTGGCCGGCTGGAACGGGCTGAGCACCGAGGAGCAGGAACGAGTCATCGGCCGTACGAAGTTCACGGACATGGAGCTCGCCGACGACGTCAAGCCGGCGGATTCGCATGTCGCCCTGAACACCATCACCGAGGACGACGGCACCGAACGCGACATCCTGCGCGCCAACATGCCCTTCGGCAGCTTCGAACAGGGCGCGTTCGGGACGTACTTCATCGGGTACGCGGCCGATCCCGGGGTCACCGAGCAGATGCTCCGCAACATGTTCCTGGGCAGCCCGCCCGGCACCCACGACCGCATCCTCGACTTCTCCACGGCGGTCACCGGCACCCTCTTCCACGCCCCCAGCGCCGACTTCCTCGACGCTCCTCCGCCGCCGCCCTCCCCCGCCGGACCCACAGCCGTCCCGGAGCCGCAGCCCTCGGAGCGGCGTTCCCCGGCCACACCGGTGGTCCGCGACGGTTCGCTGCACATCGGCAGCCTGCAAGAAAGCGTCCAGTGATGAACAATCTGCACCGTGAACTCGCCCCGGTCACCGACTCCGCCTGGGGCCAGATCGAGGAAGAGGCCAAGCGCACCTTCAGCCGTCATGTGGCGGGCCGCCGGGTCGTGGACGTCAGCGAGCCGCAGGGGCCGGGCCTGTCGGCGATCGGCGACGGGCATCTGCGTGACATCGATCCGCCCACCCCCGATGTGATCGCCCGGGCGCGCACGGCCACACCGGTCGTCGAGTGGCGGGTGCCGTTCACCGTGGCAAGGGCGGCCGTCGACGACGTGGAACGCGGATCCGAGGACAGCGACTGGCAGCCCGTCAAGGACGCGGCCCGCACCTGTGCGTTCGCGGAGGACATGGCGGTCATCGACGGGTACGCGGCGGCCGGCATCACAGGTCTCCGGGACGGTTCCTCGCACACCCCGCTGCCGCTGCCCGCGGACGCGCGGGACTATCCGACGGCGGTGAGCCAGGCCCTGACCCGGCTGCGGCTCGCGGGTGTCGACGGGCCGTACCGGCTGCTGCTCGGCGCCGACGCGTTCACGGAGGCCACCGAGACCTCGGACCACGGCTACCCGGTGGCCACCCATCTGGCGCGGCAGCTCGACGAACCGATTCTGTGGGCGCCCGCGGTCACCGGCGGGGTCCTGCTGTCCACCCGCGGCGGCGACTTCGAGCTGTGCCTGGGTCAGGACCTGTCGATCGGGTATCTGGACCACGACGCGACGAGTATCCGGCTCTACTTCCATCAGGCGTTCACCTTCCGGATGCTGACACCCGAGGCAGTGGTACCGCTCATCGCATGAAGGCACCGACCTGCGAGGCTCCCATCAACGACACCAGCCGTACGCCGACGCCGGATTCCGCAGCGCCCGGGCTTCCCCCGCCTCCACCGCGCTCCGCCAGATTCTCCGAGGCGCTGCGCCTCGCGGTGGCGGACGGGCTGCTGGGCGAGGAGCGGCCCCTCGCGGGCTTCCTGGACGCGGACGGGATACGTGACTCCGTCGAAGCGCTGCGGGAGGCCTTCGCCGCCGAGCCGGGCGTACGGGTGCAGCACACCTTCGCCGTGAAGGCCGCGTCACTGATCCCGGTGCTCCGGCTGCTCGCCGACTGCGGCATGGGCTGCGAGGTGGCCGGCCCGGGCGAGCTGAGGCTCGCGGTCGAGGCCGGTTTCGCCCCGGCGCAGATCGTCCTGGACTCACCCGCCAAGACCCGCGACGAGCTCCGGCTGGCGCTGGCGCTCGGTATCGCCGTGAACGCGGACAGCTTCGGCGAGATCCGCCGGATCGAGGAGCTCCGCTCGCCCGGCTCGGCGTCCGTCCTGGGGCTGCGGGTGAATCCGCAGGTGGGGGGCGGGTCCATCGGTGCGATGAGCACGGCGACGGCCACCTCCAAGTTCGGCGTCGCCCTGCGTGACCCAGGCGCCCGCGAGCGGGTCGTCCGGACCTTCGCCGAACGTCCCTGGCTGACCCGGCTGCACGCCCACGTCGGCTCGCAGGGCTGCTCGCTGGAACTCATCGCCGCCGGCATCGCCGAGACGTATCACCTCGCCGAGGAGATCAACGAGCTGCTGGGCACACGCCGGGTCACCGGGATCGACATCGGCGGCGGACTGCCGGTCAACTTCGACGACGACGAGACCCGCCCGGCCTTCGCGGAGTACGTGGCCGCGCTCCGGGCGGCGGCTCCGGGCATCTTCGACGGGCGCTACGACCTGGTCACCGAGTTCGGCAGGTCCCTGCTCGCCAAGAACGGATTCATCGGGGCACGTGTGGAGTACACGAAGGACGCGGGCGGGCGCCGCATCGCACTCACCCACGCGGGGGCCCAGATAGCCACCCGCACCGTCTTCATGCCCGATGCCTGGCCGCTCCGGGTCGGCGCGTTCGACGGGGAGGGCCGCCCCCGGAGCGGGCCGCCGATGGTCCAGGACATCGCGGGGCCGTGCTGCTTCGCCGGGGACGTCGTGGCTCACGCCCGGGAGCTGCCCGAGCTGCGGGAGGGCGACTTCGTCGCTCTGTACGACACGGGGGCCTACTACTTCTCCACCCCCTGGGCCTACAACAGCCTGCCCCGGCCGGCCGTCTACGGCTTCGCGGGGGAATCCGGCGGCCTGCAGTTCGCCCCGGTGCGCGAGGCACAGTCCCTGGACTCGGTGGCGGCGGAGAGCGGGCTGCGCCACGCCGACGCCCTGACGGGGCTTTGCGAGGGGCCGTAGGGAACTCCGGCTCACCCCGCCGGCTGCGGCGAGGGCTCCGGCTCGGGTACAGGTTCGGGGTCCGGGCTCGGCGGCTGCGGAATCGGGTCGGGCGCGGGTCCGGGCGGCACAGGGCCCGGCGGAGCGGGCGGCGGGGAGGGCACCGGTGTCGGCGGCCCCGGCACGGGCGGGGGCGTCGGCACGGGTACGGGGTCGGGACTGGGGTGCGTCATCTCGGTCCTCCAGGTGCGACGGACGGGACGAGTGGATCTCCTCTCCACCGTCTCCCCGTGCGGCTTCCCTCGCCTGCCGAGTCCACACGTACACACCGTTGGATCAGCCCCGGGCGGGGACCGCCTGCGGGCTGCGCTCGGTACGCGTCCCAGGTACGGGGGCCGATGCGTCGGATCCCAGGGCGACGATGCGGTTCTCCGCGTCGACATGCACGACGCGCGGAACGAGGGCACGCGCCTCGGCGTCGTCGACCTGGGCGTAGCTGATGAGAATGACCAGGTCACCAGGGTGCACGAGGTGGGCGGCGGCGCCGTTGATCCCGATGACACCGGAGCCGCGCTCCCCTTCGATGACGTACGTCTCGAGGCGGGCGCCGTTGTCGATGTCCACGATGTGCACGAGCTCGCCGGGCAGCAGGTCCGCGGCGTCCATGAGGTCGGCGTCGACCGTCACGGAGCCCACATAGTGCAGGTCGGCCTGGGTCACGGTGGCTCGGTGGATCTTGGACTTGTGCATGGTGCGCAGCATTTAGCACTCCTATAAGGCGGCTCCCTGCCTGCTTTCTGCAGGTCAAGGGCGTCCTTCACTCTACACCGGCACGCCTTGGACTCGAAGATGGTGAGGAAGATCGGTTCACTCCGGCGGCAAGGCGTGGTCGAACGTGCCCCCGTACGAAGAGCCAGGATCACCGCGCCCTGACCACCCCGTCCGCCGGGGAATGCTCACTCGATCCCGAGGGGCCGGTCTGCTCCCGCTGCCACCGGTTACGGTCCGCGATCAGAGTGGCCGAGATGCCGATGACGGCGCCGGCCAGTGTGGAGACCAGAGGCATCCAGTTCATGTGCAGCAGCCCGTCCGAACCGGTCCGCCAGGGCCAGGGGTCTTCACTGCGGAAGCCGCACCAGCCTCGGTGAAACAGTGCGGGAGAGAGCCACAGCAGCTCACGAGCCGTGCAGCTCGTCGACGAGCGCGAAACCGTCCGCGATCCAGGCCAGTTCGGTGCGCGCGCGGGCGATGAGGCCGTCGTAGGCGTACACCTTGTAGCGCACCGCGAGCTCGGCCTCGCGCTCGGTCAGCTTGGACAGGCGGGCGGCCAGCGTGGGGTGGGTGCGGTCGACAAGCGCGGCCCGGGTGCCCTCGAGCATGCTCAACTGCTCCTCCCAGTACACCTGTTGTTGCGTGAGCTGCTCACGCACCGACGCGGGGTCGGCGAAGTCGAAGTAGGCCGCCTTCAGGAACGCCGGGTCGCGCTGTCGCTGAGGCGTCAGCGGGGACCTCATCCACTCCCGGAAGTCGGCGAGGCCGGCGGCGGTGACGTGGTACTCCTTCTTCGTCCCCTTCCTGCCCCAGGGCACCTCGACCGAGGTGAGCAGCCCGTCGCGTTCCATCCGGTTGAGCTCGGGATAGATCTGCGAGTCCGGGGCGTGCCAGACATGGGCCACCGAGCGACTGAAGCTCTTCGAGATGTCGTACCCCGTCATCGGGCGACCGGTGAGCAGCGCGGTCAGCGCGTAGCGCAACGACAAGGCGCCTCCACTCTTCCGAATTGATCAAGGTGCACACCCTTGCCACTCACTATATCCATAGCTAGTTTGTGATCCGCGCAACACATACCTCTCTCCATAGGGAGTTTTCATGTCTCTCTCCACCGCTCCCCCGCCGGAGACCGCGGCACCGGCCACCGCAACGGCGAAGATCTTCAACTACCCCCGCAACGCCTGGTACGTCGCTGCCTGGGACCACGAGGTCACCGGCCGGCAGCCGCTGGCCCGCACGATCGCGGGCATACCGCTGGCGTTGTGGCGCAACACCGAGGGCCGCGCGGTCGCCCTCGCGGACGCCTGCTGGCACCGGCTCGCGCCGCTGTCTAAGGGCAAGATCCTCGGCGACGAGCTGCGGTGTCCGTACCACGGTCTGCGCTACAACTCGACCGGCCGCTGCACCGGGATGCCCGCGCAGGAGACGATCAACCCCAGCGCGGTGGTCCCCTCCTACGCCGTCGTCGAACGCTACCGGTACGTCTGGGTCTGGGTCGGCGATCCGGACCTGGCCGATCCGGCCGGCGTGCCCGACATGCATCAGATGGACGACCCGGCCTGGGCCGGCGACGGGCAGACCATCCACGCCGACTGCAACTACCAGCTCGTGCTCGACAACCTCATGGACCTCACCCACGAGGAGTTCGTGCACTCCTCGAGCATCGGCCAGGAGGAACTGTCAGAGGCCGAGTTCGACGTGACGCATGAGGGCGACACGGTCACCGTCACCCGGTGGATGCGCGACATCGACGCCCCTCCGTTCTGGTTGAAGAACATGCGCGACAAGTTTCCGGGCTTCTCCGGCAAGGTCGACCGCTGGCAGATCATCTCGTACGAGGCGCCCGGCACGATCCGCATCGACGTCGGTGTGGCGAAGGCGGGTACCGGTGCTCCCGAGGGCGATCGCAGCCAGGGCGTCAACGGACACGTGATGAACACGATCACTCCGGAGACCGACCGCACCTCCCACTACTTCTGGGCGTTCATGCGCGACTACCGCCTGGACAGTCAGACCATCACCACCCAGCTGCGCCAAGCGGTGCACGGCGTCTTCGGTGAGGACGAAGACATGCTGTGTGCCCAGCAACGCGCCATCGACGCCAACCCGGACCACGAGTTCTACAGCCTCAACATCGACGCCGGCGGGATGTGGGTACGCCGGATACTCGAACGCATGATCGCGGCCGAGGGGCGCCCCTCCTCCGTGCCGGCCGCCGGGCAGGGGGCCTGAGATGGCGGTGCAGACCCGGATTCGATGGCAGCGGGCCCGGGTCGTCGAGGTCTCCGACGCCGCAGTCGGCGTCCGCCGTATCGTCCTGGCCCCCGAGCGGCCCGAGTACGCCGCGCCCGGCACGCACATCGACGTCGAGATCGGGGACGGCGCCCGACGGGTGCGTTCCTACTCCGTGGCGCACTCCGAGGACGGCGGCTGCCGGCTGACACTCGGCGTGCAGCTCTCCCCCGCCTCGTCCGGTGGCTCGGCGGCGATGCACCGACTGCGGGCCGGGGACGAGCTGACCGTCACCGGTCCCCTGCGGAACTTCCCACTCGCGGTCGGCGCCACCCGCTACGTCCTCGTCGCCGGCGGCATCGGCGTCACCGCGCTGGTGGCGATGGCCTCCGCGCTACGCCGACGCGGTGCCGACTACACGCTGGTGTTCGCGGGCCGCAGCCGTGCCGTGATGGCGTATCTCGACGATCTGGTCGCCGAGCACGGCGACCGAGTCCGTGTCCACGTCACCGACGAGGGCACCCCGCTGACGGTCGACGACCTCGTCGCCGAGATCCCCCGGACACCCGCCGCCGCGAGCACCGAGCTCTACATGTGCGGCCCGATCAGGCTCATGAACGCCATCTCGCAGAGCTGGGCCGAGCACGACCTGCCGGCGACCAACCTGCGCTTCGAGACCTTCGGTTCCAGCGGCCGGCACCCGGCCGAGGAGTTCGTGGTACGTCTTCCCCAGCTCGACCGGGAGATCCCTGTCGCAGCCGACACGTCGATCCTCGATGCCCTCGACGCGGCCGGTGTCGAGACGCTCTCGGACTGCCGCAAGGGCGAGTGCGGGCTTTGTCTGGCGAAGGTGGTCGGCTCCGCCGGCACCATCGACCATCGCGACGTCTTCCTGAGCGAGTCCCAGAAGGAACGCTCGAGCCAACTGTGCCTCTGCGTCTCCCGAGCGGTGGCAGCCGGCAGCGGCTCGGACGGTCCCGCCGTCCTCACCCTCCACCTCACCTGACCCGGTGCACCGTCGCGCACGGCCGGATCCCTGACCACCTGGACACCCATGAACATCGCTGCACGCATATCGCAGACACCGATGAGCGGCTACCAATGGCTGATCGTCGGGCTCTGCACCTTCATGAACTGCCTGGACGGCTTCGACGTCATGGCGGTCGCCTTCACCGGGCCCTCGGTCACCGAGGAGTTCGCGCTCAGCGGCTCACAGTTCGGGCTGCTGGTCTCGGTCGGCCTCATCGGGATGGCGATCGGTTCGATGCTGCTCGCGCCCTTCGCCGATGTCATCGGCCGACGCCCGCTGATCCTCATCAGCCTCACTCTCTGCACGATCGGCATGTTCGGCGCGGCGATGGCGCCGTCGGCCACGGTGATGGGCAGCCTCCGCCTCGTCACCGGCCTCGGTGTCGGCGGAATCCTGGCCAGCACCAACGTGATCGCCAGCGAGTTCTCCAACGCCAGGAACCGTGGTCTCGCCATCGGCATCTACACCGCCGGGTACGGGCTCGGTGCCACGGCGGCGAGCCTGGTGGCGAAGGCCACCCTGGGCGGCGACTGGCGGACCGTCTTCTACGCCGGCGGCGTCGGGACCCTGCTCGCTCTGGTGGTGATCGGCGTCGTCCTCCCCGAGTCGGTCGTATTCCTCGAGCAGCGCCGTCCGAGCGGCGCGCTGGAGCGGATCAACCGGACGCTGGCCCGGATGCGGATGGACGCCGTCACCGACACCGACCTCGACCGGGCGGCCGCCACCCGGGCGGAGGCCGCGCGGGCCGGCTCGGGATGGCTCAAGCAGCTGCTGACCCCGACGATCCTGCTCTGGCTCACCTTCATCACGATCATGTTCGGTTTCTACTTCGTCAACAGCTGGACCCCCACACTCCTGGTCGATGAGGGCCTCTCCGAGAGCGCGGCGGTGACCGCCGGAATGGCGATCTCGATCGGAGGCACGGTCGGCTCGGTCCTCTACGGCGTCGCCGCCCGGGTACGTACGCCGCGGGTGGTGCTGATCGGGTTCTCCTTGCTTTCGGCCGCGATGATGATCGTCTTCATCCTGAGCACCTCGACTCTGTGGCTCGGTTTCGGCATCGGTGTCGTCGTCGGTGCCCTGATCAACGGCTGCATCGCAGGCGCGTACACCGTCGGCCCGCCGCTCTACCCGGCCAACGTCCGCAGCGTCGGCATGGGCTGGGCGCTCGGGATGGGACGCATCGGCGCCATCCTGTCCCCGACCATCGCCGGCATGCTCAAGGACGCGGGAGCGTCCGCGACGCAGCTCTATGCCGGTGCCGCCATGGTGGTCGCTGCCTGCTCACTCGTCCTGGTGGGCCTGCGCCGGTACGACCCCGAGTCCCGCCCCGAGGCGAAGGAGGCGTCATGGCCGGGCGTTCCTGACTCAGCGGTGTAGATGTCCACCCGGTGGTCCGGCGTGCGTCCCAAGACCATGCCCGGTGTCTCATCACCGGGAGCGGCGACGGTCGGTCGGGGCGTGGACGGCTTCGGGCCGCGTGGCAGGCGGCCAGGTACCCGAAGGTCAGGTCGGGGATCACGTTCAGGTACGTCGTGGCGACCGGACCTCGTCCGTCGGACTGTAGCGGCCCCACAGTCAGTGGGAGGCCGAGGACAAGCAAGAGGGGGATTCGTCCCAGTTCTGCCGTCCGCAACTTCCCAAAGGCCAGAATGCTCCCGGTCGAGGTGCCGACGGAGGGCGGCCGCGGGTCTTCACCGCAGGGTCATATCTTTTGATGAATCATCAGAAAGTTCAGGCGATTCGCACCGAACCTCTGGACAGCCTTCACCCCGCGTCCTAATCTCTCGGCTCATCGAGACATGCGTTTCGTCCCGGTAGCACCGCAGCCGATCGGCGTTCACTCGCACGTTCTCCACCTCACGAGTCTTTCCAGGTCTCTCCCCCCACGGCCGGGCCGTCGCCCGACACGAGGCAGTGCGCGACCGCCCTGCGGCGGTCGTCGCTCACGCACCGTTCAGCACCCCGTCGAGAGACGGGGAACCCGGCCGGGTCACCGACCCCGCCGTGACCGCAGCGGAAGGGAAGCGACATGAAGATCCGTACGTTCATCGCCACGGCCTCACTGGTGGCATCCGGGAGCCTGGTGGCCTTCTCCGGCTCCGCCCAGGCCGCGCTCTACACCACCTGTGTCGGTGACGGCGGGGCCGTTACCGTCAGCAACGACCTGGTCGTACCGGCCGGGAAGTCCTGCACCCTCACCGGCACGAGAGTCAAGGGCACGGTGACGGTCGAGGCCGGAGCCGACCTCGTGGCGTCGGGTGCCACGTTCAACGGCGCGGTCACCGTCGAGGAGAACGCCTATCTCGACCTCACCGACACCACCGTCAAAGGCGCGCTGAGCAGCAATTCCGCGTTCGGTGCGCACCTGGAGAAGAGCAAGCTCAAGGGCGTCGAGGCCACCGGGGGATTCGTCTACGCGGTCGACTCGACCCTCGGCGGCGACGTCAGCACGGAGAGCGGCGAGCTGTACGTCTCCGGCAGCACGCTCAGCGGCTCGCTGACGGGGAGCGGCAACCAGTACAGCGACGTGTACGACAGCACGGTCAAGGGCGCGCTCGACGTCAGCGGGAACACCCTCGGCGGCGTGTTCTGCGCCGGCGAGGTGTACGGGGCCGCGACGTACGCGGGCAACGCAGACACCCTTCAGATCGGCGGCGAGGGCCCGCTCGGATCCTGCGCGGGCGCCTCGTACTTCGGCGGCAGTCTGACGGTCACCGACAACACCGCGAAGGCCGTGCTGGACAACGCGATCGTGCGCGGCGGGCTCACCGCGACCGGCAACGACCCCGTCCTGGTCGTGGGCGAGCTGGCGCGAATCCGTGGCGCCGTCACGGGAGAGACCGCCGCCGCGTCGTCCTCGCGCTCGGCGAACAGGGCGGCGCCCCAGGACCGTGGTGCCGGCCTCGCCGAGAAGGCCGCCGCCCGCGCCGCCGAGGCGCGTGCCGACGCCCACAGCGCCGGCACGTCCCGCCTCTGACACCGGGCGGCACAGGCAGCGGGCACAGACAAGGGCCACAGGCACAGGCAGCGGCGTGCGCCGCCGGGCAGCAGCCCCGGCAGCGCGCGCTCCGATCCGAACCCTCTCTCTCCCATTCTCCAGGAGTGACCGTGAGCCACATTCACAAGTCCTTCGACCGCAGAGACTTCCTGCGCGCCACCATCGGCACCACCGTGGCCCTCGCCGCAGCCTCCGTCACCGGGGCCGCCGCGACCTCCGCGGTCGCCACACCGAGCAGTCTGTCCATCCCCAAGGACCGCATCGGTATCCAGCTCTACAGCATCCGCGACAAGGTCAGCTCGCTGGGCTTCGCCGTCGTCCTACCCGAGCTGGCCCGGATCGGCTACAAGGAGATCGAGTTCGCCGGGTACACCCAGTCCACCTCCATCCTGGGCCGGCAGATCACTCTCCCGGAGATCCGCGAACTGCTCGACGACCACGGTCTGCGCGCCGTCGGGAGCCACGTCGGCATAGGCAACCTGCGCACCGGTCTCCAGGCCGAGCTGGACGCCGCGCAGATCCTCGGGATGCCGCACGTGGGCACCGCCAACGCACCCTCGAACGTCAACACGGTCGCGGGCTACCGCGCCGCCGCCGACGAGTTCAACGTCTGGGGTGCGGCGGCGACCGCCCGTGGCCTGAAGCTCTACCAGCACAACCACGCGGGCGAGTTCGCCTTCGCCACCGACCAGCCGTCGGTCCGGCTGTACGACGTGTTCCTCAAGAACACCGACCCGCGCCATGTCTATCTGGAACTGGACATCTACTGGGCGTACGTGGGCCAGTACCGCTGGCCCGGATTCGACCCCGCCGCGTACGTGCGGAACCAGCCCTACCGCTATCCGCTGTTCCACATGAAGGACGGCGACGCCAACGCGGCGAGCGCCAACGGCTTCGACATCGTCGAGTTCGGCGCCGGTGACCTTCCGTACGAGAGGTTCGTCCGCGACATCGGGCCGCGCGCCTCGCACCTCGGCATCTGGGAGCAGGACACCGCACCCAACACCCAGCCCGACCCGCCGGGTTCGCTCGGCGCGGCCGAGCGCAGCTTCACGGCGCTCGAGGGACTCCTCGCCTGAAGGAGCCACAGAACCGGCAGGCGCCCCCGCGCGAGCGCCGCATGTCCGCTCCTTACCGCCAGCGACCGAGGAGACATATCACCGTGCACCGCACCCTGAGACGCCTGATAACGGGGGTCCTGCTCATGGCACTGCCCGCGCTGGGCGGTGTGGCCCTCGCGCCCGCCGCCCAGGCGCACCCGGGCCATGAACACGCCCTGGACTGGTCCAACTACGAGAAGGTCACCCTGACGAAGGACACCGGCGAGCCGATCGACCTCGCCGTGCTGCCCGACAGCCGTGTCCTTCACACGGCCCGCAACGGCGACGTACGGCTCACCGACCCAGGCACCGGGGTCACCAGGGTCATCAACCACGTCGACGTGTACCAGAACTCCGAGATGGGGTTGCAGACGGTCACGCTCGACCCGGACTTCGCCACCAACAACTGGGTGTACCTGTACTACTCGCCGCCGCTGAACACCCCGGCCGGGTCGGCGCCGGAGCGGCTGCCCGCCGGGCAGGACGACTCGTACTGGAAGCAGTGGGAGGGGTACGACACCCTGACCCGCTTCAAGTGGACCGGCGACAAGCTCGACCTCGCCACCGGGCAGGAGATCATCCGGGTCGACACCAACCGCGGTCAGTGCTGTCACGTCGCCGGTGACGTGGACTTCGACGGGGAGGGGAACCTCTACCTCGCGACGGGGGGCAACACCCCGGCGTCGGGCCCGAATGTCAACGGCTACACCCCGATCAACGACGCGGCCGGCTCCAACCCGGGGCTCGACGAGCGCCGCGGCTCCGGCAACACCAACGACCTCCGGGGCAAGATCCTCCGGATCGATGTCCAGGAGGACGGGAGTTACACCATCCCGGAGGGGAACCTCTTCGAGCCCGGGACGGACCGGACCCGTCCCGAGATCTTCGTGATGGGCCTGCGCAACCCCTTCCGGCTTGCGGTGGACCCGGAGACCGACGCCGTGATGTGGGGCGACTACGGCCCGGACGCCGGCACCGCCGACCCGAACCGCGGTCCGATGGGATACGTCGAGTGGCAGACCACGACCAAGGCCATGAACAGCGGCTGGCCGTACTGCACGGGTGACAACAGCAAGCCCTACCGGGACTTCGACTTCGCCACCCTCACACCCGGCGCCGCCTTCGACTGCGCGGCGCCGGTCAACGACTCCCGCTGGAACACCGGCCTGACCGAGCTGCCCCCGTCCGTACCGGCCACCCTCTGGTACGGCGACCGGGACACCGACCAGCCCTGGCCCGAGCTGACCGCGTTCCGTGGCCCCGGCGGGCCCGGTGGCCAGGCCCCGATGGGCGGTCCGGTCTACCACTACGACGCGGACAACACGTCACCGGGCAAGTTCCCCGAGTACTGGGACGGCAAGGCGTTCTTCGGCGAGTTCTCCCAGGACTACGTCGCCGCGCTCACCCTCGACGGGCCTGACGGACCCGTGAGCAAGCTGGAGAACCTCCTGCCCAACAGCGAGCGCTCGCAGAACGGCATCCCGGCGTGGGACAACCCGATGGACCTGGAGTTCGGACCCGACGGCGCGCTCTACGTCCTCGACTACGGCGACGGCTTCTTCCGGCAGAATCCCGACGCGGGCCTGTACCGGATCGACTACGCCGAGGGCAACAAGGCACCCACTGCCGTGATCAAGGCCGACCGGACGTCCGGCCAGGCGCCTCTGGAGGTCTCGTTCGACGCCACCGGCTCCAGTGACCCGGAGAACGCCGGACTCACCTACCAGTGGGACCTCGACGGCGACGGCACCTTCGACGCCACCGGGCCCACGGCCACCCGTACGTATCCGGAGAACGGGCAGTTCCAGGCCCGTCTGAAGGTCTCCGACCCGCAGGGCAAGTCCGGTCTGTCGAGCCGCCAGATCACCGTGGGGAACACGGCCCCGACCGTACGCATCACCTCGCCACCCGACGGCGGGTTCTTCAACTGGGGCGACGCCGTGCCGTACGGCATAGCCGTCGAGGACCCTGAGGACGGCGCCACGCCGGACTGCGCCAAGGCCGCCTGGACCTTCGGTCTGGGGCACAACGAGCACGGGCACCCAGTCAACAGCGGCACCGGCTGCACGGGTGGCGTCGCGACCCCTGCCGACGCGGGTCACGGCGACACCGAGAACGTCTTCGGTGTCCTCGGGATCACCTACACCGACAAGGGCGCGGGCGGGGTCCCGGCGGCGACCGGCGACGCCCAGGTGGTGCTCAATCCGGCGCTCATGCAGGCCGAACACCACGACTCCGCGGAGGGTGTCACGATCACGGACGACACGACGGCTTCCGGACAGCGCAAGCTGACCTCGTTCGACGCGGGCGACTGGATCGCGTACGACCCGGTGTCGTTCGCCGGGATCACCGGGGTGCAGACCCGTGCCAGTGGTGCCGGCACCCTGGCGCTGCGCTGGGGCGCGGCCGACGCGGAGCCGTTCGCCACGGTGCAGGTTCCCGCCGGCGAGGGCTGGCAGACCGTCACCACCGCGCTCGCCGACGCCCCTCCGGGGAGCGGTGAGGTCTTCGTCACCAGCTCCGGCGGTGTCGAGCTGGACTCGCTGACCTTCCAGGGCGCGGGCGTCGCGGACAAGACCGCGCCCAAGGTCACCGCCACGCTCGACCCGCCCCGGCCCGACGGTGACGACGGCTGGTACACCCGCAACGTGTCGCTCGCTGTCTCGGCGACCGACAACGGGACGGTCGCCGGCCGTCAGTACTCGGTCGACGGCGGAACGACGTGGCGGTCGGCCGACGCGGCCGTCACCCTGTCCGCTGAGGGTGCCACGACCGTCCGGTACCGGGCGACCGACAACGGGGGCAACGTCTCCGAGGTGGGTTCGCTCACCGTCCGGATCGACCGCACAGGTCCCACGGTGGCGGTGAACGGTGTCGACGCCGACGGTGAGTACGGGGACTCCGAGCGTCCGACGCCGGTCTTCTCGGCTCAGGACGCGGTGTCCGGCGGGGCGACCGCGACGGCCGCACTGGACGGCGAGGCCGTCACCTCCGGTCAGGTGCTGGAGCTGTGGCGGCTGCCGCTCGGGAACCATGAGCTCACGGTCAGGGCCCGGGACAAGGCCGGCAACACCACCACGAGAACGGTGGCCTTCACCACCCGTACCTCCTACGCGGACATCCGGGCGCTGATCACCCAGCTGCGGGCCGACGACCTGATCACGGCCCGGGGAGAACAGCGGCTGACCGTCCGGCTCGCCCAGGCCGAGGCGCACGCCGACGCGGGCCGCACCGGCCAGGCCACGGCCGTACTGGAGTCGTTCGCCGGCTACACATCCGACACCGCTCTGGTGCCGGACAGTGCGGCGGGCGCGGCGCTGGCACGGAGTGCGCGGGCGCTGAAGGGAGGCTCCACCGGCTGACGCCGAGACGTACGAGCTGCCCCGCTGTCACCGGCGGGGCAGCTCCGTACCCGGACTGCGGCTCCGGGGGAAGTTTCGTGAACGAGGCGACAACTTCCGGAGGTCTGTGCAAAGTTGACGGAAACCGCCCTCTCGACAGCTCCTGAGGACTGTCAGTGGGCGTCCAGAGGAAGTGAGTCCGTGAACATCCAGTACCGCGTGTTGAGTCTGCTGCGTGACAACGGCCCGCTCTCGCGCGCTCAGCTCGCGGACCGGCTGGAGGTTCCGCGCCCGCGGCTGCTGGGCGAACTCGACCGCATGCTCGACGCCGGGCGGGTCCGTGAGGCAGGCCCCGCCGCGTCGCGCGGCGGGCGGCGCTCGACCCTCGTCCAGCTCGACCCCGGTGTGCGGTTCGCCGCCGTCGATCTGGGCGCCAGCTCCATCGACATCGAGATCACCGACGGTTCGCTCGCACCGGTGGCCTCCTGCTCCGAACCGGCGGACATCCGGTCCGGGCCCGCCGTCGTGCTCGGGCGCGTCAGCGAACTTCTGCGCACGATGGCCGGGCCGGGGCATTACACACAGCTCGACGCGATCGGCATCGGGCTTCCGGGGCCGGTCAGTTTCCGGGAGGGCGTGCCCGTCTCGCCGCCGATCATGGTGGGCTGGAACCGCTTCCCCGTACGCGACACACTCGCCCGCGCGCACGGCTGCCCCGTCGTGGTCGACAACGACGTCAACGTCATGTCCCTCGGGGAACAGCACAGCGGGGTCGCGAGGACCGTCGACCATCTGCTGTTCGTGAAGATCGGCAGCGGTATCGGCTCCGGCATGCAGCACCACGGCCGGATCTACCGGGGCGCGGAGGGCTGCGCCGGCGACATCGGTCATGTCCAGGTCGACGCCGAGGCGGGCGGTCCGGTCTGCTCATGCGGGAACACCGGCTGTCTGGAGGCGTACTTCGGAGGGGTGGCACTGGCCAGGGACGCGACCGAGGCCGCGAGGTCCGGCCGGTCGCCCGCTCTTGCCGAACGACTGGCGCGGGGTGAGTTGACCGCGTTGGACGTCGCGGAGTGTGCGGACGGCGGGGACAGCACGAGCGTCGGCCTGGTCCGTGCGGGCGGCCACCGGGTCGGGCAGGTCCTCGCCACTCTCGTCAGCTTCATGAACCCGTCGATGATCGTGATCGGTGGCGGCCTGGCCGGGCTCGGCTATCCCCTCCTCGCGGAGATCCGCAGCGTCGTGTACAAACGCTCGCTCCCCCTCGCCACCGGCAATCTGCCCATCGTCATGTCCGAACTCGGCCCTCGCGCCGGAGTCGTGGGCGCCGCACTGCTGGCGAGCGAACTCGCGTACGGAGAGACGTCGTCGGCGGGCCCGGGCTGATGTTAGCCCGCCGTCCGGCGACGGCTACGGCTACGGCTACGGCCATGGCTGCTCCGGGCGGGCCACGAGGACCTCGGCCCCCTCCGCCTGAAGGGCGTCGAGGTCGAAGGCAGGGATACCGGAGTCGACGATGACGAGGTCGAAGGCGGTCACGGGGGCCAGCTGGTAGAGGCCGCGGCGGCGGAACTTCGTATGGTCGACCAGAAGGATCTTGCGCGCACAGGCATCCATGAGGGCCCGTTTCACCGCCACCGTCTCCTGCGACTGGTGGTAGCAGTGGCCACGGGTGATGGCGGTCGTGGAGGCGAAGAGCGTGTCGGCGCTGAGACTGGTCACGGCGTCCACGGTGCGCAGGCCGAGGAAGGCGTCGTAGGCGGGGTAGTAGGTGCCGCCCAGGGAGATGAGCTCGATGCCCGGGCTGCCGGCCAGCGTCTGGGTGACGGGGCCGAAGTTGGTGATGACGGTCAGCGGGGCGCGCCGGCCCAGGAGACGCGTCAGTGCCAGAGCCGTCGTGCTGTCGTCGATGACGACCGCTTGCCCGGGCCTGACCAGAGGCAGGGCGGCGCGGGCGATGGCGTCCTTCGCCGCCGTCATGGCGCGGGCGCGGTGGCGGACGTCGCCGTGGAAGGCGGTCGACGGCTGAGCGGTCGCGCCGCCGCGTACCTTTCGCAGCCAGCCCCGGTCCTGCAGGTGGTCGAGGTCCCGGCGGATGGTCATGGCGGTCACGCCGAGCTCGTCGGCCAGCTGCTCGATCCGGACGAACCCCCTGTCGACGACGCGTCCCCTGATCCGCTCCCTGCGTTCGCGGGGATTCCTGCCGCTCATGTCGGCAGGCTGCCGGTCCTCCGGTCCCATAAGTGCTCCTGTTCATTTTCTGTGAAGTGAACATCCTCGGACCTGACCCCGTTCGCCTCGTTCGTCCACTCCTTCCGGCGGACGGCCTGTGCGTCTCCGTACGCCGAACGAACATCGAAGACCGGGGAAGCAGTACAGCAATTGTTCAATTACTGCGGTCCGTTGACACAAATGAAACATCTGAGTTTCCTGAACGTTGCCTTCACTGTCCATGAGCAGGGAGTGGAACATGAGAAGACCGGCACGTCTTGTTCTCACCGGCATCCTCGCCATGGGCGCGCTCGTATCGTGCGCGGAGGAACCGGCCACCAGCGGTTCCGGCGGCGGCAGTGGCGCGGTCGCCTTCCTGATGCCTGACCTCGCCTCCACGAGGTACGAGCAGTACGACGCCCCACTCTTCAAGAAGCGCATGGGTGCGCTCTGCGAGGAATGCAAGGTCATCTACCAGAACGCCGACAGCGACGCGTCGTTGCAACAGCAGCAGGCCAACTCCGCGATGGCGCAGGGCGCGAAGGTCATCGTGCTGGACCCGGTCGACTCCGACTCGGCGTCCACCATCGTGCAGACGGCGCATTCCCAGGGCGTCAAGGTGATCGCCTACGACCGCCCGGTTTCCAAGAACCCCGCGGATTTCTATGTCTCGTTCGACAACGAGGCGATCGGCGAATCCATCGGCCGGTCGCTGGTCGGCCGTCTTGAGAAGTCGGGAGCGAAGGGCGGCCTGCTCCAGGTCAACGGCTCTCCGACCGACGCCGCCGCCGGGCTGATCAAGAAGGGCATCCACACGGCGATCGACGACAGCGGGTTCGAGCTGCTCGCCGAGTACGACACCCCGGACTGGTCACCGGAGAAGGCCCAGCAGTGGACGAGCGGGCAGATCGCGCAGTACCCCGGCCGCATCGCCGGCGTGGTGGCCGCCAACGACGGCACCGGGGGCGGAGCGATCGCGGCCTTCAAGGGCGCCGAGCTGAAGGTCCCGCCGGTCACCGGCAACGACGCCGAGCTGGCGGCGGTCCAGCGCGTCGTCTCGGGCGACCAGTACAACACCGTCTCCAAGCCCATCAAGACCGTCGCGGAGGCGGCCGCGGAGGCCGCCCACCAGCTGATGGAGGGCGAGAAGCCCAAGGCCGGGTCGACGCTCTTCGACACACCCTCACAGCTGTTCGAACCGACGGTGGTGACGCAGGAGAACTTCGAGGAGGTCGTCTTCGGCCCCGACGGGGTGTTCAAGACCGAGGAGGTCTGCACCCGCGTGTACGCCGACGACTGCCGGCGGCTGGGCATCGGCTAGCGGTGCCGCCAGAGCGAGAGGCCTTAGGGAGGGTGCCCATGACAAGCTCCGCGATCCCCGGACCGGCCGCAGGAGCGGACCCCGGAATCGACGGGACCGCTGTGCTGTCGCTGAGGGGCGTGAGCAAGCGGTTCGGCGCGGTCGCCGCGCTCACCGGGATCGACCTCGATGTCGCGGCCGGTGAGGTGGTCGCCGTGGTCGGGGACAACGGCGCCGGCAAGTCCACCCTCGTGAAGATCCTTTCAGGGGTGTACGCGCCCGACGAGGGAACGGTCTCCTTCCACGGCCGGGAGGTCTCGTTCGACTCCCCGGGCGCGGCACACGCGCTGGGTATCGCGACCGTCTACCAGGACCTGGCACTGTGCGAGAACCTCGACGTCAAGGCGAACCTCTTTCTGGGCCAGGAGATCCGGCCCTGGATGCTGGACGACGTCGCCATGGAGAAGCGGTCCTGGGAGCTGCTGCGCGAGCTGTCTGCCCGGATCCCCACCCTCGACGTCCCGGTGGCCGCTCTCTCGGGCGGCCAGCGGCAGACGGTGGCGATCGCCCGGGCCCTGCTCGGCCGGCCGGAGATCGTCCTGCTCGACGAGCCGACGGCCGCCCTCGGTGTCGCGCAGACCGCCGAGGTGCTCAACCTCATCGAGCGGCTGAAGGGCAACAGGCTCGGCGTCGTCATGATCAGCCACAACATGGAGGACGTCCGGGCCGTCGCCGACCGGGTGGCGGTGCTCCGGCTCGGCCGCAACAACGGCGTGTTCGACGCCCGGCAGGTCTCGTCCGAAGAGGTGGTCGCCGCGATCACAGGGGCCACGGACAACGCCGTTTCGCAGCGGGCCGCGCGCCGCGCGGCCCTCTCTCGGGAAGAGGAGGGACAGCCGTGACCTCTCTCGGTTCTTCGGTGGCTGCGGCCACCGACCGGCAGGACGAGCTTCCGGGGGCACAGCACGGCTTCCGCGACAGCGTCCGCGTCACGGTCCGCCGGGCCCGGGACGGCGACCTGGGAATGCTGCCTGTCGTCGCCGGTGTCGTGGTGACCTGGACGATCTTCCAGTCGCTGAATCCGACGTTCCTGTCCAGCACCAACCTGGTGAACCTCGCCTTCGACATGGTGTCCCTCGGTGTGATCGCGCTGGGCATCGTGTGCGTGCTGCTGGTCGGCCAGATCGATCTGTCGGTGGGTTCCGTGAGCGGTGTCGCCGCCGCGACGACGGGCGTGGTGATGGTCCGCCACGAGCAGTCGATGTGGCTCGCGATCCTGGTGGCGGCCGGTGTGGGCGCCCTGATCGGCTGGCTCTACGGGCAGGCGCTCAACCGCTTCGGCGTGCCCAGCTTCGTCGCGACCCTGGGCGGTCTCCTGGCCTTCCTCGGAACCCAGTTGTGGATCCTGCGCGGCCAGAACGCCATCAACCTGCCGTACGACTCCTCCCTCGTGAAGTTCGCCCAGGTGTGGTTCGTCCCCGAGGCGCTCTCCTACGCCCTGATGGTCCTGGCGGCCGGTGGCTTCCTCGCCGTCGGCTGGGCCCGTGCACGCAGTCGCCGCCGTGCCGGACTGTCGTCCCTGTCGCCGCGCTGGCTGGTGGTGCGGTCGGCCGTGCTGGCGGCGGCCCTGCTGTTCGCGGCGTACTACCTGAACCGCACCCGCGGTGTGCCGTGGATGTTCATGCTCTTCGTCTGCCTGGTGCTGATCCTGCACTACGTCCTCACCCGGACCGGATTCGGCCGGTCCCTGTACGCGGTGGGCGGCAACCCGGAGGCTGCCCGCAGGGCCGGAATCAACGTACGCGCCGTGTACACCGCCGCGTTCGTCATGTGCTCCACACTCGCCGCCACCGGCGGGGTCCTGGCCGCCGCCCGGCTCGCGGCCGCGAATCAGAGCACCGGCACCGCGGACGTGAACCTCAACGCCATCGCCGCCGCCGTGATCGGCGGGACCAGCCTCTTCGGCGGCCGGGGTTCCGCCTTCGCCGCCCTGCTCGGCGTCCTCGTCATCCAGTCGATCTCCAGCGGGCTCACCCTGCTCAGTCTCGACTCCTCGTACCGCTTCATCATCACGGGCTGCGTGCTGCTGGTCGCCGTGGCCCTGGACTCCGCCGCCCGCCGTTCACGCCAGGCACACGGAAGGGGCTGAGGGCATGACGTCGCTGGCCATCGACGCCGGCACCACCACGGTCAAGGTCGTCGGATACGGATCCGACGGCACGGAACTGACGGCCGGCCACCGGCCGACCCGGGTGCTGCGGCCCCGGCCGGGCCTGGCGGAGCAGGACATGGGCGAGGTCTGGGAGGCGGTCGCCTCAGCCACCCGCGAGGTCGTGGCCGCGCTGCCCGAGCCGCCCGAGCTGGTAGCCGTCACCGGGCAGGGCGACGGGGCATGGCTCGTCGACGAGCGGGGCCACCCCACCGGACCCGCCGTGCTCTGGAACGACGGCCGGGCGGCCGGCCTGGTCAGCCGGTGGGAGCGCGACGGCACCCTGGAGCAGGCCTTCAGGATCTGCGGCTCCCGGCTGTCCACCGGCATGCCCAACGCCGTACTCGCCTGGATGCGGGAGCACGACCCGGACCGGACGCACCGTTCCCGCCACCTGCTGACCTGCGGCGGCTGGCTCTTCCTGCAGCTCACCGGAGAGGCTGCCGTGGACGAGTCCGAGGCGTCGGCCCCGTTCCTGGACATCGCGCGACGCACCTGGTCCGACCGGCTGTTCGAGCTGTACGGACTGGAGTGGGCCCGAGGCCTGCTGCCCGAGCTCCGGGACGACGACCACCGTGTGACCGCGCTCAGCGCCACCGCGGCCGCCGGGACAGGACTGCCCGCGGGCATCCCGGTGGTGCTGGCGCCCTACGACATCTGCTCCACCGCCATCGGCTCCGGCGCGGTCAGCACCGGCCGGGCATGCACCGTACTCGGCACCACGCTGTCCACCGAGACCGTCACCGACTCACCCGGCTCGGTGCTCACCGACGACCCCGTGGGCATCACCGTCACGCTGGGCGTCCCCGGTCACTACCTGCGCGCCTTCCCCACCATGAGCGGCGGAGACATGCTGCACTGGGGCGCACGGCTTCTCGGGCTCGCCTCGGTCGCCGACCTGATGGCCCTGGCAGAGCGGGGCGCCGAGAACACGGCCGGGGTGCGGTTCCTGCCCTATGTCTCCTCGTCCGGGGAACGGGCGCCGTTCTTCGACCCGGGGGCCCGCGGCTCACTGTCGGGTCTGTCCCTGGACAGCGGCCGGGAGGACGTGGCGCGCGCCGTGGTGGAGGGCGTCACCATGGCCATCCGCGACTGCCTCGCCGCCTCCGCGGCCACCCCCGAGCTGCTGACCCTCAGCGGCGGCGGTTCCCGGAGCGCGTACTGGACGCGGCTGATCGCGGATGTCGTCGGGCTGCCGGTGGCGATCCCCGCCGACACGGAGACCGGGGCACGCGGCGCCTGGCTGACCGGCATGGTCGCGACCGGCCGCGAGCCGGACTTCCCCACCGCGGTGGCACGGCACGTCCGGATCTCCGGCACCTATGAGCCGGACCCCGCGAAGGGCCGGGCCGTGGGCGACCGCTATACGGAGTTCCTGCGGCTGCGGGAGCTGCACCGGCCGATCTGGGCACTCGGCCGCGACGGCGCGGGCCTCACGGGCGGAGCCGGCGTATGACCGGCGCCGGCCCGGACCTGTGGCTGGGCATCGACCTCGGCACTCAGGGGGTCCGTGCGGTCGCCGTGACCTCGGACGGCCGTCTGCTCGGCACGGGGTCGTCGCCGCTGACCAGTAACCGGCGGGCCGAACGCCATGAACAGGACCCGGCACAGTGGTGGCGTGCGGTCTGCTCGGCCGTCGGACAGGTCTGTGCCACGGGCGCGGACCCGCGTCGCATCCGGGCCCTGGCCGTCGACGCGACCTCCGGGACCCTCACCCTGACCGACCGGCACGGCAGATGCGTCGTCCCCGGCCTCATGTACGACGACGGGCGCGCCACCGTGGAGGCGGAACAGGTCAACGCGCTCGGCGAACAGCAGTGGGCCAGGGCCGGCTACCGGCGGATGCAGCGCTCCTGGGGGCTTCCCAAGCTCCGCTGGCTGCTCGGCCGGTACCCGCACACGGTGGCGGACGGCTGGCGCCTCGCCCATCAGAACGACGTCATCAACCGCAGGCTCGTCGGACACGAGGTGCCCACCGACACCAGCAACGCCCTCAAGTCGGGGGCCGACGCCGCGACGGTGACCTGGCCCGAACAGGTCTTCGCCGCGCTGGGGATCCCCGCCGGGGTCCTGCCCGGCCTGGTGAGGCCCGGCACCGTCATCGGCGAGGTCTGTGCCGGCGCCGCGGCGGAGTGCGGGCTCGTCCCCGGCATTCCCGTGGTCGCCGGGATGACCGACGGCTGCGCGGCCCAACTGGGCTCCGGGGCGACCTCGGTCGGCAGCTGGAACTCGGTCCTGGGCACCACGCTCGTCCTCAAGGGAGTCACGGAGGACCTTCTGCACGACCCGGACGGTGTCGTCTACTCCCACCGCTCTCCCTCCGGTCACTGGCTTCCCGGCGGTGCCTCCAGTGTCGGTGCCGGCCTGGTCACGCGGGAGTTCGCCGACGCCGGCCTGGACCGGCTGACCGCCGAGGCGGCGCCCCTGCTGCCCACCGGGCTGCTGCGCTATCCGCTGGTCTCGCCCGGGGAGCGGTTCCCTTTCGTCGCCCCCGAGGCCGTCGCGTTCGGCAGCCGGGAACCGGCGGGCCCTGCCGAGGACTTCGCCGCGCTGATGCAGGGCGTCGCGTACGTCGAACGCCTCTGCTTCGACTACGTCGCCCTGCTCGGCGCCCCCACCGACGGGCCCGTCGTCCTCACCGGCGGCGCGACCCGTAACCCGGTGTGGAACCAGCTGCGCGCCGATGTGCTTGGCCGGCCCGTCTCCCTGCCCCGGCATGCCCAGCCCGCGCTGGGCATGGCCGTACTCGCCGCCTCCGCCTGCGGGGATCCGGGCGGTCTGGACCGTGCCGCCGCCGCGATGGTGCGGCCGGACCGGGTGCTGGAGCCGCGGGCCTCGCACCGGTCCGCCCATGACGAGGGGTACGCACGGCTGCTCGATCTGCTGGCCGGGCGTGGCTGGCTGCCCGGGACCGTCGCGGCCCACGCACGAGAAGGGATCTCACGATGAGCCTCCATGTCATGCTCGTCCGCCATGGGGAGAGCGTCTGGCATGCCGAGAACCGCTACGCCGGGGTCTCCGACATCGATCTCTCCGAGCGCGGCCGTGCCCAGGCCGCCCAACTCGCCTCCTGGGCGGGGCGGGCGGAGCTCACGGCGGTGTGGTCCTCCCCGATGCGACGCTGCCGGCAGACCGCGGAGGGGAGTGCGGCCAGCGCCGGTCTGCCGCTGGTCCTGGAACCACGGCTGCGCGAAGTCGACTTCGGTGTCGCCGAGGGGATGACCCGGGCCGAGATGCGGGAGCGGCTGCCCGGCGCGCTCAAGGCCTTCGAGGCCGACCCGGTCGGCAGCCACTTCCCGGAGGGGGAGGATCCCTCCGCCGTCGGTGAACGCTACGCCGACGTCCTGTCCGGCCTGCGGGCCGGACATCAGGACGGGCGGGTGCTCGTCGTGGCCCACTCCACCGCGATCCGGCTCACACTGTGCCGACTGCTCGGTGTCCCGCTGCGGGACTACCGCCGTGTCTTCCCCCACCTGGCCAACTGCGCGTTGAACGAACTGATCCTCCGAGACGGCACATCCTCGCTGCTGGCGCTGAACCAGCACGTGACCCCAGGAGCACCCGAGTGACCACGATCCTCGTGGCCGGCGACCACTTCGTCCGCAACTCCCTGTTCACCGACCACCTCCGGCCGGTCGCACCCGGGGCCACCTTCCGCGAACTCACCCTGCCCTGGCCCGTCGAGCCGTTCGGCACGGTGGCGGAGGTCCATGAGGCGTCGGGTACCGAGGACCAGCTCATCGAGGCGCTGGACGGTGTGGACATCTGCGTCACCCAGATGGCACCGCTCACGGAGCGGGTCCTGGACGCGAGTCCGGGGCTCCGCCTGTTCTGCGTCGGCCGGGGCGGCCCGGTCAACGCCAATCTGGCGGCGGCCACCCGGCACGGTGTCGCGGTCACCTTCGCTCCCGGCCGCAACGCCACCGCCACCGCCGAGCACACGGTCGCCCTGATGCTGGCGGCCACCCGCCGTGTGCCCGCCACCCACCAGGACCTCACCGCGGGTGTCTGGCGGGGCGACTACTACCGTTACGACAGCGTCGGCCCGGAGCTGGAGGGCAGCACGGTCGGCATCGTGGGATACGGCGCCGTCGGCTCCCGGGTGGCCCGCATCGTCCATGGATTCGGCGCCCGCGTCCTGGTCGCCGACCCGTACGCGGACGAGGCCGCCCTGGGCCCGGCGGACCGGGTGGAGCTTCCCGAACTGATGCGCCGCTCCTCCTTCGTCACCGTGCACGCCCGGGCCACCCCGGAGACCGAGGGGCTGCTCTCCCGCGAGCTGATCGGGCTCATGCCTCCGGGCGGGGTGGTCGTCAACTGCGCGCGTGGCTCTCTGCTCGACTACGACGCCGTCTGCGACGCCCTGGACGAGGGCCGGCTCTTCGGTGCCGCCTTCGACGTCTTTCCCGAGGAGCCGGTCCCGGCCGCCTCCCGGCTGCGGCGTACCCCCAACGTCGTCATGACCCCGCATCTGGCCGGCGCCAGCAAGCAGACCGCGCACAACGCGTCCGCCCTCGTGGCCGGTGAGGTCGCCCGGTTCCTGGCCGGCGGCGCCCCGGCCCACTGCGCGAACCCGGAGGTGCTGCGGACCTAGGGCCTCCCGTTCGGGCCCTCACCGAACGGCTCACGATCTCGTGGAAGGGAAACCGCGTGCGCTGCAAGCTCCGGACGTTCCGATCCGTTCTCGTCGCCGGGATCAGTGTCCCGGCCCTCCTCCTCGCCGCCGCCGCCCCCGGCCTCGCAGCCGACGGCGACCGTGGCGGCCGGCAGCACGAACTGCCTTCCTATGTGTACGGCGGCGCCTGGCCGACCAGCCATCTGCAGGGGGTGACCGTGGACCGCAGACGCGGGTTCGTCTACTGGTCGTTCACCCAGCAGCTGGTCAAGACCGATCTCGGCGGGAAGGTCATCGGGACCGTCGAGGGCCTCACCGGACACCTCGGTGACATCGACGTCGACGACCGGGACGGCAGGGTGTACGGATCGCTCGAGTACAAGTCGGCGGAGTCGTTCTACATCGCGGTCTTCGACGCCCGCGCGATCGACCGGGTGGGGATGAACGCCGAGCGGGACGGCGTCATGACCGCGGTCCATCTCGACGAGGTGGCCGAGGACTTCACCGCCGACATGGACGGCGACGGCGTCTTCGACGGCGACACCGCCGACACCGCCGATCACCGCTACGGATGCAGCGGTATCGACGGCGTGTCGTTCGGCCCCGAGTTCGGCGAGCGGGGTGGCAGGCAGACGCTGAAGGTCGCGTACGGCGTCTACTCCCACACCGGCCGGACCGACAACGACCACCAGGTGATCCTTGAGTACGACATCAGCACCTGGGACAGGTACGCGCGACCGCTCTCCCAGGACGCACCGCACCACAGCGGCCCCGAGCACCACGACGGCAAGTTCTTCGTCCGCACGGGCAACACCACCTACGGCGTGCAGAACCTCCAGTACGACCCGTACACCAGGAACTGGATCATGGCGGTCTACAAGGGCAGCAAGGAGGGCTTCCCCAACTACTCCTTCTTCACCGTCGACGGCTCCGCCGAGCCGGTACGCGGCGAGATCGAGGGGCAGCCCGCGCCGGAGACCGGCAGTCTCCTCACCCTTCGCGAGGCCGGTCTGCGCGACGACGCGACAGGCATCCGCGGCTGGGAGTTCCACGGCAGTTACGGGTTCGACGCGCTGGGCGACGGACGCTATTACGTGGCGGAGGGCCGGGCCGTCGAGGAGGACGGCGTCGTCGGGCAGGAGGGCGAGATCCGTCTGCACCGCTGGACGGGCGAGACCCCCGGCCCGTTCGAACCCCTCGGCTGACGGGGACCCGCCGGGCCTGCGGCCCGGGTGCAGGCGACACACGGCAGCGCGGTGATGCCTCTACGGACACGGAGGCACCGCCGCGCTGCCGTTCGGCTTGGCACCATGCGGCGCCACCTGGCGCCATTCCGCGCCACCAGAAGCACACTCGCCCTCTTGGCGCCATAGACGCCTCGATGAATGCCAGGGCATTTCACCAGGTCAAGCGGGGTACCCGTGGCGACCCGACCCTGAGGTGGCGCCACACTCTTGCACTTGGCGCCATCGTGGTGCCATGATGGCGCAATGGACCTCACCCCGTACGTCGACACCATCCGCCGCGAACTGGCGGTGGCCGCCGAAGCCGGCGGCGACGAAGCCCGCGAGCTGGCAGAGAGGCTCACCGCTCCCCTGGAGTCGGCGACCCGGCTGACCATGCTCAACGTGCTCTCCGCCGCGATGGACGAGATCACCCGCGAACTCGCCCCCGGCTCGGTCGACGTACGGCTGCGCGGACTCGACCCCGATTTCGTGGTGACACCGCCGCCCGCCGACGGCGGCGCCCACACGGGGCCGGCCGCGCCCGTCGAATCTCCCGGCAGCCCGGCCGACAGCGACGAGGGCGGCACCGCCCGCGTCAATCTCCGCCTGCCGGCCCACCTCAAGACCCGCGCCGAGGAGGCCGCGGCCCGCGAGGGCCTGTCGGTCAACGCGTGGGTGGTCCGCGCCGTGTCGGCCGCGGCCGACAGCGACACCCGGCCGCGCACGACGGAGAAGACCCGGACCGTCGGACAGAGCTTCACGGGCTGGGTGCGCTGAGCGCACCCGGCCCGCACCACTTCACCCACACCACGTCCCACCAGCGGGGACGCCCTGAAGACCCAAGAGGACGGGACAGCCATGCCTTCTTTCGACACTCCCGAACCGATCTCGGTCACCGCGCACGTGGAGGCCGGTTCCATCCAGTTCACCGCGGGCGACCGCCACGAAACGGTCGTCGCGGTGGGGCCCCGTGACCCGAAGAAGGACCTGGACGCGCGGACGGCGGAGCAGACCGAGATCACGTACGCGAGCGGCTCGCTGACGGTCAGGACACCCAAGTCCAATCTGCTCGGCCGCACCGGCACCGTGGACGTGACGGTCGAACTGCCCACGGGCTCGCACATCGACATGACCGGCGCGTGGGCGCAGGTGCTCGGCGAGGGCCGGCTCGGCGAGGTCCGGGTGAAGACCTCGTCCGGAGACGTCCGCCTCGACACGACCGGCCCGCTGTGGCTCAAGGCCTCCCACGGCTCCATCAGCGTGGACCGCGTCGAGGGCTCTGCCGAGATCACCACCAGCTCCGGCAGCCTGCGCGTCGGCCTCGTCGACGGCCCCGCCGTCCTGAAGAACTCGCACGGCACCACGACCGTCGACACCGCGACCGGCGAACTGCGGGTGAGCGGCGCCAACGGCGACATCGAGATCCGGCACGCCGAGGACTCGGTCACCGCCACCACCGCCCACGGCACTCTGCGGGTCGGCGAAGTAGCGCGCGGCAACGCCCAGCTGGAGACCAGCTACGGCGCCATCGATGTGGGCGTCCGTGAGGGCACGGCCGCCTGGCTCGACGTCAACTCGGGCTCCGGTCAGGTGCGCAACTCACTGACCGCGTCCGAAGCCCCGGACGGGGCCGAGGACACCGTCAAGATCCGCGCCCGCACCCGGCACGGAAACATCGACATCCGCCGCGCCAAGGCCTGAACGCCGCCCCGCCGATCACCTGCTTCCCCCGTCACTTCACTGTCACCTCAGCCTTCGAAAGGGAGGGCTCCATGCCTTCATCTGTCATGCCCACGCCTAAACAGGGGGCCGGTCCACAGCCTCACGCCGCCATCTCCGCCGTCGGTCTACGCAAGTCCTACGGCGACAGGACCGTCCTCGACGGCATCGATCTGCATGTCCCGGCCGGATCCGTCTTCGCCCTGCTCGGCCCGAACGGCGCCGGCAAGACCACTGCGGTGAAGATCCTTTCCACGCTCATCACCGCAGACGGCGGGCAGACCCATGTAGCGGGCCACGACCTCGCCACGTCACCGCACGGGGTGCGGGCCGCGATCGGTGTCACCGGCCAGTTCTCCGCCGTCGACGGCCTGATCACCGGCGAGGAGAACATGCTCCTCATGGCGGACCTGCACCACCTCCCCAGGAGCGAGGGACGCCAGGTCACCGCCGGACTGCTGGAGCGCTTCGGCCTCACCGATGCCGCGACGAAGCCCGCTTCCACGTACTCCGGCGGCATGAAGCGCCGTCTGGACATCGCCATGACCCTGGTCGGCAACCCGCGGATCATCTTCCTCGACGAGCCCACCACCGGCCTCGACCCGCGCAGCCGCCACACCATGTGGGGCATCATCCGCGAACTCGTCACCAGCGGCGTCACCGTCTTCCTCACCACCCAGTACCTGGACGAGGCCGACGAACTCGCCGACCGCATCGCCGTACTCCACGACGGCAGGATCGCCGCTCACGGGACCGCCGAGGAACTCAAACGGATCGTCCCCGGCGGACACGTCAAACTCCGCTTCTCCGACCCGGCCACGTACCGGTCCGCCGCCGCTCTCCTACGCGAGGCCACCATCCCGCAGGCTCTCGGCTTCGCTCGAACAGGGGGCACCCCCATCGACGAGGCACTCGCGCTGCAGATCCCCAGCGACGGCAGCCAGCGCGAGTTGCGCTCCATCCTCGACTGGCTGGACTCGGCCGGCATCGAGGCGGACGAGCTCACCGTGCACACCCCCGACCTCGACGACGTCTTCTTCGCCCTGACCGGCGGTACCGACATCCCCGACCAGCCCAAGGAGACCGTCCGATGAGCGCCTTCTCCCTCACCGTGCGCGACTCGTCCACGATGCTGCGGCGGAATCTGCTGCACGCCCGGCGCTACCCGTCCATGACACTCAATCTGCTGCTCACGCCGGTCATGCTGCTGCTTCTCTTCGTCTACATCTTCGGCGATGTCATGAGCGCCGGCATCGGGGACGGCGGGGAAGGCCGGTCCGGGTACATCGCGTATCTCGTCCCCGGCATCCTCATCATGACCATCGGCGGCACCACGATCGGCACCGCGGTGTCCGTCTCCACGGATATGACCGAGGGCATCATCGCCCGCTTCCGCACGATGGCGATCCACCGCCAGTCGGTCCTCATCGGGCACGTCGTCGGCAGTGTGCTGCAGTGCGTGATGAGCGTGGTCCTCGTCGGGACCATCGGCGTGGCCATCGGGTTCCGGTCCACGGATGCCACGGTCCTCGAATGGATCGCCGCGTTCGGGCTGCTCGCGCTGTTCGCCCTTGCGCTCACCTGGATCGCGGTCGGCATGGGCCTGGTCAGCCCGAATGCCGAGGCGGCCAGCAACAACGCGATGCCGCTCATCTTCCTGCCGCTCATCTCCAGCACCTTCGTCCCGGTCGACGCCATGCCGGGGTGGTTCCAGCCCATCGCCGAGTACCAGCCGTTCACGCCCGTGATCGAGACCCTGCGCGGGCTGCTCCTCGGTACTGAGATCGGCCACGACGGGTGGCTCGCGCTCGCATGGTGCCTGGCGCTCACCGCCCTCGGCTTCAGCTGGTCCAAGGCGCAGTTCGGCCGCGACCCGAAGTAGGCCCTGTGGTTCCGGCGTGAGATCCGGGCTCCGGTCCCGACCGGAGCCCGGTCGACGTGCGTGGGTGTCACCGGGGGTGCGGCCGGCAGTCATGAGGGGGATACGTCGTCCGGGCCGGCCGCGGTGGCGCTTCGGACGCACTCGCGGAGCAGGGCGCGGCGCTGGTCATGTACGTCATCGGGTTCTCGGCTGCTGGCCGCGTATACGTTGCTGACCGGCGACCAGGCCATGGACATGGCGATGACCACGGCCATGATGTCGAACGGATCACCTGCGCGGACCCGCCCGGCGGCCTGGGCCTCGGCGATGGCCGTGAGCTTGCGGTCGTCGTAGTGCTGGTGCGTCTCGACGAGGTGCCCGGCAGGCCGGCGCTCCAGTCGTGTCCAGGTCGCCAGCCGGATGAGGTCGGGGCGGCGCAGGTATTCGTCGTAGAGACGAACGGCCCACTCCGCGAGATCCTCGGCGTCGATGGGCACGACGTCGGTGATGCGTTCCAGCGAGCTGAGGAAGATCGCGTCGAAGAGTCGCTCCTTGTCGCCGAAGTAGGCGTAGAGCTGCGCCTTGTTGGTGCGCGCTGCCGTCACGATGCGTTCGATGCGCGCCCCGGCGATGCCGTGCTGGGCGAACTCTTCGGTCGCGGCGTCCAGGATGCGCTGGTAGGTCGCGGCGCCTCGCGAGGTCTGGGGCTGTTCCGGCATGCCCGCATCCTACCAAACAGAACAGTTGGTTTGCCTTGGGGTGCGAACGCCTTTACGCTGCAACAGACAGAACAGTCTGTTTAAGGAGTCGGTTATGCGAACCACCACCGGATGGCAGGCCGTAGGCCCGACGGCGCTGCGGCGTACCTCGCTGGAGCGCCGTGACCTGCGCCCGGACGACATCGCGGTGCGGGTCGACTACTGCGGCGTGTGCCACACCGACCTGCACGCCCTGCATGCCCACGACCCGCGCACGGAAGCGCCCCTGACACCCGGCCACGAATTCACCGGCGTGGTGACCGGGACCGGGGCCGAGGTGACCGCCTTCTCGGCCGGCGACCACGTCGCGGTGGGCAACATCGTCGACTCCTGCGGCGTGTGCGCCATGTGTGAAGCGGGACAGGAGAATTTCTGCCACTCCTTCCCGACCCTGACCTACGGCGGCACCGACCGGCAGGACGGGTCGACCACCCTGGGCGGCTACTCCCGCGAGTACGTCGTGCGCGACACCTTCGCCTACCCGCTCCCCTCCGGCCTCGACCCGGCCGCGGCCGCCCCGCTGATGTGCGCCGGCGTCACCGTCTGGGAACCCCTGCGCTCCCTCGGCGTGGGCCCCGGCACTCGCGTCGCCGTGGCCGGCCTCGGCGGCCTGGGCCACCTCGCGGTCAAGATGGCCGTGGCACTCGGCGCCACCACGACCGTCATCAGCCGCACCCAGGACAAGCGCGACGACGCCCGCAAGCTCGGCGCTCACGACCTCATCGCGTCCACCGACACCCAGCAGATGGCCACGGCACGCGACACCTTCGACGTCGTCATCGACACCATCTCCGCCCCTCACGACCTCGCCCCGTATCTGAAGCTGGTGGCGATGGACGGCACCCTCAGCCTCCTCGGCTACCTGGGCCCCGTCACCGTCGAGGCCATGGACCTGCTCATCGGCCGCAAGAAACTCAGTTCCGCGGGCAGCGGAGGCCGCGTGGCGACAGCCGAGATGCTCCAGTTCTGCGCCGACAACAGCATCGCCGCCGACGTCGAAGTACTCCCGTCGTCACAGGTGGACACGGCACTCGCCCGCCTCCGGCGGAACGACGTCCGCTACCGCTTCGTGCTCGACATGTCCGACCTGGACTGAAGAGACGGTGGTCCGGGCGCAGATCTTCTGGAAGGCGGTGGCATTCATTCCTTGCGCCCGGTCGCGGCCACGGTGACGCCGAGGCCGATCATCGCGAGCCCACCGACTCCGCCGACCAGGGAGAGCCGCTGGGGCGAGCGAGCGAACCAGTCCCGGGCGGTGGACGCGACCAGTCCCCACGCGCAGTCAGAGGCGACCGCGATGGCGTTGAAGACCAGGCCGAGCACGAGCATCTGAACCGCGACATGCCCCTGACCGCGGTCGACGAACTGCGGCAGGACGGCCGCGAAGAACACGATGGTCTTGGGGTTCGACACACCGACCGCGAACCCCTCCCAGAACGTGCGCAGGCCGCCCTGCCCAGCCGCCCCGCCGGCGAACGAGGCCTGCAGCGAACCGCGTTCCCGCCAGGCCTTGACGCCGAGATACACCAGGTAGGCGGCGCCCACCAGCTTGAGCACGGTGAAGACGAGCACGGAGCGTTCCACGACGGACCCGATGCCCAACGCCACGGCCACGATGAGCACGTAGGCGCCGAGCGTGTTTCCCAGCACCGTGGTCAGCGCGGCGCGGCGCCCCTGCGCCAGCGCCCGCCCGATCACGAACAGGACGCTGGGCCCGGGGATGATGATCAGCAGGAACGACATGGCGGCGAAGGCGAGCAAACGGTCGGTGGACACCATGAAGCTCATGCAAGCACGGCAAGGTCCGCGCTTCCAGCGGTTTCCCGTCTGCCCTCGCCCGGGAGCCGCCGGTGCGCTGCCCCTGGTTCCTAGCCCCGCCCGTCGACCAGGCCGGATTCCCAGGCCCAGGCGGCGATCTCCACACGGTTACGCGCGGACAGCTTGATCTGGACATTGGCGAGATGAGTCTTGACCGTGCCCACCGAGATGGAGAGCTCGGTGGCGATCTCTGCGTTGGTCAGCCCTCTGGCCACCAGACGCACCAGGTCCATCTCCCGTGCGGAGAGCGCGGTGTGCGGTTCCCGGGCGGCGGGCACGGCGCTGTTGAGACGCCGCAGCAACCGTACGGTGATGGCAGGACTGACCAGTGCCTCGCCGGAGGCGGCCGCCCTGATGGCCTCGACGAGCAGCGCAGGGCCGGAGTCCTTGATCAGGAAGCCGGAGGCGCCTTCGCCCAGGGCGCGCTGGACGTACTCGTCGTCGTCGAACGTCGTGACCACGACGACCTTCGGCGGGTTCACCGTGCCGGGGCGGGTCAGTCTGCGCAGTGCCTCCAGGCCGTCCATGCGGGGCATACGGATGTCCATCAGCACCACGTCGGGCCTGTGGCGCTCGGCGAGTTCCACGGCGTGCACACCGTCCGTGGCCTCCCCCACGACGTCGATGTCGTCCTCCGCGGCGAGGATCATCGCGAACCCGGCTCGGACCATCGCCTGGTCGTCGGCGATCAGCACTCGGATCGTCATCGGACCGCCACCCCTGCCGTGGACACGGGGAGCGTCGCCTCGACGCCCCAGCCGCCGGCCGTCACGGGGCCCGCCTGGACGCTCCCACCGATCAGGGCCACCCGCTCGGCCAGGCCCTTCAGCCCGAAGCCGCTGTGGGAGACATGGCGCGGCCGCCCGTCGTCGCTGACCCGTACGGTGAGCCGGTCTCCCGAACGGTCCACGCGCACCCGCACCTCGGTGCAACCGTGGGCGTGCTTGCGTACGTTGGTGAGGGCCTCCATCACCACCCGGTGTGCGGTGGTGGTCACCTCCACCGGCAGGTCGTCGAAGGTTCCTTCCAGATCGAGCCGGGCCCGGGCGCCTCCGACGGCCGAGAACTCCTCCACGAGGGAACGCACTTCGCCGATGCCCGACAGCGGCGTCAGGGCCACTTCCCCGTCGGCGTCGCGGAGCATCCCCACCATGTGCCGCATGGAGGTGAGCGCCTCCGAGCCCGCCTGCTCGATCCGCCGCAGCGCGGGCGGCACCAGTTCGGGCCGCCGGTCCGCGATCGCGTGGGCTCCCTGCGCCTGTACGACGATGCCGGTCACGTGGTGGGCGACGAAGTCGTGCAGATCCCTGGCGAACTCCGTCCGCTGCTCCAGTTTGAGAGCCGCCGCCTGGCGCCGCCGGTCCACCAGGAGCAGACGCATCCCGAGGCCGATGCTCAGCACCGTGAGCGCTGCCAGGGCGAAGATCAACGCGAAGATGGTCGTGGACTGCTTGACCTGGACCGACACCGGTCGCAGCACGATCGCCAGGTACAGCAGGGGAACAGCCACCGCCGCCCACGACGGCTTCCCCCGCCGGGCGACGACCAGGAGGAGCCACACCAGAGCCGCTGGTTCGGCGTATCCCAGTGCCTGCGCGCCGACCGACATCTCCATGTGCAGCACCACCGAGAGACACAGCGACACGACCGCCAGCGTGCAGCCGGCTGCCGGCAGCGCCCGGCTGCCGAGCCGGGACGAAGCGACGACGAGAGCGACGGCCAGCAGGGCGCCACCCAGCTTGGCGGGGCCCAGCGCGGAGCCGTCCCCGATCCGGTAGAAATCGCCGCCCACCCAGTCCAGCACGACGAGGCCGGCCAGGCCGACGAGCAGCAGCAGCCGGACCGCGACAAGTAGCTGCGTATGGTCCTTGCCTCGTGTGGCTGTGGATGCGGCCAACCTCTCCAGCATCTCTCTCACCGTCCTCCCGCCGACCGGCCGAAAGTCGGAGTCGGCCGCGCATGATCTGTCTTTTGCCCGATCCGCCGCAGGCCAGGGCGGAGAAGAGTGGTGTCCACCCCGGGCGGCGCGTCATAGCCGACCCTCCCACACGCACAGGAGTCACATGAACCACGCAGAGGTGCACCACGGCAGCGGGCCGGGGCTCGGGCGCCCCGTCGGCCCGGCTGCGATCGAGGCCCATGGGCTCGGCAAGCAGTACCGGCGCGGCTGGGCGCTCCGGGACGTCTCCTTCCGGCTGCCTGCCGGACGGGTGTGCGGCCTCGTCGGCCCGAACGGAGCCGGCAAGAGCACCCTGATGGGCCTGGCCACCAACATGATCCGGCCGACGACCGGCGCGCTGCGGGTGTTCGGCGCGGCGCCGGGGTCGACGGAGGCCGTCCTGCGGACCGCGTTCCTGACCCAGGAGAAGCCGCTGTTCCGGCGCTTCACCGTCGCGGAAACCCTGCGGCTGGGACGCGAGTTCAACCCTCACTGGGACCAAGAGGTCGCCGAGGGCATCGTCCGGGCGGGCCAGGTACCGCTGAAGGCGAAGGTCGGCACACTGTCCGGGGGGCAGCGCACCCGCGTCGCCTTCGCCCTGGCTTTCGGGAAGCGCCCCGACCTGCTCATCCTCGACGAGCCGATGGCGGATCTGGACCCGCTTGTCCGCCGCGAGCTCATGGCCACCCTGACGGCGGAGGCCGCCCAGCACGGCACCACGGTGCTGGTCTCCTCGCACATGCTCGCCGAACTGGAGCACATCTGCGACTACCTCCTCGTCATCGCGAACGGCGGTCTGCGCCTCGCGGGCGAGGTGGACGAGCTGCGCGCCGCACACGCGCTGCTCGCCGTTCCCGGGGGCGGCTCGTCCCCCGCACTCGCGCCGCACAGGGTCATCGACTCCCACAACGAGGGCCGGCCGGGCGTCCTGGTGCGCCTCGGCGGACCGGTCGAATACGGCCGGCAGGCCGAACCTCCCACTCTGGAGGAGCTCCTGCTCGCCTACCTGCGGTCACCCGACGCGCCTGCGCTGATCTCCCCCAGCGCCCGCGTCGGCGACATCCACGACATCATCACCCACGACCGTACGAAGGCTGTGACGGCATGACCACGCTCACTCGCGAACCGGCCCGCCCGGCGCCCGCCGGACCCGCACGGAACCACTGGATCCCCCGGCTCGGCGGTCCGGTCTGGCTCGTCTGGCGCCAGCACCGCGCCGCGTTCTGGACGCTCATCGGCGTCACCCTCATCGGCGTGGCCGTCATGGTCTACCTGCGCGGGCAGATGATGGACTACCTGGCCACCCAGGCCCCGACCTCGCGGAGGCCCGGCGGCCTGCCGCCCGAGTTCGAGACGTACGTCGACCCCCTGTTCAGCATCGGCAGCTACCTCAGCTACATCCCCATCCTCGCCGGTGTCCTCCTCGGGGCTCCGCTCATCGCGGGTGACCTGGAAACCGGCACCGCCAAGCTGGTCACCTCGCAGTCCGTCAGCCGAGTGCGGTGGCTCATCGTGAAGCTCGCCGTTCCCGCCGCGATGCTCGCCCTGTCGACCGGCGTGCTCACCGCTGTCCTCACCTGGTGGTGGCACCCGGTCAAGGGGCTTTCCAGCGGCCTCATCTGGACCGCCTTCTTCAGTGTCACAGGGGTCGTACCGGTGGCCTACGCCCTGCTCACGTTCACCGTGGGCGTGGCGGTCGGCCTGCTCCTGCGCCGCACGCTGGTATCGATGGTGGTCACGCTCGGCATCGTCGTGGCGATCGGATTCCTCTGGAGCGAACTCTGGAGGAGCCTGGGGCACGTCATGTCGGTCAGCACCGACAAGGGCGTCGGCCCCGGCGCCGTACGGCCGGAGCTGCCCACCGAGGCGGAGCAGCTGGGACAGGGCACCTACTTCCTCACCAGCTCCGGGGGCCGCCTGGACTGGACCACCTGCCTCGATCAGATCGAGGACGACCGGGCGCACACCGCCTGCCTGGAGTCGAAGCACGTCATCGGCTGGTCCATCGACTACCTCCCCGTGTCCCAGATGCAGACGATGCAGTTGCTCGGAGCCGGCATCATGCTCGCCCTCGCCGCCGGCGTCGCCACCTTCGTCATCCTCTGGGGCCGCAAGCGGCTCCTGTGAACCCCGGCCCCGGAGACCGGTTGGCGAGGAGTGGGTGCCCCGTGGTGGACTTCGAGTCCGGCGGACGGAGAGCGACGGTGGCACAGGGCATGGCCGAGCACGGCACGGACCACGGGTATCTGCTGGACAACCAGCAGTCGGAGGCAGGCATCCGGTTCGGTGCGCTGGCCGAACTGTTCGATCCGGTGACGTTCCGGCACATCGACCGGATCGGTGTCACCCGGGGCATGCGGTGCTGGGAGGTCGGAGCGGGCGGCCCCTCGGTCCCTGCGGGTCTCGCCGAGCGGGTCGGCGCGGCGGGACAGGTGGTCTGCACCGACATCGACGTGTCCTGGGCCCGGGACGCCGCCTCCGACGTCGTCGAGGTCCTGCGCCACGACGTCGCGGCCGATCCTCCGCCGCCGGGTGGTTTCGACCTGGTGCACGCCCGGCTGGTCCTGGTGCACGTCGTCGACCGTGCCGAGGCGCTGCGCCGCATGGTCCAGGCGCTGCGACCCGGCGGTGTGCTGCTCCTGGAGGATGCCGATCCGGGGCTGCAGCCCTTGCTGTGCCCGGACGAGTCGGGCCCCGAGCAGGGGCTGGCCAACCGTCTGCGGTCCGGGTTCCGTGAGCTCATGGCCTCGCGCGGTGCCGACCTCTCGTACGGCCGGACCCTGCCGCGGCTGCTGCGCGAAGCAGGCCTGGGCGACGTACAGGCGGATGCCTACTTCCCGATCACGTCGCCGGCCTGCACCGTTCTCGAGGCGGCGACCGTCCGGCAGATCCGTGGCCGTCTCGTGGCGGCGGGGATCGCGACCGACGAGGACATCGACCGCCATCTGTCGAACGTCGCCACGGGACAACTCGACCTGGCGACGGCCCCGATGGTCTCAGCCTGGGGACGCCGCCCATAACCGGCGCCGGAGCCCGTCGTGGTTCCCCACAGACACGACGGCCGGTCCAGGGCGTGTCTCCCGCCGCTCAGAGCCTGGCCTGTACGACGCTCGCGTCCACCCCGAGTGCTTTTCCTGCCGTGTTCAGCTCGGTGATCTTTGCCGCGGCCGCCCGGAAAGGCGCCGGCCTGGAGCAGCCGGACCGCCCATCGCCATCTCCCTGCCCGAGAACCCTGCCCGGGGGCCGAAGGGTTATGGAGCCGACGGGCCCGCAGCCCACATTATGCCGACCCGGTGTCGGCTCGATTTCACCCGCGTACGGCAAGAAGTGGCCCAGAGGCCGCAATGCCCGGCACCGACATATGGCGAACCGCTGTGCGAATATGCTGATTTACGCTCGCCCGGCATATACGACGGCCACGCAGACCCGGATGATCTCAAATGCTGAGAACTATTCGCGGGGTACATCCCCAGGCCAGGGGCCTCCGTCACGCAGTTCGTGTCGTCGGGCATCGACTTTCGGACTCTTCACAAAGGGTTAACTCCATAAGCGTTCCGGCCTGTTAGCGTCCCGAAGGACGGGTGTGATCCAGGAGGAGGTGAAGGGTGCGAGCAGTGGTGGTCCGGTTCGTACTCGCGTTCCTGATGGGCTTCCTGTTGGCCCCGCACTCCGGTACCCCGTCGGCGGATACCCGTACCGTCTCCCCCGTAATCCGGGCGGCCGGCCTCCCGATGACGACCGCGGGAGAGACACCCGGGGAGTACCGCACCTGCGGAACGCCCGAGCGCGGGGGAGAGTCGAACGGCCTTCTGCGCCAGCGCGACCGGCATCGCTCCGCGACCGTTCCCAGCCCTGAGGCACCGTCGCGTTCCGCGGTGACCGGTGACATCGGCGGCATGCTCGTACCGGCGGCTGTCGCGGCGATGGGCAGCGCGCATCACGCCTCCAGATCCTCGGCCACGCACTCCTCCCCCGTGCTCCAGGTGTTCCGCTGCTGAGCTGACCCCGGCGCTCGACGAGCCGCACCCCTGCCCGCGATCCTGCGGGGCCATCGGCGTGGGGCCATGTCGCGCTGCCTTCCAGGCCCTCAGTTCTCGTACGTATGCCGACGCGCCGTCCTGCGGCGCGCCAGGAGGAACCACTGGTATGCAATCTCTCGTCGGACACTCCCCGGCAGAACTCCCACACATCAGCGACAGCGCCGCCTGGGCTCCCCCGCCCGGCGACGTGCGCTCGGCCCCCTTCCGCACGGGATGAGGGCCGCCATGGGCCGGATCACCGCGCTTCCTCACCTGCGGCAGGATTTCGCCGCGTCACTCGTTGTCTTCCTCGTCGCTCTGCCCCTGTGCGTGGGCGTCGCCGTCGCGTCGGGGGTCCCGGCAGAACTGGGCCTGATCACGGGCATCGTGGGCGGTCTCGTCACCGGCTTCATGCGCGGCAGCAGTCTCCAGGTGTCGGGGCCGGCCGCAGGTCTCACCGTGCTGGTCTTCGAGGCCGTCCAGTCCTTCGGACTGCCCGCGCTCGGGGTGATCGTGCTGACGGCGGGGCTGCTTCAGCTGGCCATGGGCGCGCTGCGGCTGGGCCGCTGGTTCCGGGCCATCTCGATCTCGGTCGTCGAGGGCATGCTCGCGGGCATCGGCCTCGTCCTGATCGCGGGCCAGCTCTACGCGGCCGCCGGCGTCGAGGCACCGCTCACCGGTACGGGCAAGATGACCGGCATTCCGGGCCTGCTGGCCGACAGCGTGTCCAGTTCCGCGGCTCTCGCCTCACTCGCGGTCGGCGCCGCGACCATCGCCCTGATGGTGGGATGGAACAGGATGCCGAAGCGGGTGCGGGCCGTTCCTGGCGCACTCGCCGCGGTCGCACTGGCCACCCTCGCCGTTCCGGCGTTCGACCTGCCGGTCGGGACGGTCCAGGTCCAGGGACTCCTCGACGCCGTCCAGGTACCCGCGTTGTCCGAGTTCGGCGGGCTCGCGACCATGAGCCTGCTCGGGACCGTGGCCGCCTTCACCTTGATCGCCTCCGCGGAGAGCCTGTTCAGCGCGGCAGCGGTGGACCGGCTGCACAACGGCCCGCGCACGCAGTACGACAAGGAACTGATGGCCCAGGGGACGGGCAACACCGTGTGCGGACTCCTCGGCGCACTGCCGATGACCGCGGTCATCGTACGCAGTTCGGCCAACGTGCAGGCAGGCGCGCGGACGCGGGCCTCCCGGGTGCTGCACGGTGTGTGGCTGCTCCTGTTCGCGGCGCTCCTCCCGTCCACGCTGGGCCTCATCCCTCTGCCCGCGCTCGCCGGCATCCTCATCCACGCCGGCTGGAAGCTGATCCCGCTGCGCGCCCTCGTGGCGCTGTGGCGCGAGCACCGCGGGGAGGCGCTGATCCTGGTCGTCACGGCCGTGGCGATCGTGACGGTGAACATGTTCGAGGGGGTTCTGACCGGTCTGGCCCTGTCGGTGGCCAAGGCGGCCTGGGACGCCTCACACATCAGGCTGGAGGTCGTCGGCAGTGATGCCGACGGTGTCCGGGCCCGGCTGTCGGGCAACGCGACCTTCCTGCGGCTGCCGAAGATACTCGACAGCCTGGAGGCCCTGCCCGAGGACCGGCCCATCTCGCTGGATCTCTCCGGCCTGCACCATCTGGACCACGCCTGTCGTACGGCTCTGGAGAACTGGGCCGAGCGGCACAGCTCGTCCGGGACCGAACCTGTGCGGCTCACCCGGACGGACGAGGTGGTGACGGCCGCTCCCTGAGAGCACGGACGACCCGCCGGGCGCCCTCCACGGACGACCCGCCGGGCGCCCTCCACGGGCGTCCCGGCGGGTCGTCCGGCGGTCAGCCGTTGGGCAGGATGACCGCGCGGCCGTTGATCCTGCCCGCGTGCAGCCGCTCGTAGGCCAGTGGGGCCTCGTCGATGGAGTACGTCTCGACGTGGACGTCGACGGAACCGGCGTGGGCGAGCTCGATGACTTCGGCGAGCTCCCGGCGCGTACCCCAGTACGGCGCGGAGACCGACGTGGAGAACGGCAGGACACCGAATCCGACGGGCAGCAGTCCGCCGCCGATGCCGACGATGGTGATGTCGCTGTCGATGGAGGCGACCGCACCGGCCGTCTTCACGGTCGGCTCGGCGCCGACGAAGTCGAGGACGACCTCGGCACCGACGCCACCGGTGAGTTCACGGACCTTGGCGGCGGCGTTCTCGTCGGAGAGCACGGCCTCGTGGGCTCCCACGGTCCGGGCGAGTGCCAGCTTCTCCTCGGTGACGTCCAGCGCGATGACCCGTACGGCGGTCATGGCACGCAGGAGCTGGATGGCGACGTGACCGAGGCCGCCGGTGCCGATGACCACGGCGGTGGCGCCGGGCCGCAGCTTCGGCAGCGAGCGCTTGATCGCGTGGTACGGGGTGAGGCCCGCGTCGGTCAGCGAGACGGTCTTGACCGGGTCCAGGTCGCCGATGGGCGTCAGATGGCGCGCGTCGTCGACGATCATGTACTCGGCCATGGCGCCGGGGTTGCCCAGCCCGGGCGGGTTGATGCCGAGGTCGGCGGCGCGCAGGCAGTAGTTCTCCCGGCCCTCCGCGCAGTTCACGCAGGTGCCGCAGCCCCACGGGCCGTAGACGGCGACCGCGTCTCCCACCGAGACACCGACGGCGCCCTCGCCGAGGGCGGCGACCGTTCCGACACCCTCGTGACCGAGTGTGAGTGGCAGCTCGTAGGGGAATCCCTCGGCGGGCCAGCTCATCACGGCGATGTCCGAGTGGCAGACACCTGCGGCGCTGACCTTCAGCAGGATCTGCCCGGGCCCCGCCACGGGTTCGGGTATCTCGACGACCTCGGGGGCGGCGCCGACGGTGCGGTACTGGACGGCTTTCATGGCACTCCTTCGTTCTCCGTACTTCCTTTGTGACCCTCGTGGTGGCGGTGTGCCACTCGGGGGATCAGGAAGCGGAGTAGCCGCCGTCCACCAGGTGGTAGCTGCCGTGGATGAAGGAGGCGCGGTCGGAGAGCAGGAAGGCGGTGAGCTCCGCGACCTCTTCCGACGTGCCGAGTCGGCCGGCCGGATGCAGGGAGATCAGGTGGTCGCGTGCCGGACTGTCGGTGTCACGGAGCAGCGGGGTGTCGATGAAGCCGGGGCCGACCGCGTTGATTCGCACGTTCTGTGCGGCGTATTCGAGTGCGGCGGTCTTGGTGAGGCCGACGACGCCGTGCTTGGCCGCGACATAGGCCGGGGAGCCGGCGAAGCCGTTGGTGCCGAGGATCGACGACATGTTGACGACGGCGCCGCCGCCCGAGGCGAGGATGGCCGGGAGCTCGTAACGCATCGAGTAGAAGACGCCGCTGAGGTTGGTGGCGACGACCCTGTTCCAGTCGTCGATCCCGTACTCGCCGGTGGGCTGCGCGGGACCGCCGATACCGGCGTTGTTCACGGCGAGGTGCAGGGCGCCGAAGGTGTCGACGGCGAACCGCACGCCGGCCTCGACGGAGGCGGGGTCGGTGACGTCGAGGGCTACCGCGGCGGCACTGGCGCCGGTGGCCTTCAGGTCGTCGACGGCCTTGTGGGCGCTCTGCTCGTTGTAGTCGGCGACGACGACGGTCGCGCCGCTCGCGGCGAGCCGCTGGGAGAGGGCGAGGCCGATGCCGGACGCGCCGCCGGTGACGAGGGCGACCTTGCCGGCGAACTCCGCCTCGTAGGCGGTGGGGAGGTTGGTGCTCATGATGTGCTTCCTTGCGTGGTGCTGTGGGGCGCCGGCCCGTCCTGCCGGGATTCCAGCAGGTTCGTGGAGAGGGCGTCGAAGGCGTGTACGACGAACTCGGGCAGGGCGGCCGGCCGGCCACCCCGTACCCATGCCGCCTGGGCCGCCAGGAGCGCTCCGGCTCCCGCGGCGACGGCCACGGCGGGACGAAGGTCCTGTCGTGGGTCGACATCGAGGCGCTCCGCGAGAATCGCCACCGACTCCTCCTGGGCGTCCACACGGATGTGGTGGTACGCCGCGTACAGAGTGGGCTCCTCCTCGGCCATGAGCAGCAGGTCGAAGATGCGCGGCCGAAGATGCCAGGGCTGTGCCTCCGTGTCGTCGAGCCAGTCGAGGACGGCCCGGCGGTAGGCGGTGAGCGGTGGCTCGGCCAGGGGGCGCTCGCGGAGCGCTCGGTTGATCCGGTCGCCGTCGCCCCGCACTGCGTCGAGGACGGCGGCCTCCTTGTTCGGGAAGTACCGGCTGAAGGTGCGGCGGTCGACGTCGGCCGCCTGCGCGATCTCCTCGACCGTCACACCCCGCAGACCGCGTTCGAGTACAAGATCGAACGCGCTCTGCGCCAGCGTGTCCCGGGTCCTGCGCGCCTTGCGGCTGCGCCGTTCCGGGGCGTTCCCTGTGTCATGCATAGCTGCATCGTACACCTTTAAATGTCCCAGTGGGACATCTGTCCCGACGGGACATGGCCGGATTACGACAGGGACTTCGCCCCCTCGGGCGCCTCCCGCCGGCCGCGGCTCAGCGCACCCGGCCACCAGGCGGTGGGCCCGATGTCCCTGACCAGGGCGGGCACCAGGAGCGAGCGCACGACCAGGGTGTCCAGCAGGACGCCGAACGCGACGATGAACGCGATCTGGACGAGGAAGGCGAGGGGGATGACGCCCAGCGCCGCGAAGGTGGCCGCCAGGACGACCCCCGCCGATGTGATGACCCCACCCGTGGTGGTCAGCCCACGCAGTACCCCCTGCCGGGTGCCGTGGACCAGGGACTCCTCGCGGACCCGGGACATCAGGAAGATGTTGTAGTCCACACCGAGGGCGACCAGGAAGACGAAACCGTACAGCGGCACGGAGGAGTCCGTGCCGCTGAAGCCGAAGACGTGCTGGAAGACCAGCGACGAGACACCCAAGGTGGCAAGGAAGTTGAGCGCCACCGTGGCCACGAGGAGCAGGGGCATCAGCAGCGAGCGGAGCAGGCCGATCAGGATGACGAGAATGATGACCAGCACCACCGGCACGATGATGTTGCGGTCGTGCTCGGCGGTCCTCTGGGTGTCGTACTGCTGCGCGGTGTAGCCGCCGACGAGTGCCTGCGCTCCGGGCACCGCGTGCACCGCGTCGCGCAGCCGGGTGACCGCCTCCTTGGCGGCGTCGCTGTCCGCCGCGTCGGCCAGGGTGGCATCGATGCGGACGCGTCCGTCCACGACGAGGGGGTCCCCACCGCCGGGGCGCCCGGAGGCCGTCATCACGGAGACGCCCGCGACACCGGGGACTTCCCGGGCGGCTGCGACGACCTGCTTCGACCGGTCCCCGTCGGCGATCACGACGGCGGGGTTGCCCGATCCGCCGGGGAAGTGGCGGCCCAGTGTCTCCTGAGCGGCGACGGACGGCGCGTCGTTGACGAAGATCTCCTGGAGGGGCACTCCCTTGGAGTTCAGCGTCGGCATGAAGGCCGCACAGGCCAGGAGGCCGATCAGCGTGACGGCCCACACCTTGCGCGGGGAGCGGTCGACCAGTCCGGCGATCCTCGACCAGATTCCCCTCGACCCGGACTCGGACTCGGTCTCGCCCTTCTTCGGCCCGGACGGCCAGTACGCGGCCCTCCCGAGCAGGACCAGGACGGCGGGCAGGAAGGTGAGGGCGCTCAGGACCGAGCACACGATGCCGATGGCGCCCACGGGCCCGAGGGCGCGGTTGTTGGTCAGGTCGCTGAGCAGGAGGGCGAGCAGCCCGAGGGCCACGGTGGCGGCGCTGGCCGTGATGGGCCCGGCGGACTCACGGAGCGCGGCACGCATCGCGGTCCACTTGTCGGGCTTGCGCCCGAGTTCCTCGCGGAACCGCGCGGTGAGCAGCAGCGCGTAGTCGGTGGCGGCTCCGATGACCAGGATCGACAGGATGCCCTGGACCTGGCCGTCGACCCGGACGATGTCGTGGTCCGCCAGTACGTAGACGATCGCGCAGGCGACGCCGAGCGCGAAGACCGCGCCGATGATGATGATCAGGGGGAGCAGGACGCTCCGGTAGACCAGGAGCAGGATGACGAGCACGGTCACCAGGGCGACGCCCAGCAGCAGCCCGTCGATTCCGGCGAAGGCGTCGGACAGGTCGGCCTGGGAGGCCGCGGGGCCCGCGAGCCCGACCACGGTTCCCGGGACCTTCTCCGCGGAGGTGCGCAGATGGGCCAGGGCGTCAGGGAGTTCGTCCCCCAGGTCCGGCCTCAGCTGGACGACGCCTTCCAGCGCCTCGCGGTCCTCGGACGGCAGTGCGGGACTCACCTGGCCGGCCACTCCCGGCCCGCCCTCGGCCGAGGCGAGGGCGGCCGTCGCCGCCTTCTGCTGTTCCGGACCGAGCTTCTTCCCGTCCTCGGCCGACGTCCAGACCACGATGGCCGGCACGGCCTCCTGCCGGCTGAACGCCTTCTGGGCCTCGACGACCTGGGTGGACTCGGCGCTCTGCGGAAGGAACGCGGCCTGGTCGTTGGTGGCTACTTCCCCGAGCTTCCCGGCGTACGAGCCGAAAGCGCCACCGACGACGAGCCAGGCGAGAACGAAGAACACTGGGACAAGAATCAGCCGGCGGACCGGCCTCGATGCGGTGGACATGGCACTCCTGGGTCGGCCGCGATCTCTCAATCATGATGTATCTCAATCATTGAGATTACATTGCCGCACGGCTTACTCTCCCACCGGCACGGCGGTTCAGCGCCGAGGAACCTGCATCCGCGCGAGTTCGCCGTTCATCCGGCCGAGGAAGCGCAGCGTGGCCTCCAGCTCCTGTGGCCCGGAGGTGGAGCGTGCACCGGCCGCCGCTTCCGCGAGGGGCATGAAGAACGATCTCGCGGCCGCCTTGGCCCCGGGCTCGTAGTACAGATGCACGACACGACGGTCGGAGCTCTCCCGCGCGCGCCTGATGTGACCCGACCGTTCGAGACGGTCCAGACACGCGGTGACCGCACCGGACGTCAGACCGAGGTGCTCACGCAGCCGTCCGGGCGTCAGGGGCGCATCCGCGTCGAGGATCGCACCGAGCGCCTGTACATCCGTCGCGTGCAGGCCCTGCGCATGCGCGAAGGCGTGGACCAGCCTGTTGATCTCGCTGTTCATCCGGCGCAGTTCCACGGCGAGGTTCTGAAGCTCCGACAGCCCCGCGGTCTCCGCGCCCGATCCGATGCGAGGGTCGTCTGCTCTGTCCACCGCCCCATACTAGGGCGCACGCCCCGCCGGGCGACGGGCACCTGGGGCCAGGACGGAAGACGCCCTGCCGCAGCCTTCTACAGTGTTGTAGATTTGGCGCGCCACTGCGGCCCGGGAAGCGCGGGCCGCCGGGAGAGTGCCTCACACCCACAGGGGAGAAGACAGCCGTCATGTTCGGAATCAGCGAGATCGCGATCTTCCTCGTCATCGCCGTCCTGATATTCGGCGCCAGGAAGCTCCCCGAACTCGCCCGCTCCCTGGGCAAGTCGGCCCGGATCCTGAAGAGCGAGGCGCGGGCCCTGAAGACCGACGGTATCTCCCCCACCGTCCCGGCGGAACCGCCGGCCGACGCAGCGCACGACCCGCGCGTCATCAAGGGCACGGCCACCGAGAAGCCCGGTCCCCGCTGAGTCCTGTCCCCTCCGCCACCCGGTGGGGTGGGCTTCGGCGTGTCCGGACCCCGTCGGCGGGCGGAATCCCACGCACGGGGACACCGTGGACGAAGGAGACACGAGCCGGAGCGAGGCGTAATGGCGAGCAACGACGACAGCGGCGGTCTGCGGTGTCTGGTGACGGGCGCGACGGGCTACATCGGGGGCCGCCTCGTGCCCGAGCTGCTGGCGGCCGGCCACCGGGTCCGCTGCCTGGCGCGGACCCCGGAGAAGCTGCGCGACTACCCGTGGGCGGGCGAGGCGGAGGTGGTCAAGGGGGACGTGACCGACGCCGGGTCCCTGAGCGCGGCGATGCGCGACATCGACATCGCGTACTACCTGGTCCACGCGCTGGCCGCCGGGCCCGGCTTCGAGAGGACCGACCGCGACGCGGCACGGATCTTCGGCGAGCAGGCGATGGCAGCCGGCGTCCGGCGCATCGTCTATCTGGGCGGGCTCACACCCGCCGACGTCCCCACGCAGGAGCTGTCCCCGCATCTCCGCTCGCGCGCCGAGGTCGGACGCGTCCTGCTCGGTTCGGGCGTACCGACGACCGCGCTGCGCGCCGCGGTCATCATCGGTTCGGGTTCGGCTTCCTTCGAGATGCTGCGCTATCTCACCGAGCGGCTGCCGGTCATGGTCACACCCAGCTGGGTCTCGACGCGGATCCAGCCGATCGCCGTGCGGGACGTACTGCGTTATCTCGTGGGCAGTGCGCACATGCCCGCCGAGGTGAACCGCACCTTCGACATCGGCGGACCCGACGTCATGACGTACCGCGACATGATGCAGAGGTACGCGCGGGTCGCCGAGCTGCCGCGGCGGCTGATCCTGCCGGTGCCGATGCTGTCTCCGGGCCTGTCCAGTCACTGGGTCGGGCTGGTCACTCCCGTGCCCGCGTCGATCGCCCGCCCGCTCGCCGAGTCCCTGCGCTACGAAGTCGTGTGCCACGAACACGACATCGCGGACCATGTCCCCGACGGCCCCGGGCAGCCCTTCTCCTTCGCCACGGCACTCTCGCTCGCGCTGCAGAGGGTCCGCGAGGCGCGGGTGACGACACGGTGGTCCTCCGCGTCCACCCCGGGCATTCCGAGTGATCCGCTCCCCACCGACCCGGACTGGGCGGGCGGGAGCCTCTACACCGATGTGCGGGAGCGCGATGTGGACGCCTCCCCCGAGGCGCTGTGGCGGGTCGTCGAGGGGATCGGCGGCGCGAACGGCTGGTACTCGTTCCCGGCGGCCTGGGCGGTCAGGGGATGGCTGGACCGGCTCGTCGGCGGGGTGGGCCTGCGCCGCGGCAGACGGGACGCCGAGCGGCTGAGGGTCGGCGACTCGCTGGACTTCTGGCGGGTCGAGGAGATCGAACCGGGCCGGCTGCTCCGACTGCGCGCGGAGATGCGGCTGCCCGGCCTGGCCTGGCTGGAGATGTACGCGGAGAAGGGCGAGGACGGCCGGTCGCGCTACCGGCAGCGGGCCCTCTTCCATCCGTCCGGGCTGCTCGGCCACATGTACTGGTGGAGCGTGTCGCCCTTCCACGCGCTGGTCTTCGGCGGGATGGCTCGCAACATCGCACGTGCGGCGGTCCGGGGAGCGGCCGGTGGTCCGCGATGACCGTGGCGATCGTCCTGTTCACGTCCGACCTGCGGCTGCACGACCATCCGCCGCTGCACTCGGCGCTCGCCTCGGCCGACGAGGTGGTGCCCCTCTTCGTTCTGGACGACGGCGTGGAGGCCGCCGGGTTCGGCCCTCCGAACCGGCGCGCCTTCCTGGCCGACTGTCTCCGGGACCTGGACGCGGGCCTCCGCGAGCGCGGCGGGCGTCTGGTCGTCCGCGAGGGGGACGTCGCCGACGAGGTCTGCCGGCTCGTCACCGAGACGGGGGCGGACTCGGTCCATGCGGCGGCGGGCGTCAGCGGTTACGCCCAGCGCCGGGAGGAGCGGCTGCGCGCGGCTCTCACGTCCATGGGGTGCCGGCTGAGCGTGCACGACGCGGTGATCAACGCGGTCGCGCCCGGTGCGGTGGTTCCCTCGGGAGCGGGCAGGGACCACTTCGCCGTCTTCACCCCGTACTTCCGCCGGTGGTCCGGGGAGGGGCTCCGCTCCCCGTTCCGGGCGCCTCGCGCCGTGCGCGTACCGGTGGGCCCGGGCTCCGCCGCCCTGCCGTCGCGAGCCGGCGTACGCGGACTGTCTCCGGGCCTGGCCGAGGGCGGGGAGGCCGAGGGGCGCAGGCTGTTCGCCGCGTGGCGCCGTCACGGGCTCGCGTCGTACGAGGACCGTCACGACGACCTCGCGGGCGACGCCACCTCGCGGCTCTCGCCGCACCTGCACTTCGGCACGCTCTCCCCCGCCGAGGTGGTCCACCGTGCCCGCGCCGCGGGCGGACCCGGTGCGGACGCCTTCGTGCGCCAGGTGTGCTGGCGGGACTTCCACCACCAGGTCCTGGCCGCCCGCCCCGCGGCCGCCCGCTCCGACTACCGCCCGCGGCAGGACCGCTGGCGGACCGGGCGGGCGGCGGCGGACGAGACGGCCGCCTGGAAGGAGGGCCGCACGGGCTATCCGGTGGTGGACGCCGCCATGCGCCAGCTCCTCCACGAGGGCTGGATGCACAACCGGGGGCGGCTGCTGGCGGCGAGCTTCCTCACCAAGACGCTGTATGTGGACTGGCGGGCCGGAGCGCGTCACTTCCTGGAGCTGCTGGTCGACGGGGACGTCGCGAACAACCAGCTCAACTGGCAGTGGGTGGCCGGGACGGGCACGGACAGCCGGCCCAACCGGGTGCTCAATCCGGTGACGCAGGGCAAGCGGTACGACCCGGACGGCGCGTACGTACGCCGCTGGGTTCCCGAGCTGGCGGGGATCTCCGGTCCGGCCGTGCACGAGCCGTGGAGACTGCCGGAGCGTGAGCGCGCCCACTACGACTACCCGGAGCCGGTCGTCACGCTGGCCGAGGGGCTGGCCAGGTTCAGGGAGGCGCGAGGACTGGACTGAGCCCGGCAGCGTCCCGTTCAGATCTTGCGCCAGCGGGCGTTGGCCCAGGAGAAGAGGCCGAAGGCGGCCAGACCGACGGCGATCAGGACGAGCAGCCAGGGCCCGACGGGCGTCTGGGTGAAGGAGCGCAGGGTGTCGTCCATGCCCTTGGCGCGGCCCGGTTCGTGACGGACGGCTGCGGCCACGGCGAACCCGCCCGCTGCCACGAAGACCGCACCGCGGACGGCGCCGCCGAACATGCCCACGAAGTCGACGGCCTGACGGGTCTTCCTCGTCATTCCGCCCATCTTCAGGTGCTTGTGGTACTTGCGTGCGAGGGCGCGGTACGCCATCCACACACCCGCGCCGACCACTACGGCACCCGCGATCCCCACGATCCACTGGCCGCCGGTCCATTCGAGGGCCCGTGCCGTGACGTCGTCGGTCTGACGGTCGCTCGATCCGCTGCCGCTGCCCTTGTCGCCGAGCGCGTAGGAGAGCACGGAGTACGACACGAAGGCGTAGAAGACGAAGCGCGCGGCGGCCATGGCCCGCTTGCCGGCCTTGTCGCCGTCGGGACCCGCCTGGCCGAAGAACGCCTCGGACAGCCGCCACAGCGCCATCCCCGCCAGTGCCACACCGAGCGCCCAGAGCAGGACGGTCCCGAAGGGCTGCCCGGCGATCTGCGCGATGGCGCCCCCGCGGTCAGCCTGTTCTCCGCCTCCGTCGGAGAAGGCGATGCGCAGGGCCAGGACCCCGACCAGGAGATAGATCACCCCGCGCGCCACGAACCCGGCGCGGGCACCCATGTCCATGGCCCGGCTGCGCGAGGCTCTCTTCGCCCGGCCGCGTGTGTTCATCGACAGTGCGTTCGCATTCATGCACTGCCGGGTGCCCCTCGAACGGCGATCAATGCGGGAGGGCTACGCGTCCTCGTCCGCCGGCCCGTCCTGCGAGGCCTGCCCCTTGGCGCGGCGGCCGACCACGGCCGCCGCGCCGAGGGCACTGCCCGCGAACGCGAGCGCCATGACCCACGGCCGGTCGAGGACGTGCCCGGTGGCGTGGTCCAGGGAGTAGCGGCCCGCACCCGTCACCGCGATCGCGGCGGAGACGAAGCCGAGGAACGCCGGGTACTCGTAGCCGCCGCCCATCGCGAAGAAGCCGGCGGGCGCGTGCACGGCGACGGCACCCGCCATCGTGCCGGCCGCGGCGGCACCCGCCGCGGGGGTGGCGAGGCCGAGCGCCAGCAGGATCCCCCCACCCGCCTCACCGAGACCGGCCGCCAGGGCGCTGTGCTTCGGCGGGTGGAAGCCCATGGCCTCCATCGCGGCGGTGGTCCCCTCGATGCCCCCGCCCCCGAACCACCCTCCCAGCTTCTGGCTGCCGTGGGCCGCGAGGACGGCTCCCGTGCCGACCCTGAGCGCGAGAAGGCCGACATCACGTCGGTTGATACAAGCCATGAGGTGTCTCCTGTCGACAAGGAGGAGCAGCGGCGGTGAGCCGTACGGATCCACTCTCGTCCGGAGCGGGGCGCGGAGGCCGATGGTGTTACGCCATCCGTGGACCGGGCCTTGCGGGGACTGCGACGTACACCCTTGTGCAACTAGTTGCATAAAGGGCTTCGAGTGGTCTACAACTGGCTCGACGACACCTGCGAGGAGACCCGGATGAGCCCGTACCCCACTCTGCTGAGCCCGCTCGACCTCGGATTCACCACGCTCCCGAACCGGGTGCTGATGGGGTCGATGCACATCGGTCTCGAGGAGGTCGAGCGCGGTTTCGAGCGGATGGCCGCGTTCTACGCGGAGCGTGCACTCGGCGGGGTGGGGCTCATGGTCACCGGAGGGATCGCGCCCAGCGAGCGCGCGTGTTCCTTCCCCGGCGGCGCCAAGATGACCACCGAGGCCGAGGCGGAGCAGCACGCCGAGGTCACGGCGGCCGTGCACGCGGCGGGCGGCCGGATCGCGATGCAGATCCTGCACTTTGGGCGCTACGCCCATCATCCGGACCTGGTGGCGCCGAGCGCGCTCAAGGCCCCGATCAGCGGATTCACCCCGCACGCCCTCGACGACGACGAGGTCGAGGAGACCATCGAGGACTTCGTCAGGGCCGCGGAGCTGGCACGTCGCGCGGGGTACGACGGCGTCGAGATCATGGGCTCGGAGGGCTATCTGATCAACGAGTTCATCGTCGCGGCGACGAATCACCGCGAGGACCGCTGGGGCGGCTCGTACGAGAACCGCATCCGTCTCCCCGTCGAGATCGTGCGCCGCGTCCGTGAGCGGGTCGGACCCGACTTCATCCTGATCTACCGGCTGTCCATGCTGGACCTGGTGCCCGGTGGGTCCACTCTGGACGAGGTCGTCCGTCTCGCCCGCGAGGTGGAGGCGGCCGGCGCGACCATCATCAACACCGGGATCGGCTGGCACGAGGCCCGCATCCCGACGATCGCCACCTCCGTGCCGCGCGGCGCCTTCACCTGGGTGACGGAGAAGGTGCGCGGCGCGGTATCCGTACCGCTGGTGACCAGCAACCGCATCAACACCCCCGAGCTGGCCGAGGAGATCCTCGCCTCGGGGCGTGCGGACATGGTGTCGATGGCCAGGCCCTTCCTCGCCGACCCCTACTTCGTCGCCAAGGCGGCCGAAGGGCGCGCGGACGCGATCAACACCTGCATCGGCTGCAACCAGGCCTGTCTGGATCACATCTTCAGCCTGCAGATCACCTCCTGTCTGGTGAATCCGCGCGCCTGCCACGAGACCGAACTGGTCCTCTCGCCAACCCGCGTACGCAAGCGCGTCGCCGTGGCCGGCGCCGGGCCGGCGGGGCTGGCATGCGCGGTGACGGCCGCCGAGCGCGGGCACGCCGTGACGCTGTTCGACGCGGCCGACGAGATCGGCGGCCAGCTGAACGTGGCGCGCCGGGTCCCGGGCAAGGAGGAGTTCGACGAGACACTGCGCTACTTCCGTACCCGGCTCGCGGAGGAGGGGGTGGAGCTCCGGCTCGGCACCCGGGCCACCCCGGACTCGTTCGACGGCTTCGACGAGGTCGTCCTGGCCACCGGTGTCGAGCCCCGCTCCCCCGCGATCCCCGGCGTCGGGCATCCCGGCGTCGTCAGCTATCTGGACGTCCTGCGGGGCGGCGCGGAGGTCGGCGACCGGGTGGCGGTCGTCGGCGCGGGGGGCATCGGCTTCGACGTCGCCGAGTTCCTGACCGACGGGGGCGACGCGGCGAGCCTGGACCCGGAGGTCTTCTTCCGGCAGTGGGGCGTGGACACGGACTACGCCGACCGGGGCGGTCTGCGGACCCCGGAGCGCCCGAAGTCCCCGCGTACGGTGCACCTGATCCAGCGCAAGGCGAGCAAGGTCGGGGCCGGTCTCGGGAAGACCACCGGCTGGATCCACCGCACCGAACTGCGCCACCGCGGCGTGACGATGATCGCGGGCGCGTCCTACGACCTGATCGACGACGAGGGCCTGCACCTCACCGTGGACGGCGAGCAGCGCCTGCTGCCGGTCGACACCGTGGTGCTGTGCGCGGGTCAGGAACCGCGGCGGGAGCTGTACGAGGAACTGCGCGCCGCGGGCCGTCCGGTGCATCTGATCGGCGGCGCGGACGTGGCGGCCGAGCTGGACGCCAAGCGTGCGATCCGCCAGGGTACGGAGCTCGCCGCGGAGCTGTGATCACCCGCTTCCGCCGTCCCTAGGATGCACGCATGTCACTCCCGCACGCGATCCTCACCGCCCTGCTCGAGAAGCCGTCGTCGGGTCTCGAACTGACGCGCAGGTTCGACCGGTCGATCGGCTACTTCTGGCCGTCCACGCATCAGCAGATCTACCGCGAGCTGGGAAAGCTGGAACGGGCCGGTCACATCAGGGTCCTGCCCGCCGCGCAGCCGGCGCGTGGGCAGAGGAAGGAGTACGAGGTGCTGTCCGCGGGCCGCGAGGAGCTGAGGGCCTGGGTGTCGCTCGCCGAGAACCCGAGGCCGGTCCGCGACCCGCTGCTGCTGAGGATGCGGGCAGCCGCCGTGGTGGGCGCCCCGGGACTGGCCGGGGAACTGCGCAGGCATCTGGTGCTGCACCAGGAGCAGCTGGCGGAGTACCTGGAGATCGAGAAGCGGGACTTCCCTCCGGAGCGGACGGCGGAGGACGACCGGCTGCGTCGTCTGGTGCTGCGCGGGGGCATCGATCTCGAGACGTTCTGGACAGGGTGGCTGACCGGGGCGATCGACGAGCTGGACGGTTCCTGAGGACTGTCCTGTCCTACGCGGGTCAGCCCTCAGCGGTGGCCGCCGGGGCTCCCGACCGGTTCCGGGTGCAGTGTGAGCGGTTCGGCGGGGCGTGGGGCCGTGACGGAGGGGCCGGTGATGACGACCCTCGACGGCGCCCTGGTGACAGCCCGGCCGGGGACCGCGCCGTCCGGCGGGGGAACGCTCCCGGCCGCGCTCCGCACCTGTGCGCGGCTGAGCAGGACCACGCCCCGCACGGCGGCCACGACCCCGATGAGCGCGGGGACCAGGCCGAGCACCCCGCCCTGGATGCGCTCGCCGAGCAGGATCAGCCCGATCGCGGCGGCGGCGACCGGATTGGAGAGGGTGACCACGGCGAGCGGTGCGCCGAGACCGCCCCGGTAGGCGGTCTGGGACAGCATCAGGCCGCCCAGCGCGAAGAAGGAGACCAGCACCGCCACGGTCACCAGCCGCCAGCTCAGCAGCGGGCCCGAGTGGTCGGTCGCGGCGACCGTCAGGGTCTGGGTGAGGGCGGAGGCCACCCCGGACGTGATACCGGAGGCGGCGGCGTGCCGGAGGCCGGGCCTGGTGCCAGGGCGGCTGAGCGCGGCGACGAGCGCCATGGTCGCGGCCCCGACGCCCAGCGCCTCGGGGAGGCTCAGCGTGTCGTGCGGCGCGGCGCCACCCGCCGCCAGGAGCAGCGCGGCCAGGCCGACGAGGGTGAGGAGCGTGCCGCGCCATTCCGTACGGCTGACCCGGCGGCCGGCGGCACGGGCGCCGAGCGGGACGGCTGCGACGAGCGTCAGCGCTCCGAGCGGCTGGACCAGGGTGAGAGGTCCGTACTTCAGCGCGGCGACGTGCAGGAGCGCCCCGCCGGCGTTCAGGCCGACCGCCGACCACCAGGCCCCGCGGCCCATCATGCGCAGGGCTCCGGCGGAGGGCTCGGTCCGGCCGGCGAGCCGGGCCTGCGCCACCGCGGCGGTCGCGTAGGCGCCGGCGGAGACGAGGGAGAGCGCGACGGCTATGAGTGTGGCGTTCATCGGCGCGCTCCGGATCGTGCGTACGCGGGGGACGCGTAGCTCTGGGCCGGCACGGCCGTCGGCCACGGCAGCTGAGTACGGACCGGTGTGTGCGGCAGCCTGAGGGCGGCGAACGCGACGGCGAGCAGGGCGGAGACCACGATCACGTCGAGCCAGTAGTGGTTGGCGGTGCCCACGATGACGAACAGGGTGAGCAGCGGGTGCAGCAGCCACAGCAGGCGCCACCGCGAGCGGGTGGCGACGATCAGCCCGACCGCGACCGCCAGGGCCCAGCCGAAGTGCAGTGAGGGCATGGCCGCGAACTGGTTGGCCATCGAGTCGGTCGAGGGGGTCTCGCCGTACACCGAGGGGCCGTAGACCTGCCCGGTGTCGACGAGGCCGGCCGCGTGCAGCATGCGCGGCGGGGCGAGCGGGAAGAGCAGGTGCAGGGCGAGCGCGGCACCGGTGAGTGCGGCCAGGATCCGTCGTGACCAGACGTAGTGGCGCGGGCGGCGCCAGTACAGCCAGACCAGGAACGCCACCGTGGCCGGGAAGTGCACGGTCGCGTAGTAGGTGTTCGCGGCCTGGACGAGGGTGTGGCTGTGCAGCAGAACGCCCTGTACGGCTCCCTCACCGGGAAGGCCGAGGACTCGTTCGAAGCTCCAGACGTGTCCGGCGTTGCGGTAGGCCTCCTCGACATGGCCGTTCGCGGCCTGGCGGCCGAGTTTGTAGACCAGGAAGAGTCCGGTTATCAGTAGCAGCTCACGGACGAGGGGCGGTCGGGCTGAGGCGTCCGGCTCCCGCTCCGCAGGCTTGCTGCGGGTGTACATCACCCGTGCCCCTTTGCTGACGGTTGCGCTGTCACGACGTCGGCATGGCCAGTCCATGCCGTATCGATACGCCAGTGTACCGATACGGCGGCGTATCGGTACACGCGCGTATCGGTACACTGACGTATCGAGGGTCCCCAGCCGCAGAGTCGCAGAGAGGGAAGCAGATGCCGTCGCCCGGTTCAGCACAGGAGTCCGTACCCGCGTCACGACGGTCGAAGATCACACCGGAGCGCGCACAGGAGCTCTACACAGCCGTGCTGGATCTCCTGCGGGAGAGCGGTTACGACTCGCTGACGATGGAGGGCGTCGCCTCGCGCACCCGGTGCGGGAAGTCCACGCTCTACCGCCAGTGGGGCTCCAAGCCCGAGCTGGTCGTAGCCGCGCTGCACAGCACCCGGAGGACCTTGTTCTCGGACATCGACACCGGCAGCCTGAGCGGCGATCTGCACGAGGTGGCGCGGGTGGTGGACGCGGCGTCCGGCGAGGACACCGCCCTGATGCACGCGCTCAGCCACGCCGCCCTCCAGAACCCCGACCTGCTCTGCGCACTGCGCTCCACGCTGATCGCGCCGGCCATCGTCGCGATCGACGCGATGGTCGAGCGCGCCGTCCGGCGAGGGGAGATCGACGCCCGGAACCCCGCGGCCGACTACGTGGCGGCACAGGTGCTCGGCATCATGCGCGTCCGGTCGCTCCTGGAGGGGCGGTACCCGGAGGACGCCTTCCTCGCCCGCTTCGTCGAGTGCGCGGTACTTCCGGCACTCGGACTCGCCTCGTCCCCGCCCGCTCCTCAGGGAAGCGGGACCTCCTGATGAACGTGGACCGTCGCCCGAGCGGATGACGGCGGTCCACCCGCGCGCCGCACCGTGGGGACGGGGTCGGCGCACACCCGGCCGGCCGGTGGTCTTCGAGGAGACCGCCGGCCGGCCGCTTCACACCCCCCTTCTCGTCCTCTTGACGATATCCCTTGGCGCCCATTATCGTCGCCATGACGAGAAAGAGGGGTCCCCGAGATGGCCGACATCACCCGGCGCTTCGGCAGGCGGCACCTGCGCTCCGCGCCCACCGCCCACATCCGCCACCACAAGCGCGGCAGGCTCACACACGACGGGCCCGGCCTGAGCTTCTGGTACCGCTCGCTCTCGGCCGCGCTCTCCGAGGTCCCCATCGACGACCGCGAGCTGGCGATGGCGTTCCACGCCCGCACTGCCGACTTCCAGGACGTCACCGTGCAGGCGACCGTCACCTACCGGATCAGCGACCCCGCCGAGGCCGCCCGCCGGATCGACTTCTCGGTGGACCCCGACACCGGGATCTGGCGCGGCGCACCCCTGGAGCAGATCGCCACCCTGCTCACCGAGACCGCACAGCAGCACACCCTGGACGTCCTGGCACGCACTCCCCTCGCCACTGCCCTGGTGGACGGAGTCGCCGCCGTACGGGAACGGGTCGCCGACGGGCTCGCCGCCGAGCCCCGGCTTCCCGCCACCGGCATCGAGGTGGTCGCCGTGCGTGTCGTCGCCATCCGCCCCGAGGCCGAGGTCGAGCGCGCGCTGCGCACCCCGGCCAGGGAACAGATCCAGCAGGAGGCCGACCGGTCGGTGTACGAGCGCCGGGCCGTCGCGGTCGAGCGAGAGCGCACCATCGCCGAGAACGAGCTCGCCAGCAAGATCGAGCTGGCGCGTCGCGAGGAGCAGCTGGTCGACCAGCACGGCACCAACGCCCGCCGGGAGGCCGAGGAGAAGTCGGCGGCCGACGAGGTGCGTACGGCCGCCGAGGCCGCCCGCACCGTGCGCCTGGCCCGCGCGGAGGCGGAGGCCGCCCGCGACATCGGGGCGGCGCGGGCCGAGGCGCAGGCGGCCTGGCTGCGGGCGCACGCGGACGCCGACCCCGGCACGCTGCACGCCCTCGCCGCGACGCGCCTGGCCGAGAACCTGCCCCGCATCGACAGCCTCACGCTGTCCCCCGACGTCCTGACCGGTCTGCTCGCCAGGCTCGGCAGGCCGGAGCCGGAGACGCGGGCGTGAGCCTGGCCCCGCGGGCGGTGCTGGTGCACCGGACGACGGAGTACGAGGAGCTTCTGGCGCGGCACGGGACGCATGGGCAGGCGGCGTTCGTCCTGGCCGGACGTGGCCGCTCGGTCGAGGAGGTGGCAGAGCGTCACCGGCGGAACGAGCAGGCGCTCACCGAGGTGGCCGCCGCCGTTCCGCTGCGGTGGCGCCGGACCCGGGTGGAGCGGGCCGACCTCGACCGCTTCCTGTTCGCACCGGAGGACGTGGTCGTCGTGGTCGGGCAGGACGGCCTCGTCGCCAACGCCGCGAAGTACCTTTCCGGCCAGCCGGTGGTGGGCGTCGACACCGACCCGGGCCGCAATCCGGGAGTCCTCGTACGCCATCGGGCCCGTGACACGGCGGCGCTGTGCCGAGCCGCCACGTCGCCCGGCGGGCGGGTGGACGCCCTGACGATGGCCGAGGCCGTCGCCGACGACACGCAGCGGCTCCTCGCGCTCAACGAGATCTACCTCGGCCCTCCCGGCCATCAGACCGCCCGCTACCGCATCGGCCCTGACGACGCCCCGTCCGCCGGCGAGCCGCAGGCCTCCTCGGGCGTCCTGGTCGGCACCGGCACGGGCTCGACCGGCTGGCTGCGGTCTCTCTGGATCGAGCGCGGCAGCGCCCTGCGGCTGCCGGCCCCCTCCGATCCGCAGCTGGTCTGGTTCGTGCGCGAGGCCTGGCCCTCACCGGCCACCGGCACCTCGTCGGTCGCGGGCGAACTGGGGCGCCGGGACGGCCTCAGGCTCACCGTCGAGTGCGACCGGATGGTGGTGTTCGGCGACGGGATGGAATCCGACGCCCTGGAACTGACGTGGGGCCAGTCCATACGGGTCGGGGTCGCGGACACCACTCTGAACCTGGTGGCATGACCGCCGTGTGAGGATGACGGAGTCCGTGGGAACCGTGAGCGACGAGCCGGGAGCCGAGCAGCCCATGACCACCGATTCCGTGAATGTTCCGTCCCGGAACGCCCGTCCCCCACTGGCCCAGGCGGCCTTCGGGATAGGCGTCGTCGTACAGGACCGCGAGGGCAGGATCCTGCTGGGAAGACACCGCGGCGGCACCTGGGAGCTGCCCGGCGGCAAGGTCGACCCCACACACGAGTCGGTCGCCGCCGCCGCCGCTCGCGAGCTGCGTGAGGAGACGGGCCTGACGGTGTCCGAGGACGCCGTGTCCGTCTTCGCGATGGTGCACGACGTGGTGGGCGGCATCAACCGGATCAGCATGGCCGCACTGGTGAGGGTGGAGTCGGCGGTCCCCCAGGTCACCGAGCCGCACAACGTCAGCGCGTGGCGGTGGACGTCCCCCGAGGAGCTGCCGGGCCCCCTGTTCGATCCGTCGGCGCAGATCCTGGCCGTCTGGCGTCCCGATCTCGCCATCGAGTATCCGGCGGCCCATCATCTGCGGATCTCGCCGCTCCAGGAACCCGGCTAGGCCGGAGCCCTCCATCCCAGGTCCTGGCCTAGAACAATTAAATATTTGCCTAGGCCTCATAGGCAGAGTTAGCGTCGAACACATGAGAGCCGTCAATGAGCAGGACATCCGAGCGTCGTTCGTCAACTGTTCCAAGGGGGAGGCGAAGCGCCTGCCGCTCCCCCGCGACCTCGACGAGCGCCGCTGGGACGATCTGGACTTCCTCGGCTGGCGCGACCTCTCGGCCCCGGACCGGAGTTACATCGTCACCGAGCTGCGCGGCGAGCTGACCGGCATCACGCTCCGTTTCCCGTCCCAGCAGCGCGGCTGCACGCACCGCAGCATGTGTTCGGTCTGCCTCACCACGCACCCGGGCAGCGGGGTCTCGCTGATGACCGCCAGGAAGCGGGGACAGGCGGGCAGGGACGGCAACTCGGTGGGGATCTACCTCTGCACCGACCTCGACTGCTCGCTGTACGTGCGCGGCAGGAAGACACCCGCCCCCGGCGGGCGCTTCGAGGAGTCGCTGACCGTCGAGCAGCAGGTCGACCGGACCAGGAACAAGCTCACCGCGTTCCTGGACCTGCTCGACGCCTGACCGGCCGGGCGGGCCGCCTCCGTCAGCCGAGGCGGACCGGGGTCGGGGTCTCCCTCAGCGCCACGATGACACTCTCGACATGCGCCCGGGCGGCGGCCTCGGCCGCCTCCGGATCACCGGCCAGGACCGCGTCGATGATCGCCAGGTGCTGCGGCAGCGACTGCGCCGGACGCCCGGGGCGCAGCGCGAGACGGAACTGGTAGCGCACCATCTGGCCGTTCATGCGCTCGAGCAGGGCCTGGGCGACCTTCTGGTCGCTGACCTCGCCGAGGCACTCGTGCAGCCTGCGGTTCAGCACCGAGTAGGCGTCCGGATCACCGTCCTCCACGGCCCGGCTCATCGCCGAGCCGATGCCCTTCAGCTCCTGGCGCACCTCGTCCGTGGCGTACTCCGCCGCCCGCCTGGCACACAGCCCCTCCAGCAGGGCCCGGCACTCGGTGATCTGGATCGCCTCCTCGACGGAGATCACCCGCACCCGCGCCCCGCGCCGTGGAATCAGCTCCACCAGCCCCTCGGCCGCCAGATCCTGCAGCGCCTCCCGCACCGAGCTCCGTGTCGCCCCGAAGACCTCGGACAACTCCTGCTCGACCAGGCGCTGTCCTGGCACCATGTCGCCCGCAGCGAGCGCCTCCCTGATACCGCTGGAGACCGCGCTCCGGCCGGTCCTGCCGGTGACCTGATTCGACGTCACCCCTCCGCCTTCCGTACATCGTCGGGACATCCTCTTCGCCGCGTGCACCGCACGCCGTGACATCAGTGATGATGCCCGAAACTTTCTCGTCAGGCATATTGTCAACAATTTCATCGACGGTTACGGTGGCGTGGCGGACGGCAGGGCGGGAAAGGCCGGAGGCAGCTCCCGCCACGTACGCGCAGGCACCACACGCAGGCACTTCGAAGAGGAACCGCGATGATCATCGACTGCCACGGCCACTACACGACGGCCCCGCCCGCCCTGGAGGCCTGGCGGAATCAGCAGATCGAGGGGCTCGGGGACCCGTCCGTCTCCCCGCGAAGGGCTGACCTGAGGATCAGCGACGACGAGCTGCGCGAGACCATCGAGTCGAACCAGCTGCGGCTGATGGACGAGCGCGGCATCGACATGACGGTCTTCTCGCCCAGGGCGTCCTTCATGGCGCACCACGTCGGTGATTTCGGCACCTCCACCGAGTGGGCGGCCATCTGCAACGAGCTGTGCTTCCGCGTCAGCCGGCTGTATCCGGAGCGCTTCGTCCCCGCCGCCATGCTTCCGCAGTCCCCGGGCGTCGACCCCGCGACCTGTGTTCCCGAACTCACCAGGTGTGTGGAGGAGTACGGCGCCGTCGCGATCAACCTCAATCCGGACCCGTCCGGGGGGCACTGGACCTCTCCGCCTCTCACCGACCGCTCCTGGTACCCCCTGTACGAGAAGATGACCGAGTACGACATTCCGGCGATGGTCCACGTCAGCACCAGCGTGAATCCCGCGTTCCACACGACGGGGGCGCACTATCTGAACGCCGACACCACCGCGTTCATGCAGCTCGTGCAGGGCGACCTGTTCAGGGACTTCCCCACCCTCCGGCTGATCATCCCCCACGGCGGCGGCGCCGTCCCCTACCACTGGGGCAGGTTCCGCGGTCTGGCGATGGCACTCGGGAAGCCGCCGCTGGAGGAGCACGTCCTGGGCAACGTCTTCTTCGACACCTGCGTCTACCACCAGCCCGGTTCGGACCTCCTCTTCGACGTCGTCCCCACCCGGAACATCCTCTTCGCCTCGGAGATGATCGGCGCCGTCCGTGACATCGACCCCCGGACGGGCCATCACTTCGACGACACGCGCCGCTACACCGAGGTCGCCGGACTGTCCCCGGACAGGCTGGCCGACATCCAGGAGCACAACGCGCGCTCCGTGTACCCGCGCCTGGACGCCCTGCTGAAGCGCCAGGGCCGCTGAACCCGCAGGCGGACCCACGCCCCGGCCGTTCCCATCTGCCTCCAGGAGATTCCATGAGTGTGCGTTCCCCCAAGACTCCCGGCTGGCTGGACTGGTACCAGGACCCGTCCGTGCCCACGTTCCGGCTGCCGGAGGGCACCGTCGACGCCCACTGCCATGTGTTCGGGCCGCAGGCCGACTTCCCTTTCGCCCCTGAGCGCAAGTACACGCCCTGTGACGCCGGGAGGAGCGAACTCGCCGCGCTCCACGCCCATCTCGGCGTCAGCCGCGCCGTCATCGTCCAGGCCACCTGTCACGGCGCGGACAACACCGCCATGACCGACGCGGTCCGCGCGGCCGGCGACCGGGCACGCGGCATCGCGACCGTCCGGCCGGACGTCTCCGACGCCGAACTGCGCGAGCTGCACGCGGCCGGCGTGCGCGGGGTGCGCTTCAACTTCCTGCGCCGTCTGGTCAGCACCTCCCCGAAGGAGGCCCTGACCGCGATCGCCGAGAAGATCGCCCCGCTCGGCTGGCACATCGTGCTCTACTTCGAGAGCGCCGACCTCCCCGAACTGGGGGACTTCTTCGGCTCCCTGCCCGCACCGCTCGTGGTCGACCACATGGGCCGGCCGGATGTGACCCTGCCGGTGGACGGCCCGCAGTTCAGCCGCTTCCTCCGCTTCGTCGACTCCAACGACGTATGGGTGAAGGTGAGCTGCCCCGAGCGCCTCAGCGTGACCGGTCCCGCCGCCCTCGGCGGTGAGAGGCACGCCTACACCGATGTCGTGCCCTTCGGCCGCCGCATGGTCGAGGAGTTCGGGGACCGGGTCCTGTGGGGCACGGACTGGCCCCATCCCAATCTCACGGACCACATGCCCGACGACGGCCTCCTCGTCGACCACGTGCCGCACATCGCGGTCACCCCCGAGCAGCAGCACCGGCTCCTCGTCGCCAACCCGATGAGCCTGTACTGGCCCGGCGAAGCCGTCTGAGGTCTCTCCCCGCCCGCACCCGCACTCCGACAGGGACCGTCCCCATGCAGCACGCCAATGCGGCGAACCGGCTGGACCGGCTGCCGATCTCCCGCTTCCACAAGACCACCCTGCTGGCCGTCGCCTTCGCGTACTTCTTCGAGTTCGCGGACATCAACAGCTTCGCGACGACCGCTCCCAAGCTCATCGACCTCTGGGGTGTGACGGTCGACCAGGTCGCCTACGTCACCTCGCTGTCGTTCGTCGGCATGTTCCTCGGCTCCGTCGTCGCGGGAGCCGTCGCCGACCGGTGGGGCCGCAAGAAGACCCTGCTCCGCACCACCCTGTTCTTCGGCTTCTTCTCGTTCGTCTCGGTGTTCTCGTGGGACGTCGTCTCGCTGGGCGTCTTCCGGGTGCTCACCTCGGCGGGGCTGTCCGCGATGACGGTCGTGGCGGTCATCTACGTCAACGAGATGTATCCGGCCGCGGTCCGCGGCAAGTACCAGGCCTACGCGATGGTCATCGGCATCTGCGGCACGCCGGCCACCAACCTGATCGCCAGTCTCGTCGTCCCGCTCAGCGACTGGTCCTGGCGGCTGGTCTATCTGTGGGGTGCGCTCGGCATCCTCCTCGTGCTGTTCACCAAGCACCTCAAGGAGTCCCCCCGCTGGCACGAGAGCAGGGGCGACCACGCCGCGGCCGACGAGGTCCTGCGTGAGATCGAGGCGAGGGTCAGCGCGGAGAAGGGGCCGCTGGCCGAACCGGCGGCGCCCGTCGAGGAGCCCCCGGCGGTCAAGGCCCCGCTGCGTCTGCTGCTGCGGAAGAGGTACCTCGCGCCGACCCTCCTGCTCACCGTCCTGTGGGTGACCCAGACCATCGGCTTCTTCGGCTACTCCAGCTGGGCACCCACCCTGCTCTCCAAGGAGGGCTTCAGCGTCGAGAAGTCCGTCTTCTACGTCGCTCTCACCACGGTCGGCGCGCCCCTCGGCTCCTATCTGGCCTCCCTGGTCACCGACCGGTTCGAACGCAAGTGGTGTCTCGTCGCCTTCGGCACGGTCATCGCGGTGTGCGGTCTGCTGTACGGGCTGACCTTCGACCCGATCCTCATCGTGGTCTTCGGCTTCCTGGTGAACCTCTTCGAGCGCGGCTACACCGCCCTCGCGTACGCCTACTCCCCCGAGCTCTTCGACACCCGGAGCCGTTCGCTGGGGACGGGCATCACCTACGGGATCGGCCGGCTGTCGAACGCCGCAGGCCCGCTGATCATCGCGGCGCTCTACAACCGCACCGGCTACCAGAGCGTCTTCTACTTCATCGCCGGCGTCTGGATGGTGGGCGCCGTGGCCCTGGCCGTGTTCGGCCCCCGGACCCGGCCGTCCCGGCCGGCCGTACGGGAGCCGAAGCCCGTCACGTCCGCGTCGTGAGCCTGCTCCTCGGCACCACGACCGGTGAGGCGTCGCCCGGTGCGCCGAGTATGTCGGCGTCGACCCCGTAGAGCTCCTTCACCAGTGCCTCGTCGACCGTCGCGGCCGGCTCGCCCCGGGCGACGACCCGCCCGTCCTTCATGGCCACCAGGAGATCGGCGTAGCGGGCCGCGGCTGCCAGGTCGTGCTGCACCATGACGACGGTGCGGCCGGTGGCGGCGACCTCCCTCACCAGTTCCAGGACTTCCACGGCATGGCCGAGATCGAGGGCGCTGGTGGGTTCGTCGAGCAGGATGACCGGGGTGTGCTGGGCGAGGACCATCGCGAGCCAGCAGCGCTGGCGCTGGCCACCGGAGAGCCTGTCGAGGCGCTCGGCGGCCAGTCCGGTCGTTCCGGTGGCCTCCAGCGCGTCGCGTACGGCGCTCTCGTCCTCCTTGGACCACTGGCGCAGCAGGCCCTGCTGGGGGTGGCGGCCGTAGCGCACGAGCCCGGCCACCGTGACGGCCTCCGGGGCGCGCGGCGACTGGGGCAGCAGTGCGACGCGATGGGCGGCCCGGCGCCGGCCGACCTCCCAGATGTCCTCGCCGCCGACCCGGACGGTTCCCGACTCGGGCCGGTGCAGGCGCGCGACGGTGCGCAGAAGGGTCGACTTCCCGCAGCCGTTGGGGCCGATGATCGCGACGACCTGTCCGGCCGGGACGGTGAAGCCGACGTTCTCGACGACGGGACGGCCGGAGTATCCGGCGTGGAGCGCGGTCACTTCGAGACCGGGGGCGGTCTCGCGGGGTACGTCGGTCATGGGGGTGGTCAGGCCTTTCCGGTGGCACGGTCCGGGCGGAACAGGACCCAGAGCAGGAAGGGGCCGCCGAGGACGCTCGTGACGACGCCGACGGGCAGTTCGACGGGGGCGGCGACCCGCCCCAGGGCGTCGGCAGCGGCGATCAGTGCCGCGCCGGTCAGTGCGGAGCCGGTGACCGGGACCCGGGTGGGTCCGGCCATCCGCTGGGCCAGGATCGGGGCGGCGAGGGCCACGAAGGCGATGGGGCCGCCCACGCCGACGGCTGTGCCCGCGAGGGCGACGGCGAGGGCGAGCGCGCCCGCGCGCAGCCGGCGCAGGTCGACGCCGAGCGAGGCCGCCACGTCGTCGTCGAAGCGCAGGAGTTGCAGCCGGTGGCCGACGGCCAGGGAGAGCGGGACCAGGACGAGCAGGACGAGTGCCAGCGGCGTACCGACGGCCCAGTCCCGGCCGTTGAGGCTTCCCACGGCCCAGAGGAAGACGCCGCCCGCCGTGTTGTCGTTCTCGCGGGACATGATCAGGTCGCCCACCGCACCGAGGAACGTGGAGACACCGATGCCGGTCACGAGGACGCGGTAACCGGCGCTTCCGGCTCCGCCCGCGCACAGGACGACGATCCCGGCGGCGGCGACGGCACCGATCGGGCCGAGCCACCAGTTTCCCACCATGCCGGTCGTGGAGCCCGCCGCGGCGGCGACGACGGCCGCGGTGGCGCCGTCGTTGACACCGACCAGGTCGGGGGTGGCGAGGCGGTTGCCCGCCAGGGTCTGGGTGAGGCAGCCGGCGATGCCGAGCGCGGCCCCGACGAGGAGGCCGGCGAAGACACGGGGCAGCCGGAAGTCCCGCACGATCATGACGGTGCCCGGGTCGCCCGTACCGAGAAGTCCGGAGACGGTTTCCGACAGGCTCATTCCGGTCGAACTCGCCACCACCGCCAGGGCGATGAGGACGACGAGGACCGGCAGGAGGACCGCGGCGGCGAGCGCGCTGCGGCGCGGGAGGAGCCAGGAGTACCCGCCCTTGCGCAGCACGGTGCTGTCGGGGGGAGTCACGTCGGCAACACCGGTACGGGAGGCGGCGCCGCCGGCCGTTCTCCTCAGGTCGGTCATGCCTCGGCCCCCGCGGTGGACAGCCGGGAGGAGCGCGCGATCCAGACGAGCAGCGGACCGCCCACGAAGGCGAGCAGCACACTGACCGGTGTCTCCCACGGCCGGATGACGACTCTGGCGAGAATGTCGGCCAGGATCATGATGTCGGCCGCGATCAGTGCGGACAGGACGAGTTGGGCGGTCATACGCGGCCCGGTCAGCGCTCTCGCAGCATACGGGGCCAGCAGACCCAGGAAGGCGATGGGCCCGGCGACGGCGACCGCGCACCCGGCGAGCAGCGAGACCGCTCCGGCGACGACCAGCCGGATCCGGCCGGGGTGGTGTCCGAGCGAGCGGGCGCCGTCGTCCCCGAGGCCGAGTGCCGACAGCGGGCGGGCGCAGCCGAGCGCGGTGAGCAGACCGAGAGCCACCAGCGGCAGCAGGGGGACGAGATCGGGGGTCTCCACCCCTGCGAGCGAGCCGATGGTCCAGTACCGGTAGGTGTCGAAGGTCGACTGCGTGCCGAGCAGGACGTAGGAGGTGCAGCCGTGGAAGGTGGCGCCCAGCGCGGATCCGGCCAGGACGAGGCGCAGCGGTGAGCCCGCCGTACGTCCCGATCCGGCGAAGAGCAGGACGACGGCGCTTGCCGCCATGCCCCCGACGAGTGCCCACACGAGCAGCGCGCCCGGCGAGTCGGCGCCGAAGAAGGTGAGCCCGAGGACAACGGCGAAGGCCGCACCGGAGTTGACGCCCAGCAGACCGGTTTCGGCCAGCGGATTGCGGGTGGCGGCCTGGAGCAGACAGCCGGCCGCGCCGAGGCAGGTGCCCACGAGGAGCGCGGCGAGCGTACGCGGAAGGCGTACGTCCATGACGGCCAGCCGGATCTGCGCATCGGCGCGGGCGGCGGGATCACCGAGGAGGAAGTCCCAGGCACGCCCCGCAGGGCTTTCACCTGTGCCTATGACGAGTGAGAGCAGCACGAGGGCCATGAGGAGAAGCAGAAGTCCCGTGATGACCCAGGGGGTTGAGCGGCCCGGCGACGGTGGTGTTTCGGATGGGCGGGATCCGGCTGACCTTGGCCGACCCCCTTGCGCTATCGACATAAGGGTAGCCTAACCTAATTGCACTCGTCCGGTTCTGGCGGGTCGCGGGCACACCTATGCCCTGAAGTGGTGCGATGCGTACCGCTTCTCTCCGGTTCGGACTGCGGAGAGCGCCCCGCCGGAACAGGATTCGTCTGAACACAAACGGAGATCCAAGGCCATGGCGCCGTATTCGCCCCCCTCGTCCCGCGGTTTCCCACGTCCCGTCGTGTCGGCGACCCTGCTCACGCTCTGCGCTCTCGCCCTGAGCGCCTGCGGATCCGAGGACAAGGCCGCCGCATCGGTCGACTCGGGCGGAGCGACGGCCCAGGTGACGGACGCGACCGGCACGAAGGTGAACACACCGGACAGCCCGAAGCGCGTGGTCGCTCTCAGCGAGATGGACCTGGACGCCGCCCTCGCCCTGGGCGTCGAGCCGGTGGGTCTGACCGCGGGACGCGGCCAGAAGGGCGCCCCCCAGTACCTCGCGGACCAGGCGAGGGGCATCCCCGTGGTGGGCGCAGTCACGGGCCCGGACATCGAGAAGGTCGTCCAGGCGAAGCCGGATGTGATCCTCGCCGGGCAGCTGGCCGACCAGCAGGTGCTCGCCCAGCTCCGGAAGATCGCGCCCACGGTCGTCACCATCGACAGCACCAAGGACTGGAAGAAGGCCCTCGAGCTCACCGGCACGGCGCTCGGCAGGTCCGACGAAGCCGAGAAGTTCCTCGCCGGCTACGAGACCGAGGCGGCGGCTCTCAGGGCCGACCTCGGCCCGCAGGCCGGCGCGAGCGTGTCCGTCGCCCGTTACTCGGCCAAGGGCACCGCGGTCATGCAGCAGGGCGTCTTCATCAGTGACGTGCTGAAGGACCTCGGCTTCGAACGCCCCGGCATCCAGAACGACAAGGGCGAGGGGCACTCGACGCCGCTCAGCGACGAGAACCTCGACGAGATCGACGGCGACTGGCTGTTCATCGGCTCCCTCGACGCCGGCACCGACGCCGGCCTCCTCGACGATCTGGCGAAGAAGCCCGCCTACCAGCAGCTGGGCGCCGTGCGTGACAAGCAGTCGACCGTCGTCGACGGGACCAGGTGGACCAGCCTCGGCGGTGCGCAGGCAGCCGTCTCGGTGCTCGACGACATCCGGAAGGCGATGGTCAAGTGAACACCGAGCAGGAACTCAGCGGCAGGCTCGCCCTCGTGACGGGAGCGGGACGCGGCATAGGCGAGGCGGTTGTCAACGCCCTGGCCGGCCGTGGCGCCCGCGTCCTCGCCACCGACCTGGCCCCGGACGGCATCGCCGCGCTGAAGAAGACGCACGAGGGCCTGGTGACCGCGCGCACGCTCGACGTGACGGACCCCACGGCCGTCGAGGACCTCGTCGCGGAGGCCGAGGGCACACTCGGCCCGCTGGACATCGCGGTCAACGTGGCCGGAATCCTGCGTGGTTCGCCGGTCGCGGACCTGTCGGACGAGGAGTGGGCGGCCACGTTCGCCGTCAACACCCATGGTGTGTTCCATGTGTCGAGGTCGGTCTCCCGCCGGATGACCGAGCGGGGTTCGGGCAGCATCGTCACCGTCGCCTCCAACGCCGCCGGCATCCCCCGTACGAACATGGCGGCGTACGCCGCCTCCAAGGCGGCGGCCGTGATGTTCACCAAATGCCTCGGCCTCGAAGTGGCGCCCCAGGGCGTCCGGTGCAACACCGTCTCCCCCGGTTCGACCCTCACCGACATGCAGCGCGGTATGTGGACGCCGGGGGACGAGGAGGCCGCCGCCCGCCGCGTCATCGAGGGGGACGCGGCGACGTATCGCACCGGCATTCCACTCGGCCGGATAGCTGACCCCTCCGACATAGCCGACGCGGTCGCCTTCCTGGTGTCCGACCGCGCCCGGCACATCACCATGCACGACCTGTATGTCGACGGCGGGGCCACCCTGCGGGCCTGACACCCCGCTCCGCCCGCCCTTCATCCTGCCGACGCTCGAGCAATCCCCACTGGAGACCACCCATGTCTGCCTCTCTGCGCGTCCCCGCCGTTCCTCCCCCACTCGACTCCCCCGGCGCGGCGACAAACCTGCTGGAGGCCTATCGGCCCGGCACGGACCGCTTCCTGGCCACCCCCCTGCACACTCTGCTCGGCTCCGGCACCAGGGCGCAGGTGCCGCACGACTCACGTCCCCTGCCCCTGCGGGTGCAGGAAGTCCTGGACGCCGCCCGGCGTGCGGGCGACCCCGCCCCGGTCGTCGTGGGCTCCGTACCCTTCGCGCCCGGCGGTGCGGCCGAACTGGCCGTCCCGGAAACCGTCCGGTGGGCGACCGCCCTGCGCGCGGACCCGCTCATCGCGCTGCACGGCCCCGACGCCGGCCGGGAAGACGCCTGGCGGATACGTGAGGTGCCTGCCGCGGAGGAGTACGCCGCGGCGGTCGCCGCCGCCGTGAAGCGCATGCGCGCGGGTGAGTTCGACAAGGTCGTCCTCGCCCGCACCCTGGAACTGACCTCGGCCCGTGAACTCGATCTGCCGGCCATGCTGAGCCGGCTGGCGCGCCGTGACCCCGACGGTTACACCTTCGCCGTTCCCAGCGGCCCGGGCCGTACGCTGGTGGGTGCGAGCCCCGAGCTGCTCGTGGCCCGCCGGGGCGGCCGGCTCGTCGCCAACCCGCTGGCGGGATCCGCGCAGCGCAGCAGCGACCTGGCGGAGGACGTCCGCAGGGCGGCCGCGCTGCTGGACTCACCGAAGGACCTCCACGAGCACGCGGTCGTCGTCGATGCCATCCGGGAGGCACTCGCCCCGTTCTGCGCGCGGCTCGACGTCCCCGAACGTCCCACGCTCGTACGGACCGCCGCGATGTGGCACCTGTCGACAACCCTGACGGGTGAGCTGCGCGACCCCGCGTCCACCGCCCTGGACCTGGCGTCGGCACTGCATCCCACTCCCGCGGTCTGCGGCACGCCGACCGAGGTGGCCCGTCAGGTCATCGCGGATTCCGAGCCCTTCGACCGCGGTGCGTACACCGGCATGGTCGGCTGGCAGAACGCGGACGGTGACGGCGACTGGGTGGTGACCATCCGCTGCGCCGAGGCCGAGGGCCGCACCCTGCGGCTGTTCGCCGGCGCGGGTGTGGTCGCGGAGTCCTCACCTGCCGCCGAGACGGCGGAGACCGGGGCCAAGTTCCGTACTTTCCTGAGCGCCGTGGGAGCCGCCCTGTGAACGCCCTCCGAGTAGCTGACGCACCTACCTGGCCCGCCGAGTTCGCCGAGCGCTACCGCGCGGCGGGCCACTGGCGCGGGGAGACGTTCGGCGGTGTGCTGCGCGAGCGCGCCGCCGCGCACCCCGACCGCGTGGCGGTCGTCGACCCGGCCCCGGAACGCCGCGAGTGGACGTACGGGGAACTGGACGAGCGGGCCTCCCGGCTGGCCGCCGGGTTCGCGGCGCGCGGGATCTCCCCGGGCGACCGGGTCGTCGTACAACTCCCGAACATCGCCGAGTTCATCGAAGTGGTCTTCGCCCTCTTCCGGATCGGCGCGCTGCCCGTCTACGCGCTCCCCGCGCACCGGGAGACGGAGATCGAGTACTTCTGCTCGTTCACCGAGGCCGTCGCCTACGTGGTCCCGGACCGGCACGCCGGCTTCGACCACCTCGCGCTCGCGTCGAAGGTCAAGGAGAGTACGCCGAGCCTGAAGCACGTGTTCGTGGTCGGTGCGCCGGGCGAGCACACCGCCCTGTCCGAGGTGCCCTGCGCACCCACGGGAGCCGGGTACGAGCCGGCGCCGCACGATCTGGCGTTCCTCCAGCTGTCGGGCGGCACGACGGGTGTTCCCAAGCTCATCCCCCGTACGCATGACGACTACATCTACTCGCTGCGCGGATCCAACGAGATCTGCGGCGTGGACGGTGACACCCGCTTCCTCGTCGTGCTGCCTGCCGCGCACAACTTCCCGATGAGCTCCCCGGGCTGGCTCGGAGCGCTGTACGCCGGGGGGACCGTGGTCCTGTGTTCCCGCCCCGATCCGGCGACCGCTTTCCCGCTCGTGGAAAGCGAACGCGTCACGATGACGGGGATGGTGCCGCCCCTCGCGCTGATCTGGACGGAGGCCGGCCCCGGCGCCGAGCACGATCTGTCGAGCCTGGAACTGATCCTGGTCGGCGGCGCCAAGTACAGCGAGGCTGCCGCCCGCCGGCTGGAGCCCGCTCTGGGGTGCCGGCTGATGCAGGTCTTCGGCATGGCCGAGGGCCTCGTCAACTACACACGTCTGGACGACGACCACGAGACCGTGGTCACCACGCAGGGCCTGCCGATCTCCGAGGACGACGAGATACGTGTCGTCGACGACGCGGACGAGGACGTGCCCGAGGGGGGTTTCGGGCATCTGCTGACCCGTGGCCCGTACACGATCCGGGGCTACTGGCGGGCGCCCGAGCACAACCGGAAGTCCTTCACCGAGGACGGCTTCTACCGCACCGGTGACATCGTGCGCCGCACACCGACGGGCCACCTCGTCGTCGAAGGACGCGCCAAGGACCAGATCAACCGGGGCGGTGAGAAGGTCGCACCGGAGGAGATCGAGAACATCATCCTCGGTCATCCCTCGGTGCACGACGTGTCCGTCGTGGGGGTGGCCGACGCGTACCTGGGGGAACGCAGCCTCGCCTACGTCATCCTCCGCGAGGGCGTCGAGCCCCTGAAGCCGGCCGCGATCAAACGCCTCGTGCGTGAACGCGGTGTCGCCGCGTACAAGATTCCCGACCTCGTCGAATTCGTCGGGACGTTCCCGCAGACCGGGATCGGCAAGGTCAGCAAGAAGGGACTGCGCTCCGACGCGGTCCCCGGCCGGCCCGCGTCCGATCAGCATTGAGTTCAGCACCGAGTTCCGCCCAGAGCGGTACCGAAAGGTTCCACCCCCATGGCTCTTCCCGCCATCGCTTCCTACGCACTGCCGACCGAGGCCGAACTGCCCGCGAACCGCGTGGACTGGACCGTCGACCCCGCGCGGGCCGTACTGCTGGTCCATGACCTGCAGAACCACTTCCTCGGCGCGTTCCCGCCAGGGGAGCAGCCGCTCACCGGCATGCTCGAGAACACGTCCCGCGTCATCGAGGAGTTCCGCCGCCTCGGTGTGCCGGTCGTCTACTCGGTGCAGCGCGGCGGTCAGACGGCGGAGGAACGCGGTCTCCAGCTCGACTTCTGGGGTCCCGGTGCCGCCGACGACCCGGAGGCGCTGGCGATCCCCGGCATCGTCGCTCCCGCGGACGGCGACACCGTCCTGACCAAATGGAAGTACAGCGCGTTCGTGCGCACCGAACTGGAGTCCCTGCTGCGCGCGTCCGGCCGCGACCAGTTGGTGATCACCGGTGTGTACGCGCACATCGGGGTGCTCATGAGCGCCTGCGACGCGTGGATGCGTGACATCCAGGCCTTCCTGGTCGCCGACGCCGTGGCGGACTTCTCGCGCGAGGACCACGACATGGCCCTGCGCTGGGCCACGGGCCGCTGCGCGGTCGTCACGTCGACCGACGCGCTCCTGAAGGGGGTCTGAACACCGTGGCGCTCACCCTTGAACTGATCCGCCACGACCTCGCCGAGCAGCCCGCCATCGATGTCTGGGTACCGCTGCTGGAGGCCTCATGACCGTCCTGCTCACCGATGCCGAGGGGGCCGGACCGCACGAGGACGCCCCGCCCGTCGTACTGCCGCTCACCGCGGCCCAGTCGGGGATGTGGTTCGCGCAGTCGCTCGATCCGCTCAGTCCGGCGCAGAACACGGCGGAGTGCCTGGAGATCGACGGGCCGCTCGATCCGGAGCTGTTCGCCGCGGCTCTGCGCCGTGTGACCGCCGAGGCCGACGCCCTGCGTGTGACCGTCGAGGACTCCCCCGACGGCCCGCGTCAGCGCGTCCTCCCCTCGGTCGCGCTGCCGCTGACCACACACGATCTGCGCGAGGCGTCCGACGCCGGCCGGCAGGCCGAGGAGTGGATGCGCGCGGACCTCTCCGAGCCCTTCGACCTGGCCACCGGGCCGCTGTTCCGGCACGCCCTGTTCCGGGTGGGCGAGGAACGCTGGCTCTGGTACCAGCGCATCCACCACCTGGTCATGGACGGCTTCGGCTACTCGCTCCTCGTACGCAGGACCGCCGAGGTCCACTCGGCGCTCGCCCGGGGCGAGGAACCCGGTCCCCAGGCCTTCGGGACGCTGGCCGATCTGGTCGCCGAGGACGCGGCGTACCGGTCGTCGGAGGCCTTCACCGCCGACCGTGCCCACTGGACAGGGGCGTTCGCGGACCGTCCCGAGGTGCCCCGCCTCGGTGGCCGCGGGGCCCTGCCCTCGCGGACGTTCCTCCGTCGCACGGCCCATCTGGCTCCTGAGGCCACCGAGGGCGTGCGGGACCTGGCCGGCCGGCTCGGCGCCTCCTGGCCGGACGTACTGATCGCCGCTCAGGCCCTCTACACCTCGCGGGCGACCGGCCACCGGGAGGTCGTCCTCGGCCTGCCGATGATGGGACGCATGGGATCCGTCTCGCTGCGGGTGCCGGGCATGGTCATGAACGTGCTTCCGCTGCGGCTGGACGTCTCCCCCGACACCACCTTCGCGGAACTGGTCCGCCAGGTGGTGCTCACCGTCCGCGAGGTCCGCCGCCACCAGCGCTTCCGCTACGAGGACATCCGCCGCGACCTGCGGCTCCTCGGGGAGAACCGCGGGCTGGTCGGCCCGCTCGTCAACGTCATGCCGTTCGACTACGACGTGGACTTCGCCGGCGCCCCGGCGCGGGCCCGGAACCTCTCCGCCGGACCGGTCGACGACCTGACGGTGAACATCTACGACCGGTCCGACGGCCGTGGTCTCCGCATCGACCACGACGGCAATCCCGCGCTGTACGACGACGATGACCTCGCCGCACACCAGGAGCGCTTCCTGCATCTGTTGGAGCGGCTTAGCCGGGCCGACCCGCATGTTCCGACGGCCGCGCACGGCATCGCCACCGAGGCCGAAACCGAGCTGGTCCTCCGTACGTTCAACGACACCGACCGGGCGCTGCCGCCCACGACGCTGATCGGCCCGATCGAGTCGCGCGCCGCCCGTACTCCTGACGCGACCGCCCTGGTCCACGGCGACACCTCGCTCACCTACGGGGAGCTCAACACCCGCGCCAACCGGCTTGCCCGGCATCTGCGGACGCTCGGCGCCCGGCCGGGCGCGGTGGTGGCGGTGTCGGTGCCACGCTCGGTGGAGCTGGTGGTGTCGCTGCTCGCCGTGCTGAAGGCGGGGGCCGCGTATCTGCCGCTGGACCCGGACTATCCGGAACAGCGTCTCGCGTACATGCTGCGGGACGCGGCGCCGGTGTGCGCGGTGACGGACCGGGCGGGACGGCTCCCCGAGGACACCGGGACGCCGCTGGTCGTCCTGGACGGCCTGGACGTCTCGGAGTACCTCTGGGTGAACCCGTCGCGGCCTCTCACCCCGTCCCATCCGGCTTACGTCATCTACACCTCGGGCTCGACGGGCCGCCCCAAGGGCGTCGTCGTCTCGCACAGTGCGATCGACAACCGGCTGCGCTGGATGCAGGGCGCGTACGGGCTGACCGCGGACGACCGGGTGCTCCAGAAGACGCCGTCGTCGTTCGACGTGTCGGTGTGGGAGTTCTTCTGGCCGCTGCGCCAGGGCGCGGTCCTGGTGGTCGCCGAACCGGGCGGCCACAAGGACCCGGCCTACCTGGCCCGGCTGATCCGCGAACAGTCCGTCACCACCTGTCACTTCGTGCCGTCGATGCTCCAGGTGTTCCTCGCGGAGGCCAAGGCCGACGCGGACACGTGCGGAAGTCTCCGGATGGTCTTCTGCAGCGGCGAGGCCCTGCCCCGCGAGTCGGCCGACGCGTTCGAGCGTGAACTGCCCGGGGTCGAACTGCACAATCTGTACGGCCCCACGGAGGCGGCCGTCGACGTCACCTTCCACGCGTGCGCCGTGGACGACGCCGGGCCGGTGCCGATCGGGCGGCCCGTCTGGAACACCCGCCTGTACGTGCTCGACGCGGCGCTCCACCCGTGCCCGCCGGGGGTCCCCGGGGAGCTCTGCCTGGCGGGCCGTCAGCTGGCCGAGGGGTATCTGAACCGCCCGGAGCTGACCGCGTCCCGCTTCGTAGCCGACCCCTTCGGCCAGCCCGCGGAGCGCATGTACCGCACAGGCGACCTGGCGCGCTGGACGCCGCAGGGCGAGGTCGTCCATCTGGGCCGCACGGACGACCAGGTCAAGCTGCGCGGGCAGCGCATAGAACTCGGCGAGATCGAGACGACGCTGACCGCCCGCACAGGGGTGGACGCCGCCTGCGCCCTGGTCCGGGAGGACCGGCCCGGCGAGCAGCGACTGGTCGGCTACATCACTGGCGGCGCCGATCCGGTGGCCGTCCGCGCCTCGCTGGCGCGGGAGCTGCCGGAGCACATGGTGCCGACGGCGGTGGTGGCCCTGGACGCCTTCCCGCTGAGCCCCAACGGCAAGCTGGACCGGCGTGCCCTGCCCGCACCGGTGTTCAGCGGCGGCGCGGGTGCGCGGCGTCCGTCGGACGCGCGGGAGGAGACGCTGACGCGGCTGTTCGCGCAGGTGCTGGACGTCGGCCGGGTCGGTCCTGACGACGCGTTCTTCGATCTGGGAGGTACGTCGCTGCTGGCCGTACGGCTCGTGGCACGCGTGTGGGAGGAGTTCGGCGCGGAGCTGACCATCGGCTCACTGTTCGAGTCGCCCACACCTGCCGCACTCGCCGCACGGATCGGCTCCACGGGGCCGGCCTCCGAGGACGCGCTGGACGTCGTCCTGCGGCTGCGCGGCGGGAACGGGCGCCCGCCACTGTTCGCCATCCACCCGGCCGGCGGAATCGCGTGGTGCTACGCCGGGCTGTCGGCCCGCCTGGGCCCTGAGCAGCCGGTGTACGGCATCCAGGCGCGCGGCCTGGCCTGCGACGAACCGCTGCCGCGCACCCTGCAGGAGGAGGCGTCCGACTACGTCCAGCACATCCGCGCGGTGCAGGAGCACGGCCCCTACCGGCTGCTGGGCTGGTCCGTGGGCGGGGTGCTGGCGCACACCGTGGCCGTGCTGCTCCAGGAGGCGGGCGAGGAGGTCGAGCTGCTCGCGCTGCTCGACTCGTTCCCGGCCGAGCAGTGGCGCGAGCGGCCTGCGCCCGAGGAGGGCGACGCGCTGACCGCGGTGCTGCGGATGGCGGGCTTCGAGCGCACGCACGAGCAGGACCGTGAGGACGTGCTGGCGACGCTGCGCCGGGCGGGCAGCCCGCTGGCCGGGCTCAGCGCCCGTGCGCTGTCGAAGATCGTCGACATCGTGCCGAACCACGCCCGCATGATGCGCGAGCACCATCACCGTCGCTTCGACGGCGACCTGCTGTTCTTCACGGCCGCCGCCCCGCGCGCGGAGGACTGGCTGACCCGCGAGGCGTGGCGGGCGCATGTGACGGGGGCCGTCGACAACCACGACCTCGACTGCACCCACCCGCAGTTGATGCGGGACCGCCATCTCGACGACATCGCGTCCGTCCTGGCGGCCCGTCTGGAGGAGCTGGCCACATGACTGTGGGGAGCGGCCCGTGCGGCCCGGCCCCGCACGAGGCGTGCACGGCGGCGCTGGTGCCGGGCCGGGCCTGAGGTCCGGGACGCCGCGTAAGTCAGCCTCCGTGGACGGTGAGCCGGTAGCCCTCGGGGCCGGTGAAGGAGAACATCGGCCCGAACGGGCTGTCCTGCAACGGGGCGACGTCCTCCGTGCCCGCCGCCACGAGCTGCTCGCGCAGCGTGCCGGCGTCCGTGGTCCGCAGCCACAGCGCCACCCCCAGGCCGGGGCGCGCAGCGCCGTCCAGGTCGACGCCGGGCAGCGGCTCACGGACGGCGAACGGGATCGGGGCGGTCGCGAAAACGACCGCACCGGGCGGCGCGGCGGGGGCCCGGCGCATCCCGAGCCGCTCCTCGAAGAAGGCGGCCGCGGCGGGCACGTCCTTCACCTGCAGAGCGATGAAATCGGGGCCTTCGACGGTGGCGGTCATGGTTCCTCCTGGGCGGTGCATCGCTTCGATGTCAGTACTTTGACATGCCTGACCATAGGCACCAACCTCCGGGTATGTCAAAATGTTGACATGGAAGACCGTGCCCCTGTGCCCGCACCCCACCCGGCCGAAGACGTCACCGAACACGTCGGATACCGCCTCAAACGCGCCTCGGCCGCCCTGCGCACCGCCATGGACAAGGCCCTGCGCGAGCACGGCCTCACCGTCCCGCAGTACTCCTGTCTCGAACTACTCGACGAACGGCCCGGCCTGTCCAACGCCGACCTGGCCCGCGGCACCTTCGTCACCCGGCAGTCGGCCAATGTCGTCCTGCGCGGCCTCAAGGAAGCCGGCCTCATCACCCGGCCGCTCACGACCGACCACGGACGCGCCCTGCCCACCCATCTGACCCCGGCCGGAGAGCGGCGCCTGCGAGCGGCACGCGGCGCCGTCTACGCCATTGAGAAACGCATGATCAGGAGCGTTCCCGAGGGGCGGCTGACGGCGCTCCTCGCCGACCTCGACACGATGACCGAGGCGCTCGACGGGTGACGGGCGCGGCGCGGGCACCCTAGGAGGCGGCAGGACCCAGCAGGTCCACGAGGCCGTCGGCCAGCTCCGTGCGCCAGCACAGGTAGTCGTGGCCGCCGTTGAACTCCCGGTAGGAGGCGTCGTCGTAGCCTGCCGTCTCCAGGACCTCGCGCAGGCGCCTGGCGGCGGGCAGGGCGACCCACTCCTGTTCACCGAAGGAGAGCCGGAAGCGGACCGGCAGGCGTGGGGCGCCCGCGATCCGGTCGGTGAGCCACTGCGCCTGCGGCCCGTCGGGCCACCAGAAGGAGCCGGACTGGGCGAGGACGTTACCGAAGCGGCCGGGTACGGAGAGCGCGGCGTGGGCGGCCGCGAGGCCGCCCAGGCTCTGTCCGGCGACGATCGTACGGGCGGGGTCCTCCGCGACCGGGAGACGGGCCGCCGCCCAGGGGAGCAGCTCGCCGGCGAGGAAGGCGGCGAACTCCGGGCGGCAGGTCAGGTCCGCCCACCTGGTGCCGGCGTCCACGGAATCCGGCAGCAGGGCGACGAGCGGCGGGATACGGCCGTCGGCGATCAGGTTGTCCAGCAGGTGCGCGAGCCCGAGCCGTGGCTGCCAGTGCTCGCCGTCGAGTAGGACGAGGACGGGGAACTCCGCCGAGTGCCCCGGATCCAGAGGCGGTTCGTACAGCCAGACGCGGCGGGTACCGCCTCCGAGCTTCTCGGCCGGCACCTCGTGGGCGGCCACCCGGCCGCGGGCGACGCCCGGCCTCGGCTGCCAGTCCTGCCCGCCGGGGGCGGCCGGAAGCTCGGCGTAGGACACCGGCCCACCGCTCCAGCGGCGCGGCAGCGCACGGCCGTTGAGCGGATCGTGCCGGCACCGGGTGCGCAGCCACTGCCAGTAGCCGGCGGCTCCGGGATCGGGGCCGTCACCCTCGTCCACGTAGAAGTCGTAGGTGCCACGCCAGTCGTGGCGCAGGCGCACCGACCAGTGCCAGACGTCGGTGCCGGGCACCCGTTCCATCAGGTTGCCCTCGGGGGCACGGGGGTCGCCGAGTTTGTTGGGGAGCACCTGTACGGCGCGGGTACCGGCCGTGCCGCGCCAGAGGAACGTCACCGCACGGTGATCGGCGCCGCCCTGCGGGTCCGGGGTGACGAGGGGTGTGCCGCTGCGGCCCACGGCCGCCCAGAACTCCTCGGTCTCCCCCGGCACCGGCAGCCGGAATCCCGGCACCCTGAGCCGCGGCACCTCGTCGGGGCGGGCGGTGCGCGGCGGCCGGCGCGGGGTGCCTTCCGGCGGCACTGACGTGATCACGAGCGGGACTCCGAAGTACGAGGAAACGGCAACTTAGGGTTACCTTACCTCCCAGGGTCCCGGGCCCGCACCGGCCGGAGGCGGTGTCCGTTCCCGGGCGCCGCCTCCGGCCGGTGTTCGTGGTGTGCCGGGTCAGATGGTGGCGGGGAAGCGGTCCCAGACGCGGTGCTTGCCGAGGAGCTGCTTGACCTCTTCCAGCACCTCCTCGCCCGTGCCGGCGACGACCACACCCGGCGCGTCAGCAGTCACGCCGGCGGAGATGAGGACCGCGTCGCCGCCCGCCCACGTCCCGATCGCCTTGGCATGCCGGTACGCCTCGTTCAGCAGCAGAAGCACCCGGGGATCGATGGCGGTACCGGCCGCGCCCGCCTTGGCGTCCCGCGCGCCGATCGCGTCGACTCCCGCTCCGGGGGCGCCGGCGAGCAGAACGGCGTCGAACTCGACGGAACGGGCGGTGGCGTAGGTGCGCTGGACGGTGACCGGATCGCCGTCCGCGTCGAGGACTCCTCCGGCGGGAGCGATGACCAGCGGCACCATGCCGGCGGCCTGCACGGCGGCGCGTACGGCCCGGACACCGTCGAGGTCGGCCTCCTTGTCGGCGACGATGCCGATGACACGGCCGTCGAGCGGCCAGACACCGCCTACCTGCGACAGCGCGGGACTCGGCTCGGGATCCGCCAGCGGTCCGTCCGGCTCGGGCGCGGGCAGCCCGAGACCGGCGGCGACCTGCTCACACAGCTGGGCGTCGATCCGCGCGAGTACCTTCAGCGCGCGTTCCTTGATCGTCTGCTCGTAGCACTTGCCCAGCTCGAAGGTGTAGGCGGCGATGATGTGCTCACGCTCCACGGGAGTCATGCTGAGCCAGAAGAGGCGGGGCTGGCTGAAGTGGTCGTCGAACGACGCGGGGGCCTCGCGTACCTTCCGGCTCGCGGCGACCTCGGCCGGCACCTCGACGAACGCGCCGGTGTCGGCACCCGCCAGGAACGGGCAGCCGCCGTCCAGGGAGTTGGGCCGGTACGGCGCGACACCCCGGTGGACCGCCGTCTGGTGCATGCCGTCGCGCAGCATGTCGTTGACCGGGGCGTGGGTCCGGTTGATGGGCAGCTGCGGGAAGTTGGGGCCGCCGAGCCGGGTGAGCTGGGTGTCGACGTAACTGAACAGGCGGCCCTGGAGCAGCGGATCGTTGGTGAGGTCGATGCCCGGCACCATGTTGCCGACGTGGAAGGCGACCTGTTCCGTCTCGGCGAAGTAGTTCGACGGATTGGCGTCGAGCGTCATCAGGCCGATCGGCTGTACCGGCGCGAGCTCCTCCGGCACGATCTTGGTCGGGTCCAGCAGATCGATCCCCTGGAACATCTGCTCGGGGTTGTCCGGGAAGGTCTGGATGCCCAGCTCCCACTGGGGGTAGGCACCGGCCTCGATGGCGTCGGCGAGGTCCCTGCGGTGGAAGTCCGGGTCCACACCGCCCGCGATCTGGGCCTCCTCCCAGACCTGGGAGTGGACACCCAGCTTGGGCTTCCAGTGGAACTTCACCAGGGTGGAGGCCCCTTCGGCGTCGACCAGCCGGAAGGTGTGGACCCCGAAGCCCTCCATCGTGCGGAACGAGCGCGGGATGCCGCGGTCGGACATGTTCCACAACGTGTGGTGCGTGGCCTCGGAGTGCAGGGTCACGAAGTCCCAGAACGTGTCGTGGGCACTCTGCGCCTGCGGGATCTCCCGGTCCGGGTGCGGCTTCCCGGCGTGGATGACATCTGGGAACTTGATGGCGTCCTGGATGAAGAACACCGGGATGTTGTTCCCGACGAGGTCGAAGACGCCTTCCTCCGTGTAGAACTTGGTGGCGAACCCGCGGGTGTCACGCACGGTGTCGGCCGATCCGCGTGAGCCGAGCACGGTGGAGAACCGGACGAAGACCGGAGTCTCCACGTCCCTCGCCAGGAAGGCGGCCTTGGAGATCTTCGACGCGGCCCCGTAACCCCTGAAGAAACCGTGGGCGGCGGCGCCGCGCGCGTGCACCACACGCTCCGGGATGCGTTCGTGGTCGAAGTGGGTGATCTTCTCCCGCAGGTGGTGGTCCTGAAGCAGGACCGGCCCTCGCGGGCCCGCCTTCAGGGAGTGGTCGGTGTCGTACAGCCGTGCCCCCTGCGCCGTGGTCAGGTGGGCGCCGCTCTGCGCGTTGCGGGCAGGGTCGGCGCCGGTGGGCTGACCGGTGGGGCTGACCGTCTCGGGGCCGTTCTGGTCGTCCTTGGGCGGCAGCGGCTCGCGCGGTTCGGTCGGCTCCTCCTTCGACGGGGGAAGGCTGCTCGGGGCGCCCGGGATGGGCTGCTGTCCTGGTTTCTCCGTCACTTCTCGTCTCCTGACATATAGCTCGTCGCCGGACCGACGTGCGGGTGAGTTCGACGCGCCGAGCCGCGTGGGCATGCCTATACCTCCCGCCACCGGACCCACGTGCCACGCCGGACGCCGGGCCGTCACTCCTTCGGCAGCGTCCGTCGCCGCGTGGCAGCCGGTCCGCGCGGAGGTGCGTCAGACGTTCTGCCTGCTGATCCGCTCGTTCCACGTACGGGAGAAGACCCGGTGCCCGTCCTCGTATCCGTCGAGTGTGGCGTCCACGTGGAAGGCCTCGTCGTCCGAGGTCAGCACGGTGCGTGTCTCGACCCGGACGTCCCAGTCGGCCCGGCGGAAGCGCATCTCCCAGGCCGACTCGCCACGTACGGACCCGAAGTCCTCGCCGACCCAGCTGTACTTCTCGCAGGCCCTCAGCCCGGTCTCGATCCCGTTGTCCTCGTACCGCTGGAGGCCACGGTCCTTCACGATGTCGAGCACGGACCGGTAGTCCACCAGGTCCCTGGTCACGGTCCACGCCTGTTCGGGCTCGCTCAGCCGGGTGACCTCGGGAGGCGCGCAGCCCTCGGGCTCCCCGAAGGGGCGCAGGGCCTTGTCCTCCGGTACGTCGTCGGGGCGGACCGGCAGAGTGAGGGTGCTGCCCTTCTCGTACACGCTCAGCAGTGTGGGCCCGGGGGCCGGCCACACGAGAGGCCAGTACGAGGTGGACAGGGACAGCCGGATGCGGTGGCCCGGCGGGAACGCCTGCGCGACGCTGTGGAGCGGCACGCGCACCCGGTAGCGCCTGCCCGGTTCCAGGGGCTCGGAGGATTCCTCGCTGTCGCGGTGGGCCAGGTTGAGCACGCCGTAGGTCACCCGGGTCGAGCGTCCGTCCGGTGCGACGTCGGACAGTCTGACGTTGAGCTGCGCGGCCGGGGTGTCGGCGGACACCTCCACGACGACGACGGGGGCGCCGAGGATCTCGATGCGTCCGTCGAGCGGCGCGGTCTGGAAGACGAGCGAGCCGCCGTCCTCCTCGCGCTGGTCGTAGGGCAGGTCCGGCGGGGCGTTGTACGAGGCCCACTTGCCGGCGAACTGGCCGACGGACAGCGGCGACTGCACCGTGTGGACGCGGTCCTCCCCGCTCTCCTGGTCATCCGGCTCCCCCAGTCCGCCGTCGCGCAGCGGGAGGACGGTCTCGCCGACGTTCGGAGAGGGCCAGGACGGCTCTCCGACCCACCGCCCGGGCCGTTCCTCGTAGGAGGTCGAGGGCGGAACGCTCTCCTGCATCCAGGCCCGCAGCATGGGGCCGTCCATGACGCCGTTGTCGATGCCCTTGAGCCAGTGGTCCCACCAGCGCACGACCTCCTGGAGGTAGCCGATGGCCGGTCCTGGCTCGCCGAGGTGCGGGAGCTTGTGCGACCACGGGCCGATGAGCCCCTTGCGCGGCACGTCGACGTGGCTCAGCAGCCGGGTCACGGCGTTGGAGTAGCCGTCCGCCCAGCCGCTGGACGCGAGCACCGGGCAGCGAAGGGCCGAGTAGTCCTCGCTCAGGCTCGCGTGACGCCAGTAGTCGTCCCGGTTCGGGTGGCGCAGCCATTCCAGGACCCAGGGGCGTGCGGCGTCGAGCCGTTCCCGCCACATCTCCCGCCAGCGTTCACCGACGACGGCCGGATCAGGCGGGCACGTGGCGTACGCGAACATGGTCCCGGCCTCGGCCAGGTTGTCGGACAGCATCGCGCCGCCGAGGTAGTGCATGTCGTCCGCGTACCTGTCGTCGGTGAACGACGCGATGCAGATGGCGCGCAGGCTCGGCGGCCTGCGTGCGGCTGTCTGGAGGGCGGCGAAGGCGCCCCAGGAGATGCCCATCATCCCGGTGTTCCCGTCGCACCAGGGCTGCTCCGCGATCCAGGCGAGGACCGACTCGGCATCGCTCTGCTCCTGTTCGAGGTACTCGTCCAGCAGCACCCCCTCCGACTCGCCCGTCCCCCGCAGGTCGACACGCACGCACGCGTATCCGTGGCCGGCGATGTACGGGTGGTGGATGGCGTCACGGGTGGAGGTGAGGTCGTTCTTGCGGTACGGGATGTACTCCAGGACGGCCGGCACGGGTTCCGCGTCCGATGCGGTGGGACGCCAGATCCGTGCGGAGAGCTTGACTCCGTCCTCCATGGGGATCGTGACGTGCTTCTCTTCCTGGACCGCGCAGGGCAGCCGGTCGACGTGGCGCATGCCTGTGCGACCTCCTTTCGTCGTGCTGGACCGGACGGGTCACCGGGTCTTCGTGGAGTGGCCTCCCGGCTCCGTCTCGTCGAAGGTGAGACCGAGGGCGGCCACGCACCGGTCGAACTTGGCGCGCAGGTCCTCCTCGTCGTCGCCTCCGGTGAAGATGTGTGCCACCTCGTAGCTGTAGCTGTCCTGCCCGGAGACGCTGGAGAGCTTCTGCCCCTCCTCGGGCACGACGTCGATCCGCACTCCGGGTATCTCGCGTTCGATCGCGGCGATCCGTTCGGGGGTGGGCACCTCGTGCACCTTCCCGTCCCCGAACCAGCGGTAGTACCACTTGGCGGCCACGGCGTAGGGGCCCTTGCGGCCGGTGAGTTCCGGGTCGCGGCCCAGCGCGAGGCGGATCATGCGGTGGTGGTTGGGCGCGCCGTCGACGTAGTCGAAGAGTTCGGCGTGGGACTGCGAGTGCCGGGGGTTGATCTCCAGCAGGCTGATGTCCTGGGTCTTCGGGTCGTAGAAGTACTCGATGCTGAAGGTGGCCTCGTCCATCCCGATCTGCTCCATGGTCCGCTCGCTGACCTCGTGGAGCTTCTGGATCACCGGAGCGGGGAGGCTGCTCGGGTACTGATGGCGGAGGAAGCACGAGGACGCCGGGTAGTTGATCGAGTCCAGTACGCCGTAGACGGTCGCCCTGCCCTCATGGACGTAGCCCTCGACGGCCACCTGGATACCGGTCATCGTCTCCTCGGCCAGGCAGACCTGGCCTCCCACGTCCTTCATCTCCGGGGGGAGGTCCAGAAGGCCGAGTACGGAGTCGAAGGGCCTGCCGACCCGGCCTATGCCCGCCCGGATCTTGTCGACGGCCGCCCGGAACTCCGTCATGTCCGAGACTCCGTACGCCAGCTCGGACGAGTAGGCGAGCGCGGGCTTGAGCCACATGGGGAAGTTCACGCCCTCGGGGGGCCTCGGGTCATCCGCTTCCAGATCGACCCGGCCGAAGCGCGGGTACTCGTCGATGACCTTCTGCTGTTCGAGCCGGCTCCAGTACTTGTGCTCGCACTTGACGACGGATTCGAGGCTGGTCGTGCGCACGCCGTACTCCTTGCCGAGCATCGGGACGAGAGTGCTCACCGGGAAGTCCCAGTATCCGACGATCGCGTCGATGCTGCCCTCGTGCGCGTCGAGAACGGCCCGGGCACGGTCCATCAACGCGGGCACCGACACCTCGCCCTCCTGCAGTTCCTCGACGGTCAGCAGGGGGTGGAACCGGTAGGAGCCGGCATCCGGCACGGCCTCGAGCATCGGCAGATTCGAATCATCGAGGCCGACGACGAAAATGTTCTCGCGGTGCACCTGCGGCATGTGGACGTCCTTTCGTTCAGAAGTGCTCCCTGCACACCAGATGCGCCTGCCCTTCCCCGCGGCCGACATGCAGTGCCGTTCTCCGGAGGCAGCCGTTCCGCCCTCCGCTCCCGCGTCAGCGCACTCCGTGCGGGCGGTACTGGACGCTGATCCGCGGCCCACGGGCGTACGCCGTCTTGGGAACGGCGTGCTGCCAGGTGCGCTGGCAGGAGCCGCCCATGACGATCAGGTCGCCGTGGCCCAGCGGCCGGCGCACGGTGTCGCCGCCGCGGCAGGGGCGCAGCAGCAGGTCGCGCGGGGCGCCGAGGGAGAGGATCGCGACCATCGTGTCCTGGTGCGAGCCGCGCCCGGTCAGGTCGCCGTGCCAGGCGACGCTGTCACGTCCGTCCCGGTAGTAGCAGAGCCCGGCCGTGGTGAAGGGCTCCCCCAGCTCGTCACCGTAACGGGAGGACAGCGCGTCGCGGGCCTCGTCCAGCACGGGGTTCGGCAGTGCGTCCTCGGCACGGTAGAAGGCGAGCAGCCGGGGCACGTCGACGGTCCGGTCGTACATCTGCCGGCGTTCCGCCCGCCAGGGCACTTTGCCCGCGAGCTCGGCGAAGAGCTCGTCGGCGCCGCTCAGCCAGCCCGGCAGCACGTCGATCCATGCCCCGTCACCGAGGACCGTCCTGCGGAGTCCGGCGAGCCTGCCCAAGTGCGGGCGGTCGGCCTGGTCGAACAGCGAACCCTGGAGATGAACAGACATGGAGACAAGCCTACCCGGCGATTAGAACAAACGTTCCCTTCGATGGAGTCGTCCGGTCGCCGCGTCCAGGGATCGGCCATAGGCTGCCGGGCGGTGGGCAGGAGAGCGGCGCGGACACGGAAGACCTCGACGGAAGGAGCGGGCTGATGTCGGAACAAGGACGCGGGGACGACGTCTACCAGCCGGAAGGCTCGGACGCGGACAACCGGCCGACGGACGACCTCGACCCGGAGAACGTGATCGACGAGCCCGACATGGACGACATGCTGGACACGGGATACTCCCCGCCGGAGAAGCCCCTGGGCGTGTCGAAGTACGGGACGACCGGCGAGGAGCAGCGCGAGGGCGAGTCCCTCGACGGGCGGCTCGCGCAGGAGGTGCCGGAGGACGACCCCCTCCGGGCCGACGACGGCCCGGAGGACAACGGCCCCGAGGAGGACGACGCCGGGGACGAGCGTGCCGGACGCGTCGCCGCCACCGACGAGGAACCCGGGGCCGAGCGCAACAACAGGGTGCTGGGCCGGGACGTCGGCATCGACGGAGGGGCGGCCTCCGCCGAGGAGGCCGCGGTCCACATCCAGGAGGACGACGGGGCCTGAGCGGCCGGGACCGTGTCCCGGTCCCTCCACACGCACGCAGGAAGCGGGCCGCGACCCGGTGGTCCGCATGCAGGAAGGGTGACAACCGATGACCGACAACGGCATGAAGCAGCGCAAGATACTCACCGTGGTCACCAACTACGGTGTGGAGCAGGACGAGCTTCTCGTACCCCTCGACCACCTCCGTGGTGCGGGAGCCCAGGTCGACGTCGCGGCGGTGTCGATGGACGACATCGTGACGCTGGTCGGTGACAAGGATCCCGGGAGGAGCGTCCGGCCCGATCTCACGCTGGACGACGCGGACCCCACGGACTACGACCTGCTGCTCATCCCGGGCGGCACCCTGAATGCCGACACCCTCCGGCTCCAGGGCGCCACCACCGGGATCGTCCGTTCCTTCACGGACTCCGGCCGCCCCGTCGCGGCCATCTGCCACGGCCCCTGGGCGGTGGTCGAGGCGGACGTCGTCACGGGCAAGAGGCTGACCTCCTACGCGTCACTGCGGACCGACATCCGCAACGCCGGGGGCGAGTGGACCGACGAGCCGGTGGTGACGGACGGTTCCGGCGGCTGGACGCTGATCACCTCGCGCAACCCGGGTGACCTGGAACCGTTCGTGGGGGAGATCCGCACGGCCCTCGCGGCGCGGCCGTAGCGGTCCGGATCGGGCGTGCCGGAAGCCCGGAGGCTTCCGGCACCGTAATTCGCTCAGGCCCAGCAGCCGTTCACCGTGGCGGCGAGACCGTCCAAGGAGTCCTTGATCGCGGCACCGTCGGCGGTGGAGTTGTTCTCGATGAAGGAGAAGACCTTCCAGCGGCCGTCCTCCCCCTTCGTGAGCCCGCTCAGAGCGGTGGCTCCCGTCAGGGTGCCGGTCTTGCCGGTGACCTTGCCCACGGCGCACTCGGAGTTCGCGGTGTCGAACCGCCCCCACTCGGGCCCGAGGGTGCTGCCCGCCTCGCCCGCGACCGGAAGCCCCTCCGAGATGGACTTCAGCTTGGTGTGCCGGGGGTCGGTGGTCAGATCGAGGATCTCGGCCACCGTCTGGGCGGTGATGCGGTTGGAGCGGGACAGCCCGCTGCCGTCGTGGATCTCGAAGTTGGACACCGAGACCCCGTACCAGCCGGTGAGGACGTCACGCACCGCCGCTGTGCCACCCTCGTAGGTGGCCTCCCGGCCGGAGGCGAGTCCGGTCGCGCGCAGCAGCGTCTCGGCGATGTCGTTGTCGCTGGTCTTCAGCATCTGCTTGACGATCACGGACAGCTCCGCGGACCGGTGCTCGGCCACGGGGAAGTCCGTCGTGGCGGCCTCGGCGCGGGTCACGTCGCCCGTGACTCCGATGCCCTGGTCCGCGAGCTGTGCGGCGAAGACGTTCCCCGCGTCGATGGCGGTGTCCTGGACGAGCTTCCCGTCCACCACCAGGGAACGCACCGGTGCGATCTGATCGTCGTAGTAACTGTCGTTCCAGCCCTCGGCGAGCGTCGGCGCGGCGAAGAGGCTGTCGTCGATCCGGACCTTCACGGTGTCCAGGCCCGCGTTCTTCAGGCCCGCGGCCGCGCTCTTGGCGAGCTCGGTGACATCGGCGGTCGTCAGGGTGCGGTCACCGCCGCCGACCAGGGTGAGTGTGCCGTCGCCGTAGACCACCTTGGTCGTGAACGTGTGGTCGGGGCCGAGCAGGGTCAGGGCGCCTGTGGCGGTGGCGAGTTTGGTGTTGGACGCGGGCATCAGCGCGGTCTTCGCGTCGTGGCCCCAGATCACCTTGTCGGACTCGGCGTCCAGCACCACACCGCTGAAGGTGCTGCCGATGTTCTTGTCCTGGGTCCGGGCGTCGAGGTTGTCGACAAGCTTCTGCTCGGTGGGGTCGAGTCTGTTGACACTCTCGTTGCTCGCTGCCGGCTGGTCGGCTGCGAAGGCGGACTGTCCGGTCATGACCGCACCGGCGACCGGGGTGAGAACCGCGGCGACGAGCGTCCGGCGAACGGTCCGGCTCATGGGCTTGAGCTTGCGGTGACGGCCTCCGGTGGAGGAGACGGGCAGGGCGGCGGAACTGTGTATCACAGCGTCTCCACGTCAACGTGCGTGACGAGTAGGGGTAATAGGGACGCAAATAAACCTAGTGGCAGCCGCCCCTCCCGGAGTGATCACCCCAGCCGTCTGCTGTGCAGATTCGGTGACGGTCCGGGGGCATTTCCGTGGCAGGGCCGCCGTCAAGGACCTGAAGGCAGCGTCGAGCACCGTCCATGTGCCCTGACGTGCACGTCCAGGTGCGCCGCCGGACGGTCCATCATGGACGTCCCGGAGCGGGAGAAGGGTGACGCGCCATGACCGGTACTGCCGATGGACAGGAACACACGTTCACCGGCTGGACACCGGTCGTGTACACCCACCGGCACCTGCCAGGATGCGCCGCGCAACGCGCCTACACGTTCGCACTTCCCTCCCGGAGCCGTGTCACCCCTGCGGCTCCGCCGTCACCTCCAGCAGGCCCGAACGGGCCCTAAAAGGTGATGACGGTCGCGCCTTCGAGCGTGAAGCGCAGGAACTCGTCGCGAGCCACCCGCAGGTTGAACCCGCGGCGGAGGAGTTCGGCTTCGGATCCGTCGGCACGAGCCGCGTTGACGCACGCCCCGACGACAACGCCACCAGCTGTCAACTCGTCGACCTGACGGTTGTAGACGGCGCCGGCCTCCGAGCTGCCACCGTCGGTGAGCGCATCAAGTCCCCCGTGAGGCCCCCGCCGGTACGCGTGGGAATGGATCCTACTGACCACCGGGACTGATCATTCTGGAGGTGACGGTCACCACCTCCACCCCGGAGCGGAACGGGGCTCGGTGGGAACGGTAGAGGTATCCCAGTACTCGGGCAGGGAGGTCGCGGCGCGGGACATGGCACTCCTCCGGACGGGTGCGCCACACGTATCAGCGCACCCGGTGCTGGCACCGGCAGTTGATGCACCTTCACCCCAGGGGCGCGGCGGCGAGCCGAGGCCCGGCAGCGGACGAGACGCTGCCGGGCCAGGGGACGGGCGGTCAGTGGCAGTTCGCGCCTGGGTGGCACGGGCCGCAGGCGGCGTAGTTCCGCTCCCACAGCTTCCAGTCCACCGCGAAGCCGCGGTCGGCGATGAGCGCCGTGCCGGTCCGCCCGATGACCGACGGTGACGCCCAGGACCAGCGAGACCACACCGGCCATGCCGAGTCCGAGCCCCACCCTGACCTGCCGGAAGGTGGGCCGCCTGCGGGGCATGCGGGACTCCATGTCACAGGTGGAGAAGCGGCGGCCCGGCAAGCCTGTGGCACGGCACTCGCATTATCGAGAGTGTTGCCCCGGCTGCCTGGCCGTCCCGGCTGATCAGCCGATGGGCTCGGCTACGATGAGCTGGAACCGCTCGAAGGACAGATTCACGGTGTTGTGCTGAGCAGTGGCAGTTCCGAGTGACTTGCCGGTGAACGGGTCGGTGAGGCGGTACCGCGTGCGGCCCAGACCGCGCAACTCGATTGCCCCGTCCCACTGGTGGGCGTAGAAGGCGTAGTGGAGGGTCCGCTTCTTGGCCACGACATGCGCCTCGGGCTTGTCGAAGCCGATGTCGTACAGCTCACCGCGGTACTCGCCGGTGGACAGCATGTTCTTCTCGTACAGGGACACCCACTTGCGCCAGAGGACCTCTTTCTCCGGGGTGAGGTCGGTCGCCTTGTCCGGGGCTCCGGTTCCGGGGAGGGTGAACTTGGTCGACAGGACGGCTCCGACCCCGTAAGAGGACGCGAAGTCGTTTCCGCCGTCGCTCAGTTCAACGTGGTCGCCGGCGTAGCTGCTGCCCGCGCCCATCAGCGCCTTCATCGACTTGCCCTTGCTCCGGACCTGGTAGGAGGACTCCGGGTCCGAGCTGGGGTACTGGTCGACGTAGGGCAGGTTGTGGAAGGCGAAGGCGGTGCCGCAGGGGCAGAGCTCGACGAGGGCGTCGGGGTTCGCCTCGTGCGCGGCTTCGTGGATCGCCTTCCAGAACAGGGCCACGCCCTCGGTGGATTCCTCGGGGCGGGCGTGGCGGTGCTTCGGGTTGTAGCAGGGCGCGACGCTGTTGAGGTGCTGGCCGTCGATCTTGAGCCCCTCGTAACCCCAGTCGCCGATGAACCTCTTCGCCTGCTCGACGAAGTAGTCCACCGTCGGCTGGTAGGCCGGACAGAGGGTGTAGGCGTCCCACCAGGTGACGTCCTGCTTGTTGCCGTCGCGGTCCAGCAGCAGCATGTCGGGCCGGTCCCGGAACAGGTTGCTGTCGGGGTCCGCCGCCAGCGGGGCCCACCACAGGCGCGGCCGCAGACCGGCGTCTCGTATCTTCTTGGTGAAGGCCCGCATGTCCGCTTCGCCGCGCGGGAACTTCGCCGTGTTGATGTCCCAGTCGCCCTCGTTGGTCTGCCAGCCGTCGTCGAGCGCGGCCCAGCGCAGACCGATCTCGTGCGCCTTCGGCAGCGCTCCGGTGACCTGCTCGGTGGCGAAGCCGCGCTCGTAGCCCCAGGCACACCAGATGGGCTCGAAGGCCGAGGCGGGGGCCTTGGGGGCGCGCTGGCCGATGTCGCTCATGTAGTCGCGGTACCGCTGGAGCGGCACGAAGTGGTCGCCCGGGAGGGCGGTCAGGAACGTGGTGTCGGTGCTGAGCCGACGGCCCGGCTTCAGGGTGCGGGCGGTGTCGTCCTGGATGGCGATGCTCGCTCCGGCGCCCGTCCTGCGGACCGGCATGCGCAGGGCCGTCGCCACGGGCTCGACATGTCCGACGGAGAGGCCCGCGTCCCGGCGCCAGACGGTCGCCAGCGGGGTGCCGCCGCCGTAGTCGGAGGAGTCCATCCCCAACGAGTTCTCCTGCGCATAGCCGTCCTTCACCGGCATCACCCAGTCACGGCGGTCCGTGTACGTGGTACCGGAGAAGGTGTAGAAGCCGCCGGGAGTCTCCAGGAGTTCGTGGGCTCCGTTGCGCCACCCGGTCACCTTCAGCGCGGTGGAGGACCTGTTGGTGTAGGTCACCTTCATCACGATCATGCCGGTAAGACGCTCGAAGGAGGTAAGCACGACCGTCTTCTGTACGCCTTCCTCTGACGCGCCCTCGATCGTCACCCGGACGCCCGCGCCGTGGCGGGGGTGGCTGGTGTCGCGGGTCGTGTGCCCGCGGTAGGCGAACGCCTCGATGGCCTTACCGCCCACCAGCAGGGCTTCGCCGGCGTCGAAGCGGGTGAGGTCGAGGCCCTTGAGCGCCACCCTGCTGCGCAGTTGGTCGTCGAACTCCAGGGTGATGGAGGTGTCGCCGACTCCGACGAGGTCAGGATCCGAGTTCGGTGCGGCGGCCGCGGGCGAGGTGCCCATGGCCACAGCGGGGAAGGCGGCCAGGCCGACACCCCCCAGCGCCACCTTCAGTACGCTTCGCCGGTTCTTGTCCGTCATGTCGAACTCTCTTTCGGTCGTGCGTGCCCGACTGGGGCAGCCGCCTTTTGTCCGTCGTTGGGGATCGTCAAAGTCGAGCCGCACGCTCGCGACGTCCGTAAGGCTGGTCGATGCCTGGTCTGCTACCGGTTTTCGCAGTGGGTCGGCTGGGGTGGGGGACGGCGTATCGTCCGAACGGGTACCCCAGTGTGAGGTCGCCTCCGGCGGTAGCGGGCGGGCATCCTCGGTGAGCTGCGACAACGCTGACTCGATCACCGAGGTACGGCGAAACGGAAGGTCGCTCACGGGCGACTTCTCCATCATCGAGTGGCCTGCTTCGAGAACGTAAGTGGTATTCGAGTGGCATGTCAACGGGTAGGCCTCCCGGACGAGGGATCGTGCCGTCGCTTCGATTGGTATGCTTCTGGTATGACAGATGCGAGAACGTCGATGCCCAGAGGCCTATTCGGTGACGACGTCCTCCCGTTGTACGAGCGCACAGCCACGCAGTTGCTCGACGACCTGCGCGCCGCTGCCGCCCGCCCCGGTGACCGGCTGCCCTCCGAGCGGGCTCTGGTCGACCGGTACGCCGTGTCGCGCGTGACGCTGCGAGCGGCCCTCGCGCAATTGGAGTCGCGGGGCATCGTGCGACCGTCCTCGTCGCGCGGGTGGTTCGTCGCCGAGCTCGGTCTGCTCCCCGAGGCGACGATGGCGTCCGCCTCGGCGGGCCCGCAGGTCCAGGGGTTCGCCGACTATGCGCAGGCCAACGGCTTGACGACGACCGGCAAGGTGCTCTCCGCCACCGTTCGCCCGGCCACGGTGTCCGAGGCCGAGCAGCTCCGGATCGCTCCGGGCGCCGACCTCTTCGACCTCCGCCGACTGCGCTTCCTCGACGGTCTGCTCGTCGTGCTCGAGCACAACCGGCTTCCGTTGGCGGCCTGCCCTGCCCTGGCCGAGACCGACTTCCATACGGCCTCGCTCTACGCCACCCTGCGCGCCGCCGACCCGCCGCAGCTGCCCCGCATCGCCGACTATTCGGTCGAGGCCCGCCACCCCATGCCACTTGAGATCGAGCTGTTCGAGATCGGGGAGACCATGCCGATGCTCGTCGCGACCCAGCTGACGTCGAACCAGGAATCACGCCCGATCGAACTGACCGTCCAGGTCTACCGGGGGGACCGCTACCGGTTCCGGGCCTCCATCACCAACCAGACCTGAACCATCACCAGCCGGACTCGGACGATCGCCGTGGATCTGCCGGTTCACGGTTCGGTTGGCAATACCAGATGCATACCAGAATAAGACTATTGACGACCCTGAGCAAGACCAGTACTGTCCGAAATGAGCCGCAGGCCATGACGGCACATTGGCTTGAAATACACGTTGCGTAAGGGGTTGGCAATGCAGAGCCCATTGACAGAGGTGGTCCGGCGTCAGAAGGCCGGACAGCCGCAGGGCATCACCTCGGTGTGTTCGGCTCATCCGCTGGTCATCGAGGCAGCCGTGGTGCAAGCACGGGAGACCGGCGGTCATGTACTGGTGGAGGCGACCTCGAACCAGGTCGACCAGTACGGCGGTTACACGGGCATGCGGCCCGCGGAATTCCGCGACCTCGTGTACGGCGTCGCCGCCGAAAGTGGTCTGCCACTGGACCGCGTGATTCTCGGCGGCGACCACCTCGGACCGAACCGGTGGCAGGCCCTGACGCCCGACGAGGCGATGGAGCGGGCCGAGGCCCTGGTCGCCGCCTACGTGGCGGCGGACTTCACCAAGATCCACCTGGACTGCAGCTTCGCCTGCGCCGGTGACCCCGTCCCGCTGACCGACGACGTGGTCGCCGAACGCGCCGCGCGGCTGATCCGGGTGGCCGAGGAGACGGCCGGCCCCGAGCGGGCCGAGCGTATCCGGTACGTGATCGGAACCGAGGTGCCCACACCCGGCGGCGCGCACGAGACGCTCGACGCGCTCGTCCCGACCTCGCCCGAGGCGGCGCGCACCACTCTGGAGCAGCACCGCAAGGCGTTCGCCGAGCACGGCATCGACGAGGTCTGGCCGCGCGTCATGGCCCTTGTGGTCCAGCCGGCCGTCGAGTTCGACCATGTGCAGGTCGTCGACTACCGGCGCGAGCTGACCGAGGAGCTGCGCAAGGTCCTCGACGACGAGCCCACCATGGTCTACGAGGCCCACTCGACCGACTACCAGACCGCCGAGGCGCTCACCGCGCTGGTCGAGGACCACTGGGCGGTCCTCAAGGTGGGCCCCGGGCTGACCTTCGCCCTGCGCGAGGCGCTGTTCGCCCTCGCCGCGATCGAGGACGAGCTGGTCCCGGCCGCCGAGCGGTCACGCCTTCCCGAGGTCGTCGAGGAGCGGATGCTCGCCGAGCCCGCCAAGTGGGAGGGCTACTACCCGGGCAGCGCTGCCGGGCAGCGCCTCGCACGCCGCTACAGCTACAGCGACCGGATGCGTTACTACTGGCCCGACCCTGAGATCGAAAAGGCCCAGGCACGGCTGATGGACAACCTCTCGGCCGTGGACATCCCCCTGCCGCTGCTCAGCGCCCACCTCCCACTCCAGTACGCCCGCATCCGCCACGGCGGGCTCGCCGCCCGGCCGCGCGACCTGGCCGTGGACCACGTCCGTGACGTTCTGCGCGACTACGACCGCGCCTCCCACCCCCACCTGATGGAGCACGTGTGACCACGCCCTCCGGCGCCCTGTCCCTGGACGACGGCGCCGCCCACACCGTCCGCGAGATCACGCAGCAGTCCGCCCTGTGGCGGGAGGTCGACCGGATCGTCGCGGCCTCCCGGGAGTCGCTGGACGCCTTCTTGCGTCCGCTCGTCGCCCGCGGTGACCTGCGCGTCGTACTCACCGGTGCCGGCACCTCCGCGTTCGCCGGCCAGGTGCTCCAGCCCGCCCTGGCCCGGCGCCTGGGACGCCGCGTCGACGCGGTCCCCACCACGGACCTCGTCGCCGACCCCCGCGGCTGTCTCGCCGAGGACGTTCCCACGCTGCTGGTCTCCTTCGCACGCTCGGGCGACAGTCCGGAGTCTGTGGCCGCCACCGCCCTGGCCGACCAGGTCCTCTCCGAGGTGCACCACCTCGTGATCACCTGCAACGAGCAGGGCCGCCTGGCCCGCGAGCACGCGGAGCTGCCGAAGTCCCACGTGCTGCTGATGCCGGCCGCGTCCAACGACCGCGGTTTCGCCATGACGTCGAGCTTCACGTGCATGACGCTCGCGGCACTGCTCGCTCTCGGCGGCAGCGCCTACGACGGGGTCGCCGAACGTCTGGCCGAGGCGGTCGAGTCGATCTGCGAGAGCGACGCCGTGGACCGCACCGTCGGCGCCCTCGTGGCCCGCGAGCCCGAGCGCATCGTCTTCCTGGGCAGCGGCCCGCTGAAGGGCCTCGCCGAGGAGTCGGCGCTGAAGGTGCTCGAACTCACCGGTGGGAGGCTCATGGCCGTCTCGGAGACCTCGCTGGGATTCCGGCACGGTCCCAAGGCGGTACTCAACGAGCGTTCGGTCGTCGTGGTGTACATGTCGAACGACCCCTACACCCGCAAGTACGACCAGGACATCTCCGCGGAGCTGCGCGGAAATCTTCCCGCCGGCAGCGTCGTCACCGTCTCCGCGGGCCCCGAGGCGGAAGCGGACGGCAACGACGCCTGGCCGCTGCCGGGCCTCGATGGGGTCGAGGACGTCGCCCTGGCGCTGTCCGCTGTGGTGTACGCCCAGCTCATCGCCCTGCGCGCCTCCCAGGCCCGGGGCCTGCGGGCCGACAACCCGTTCCCCTCGGGTGAGATCAACCGCGTCGTGCAGGGCGTGACCCTGCACTCCTTGCACAACTGATCAAAGGCATCAACGGCGCGGATCCAGGGCGCCAGACGGAGGTACAACGATGTTCCTAGGTGTCGACGGCGGCGGTACGAAAACCGCATTCTGCCTGGTCGACCGGGGCGGACAAGTCGTGGCGCGAGCGCAGGCGGCAAGTTCGTACTACTTCTCCCACGGCATCGAGCTCGTCGAGCGTGTGCTGGGGGAAGGCGTCGACGCTGTCTGTGCGGCGGCCGAGCTGACCCCCGCCGACATCGAGTACGCCTTTTTCGGCTTGCCCGGTTACGGGGAGGCGGCCCGCGATCTGCCCGTACTGAACGCGACCCCGCGAGCCGTGCTCGGACACCACCGCTACGCCTGCGACAACGACATGGTCTGCGGCTGGGCCGGTTCACTGGGCGCGGTCGACGGCATCAACGTCATCAGCGGCACCGGCTCCATGACCTACGGCGAGCGGCTGGGCCGGGGCGTGCGCGTCGGTGGCTGGAGCGAGATGTTCGGCGATGAGGGATCGGCGCACTGGATCGCGGTCCGCGGCCTCAACGCCTTCTCGCGGATGGGCGACGGACGGCTCCCCGAGGGCCCCCTGGCCGAGGTGTTCCGACGCCACCTGGATCTCGCGTCCGACCTTGACGTGATCGACGTCGTCCACAACCAGTGGCAGGGCGACCGCGGCCGGATCGCCGCGCTCAGCCGCTCGGTGGCCGAGGCGGCGGGTCTGGGCGACGAGGCGGCCTCGGCGATCCTCGCCGAGGCCGGCCGGGAACTCGCCCTGCTCGTCGAAGTCACCCGCGAGCGGCTGGAGTTCGGCCCGGACGAGACCGTACCGGTCTCCTACTCGGGCGGCACCTTCGGCGCGGGCGCGGTTCTGGAGGAGTTCGCCACCGGACTGAAGAGTCGTTTCACCCACTACGAACTGCGACACCCACTGTACGAGCCCGTCGTAGGTGCCGCCCTGTACGCGGCGAAAATCGCCGGAACCCCGCTCGACCAGCCCGCGCTCAACGCGCTGCGCTTGGCCTCCGGGATCTCTGCCTCAGAAGGGGAAGACCGATGAACAGAGGCACGAAGAGCTGGATCCTGTACGCGTCACTGCTGGTCCTGTTCTGGGGTGTGTGGGGCGCCTTCTCCAGCGAGCCGAACAGCAGGTACGGCTACCCCAACGAGATGATCTACATCATCTGGGCCCTCACGATGCTCATACCCGCGTACTTCGCGATGCGCGGCAAAAAGTTCGACCGCCGGCCGATCGCCGCCGTGTACGGACTGATCGCGGGACTGACCGGCGCCGGCGGCCAGCTCCTGCTGTTCCACGCGCTCGCCAACGGCCCGGCGTACCTGATCTTCCCCCTGGTGTCGCTCTCCCCGGTGATCACCGTCCTCATGGCGATGGCGCTGCTGCGGGAGCGGATCAACCGGCTCGCCCTGGTGGGTGTCGTCGCGGCGCTGGCGGCGATCGTGCTGCTCAGCATTCCCAGCGGCAAGGACGACTCGAACTCGCACGGCCCATGGCTGCTGATGGCCATCCTGATCTGTGTTGCCTGGGGCGTGCAGGCGTTCTGCATGCGCAAGGCCGCAGTGGTCGGGGTCAACGACGCGACGACCTTCGGCTGGATGACCATCAGCGGCCTGCTGCTGGTTCCGGTGGCGTTCGTGATGATGGGCGACTTCCCGTCCGACGCTCCGTGGCAGGCGCCGGCACTCACCGCGGTGACGCAGGTCCTCAACGCGGTCGGCGCGCTGTTCCTGGTCATGGCGTTCAGCCGGGGCAAGGCCACGGTCGTCGCCCCCATCACCAACGCGCTGGCCCCGGTGCTGACCATCGTGCTGTCCCTGGCGGTCTACCGGACGCTCCCGAACGTGTGGGGCGCCCTCGGTATCGTGCTGGCCCTCGCGGGCTCGACCCTGATGGTCTACAGCGACGAGAAGAGCGGCGAGAACTCCGTGGCCACGGACGCGGCGGACGACGGCGCGGACGTGCGTCCGGCCCCGCAGAAGTCCTGATCGCCCACATACCCGTACCGGCCGAACCACGTAGCGGTACGGGCCGGCACCGGCCCGTACCCACCGAACCGACATGAAAGCGAGGGGACACCTCCATGCCCCTGGTTCCCACGCGCGAACTCGTCTCGAAGGCCGCCGCCGCAGGCCGGGCCGTCGCGGCGTTCAACGTGATCACGCTGGAGCACGCCGAGGCGATCACCGCCGGCGCGGTCGCCGCGGGCGCCCCGGGGGTGATCCTGCAGATCAGTGAGAACGCCGTACGGTTCCACGGCGGCCGGGTCGAGCCGATCGCGCGGGCCGCGGCCGAGGTCGGCAAGGCCTGTGACGTCGACGTCGCACTGCACCTGGACCACGTGACGGACATGCGGCTGCTGCGCACGGCGGCCGACGCGGGGTTCTCTTCCGCGATGTTCGACGCCGGGGCGCAGCCGTACGCCGAGAACCTCGCCGCCACTCGCGCCGCGGCCCAGTGGGCCCACGGCGCGGGCCTGTGGCTGGAGGCCGAACTCGGCTATGTGGGCGGCAAGCCCGACGCTCCCGCGAGCGCCCACGCGGCCGGGGTGCGCACCGACCCGCGGGAGGCGGCGCGCTATGTCGCGGACACCGGCGTGGACGCCCTGGCCGTCGCCGTCGGCAGCAGCCACGCGATGACCGAACGCTCCGCGACCCTGGACCACGCGCTCATCGAACGCCTGCGGGAGGCCGTGCCCGTGCCTCTGGTGCTGCACGGTTCGTCGGGCGTGGGCGACGACGATCTGCGACAAGCCGTTCAGGCGGGCATCGTGAAGATCAACATCGGTACCGCTCTCAACGTCGCGTTCACCGGCGCGGTCCGCGAGACACTGGCGCAGCGCCCCGACCTGACCGACCCCCGCCCCTACGTCGCCCAGGGCCGGGAGGCGATGGCGGAGACGGTCCGGGTCCTGCTCGGTGTGGTGAGTGGCTGAGCGGGGCCGAAGCTTTCCCCGCACCGGATGTCGCCTATGAGCTGTCCGGTGGATCATGGTTGATGCCCGGTGGTCCTGTGATGGTGAGGAGGGCGGCCTGTGGGTGCGCCTCGCCGTAGCGTGAGTCTCCGCACACCTCAGCGTGCTCCGCGCACCGCGCTCCCTGCCGAGCCCGCACGTCCTCACCCGCTGTCACCGGTCAAGGAACGCCGGTCCCCAACTGGCCCCAAAATTATCAAAGGCCGGTTTCGGATCTCTCCAAAACCGGCCCTGATTTGCGACTCTCTCGAGTCGGGACGACAGGATTTGAACCTGCGACCCCTTGACCCCCAGTCAAGTGCGCTACCAAGCTGCGCCACGTCCCGATGCGATTCCCCCGGTGTTCCCGGGTGACCGCGCAGGACAAACATTACCTCACTCCGAGGCCCGCATCGACGCCCCTACCTGCTGGGCGCGGGTCGCCAGCCCTTCGGCGCCGCACGCGGCGGCGAGCTTCTCGGCCCGGGCGACCTCCTGACGGGAGCGGATCGCGGTGCCGTACTCGAAGCGGGCCACGGCGTGCTCGTAGGCGGACGAGGACGACTCGAGGTGGCGTACGGACTCGGCCAGCAGGTGGGCGGCCTCCTCCGCCGGTGCGAACAGGGCCACGCAGCGCAGGGCCTCGCCGATCGCGGTGTCCGTGCCGAAGCGTTCCGCGTGGACCCGTGCCCGGGTGGCCAGCTGGGCGGCCCGGACGGGGTCGCTGTCGGCCAGGGCACGGGCGAGATCCCCGGCCCAGGGCGCCCAGACGCCGTTGAAGCGGCCTCGTGGCTCCAATGCGGCTCCCGCCGACTCCAGTTCGGCCACGGCCTCCTCCGTGCGCCCTTCGGCCAGCAGCAGCCGCCCGCGTACGCAGGGAGCGTCCGGCAGGACCATCGCGCTGGGGTACGGCGGGCCGAAGTCGTAACGGTCGGCGACCAGCCGGGCCTCCGCCGTCCGGCCGCGGGCGAGCAGGGTGTCGACAAGGAGACAGGTGGCGTCCCAGTGGACGGGCAGTCCGCTGCCGGCCCGGTCGGCGAGGCGCAGCCCTTCGCGCAGGAATCCCTCCGCCTCGGCGAGACGGCCGCGCCTGCGGTGCACGAGGCCGAGGAGGGTGTGGGCGAACGCGAGGTGCGCACCGCTCCAGCCGGAGATCTCGAAGGCACGCACGGCCTCGCCGAAGAGTGCCTCGGCCCGGTCGAGCTGGTCGGTGAACGCGTAGGTGATGCCCACCATCGTGGGGAGCTCGAAGCCCCACTCGGAGTCGGTCCAGCCGAGCCCGCGCGCGGGCCGCCCGTCGACGAGCGCCCGTTCGCAGAAGCCGACGACGAGTTGGGCGTTCTCGCCACGGAGCATGGCGTCGAAGGCCCGCAGGGTGAGCAGGGCGCGCTCGGCGTTGTCACGGCCCTTGAGGTGGTCCGCGTTGCGGGCGAGGCGGGCCGACCGTGCGGGCCCGTCGTCCTCGGCGGCCTGCATGCCCTCCCACAGGAAGTGCGCGGCCTGCAGACGCATCAGCCCGGGGCCGGGTGCGGTGCGCGACGCCTCGGCCGCCAGCGAGAGCGCAGCCTCCTTGAGCTGGTTGTTGTGGGACAGGGCGGAGGCGAGCCGGAAGGTGGCGTCGATCCGGAGCGTCCCGTCGAGCCCCGGCGTGTCGAGTGCGGCGCGCAGGTGCTGCACCGTGGTGGCCGGCGAGGAGAGCAGCGTGGCGCAGCCCAGTTCGTACAGCAGCGCCGCTCTGTCGTGGGGGCGCGGCGGCTCGTCCATGGCGCGTTCGAGGCAGCGTCTGGCGGCTTCCGGGGCGCCGACGGCGAGGTGCTGCCGTGCTGCCTCGCGGAGCTGTGCGACCAGTTCCTGGTCGTCGTCCGGGTGGACCTCGAGCAGATGGCGGGAGGCAGCCGCGGCCCCGAGACCGGCCTGGGTGATCGCCCAGGCCGCCCGTCCGTGCATGGCGGTGCGCGTCGCCGGCGGGATGGAGCGGTAGACGGCGGTGGCGATGAGCGGGTGGACGAACTCCAGCGGGTCGAAGCCGCTGACGATGCGGGCGTCCCGCAGCCGGGCCGTGCAGTCGGCGGCCTCCGCCGAGCTCATGCCGGCCAGTGTCGCGGCGAGCTCCTGGGAGATCTCGGTGCCGAGCACGGCCGCCGCCCAGGCGAAGCGGTTGGCGTTGGTACCCAGCCGTTCGAGGCGGGCGACGAGACCGCTGCCCCGGGCGGAGGCGCCGAGCTCGCGCAGGAGCCCGGCCGATTCCTCCACCGGCGCCAGTTCGCGGTCCTGCGCCTTGGCGACGAGTTCGACCGCTTCGTACGGATTGCCTCCGGTGACGGCCCAGACCTCTCGGCAGAAGGGACCGTCGGCGTGGTCACCCAGGCCTGCGCGTACCAGGTCGGCCGTGGCCTCGGGGGTGAGCGCGCGCAACGCCACCCGGGTCAGCGCCGGATGGCCGGTGGTGCGGCTCTCCGGTGTGCGGGCGATGGCCCAGTCGGCGTTGCGGTCGGCGAGTTCCTGGGGACGGTGCGCCTGGACGACCAGCACGGGCAGTTCGGTCAGCCGCGCGGTGAAGCCCGAGAGCCAGGCCAGGGATTCGCCGTCGGCCCAGTGCGCGTCGTCCACTATCAGGAGAAGCGGCCGGTGGCTGAGGCGGGAGGCGAGCCGCGCCACGACGTAGTCGAGGCCGTCCCTGACACCTTGCGGGTCGGGCTGCGGGCCACTGGGGTCGGAGAGGCCGAGCGCCGGTGCCGCGATCTCGTACCAGTCGCCGAACAGGGCGCGGATCTCGTCGGCGGGGAACCTGACCAGCGCGGGCTGGAGCAGTTGGCGTACGACGTGGAACGGGACCGAGGTGACCGTCTCGCCGCCGCGGGCGGACCAGACGGTGCACCGGTCGGCGGCCATGGCCTGGATCTCTCCGAGCAGCGCGGTCTTGCCGATGCCGGCTTCGCCGCTGAACACCAGCAGTCCCCCAACTGCTTGTCCGCCGCAGAGGGCGTCCAACGCCTTTGCGGCTGCGGCGAGTTCTGGTTCGCGCTCGTACAACGGCCGGGACGGCTTCATGCCTCCCCTTCCCAGGGTGGTTGTGAAGAGGACCGAGCCTAACCGTGCGCGGGTACAGGCGGACAGGGTTCCCGCGGTTATCCGCAGGTGCGAGGCACAATCAGGGGGTGGACGAATCTCGCAGGGACCGCGACGAAGAAGGGCGGGCGCGCAATGCGCGCCCCCGGGACGGGCTGGGGCGCCCCCTGCCGTACGGGACTCCGGGGGTGGAGCGGCAGCCCGAGGGTGTGGTGCGCGCCCCCGGCGAGTCGGTACGCGAGGCCCAGCGGCTGCTGGACGCCGGCATGCCGTTCCATGCCCACGAGGTCTTCGAGGACGCCTGGAAGTCGGGGCCTGACGCGGAGCGGGAGCTGTGGCGGGGTCTCGCGCAGATGGCGGTGGGGCTGACCCATGCCGCCCGGGGCAACGCGGCGGGCGGGGCCCGGCTGTTGAGGCGGGGCGCCGCCGCCGTCGACGGGTTCCGGACGTCGGATCCGCACGGGATCGGCGTGGACGGGCTGATCAGCTGGGCACGGGAGTTGGCGGGCCGGGTGGACCCGCCCGGGCTGGAGGGGCAGGAGGCTGCGGCGGGAGACACCAGGGGCGCCGCCGCGGTGGACGCGGCCGCGGAGGCACCCTGGTTGCTGCGGGGAGACCGGGCCGGAGAGTGAACACACCCATGCGATAGGTTTTGCTCCTTCCTGACGGCGTGTTGATCACGCCGGTCTCATTCACGTTCCATTCTTCGACCAACTCGCTCAGGAGACGGACGCCCCGATGACCGACATCATCAACGGCCTCGGCCGTGCCACCGCATACGGGGCCCTCGGCGTCGTACTGCTCGTTCTCGGCATATTTCTGATCGACGCCCTGACACCGGGCAAGCTCGGCCGCCAGATATGGGAGGAGCGCAACCGCAACGCCGCGCTGCTTCTGAGCTCGGCGCTGCTGGGCATCGGCGGCATCGTGTTCACGTCGATCTGGACGACGTACGAGGACTTCGGCAAGGGGCTCGCCTCGACGGCCGCGTTCGGGCTGCTGGGTCTGATCATGATGGCGGTGGCCTTCCTGGTCGTGGACCTGGTCACGCCCGGAAAGCTGGGGGCCACGCTGGTGGAGCGGGAGCCCCACCCGGCGGTGTGGGTGACGGCCGCCTGCAACCTGGCGGTGTCCGCCATCGTGTCGGCGTCGATCGCCTGATCGGCCCGGGATCCCCCGTCCGGCGAACATCACGGTGCGCAGCCATTACGATCCGGCGTCATGAGCACTTCTGACCAGGACCAGGACCGCCGGCAAGAGCAGGACCACGAGCCGGGCGAGAGCCCCGCGGCGATACCGGGGGCCGCCGCGCCGGAGCAGAGACTCACGCCACGTCAGGCGCGGCGGCTGCGGATCGTTCTCTCCTCGGTCGGCATGGCGGCGATGGCCGTCGTCCTGGCCCTGCGGATCGCCAGCCGTTCGTCGGTCCTGGTCGTCGGGGTCTACGGGCTCGCGCTCATCCTCTGCGGTGTGGTGATCGAGCTGAGCAGGAACGGCCGCACCCGGCTCGGCAGCTGGCTGCTGGGCGCGGGGCTCGTGGCAGCCGTCGGCGCCGACTGGCTGCTCATTCCCTGAGCCGGCCCCGCCCGGCCCGTCACAGCGCGGTGATCCGTACGGCTCCGCCGGCCGGGTCGACCCGGCCGGCCCAGTCGGCCGCCAGATGGAACGGCCTGCCCGGGACGGCGGCCGAAAGCAGCCGCTGCCGGTGGAGTTCGCGCCCGTCCTGCGAGACGACGAGCAGCGGCCGGGACAGCCGCCGGGCGGTGCGCAGCACGAACCGGTCCCCCTGCGGTCGCGCGCCGTCCGGATCCGTCACGTTGGGGGCGATCCATCGCAGGGGTGCGTCGACCACCAGGCGCCGTCCGCCTCCCGCCGGTTCCTCGGTGCCGGCCAGCCGGTGCAGTACGGGCACCGCCACGGCTCGGCCCTCCTGGGCCGCGAACCCCGCGTGCTCGACGGCGTGCAGCAGATTCCCGGCGGCGAAGACACCCGGCACCGAGGTGCGGAACGCCGCGTCGTACGCGGGTCCTCGGGTGCCGGGATCGAGGAGGATCCCACCGCGCCTGGCCAGTTCGTGGTCGGGCACGAAGTCGCCGGTCAGGACGACGGTGTCGCAGCGCAGGGTCGTGGTGCGGCCGTCGTGGCGGCGCAGAGTCACCCCGGACAGCCGTGTCCTGCCCGTGAGCCCCGTGACGGTGGCTCCGGTGAGCAGCGGGGTGTGCCGGTTCCGCAGCCGGACGGGGCGGGGCTGCCGGCCGGTGACCATGGCGACGACGCGGACCCCGGCGGCGCGCAGTGTGGCGGCGGCCGCGTGGCCGACGGGCTCGTCGCCGACGACGACCGCCCTGGTGCCGATCCGCTGCCCGTACAGATGGACGGCCTGCTGGAGTTCACCTGTGGTGTAGACGCCGGGTGGCCGGGTGCCGGGGATCAGACGGGCGCTGCGCGGGCGTTCGCGGGCGCCGGTGGCGAGGACGAGGGCCCGGGCGGTGATCCGCTCCAGGCCCCCGGGTCCGGTGGTCTCGACGGTGCGGGGTCCCGCCCACCCGGTGACCGTGACTCCGGTGCGCAGGGCGGCTCCTGCGTCGACGGCCGCTGCCACGCTCAGCCTGGCGTAGGCGGGCCCGCCCGTGCCGCCCGGGGCGTACGCCGATCCGGTCGCCTGTGCCCAGGCGTACGCGGACCGGGCGAGGCGCCCGCCGAATCCGCCGTGGTGGCAGTGGCGGGGGATCCCGCCCGCCTCCTGCTCGCGCTCCAGGATCTCCACCCGGCCCGCTCCCACCGCGGCGAGTTCGGCTCCGGCCGCGAGGCCGGCCGGGCCTCCGCCGACGATCAGGACGTCTACGTCGCGTGCGTGTCGCGTCACGGTCGTGCCTCCTCGAACAGGGCGCGGACGGCGGCGCCGCAGTAGAAGCCCTGGCACCGGCCGCCGCGCGCGCGGGTACGGCGCCGGAGGCCGTCCAGGGAGTGCGGCGGAATCGTCGCGGACAGCGCGTCCCGGATCTCCCCGAGGGTGACCTGTTCGCAGTGGCAGACGACGGTGCCGTACGCCGGATCCCCGGCGATGAGGCCGGCACTGCGATAAGGGCGGGGGAACGCCTCGCCGAGGTTGGGCATCGTCAGGGACGGGAGGTCGTGCGGCTCGGCGAGCTCGAGGCCGGTGGCCGCGAGCAGTCCCATGACATGGCGGCCGATCGCCATGGACGCGGTGAGGCCGGTGGAGCGGATGCCGCCCACCGCGACGTAGCGCAGGCGGGGGTACTCCTGGATCCGGTAGTCCTCCTGCCCGGTGGCGGCGCGCAGGCCGGCGTAGACGGCGGTGACCTCCTCGTCGAGGAGCGCGGGCACGATCCGGTGGCCCTTCCGGCGCAGGAGGCGCAGGCCGTCGGCGGTGGACCCGGTGTCGGTCTTGTCGTCGAGCTCCTCGGCGGTGGGTCCCAGAAGGACGTTGCCGAACACGGTCGGTGCGACCAGGACGCCCTTGCCCGCCGCTCCGGGGACCGGCAGGAGGATGTGGCGGACGAGTTCGCGGGCGAGCTTGTCGAAGACGATGAGCTGCCCGCGGCGCGGGGTCACGGTGAACACGTCGTGGCCGAGGAGCCGGTCGATCTCGTCGGCGTGAAGACCGGCGGCGTTGACCAGGTAGCGGGTGCGCAGCGGGCCTCGCGAGGTGGTGAGTGTGTGCCCCCCGGCGTCGCTGCCGATGCCCCGCACCCGGCAGTTGAGATGCAGGTGCACGCCCGCCCGGACGGCCTGCGTCGCGAAGGCGAGCGGGGTGGTCCAGGGGCAGATGACGCTCTCGTCGGGGACGACGAGGGCGCCGAGCGCGCCGGGCCCCAGATGCGGTTCACGGGTCCGCAGTTCGTCGGCGTCGATGATGCGGGACGCGTGGTAGCCGTTGCGTCCGGCTTTGTCCCGCAGCCGGGGCAGTGCGGCGAGCTGTTCCTCGTCCCAGGCCACGAGGAGGGCACCGACCCGCTCGACCGGGATGCCGGTCTCCGTGGCGTAGGCGGCGAGGAGCTCCTGCCCCTCGCGTACGAGCCTGGCCTCCAGCGAGCCGGGGACGGCGTCGAATCCGGTGTGCAGGATCGCGGTGTTGGCCTTCGACGTGCCGTCGCCGATGTCGGCGGCGGCGTCGATCAGGGCCGTGCGCAGGGGGTACCGGGCCAGTTCGCGGGCGATGGCGGCGCCCACCACGCCCGCGCCGACGACGGTCACGTCGTACGTGTCCTCGGCGTCCTGCTCCGAGGACAGCGGGCCTGCTGTGGTGAGGGTGACGGTCACGCGCGCTCCAGCAGGCTGTCCACCGCGGCACGGAAGCCCGCGAGCCGCTCGGACGCCTCCTCGGGGCCGATCCGTGGTTCGTACACGGCGGAGGGCCGCCACTCGGGGGCGGCGCTGCTCGGCGACAGCCGCGGATCGAGCCCGAGCCTGGCCACCGCGCCGGCGCCGAGCGCGGTCACGTCGGGCAGTGCCGAGACCTCGACCGGTCGTTGCAGCAGGTCCGCCTGGGTCTGCATGAGCAGGGAGGAGCGGGTCAGCCCGCCGTCCACCCGCAGCGAGGTCAGCGGGGCCCCCAGGTCGGACGCGACGGCGTCCGCGAGGGCGACGACCTGAGCGGCGATGCCCTCGCAGAGGGCGCGCACCAGGTGGCCGGCAGTGGTGTCGAGGCCGAGACCGGTCACGGAGCCGCGCAGGTCGCTGCGCCACCAGGGGGCGGCGAGGCCGGCGAGCGCGGGGACGAAGGTGACCCCGCCGGTACCGGGGACCGAGGCGCCCACCGGGTCGAGGTCGGCCGCCCCGGAGATCACACCGAGGTCGGTGAGCCAGCGCACGGCCGAGGCCGCCGTGTAGACCTGTCCGTCGAGGCAGTAGTCCGTCCGCCCGCCGAGGCGCCAGGCGACACAGCTGACCAGGCCGGTGGAGCCGGTGCTGGGCCGGCCGCCGGTCTGGGCGAGGAGGAACGCCCCGGTGCCATAGGTGCATTTAGCCTGGCCGGGTTCCAGCGCGTTCTGCGCCAGCAGGGCGGCCTGCTGGTCGACGATGAGACCGGTCAGAGGAACTTCGCCGCCGAACGCGGTGGTGGTGCCGACCGGCCCCGCGCAGTCGACGACCGCGGGCAGCCTTTCGTCGGAGAGGCCGAAGATCTCCAGGGCCGCGGTCGACCAGCCGACGTCGTGGAGGTCGAGGAGCTGGGTGCGTCCCGCGGTGGCGGCATCGGTGACGAAGGATCCGGTGAGCTGGTGGACCAGCCAGGAGTCGCTGGTCGTGACGACACCCTCCCGGGTCAGTTCGCGGCGTACCCACGCCATCTTGGGCGCGGCGAAGTACGGATCGAGCGGCAGCCCGGTGAGCCGCTTCAGCTCGTCCCCGTGGGCGGAGAGGCCGGCGCAGATCCCTTCCGCACGCCGGTCCTGCCAGACGACGGCGTCGGTGAGCGCCCGGCCCGTCGCGGGGTCCCAGGCCAGCACCGTCTCGCCCTGGTTGGCCAGGCCGACGGCCGCCACGGGTTCGGCGGCGTCCGCGACCGCCTGCCGGCCTGCGTCGAGGACCGACCCGATCAGCTCGGCGGGGTCGGCCTCCACGAGGCCCCCGGCGCCGTACCGCGTGCGCACGGGCGCGGAACCGGAACCGATCACCCCGCGCTCGGGGCAGATCACCAGCGCCTTGGTCCCGGACGTCCCCTGGTCGATGGCGAGCACCGGTTTCGTCAATCCACGCTCCAGCCGTGCGGACCGCCCTGACTCGGGCGGAATCGTGATCATCTGGTCCCCGCGCCCACAGTCGTGCAGACCACGCCCTGCGTCAACCCTCACCGGAACATCCCGCCCGAAGGGGGCGGAAGCGCGCAACGTCCGGTATATGAAGGCTACTTGAGTAAGATCCGCAGAGTCGCCGGAAGAGAGGCCCGCAGCGCTCTACACTCACCGCCGAGCACACAACCGGACGATGACCAATGACAGTTCGAGACCAGACAGCCCAACCCCCCACGTTCCTTGAGGATTCATGACGAGTAGAACCTGCGCCGTGCCACTGTGCCCGGCCCACCGCCCCGCCCCCACCGCGCGTTCAGGGGCGGGGCGCGTACATGGCTTCCGGTGACTTCCGGCCGGTCTACCACCCAGCAGGGCACGACCACCCGCTGCGTGTGGCGCTACAGGACCTGCGTACCGGCCGTTGGCTCGCCATGCGGAATCTGCTGGAGAGCACACCGGACTGGGCTCTGTGGACCCAGCGGACCCAGGTACTCGCGGCCGTGGCGGCGGGTTCCGACATGGTGCAGGCCTGGCTCGCCGAGGAGCCCCGGAGTGTGGCCGCTGCGGTGATGCACGCCCGGGTGACCGTGGAACGGGCCGTACGGGCCCACCGGGAAGGGCGCCCGAGAGCCCAGGAGCTGTGGCAGGAGGCGTGGGAGGGGTGTCGCTCCGCCGCGCACGCCTCGCCCTCGGACCCGGTGCCCTGGGTCTGCCTGCTCGCGCTGTCCCAGCTCGACGAGGGGCAGCGCCTGGAGGAGCACCGGCTGCGCCCGCCCGGCCCGATGCTGTTCCCCGGGCCGTGGGGGCTGCTGGCGGAGGCGGACAAACGCGATCCGTTCAATCGCGAGGCCTACCACCGGATGCTGCAGTTCGTCTACGCGAGACAGGCGAGCGGCACACTCTCCGAGGCGGTCAACTTCGTCCAGTGGGCGGCCTCTTCAGCCCCTGAAGGGTCCGCGCTCCATGCGCTGCCGCTGTACGTCCGGGTGGAGCGCTACCGCCGTGAGCACGGCAACGAGCGGGCGCTGGACCTGCACTGGGTCACCGAGGACGGCGAGCGCGACGCCCGGCGTGCCCTGCGCGTCTGGTTCGCCGCCGCGGACCCGGCCGCCCTGTCCCTGCTCGACCTCAACCATCTGGCGCACGCGCTGTGGGGTTCGCTCCGCTTCGCCGACGCCGCCCCGGTGTTCCGTGCGATGGGGCCGTACTACACGTCTGTCCCCTGGGCCCACCGCACCCGTACCCCGCAGGATCCGGCCGGCGCCGAGGAGGTGTTCCTCCGGGCCCGGAGCCGCTGTCTGGCCGCCGGGCCCGAGCCCGGGAGGGATCCGCACGGCTGACCGGCCCGTGCCCCTCCGCGGAGTGAGCGCACGGCGTTACTCCACCCATGACTTCTACCGTCCCCGTTCCCCCCACCTGGAGGTCGTCTCCATGTCCATATCCGCCTCGCCTCCGTCGAGCACGGAGCCCACGCCGCACAAGGACGAGGAGCAGCGGCTGCGCGAACTCGGCTACCAGCCGGTGCTGGCCCGCCGCATGGGCGGCTTCGGCAACTTCGCGATCAGCTTCTCCGTCATCTCGATCCTCTCCGGCTGCATGACGCTGTACGGCTTCGGCATGTCGACCGGCGGCCCGGCCGTGATGCTCTGGGGCTGGGCCGGCGTCGGCCTGTTCGTGCTCTGTGTGGGCATGGCGCTGGCCGAGGTCACCAGCGCTTATCCGACGTCCGGCGCCCTGTACTACATGGCGGACCGGCTCGGTGGCCGTAAATGGGGCTGGTACACCGGGTGGCTGAACCTGCTCGGGCTGCTGGGCGCGATCGCCGGTATCGACTACGGGGCTGCGCTGTTCACGGGCGCTCTGCTCAATCTGCAGTGGGGGTTCGACCCCACCCCCGGCTCCACCATGTTGATCTTCCTCTGCATCCTGCTGCTGCACGCCGTGCTGAACCTGTTCGGTGTGCGCCTGGTCAGTGTGCTCAACTCGATCAGCGTCTGGTGGCATCTGGCCGGTGTCGCCGTGATCGTGACGGTGCTGGCGATCGTGCCCGCGAACCACCAGTCGCCGTCGTTCGTCTTCACCGAGTTCGTCAACGACACCGGCTGGGAGAACCCGATCTACGTGGCGGCGATCGGCCTGCTGCTGGCGCAGTACACCTTCTGCGGCTACGACGCCTCGGCCCATCTCTCCGAGGAGACCTCGAACGCCTCGGTGACAGCGGCCAAGGGCATCGTCCGCGCCATCTGGGTCTCATGGGTCGCCGGTTTCGTCCTGCTGGCCGGACTGACCTTCGCCATCCAGGACTACGCGGGCACCCAGAACAGTGCCACCGGGGTCCCGCCGGCCCAGATCCTCATCGACGCGCTGGGCACGGCGGGTGCCACCGCCATGCTGCTGATCGTCATCGCGGCCCAGCTGTTCTGCGGCAACGCGGAGGTGGCGGCCGCCAGCCGAATGGTCTTCGCCTTCAGCCGTGACAACGCGCTGCCGGGCTCGGCCCTGTGGCGCAAGGTGAGCGCGCGTACGCAGACCCCGGTGCCGGCTGTCTGGCTGTCGGTCGCTGTCGCCGCTCTGCTGGCGGTTCCGTCGCTGTACTCCGCGACCGCGTACGGGGCGGTCACCGCGATCAACGTCATCGGGATCACGCCCGCGTACGCCATCCCGATCTACCTGAAGCTGCGCGCCGGGGACCGCTTCCAGCGCGGGCCCTGGCATCTCGGCCGCTGGTCGAAGCCGATCGGCTGGATCGCCGTGGTCTGGGTGGCGGCCGTGTCCGTGCTGTTCCTGCTGCCGCAGTCCTCGCCGGTGACCATCGACTCGATGAACTACGCGTCGATCGCCCTGGTCGCCGTGCTGGTCCTGGCCACGGTGTGGTGGTTCGTCGCGCGCCGTTCGTACAGCACCCCGGCCGCGTACGGGAACGCCCGTGAGCAGGCGGAGATCGCCGAGGGCATCGTCTGACGACCGCTCCCCCGGGCGGTCTTCAGCGCAGCAGCAGCTGAAGGCCGCCCAGGACGGTGGCTCCGATCACGATCCGGTCGAAGACCTTCTGGTTGATCCGGCCGACGCAGGCCCGGCCGAGGCAGGCACCCGGGATGACGAAGAGCACCAGTGCGGCGTCCAGCAACAGCGACTGCGCGTCGATGAGGCCGAGTCCCACACTGAACGGCACCTTGGACGTGTTGACGATCAGGAAGAACCACGCCGACGTCCCGAGGAACCCGAGCTTGCGGAATCCCGCCGAGAGCAGATAGAGAGACATCACGGGGCCGCCCGCGTTGGCGACCATCGTCGTGAAGCCGCCGAGCACCCCGTACGTCCGGGCCTTGAGGCGCCCGCCGCGTGAGGGTTCGTCCGTGTCCTCCCCTTCCGCCGGCGGCTCGGGCCGGGCTCGTCGGCGCCAGAGGGTGACGCCCGCCATGAAGAGCAGGATCGCGCCGATCGAGCGTGCGACGGCCTCGTCGTCGGCCCACAGCATGAAGACGGTGCCCGCAACCACGCCCACGGCGACGGCGGGGAAGAGCCGCAGCAGCGTGGGCCAGTGGGCGTGCCTGCGGTAGACCAGCACGGCGAGGATGTCGCCTGCGATCAGGATCGGGAGCAGCACTCCGGTCGATTCGCGGGCCGGCAGTACGGCCGCGAAGACCGCGAGGCTGATCGTGTTGGCGCCGCTGACGGCTGTCTTGGAGAAGCCGACGAGCAGGGATGCCGCCGCGAGCGCGGCCAGTGGCCAGAGCGTGAGGGTGTCCATTTCGGATCAGATGGTAGACACATCGTCCCTTCGGCGGATCATCGTTCCGTCCTGTGGCCGTCCGGAGCCGCCGTCCCTCGCTATGCTGCGATCATTCATGAGAAACGTTCAAACGAACATCGCACAGCGGTAGGCAAGGGGGCCAGCATGCGGGAGCCGGTCGAGCTGCGGCGCAAGCGCATCCTCGCGGTGGTGCACGCGCGCGGTGCCGTCAAGGTGAGTTCGCTCGCCACCGAGCTGGACGTCTCGGCGGTCACGCTGCGGCGGGACGTGGAGGAGCTGGCCAGGACGGGAATGCTGCGGCGTGGGCACGGGGTGGTCCGTCCGATGGGGGATCCCGGCCCGGCCACGGCTGTGCCGGCCGTACCCGCCGCCCGGAGCGGGGAACCGGACGGCGACGGGGCCGCGGTCGCCCTGGTCGTCCCTGAGCGGCATTCCTATCTCTACGAGACCCTGCACGGCGCCAGGACGGCCCTGGAGGAGGCCGGGACCCGCATCACCCTCCACATCGCCCCGCAGGCGGCCGGAGCGGAACGGCCGCAGGTGGAGCGGGCTTTGGCAGCCGGGGCGCGCGGTCTGCTCATCGCCCCCCGGTGGCGGAGCGCCGCCGGCGAGGAGGCCGACTACGGCTGGCTCGCCGAACTGGGCGTACCGACGGTCCTGATGGAGCGGCGACCCCGGCCCGGCAGCGCGCTGCACGCCCTGGACTCGGTCTGCTCCGACCACTGGTACGGGATCCACCTGGCCGTCGACCACCTGATCTCGCTCGGCCACCGCCGGCTCGTGCTGGCCGCCAGGAACGACAGTCCGACGGCTCGCTCCATACGTTCCGCGTTCACCGAGATCGCCGCTTCCCGGCCGGAGGTGGAGGACTGGTCCGTGGTGCTCAGCTCCCCGAACGCGGGCCCCGGGGAACCCGGCACACGGGAGTCGGTCCCGGATCTCACCGTGCTGCTGCGGGAGCGCGGTGTGACCGGCGCCGTCCTGCACGGCGACGAGGACGCCCTGATGCTGGTCCAGCGGCTGACGGAGAGCGGGATCCGTGTACCGCGGGACTGCTCCGTGGTGGCGTACGACGATGTCGTCGCCGCTCTGGGCAGCACCGCTCTCACCGCGGTCGCCCCACCGAGGGCGGAGATCGGACGGGCGGCGGCCGAACTGCTCCTGCACCGGCTGGCGCACCCGCCCGGCACGGCCGGCCCCGTGCGCAGGGTGGAGCTGCTTCCCCGCCTCGAAGTGCGGGGATCGACCCAGGGGCTGCCCCAGTCGGCCAACTGATCGTTTGAACACTTCAAGCTTCTTTTGATCGATCTATTGACCGCTATCGATCAGCCGATCAGTATTCCCCGTGTCTCGAATCAGGAGCCGCGGGAGGCGCACATGCCTGGTCGACAGAGCCGTCGATCCGTGCTCGCCACGATCACCGCACTTCCTCTGGCAGGCGCTCTCAGCGCCTGCGGAGGCGGTGGCGGAGACACACGATCGGGCGGTACGAGCAGTACCGGCAGGAACGTAAGCAGCAGGACGGGCAGGAAGACGCGGATCACCTTCTGGTCCGCCCTGCGGGGCAGTCAGGAGGTCGTGGACGCGTTCAACCGCGGGCACGACACCATCGAGGTCGACTACCAGCAGGTCCCGTCCGGGACCCAGGGCGGTTACGCCAAGCTCAGCAGCGCCGCACGGGCCGGCAACGCCCCGGACGTGGCCACCCTCGAATACCCGCAGGTCCCGGGCTTCGCCATCGACGGGGTCTGCCGCGACATCACGGACCTGGTTGGCGAAGGGCTGCGGGCGAAACTGCTGCCGCAGGCCCTGGGGCTGACCACCTTCGAGAAGCGGGTGTTCAGCGTCCCGCTCGACATAGAACCGATGGTGCTGCACTACCGCACCGACCTCTTCGAGCGTTACGGGCTGACCGTCCCACGCACCTGGGAGGAGTTCGAGGACGCGGCAAGGACCGTACGGGGCAAGAGCGGTGACCGGCGGATGGCGCTCTTCCCCACGGACGGTGACACCCATCTCGCCGCGTTCGCCTGGCAGGCGGGCGCCCAGTGGTTCGACACGGCGGGCGGCGCCTGGAACGTCTCGCTCGCCGACGCGCCCACCCGCCGTGTGTCCGCCTTCTGGCAGCGGCTGACCGACCAGGACCTGGTCTTCATGAACGCGGTGGAGAGCCGTCAGAGCGATGTCCAGATCGGCGACGGCATGGTGCTCAGCCGGCTCAGCGGCGCGTGGGACGCCGGTGCACAGATGAAAGCCCGTCCGAAGCAGACGGGGAAGTGGGCACTCGCACCGCTCCCCCAGTGGGATCCGGCCGACCCCGGTGTCGGGACCCATGGCGGCTCGACCTTCGCGGTCACCAAGGACAGCCGGCACCCGGAGGCCGCGATGGAGTTCATCGACTGGCAGGTCTCGCATCCGGACGCACTGCGAGCCCGGCTCTCCAGCGGTGCGAGCAGCCAGTACCCCGCCGCGCCGGGCCTCGTCGACGTGGGCCGCAAGGCCTTCGACCGCACTTACTACGGCGGGCAGGACATCTACACCCTCTTCGAGCAGGAGGCCCACAAGATCCGGCCGGGCTGGATCTGGGGCCCCCGGATGACGGCCACCGGCAGGATCATGAAGGACGGGCTGGCACGGGCGAGCGGAGGCCAGGATTCCATCCTCGGAGCGGTCCGGGCGGCGCAGGAGGGCACGATGCCCGACCTCAGGGCGCTCGGCCTCTCCACCACCCGGCACACCACCTGACCGGCGATCCGCACCCCGTTCCCAGCAGCAGAGAGGCAGGTGACACCCATGACCAGCACCACCCCCGTGTCCGTACCGGCGGACGCCTCCGCCCGGCCGTCACCGAAGAGTCCGGCCGCCGCCGCACCGGCACCCGTGGGCCGCAGGTCCGCCCGCCGGCGTGAACTCGGCGCCTGCGGCGTCCTGATGACACCGTTCTTCGTCCTTCTGGTGACCGTCTTCCTGATCCCGGTCGCCACCGCCGCCTATCTGAGCTTCTTCAGCGACGATCAGCCCGGGCTCGGCTTCGGCCCCGAGCGGACGGTCTTCGCCGGGCTCCGTAACTACACCGCCGTCCTGGCGGACCCGACGTTCCTCAGCGGTCTCGGTGTCGTCGCCCTGTACTGCGTGGTCTACATCCCGCTGATGGTGATCGGCGCCCTCGTGCTGGCACTGCTGCTGGACTCCGGCGTGGTCCGCCTCCGGGCCACGGTGCAGCTCGCCCTGTTCCTGCCGCACGCCGTGCCGGGCATCATCGCGGCCCTGATCTGGCTGTACCTGTACACCCCCGGCATCAGTCCGGTCATCGACCTGCTCGGCAGCGCCGACATCACCGTCGACTTCCTCGGGGTGCACATGGTGCTCCCGTCCATCGTGAACATCGCACTGTGGAGCAACCTCGGCTACAACATGGTCGTGTTCTACGCCGCCCTGCAGGCGGTCCCCCGCGAGGTCATCGAGGCGTCGGTCGTCGACGGCGCGGGCCCCGTCCGCACCGCCCTCCAGGTCAAGGCCCCGCTGGTGCGTTCGTCGATCGTCATGGTGGCGATGTTCACGCTCATCTTCGCGCTCCAGCTCTTCACCGAGCCGATGCTGCTCAGCCAGTCGACCCCGATGATCAACTCGCGCTTCTCGCCCAGCATGTACATCTACGACGCGGCGTTCACCCGGAACAACTACGGTCTCTCGGCGGCTGCCTCGGTCATCCTGCTCCTGTGCACGATCGCCCTCTCCTACGGCGTCACCCGCTGGACCAACCGCGCCAACGCCGCCGAGGAGGCCACCCGATGAGTGCGTCGACCGTCTCTCGCACCGCCTCTGCCCTGCGGCCCCGGCTTCTCGGGCGCTCCGTGGTCAACCTGGTGGTCTTCGTCTCGGTGCTCTACACCCTGCTGCCGGTGCTGTGGCTGGTTCTCGCCTCCACCAAGGACAGGGACACCCTGTTCAGCAGCGACATCCTGTCGTTGAGCGGCTTCTCCTTCGTCCAGAACATGAAGGACCTCTTCACCATCGACGGCGGGCTGTACGGCCGTTGGTACGGCAACAGCCTCCTGTACGCGGTGCTCGGCGCGGCCCTGGGCGCGCTGATCAGCGTCGCGTGCGGCTACGCCTTCGACAAGTACCGTTTCGCCCACAAGGAGAAGCTGTTCGGCCTGGTGCTCGCCGCCGTCATGGTGCCGCAGACGGTGCTCGCCCTGCCGCTCTATCTGATGGCCTCCGGCACCGGTCTCGTGAACACCTTCTGGGCGGTCTTCATCCCCGTCCTGTTCAATCCGTTCGGGGTCTACCTCGGCCGGATCTTCAGCCAGGGGTACGTGCCCGACGAGGTGCTGGAGGCCGCGCGGATGGACGGAGCGGGCGAACTGGCCGCCTACTTCCGGGTGGCGCTCCGCATGCTGGGGCCGGGACTGATCACCGTCTTCCTCTTCCAGCTCACGGCCATCTGGAACAACTTCTTCCTGCCCATGGTGATGCTCTCCGACCAGGACCTGTACCCCGTCAGCCTCGGCCTGTACTCCTGGAACAGCTCCGCGTCCGTATCACCCGAGTACTACCCCGTCGTCGTCATGGGCTCGCTGCTCGCGGTGCTGCCCCTGATCCTCGCCTTCGCCCTGCTCCAGCGATTCTGGCGGTCCGGACTGACGGCGGGTGCCGTCAAGTAGCCGTGCCGCCCCGCCCGGACCACCGCTCAGGAGAACCATGCCCAGCACTCCCCCCGCATCCCGCCGTCCGCGAGCCGCGCTCGCCATGGGGGCCGAGGCCGCAGCCGCGGTGCTCTCCCCCGACTCCCTGGCAGCACTGGCCGAGGTGTGCGCTCTCGCCCCCCTCCCCGCGATCGACGACTTCACGACCGAGGAGGCCCGGGCCGTACTCGCGGACACGGAGGTCCTGATCACCGGCTGGGGCTGCCCGCCGATCCACGCGGGTGTCCTGGAGGCCGCGCCCGCCCTGCGGGCGGTCGTGCACACGGCGGGCTCGGTACGCGGCCATGTCACCGACGCCTGCTGGGACAGGGGCATCGAGGTGTCGTCGGCCGCCGCCGCCAACGCGCTGCCGGTCGCCGAGTACACCGTCGCGATGATCCTGCTGTCCGGCAAACGGGTCCTGGAGCGGGCGGGGGAATACCGGGCCACCCGCATTCGCGACAACTGGCTCGCGATGCCGCCGGGTGTCGGCAACTACCGCCGCACGGTGGGCATTCTGTCCGCATCCCTGATCGGCCGACGGGTGATCGAGCTGCTGCGCCCCTACGACCTGCGGGTGCTGCTCCACGACCCGTACGTCACGGACGAGGAGGCCGCCGGGCTCGGCGTCCGCCCCGTCACCCTGGACGGGCTCTTCGCGGAGAGCGACGTGGTCAGCGTCCACACACCGCTTCTGCCCGGGACCACGGGGCTGGTCAGCCGCGGACTCCTCACCTCGATGCGGCCGGACGCCGTCCTGATCAACACCTCCCGGGGTGCGGTCGTCGACCAGGACGCCCTCACGGACGTACTGCGGACGGAGCGGATCCGGGCGGTGCTCGACGTCACCGACCCCGACCCGCTTCCGGCCGGCCATCCGCTGTGGGACTGCGAGAACGCGGTCATCACCCCCCATCTCGCGGGATCCCAGGGCAACGAACTGCGGCGGCTGGCCGATCTGGCCGTCGGCGAGGTCGCCCGCTGGGCCGCGGGCGACGGCTTCACCCATCCCGTACGACGCGAAAGGCTGGCGTTCCTCGCATGACATCCACTCCCTTCGAACTCCCCTCCGACGACCGCGTGTCGAGCCCGTACACCGGCTACACCCGGGCCCACTGGGAAGCGACGGCGGACGGACTGCTGGACGCCGCCTGGAAGTGGGCCACCCCCGGCCGCGCCCTGCTCGACCTGCCGGGGCGCCCCTCCGGCTCCGGGGTCAGGTCCGACGGCCTGGAGGGCTATGCCCGTACGTTCCTCACCGCCGCGTTCCGGGTCGCGGGCGCGGAGGGCAAGGACCCGCACAACTGGCTGGAGCGGTACGCCGACGGGCTCACCGCCGGTACCCGCTCGGCCGGGCGGGACGACGCCGAGTCCTGGCCGCTGATCCTGGACCACACCGTCTTCGGCCAGCCGATGGTGGAGTCGGCCTCGGTGGCGATCGGACTGCGGCTGACCCGCCCCTGGCTCTGGGACCGGCTGGACGCCGCCACCCAGGACCGGGCGGAGGAGTGGCTGCGCGGCGCCCTGCGGCACACGCCGGCACCCAACAACTGGTATCTCTTCCCCTTCTCCGTGGCCGGATTCCTGGAGTCGGTCGGCCGGGGCGACGCGGAGACGGCACGGGTCCGGCAGCGGGCACTCGACCTGCTGGAGGGGTGGTACCGCGGCGAGGGCTGGTACGCCGACGGGGACGGGCGCGCCTTCGACCACTACAACGGCTGGGCGCTGCACCTGTATCCCGTGCTGGACGCGTATCTGTCGGGCGACGCGGAGCTGTCCGCGCACTACGGCGCACGTCTGAGCGAACATCTGGACGGCTTCTCGCTGATGTTCGGCGCGGACGGCGCGCCGCTGCACTTCGGGCGCTCCGTCACCTACCGGTTCGCGGCGGGCGCCGCTGTCGGGATGGGCGCGGTGTCCGGGCACACCCCGCTGGCGCCGGGTGTCTCACGCCGGCTGATCAGCGGCTCCCTGCGGTACTTCCTGGAGCGCGGTTCGGTGGGGGACGACGGTCTGCTGAGCCTGGGCTGGCACGGTCCGCACGACGCGTCACTCCAGGTGTACTCCGGTCCTTCGTCGCCGTACTGGGCCTCGAAGGCCTTCGTCGCGCTCCTCGCCCCGGCGGAGCACCCGCTGTGGACGGCGGAGGAGGAGCCCGCCCCGAGCGAGGGCCCCGACCGGGTGCTGTCGCTGCCGTCGCCCGGACTGCTGGTGCAGTCGACCCGGGCGGACGGCATCGTGCGGCTGCACAACCACGGCAGCGACCACATCAGGCCGCACGAGGGTGAGACCGCGGGCCTGTCGGACCCGCTCTACGCGCGCCACGCGTACTCGACGGCCACCGGCCCGACGGCGGCCGCGAACACCGCGGACAACCATCTGTCGGTACGGGTCGCGGGCTCCCGCAGCAGCCGGGTCCGGATCCACCCGCTGGGCGCCGGACACGGGGACGGCTGGGGATGGGCCGCGTCCTGGCACACGCCGGTCTTCGACCGGGGCGCGCCGACGGTGCCGGGGCTGCGTGTGGAGAGCGTCACGGTCGTCCGGGGCCGGTACGAACTACGGGTGCACCGGGTCCTGGGCGCGCCCGCCGGGACACGCGCCGAGCTGACGGGCTGGGCGACGGACCCTCAGGGCCCGGTGCGTTCCGCGCTGCACGGGCTGCACGGCTGGCCCGACCAGGAGGTCGTACGGGCTCCGCAGGGCACGGCGTTCACCCGGTGGGCGGTGCTGCCCCGGCTGGGTGCCGATGTGGAGGGAACCGAGGTGCTGGTCGCGCTGGCCTCCCTCTCCGCCGAGCCGGACGCCTCCCCTCTCGCCACGGCGGTGAGCGGCGTGGACGTCAACGGGGAGACGGTCGCGGTGCGCTGGGCCGACGACGGGACGACGACCCGTATCGGCTTCGCGCCGCTGGAGGTCACCCACTCCCCCTGACCTCCGCCCAGGCTCCTCAGGCGTCGGTACGGATCACCACGGCGAGGGTGCGGGGGCCGTGGACGCCCTCCACCCGCTCCAGTTCGATGTCGGACGTGGCCGAAGGACCGCTGATCAGGGTCGTCGGCCTGTCCGGCACCAGCCGGGCCACCGCCTCCGGGACGCCTGCCACGACGGAGGACAGGTCGACCACGCAGACATGGAGGTCGGGGACGAGGGACAGGGCGCGCCGGCCCTGGTCCGGCGATCCGTCGAGGAAGATCGTGCCGGTCTCCGCGCAGCTGACGGCGGAGGCCGTCACCACACCGTCCAGCGCGTCGAGGCTGGGTGCGGGGATGTCCGCGGAGTCCCGCTGGACCTCGCCGTCGTAGGCGGTGAGCCACTGCTCGTCCAGGCCGTCCGGAACTCCGATCCGCCGGGCTCCGCACTCGCGCAGGATCCTGGCGACCACTTCGGCCGTGCGGTCACCGGTGCAGGGATGGACCTGCGCCTTGTAGTCGACGAGCCGGTCGGTCAGGAGCGTGAGGCGTTCGTCGTCCGGAAGGGTGCGGCCCGTGCGGTAGTCGCGGGGGATCTCGCCGCCTGGGGTGGGCGCGAGGGCCAGGGCGTCCCGGATCCTGCCCAGCACCGTGTCGCGTGCGGTGGTCGTCACTGCTCCTCCTGCTGGTCGTCGGAGCGCCGGGCGGCGCCCTCCTCGGAGGCTTCGCGCATGGTGGACCTGCCCTCGGCGGAGGCCAGCCAGGAGCGGAAGGACTGTTTGGGCGGGGCCGCGGTGTCGCGGCTGTCGCTCCAGCCGTGGAGCGGGGCGGGCAGGTGCGAGATGGTGCGGTCGCGTCCACCGACGCCGACGGAGCGGCTCAGGGAGGCGGCCTTCTGCGCGGCCGTGTAGATCCTGGGAGACTTCATCACCGTGGCCGCGGCCTTCATGGCGAGCTTCTCCGCCGTGGTTCCGGACTGTTCGGTGTGCTGGTGGCGCAGTTCGACGAGCATGGAGGGGATGTCGATCTTCACGGGGCAGGCGTCGAAACACGCGCCGCAGAGGCTGGAGGCGTACGGCAGCGAACTGTTGGGGTCGTTCTTGGCCGCGTCCATCCCGGCGAGCTGCGGGGTGAGCACCGCCCCGATCGGGCCGGGGTACGTCGATCCGTACGCATGACCGCCGGCCCGCTCGTACACGGGGCAGACGTTGAGACAGGCCGAGCAGCGGATGCAGTTGAGCGCCTCGCGGCCGATCGTGTCGGCGAGAGCGGCGGTGCGGCCGTTGTCGAGGAGGACCAGGTGGAAGTCCTGCGGTCCGTCGCCCGGAGTCACGCCGGTCCACATCGAGGTGTACGGGTTCATCCGCTCGCCGGTCGAGGAGCGGGGCAGCAGCTGGAGGAAGACCTCCAGGTCCTGGTAGCGCGGCAGGACCTTCTCGATCCCCATCACGGTGATGAGGGTGTCGGGCAGGGTCAGGCACATCCTGCCGTTGCCCTCCGACTCGACCACGGTGAGGGTGCCGGTCTCCGCGATACCGAAGTTGGCACCGGAGACGGCAACCTTGGTCGTCATGAACTTCTCGCGCAGATAGGCGCGGGCCGCGGCGGCGAGGTGCGCGGGCACGTTGTCGAGATCCGGGTCGACGCCGGGAATCTCGTCGAGGAAGATCTGCCGGATCTCGTCGCGGTTGCGGTGGATCGCGGGCACCAGGATGTGCGAGGGCTTGTCGTCGGCGAGCTGCACGATGAGCTCGGCCAGGTCGGTCTCGTAGGGCGTGATGCCCTCTTCTTCGAGATGCTCGTTGAGGCCGATCTCCTGCGTGGCCATCGACTTGACCTTGATGACGTCGCTGCTACCGGTGGCCTTGATCAGCCGGGTGACGATCTCGTTGGCCTCGACACCGTCGCGCGCCCAGTGGACGGTGCCGCCGCGGTCGGTGACCTTCTCCTCCAGTTGTTCCAGCAGCTCGGGCAGGCGGTTCATGGTGTCGGTCTTGATGGCCGATCCGGCGTCCCGCAGCTGCTCCCAGTCCGGGAGTTCACCGGTGACGTTGATGCGCTTGGCACGGATGGTGCGGGTGGCCCGTCCGAGGTTGCGGCGCAGCTGCTCGTTGCGCAGCTCGTCGTGGGCGGCCTCGGGGAACTTGCGCTCCCCTCGCAGGTTTCCGGTTCCGTACGGGGAGCGGGGCGGGGCGGCGGGCATGCCGAGGAACGTGCTCATCGGGCGGCCTCCATCAGGGCGTACGGCGCTGTGCGGGTGGATCCGAGGATCTGGGCCAGATGCAGGGTGCGCGTACCGGACTTGATACGCGAGAGCCCACCGCCGATGTGCATCAGGCAGGAGGAGTCCCCGGCGGAGCACACATCGGCCTTGGTGTCCGAGATGTTGCGCATCTTGTCCTGGAGCATCGCGGTGGAGGTCTCGGCGTTCTTCACGGCGAAGGTGCCGCCGAAGCCGCAGCAGGAGTCCGCCTCGGGCAGCTCGACGAGGTCGATCTCCTCGACGGCGCGCAGCAGCCGCAGCGGCTTGTCACCGACGCGCAGCATCCGCAGGGAGTGGCAGGTGGGGTGGTAGGTGACACGGTGCGGGAAGTAGGCACCGACCTGGGTGACGCCGAGGACGTCGACGAGGAGCTCGGAGAGCTCGTACGTCTTGGCCTTGACCGTGGCGACCCCGGCACGCAGCGCGGCGTCGCCGTACCGCTCGGCGACGATCTCGTGCTGGTGGCGGACCGAGCCGGCGCACGAGCCGGACGGCATGACGACGGCGTCGATCGAGGCGTCCCCGAACTGCTCGGCGAAGTTCCGCACCAGCGGGACGGGTTCACGCTGGTAGCCGGTGTTGACGTGCATCTGGCCGCAGCAGGTCTGGTCCGGCGGAAAGACCACCTCGTGGCCAAGGCGGGCGAGCAGCACCGCGGTGGATTTCACCGCCTCCGGGAAGAGCGTGTCTCCCAGACAGGTGGCGAAGAGTCCGATACGCATGGGGCCTCCTCGGGGATTTATGGTCCGACCATACTACCCTCGGTCCTAGCAGGGAACCCTGTGGGCGCGCTGCACCGGAGAACGACGGAACGGGAGCGGGGACGGTGCGTGCGCACCGTCCCCGCTCCCGTTCCGCAGCCGTCGCCCCGGCCCTACGGAGTGCCGTTCTCGTCGACCAGCGTTCCGTGGAGGTCCCGGATGTGTTCCTCGACCAGATCGGCCGCCTCGCCGCCCCTGCCCTCACGCACGAGCCGCAGCAGCTGCGTGTGCTGTGCGTTGAGGGCCCCCGCCGCCGCCGGCCAGTCGGCGGTCTCCTCCAGCGCCCGGAGGATCAGGGGGCGGACGGATTCGCGCACCGCCGAAGTGAGCGTGGAGGTGAGCGCGTTGCCCGAACTTCCGGCGATCAGCACATGGAAACGGGTGTCGAGGTCGTTGAAATCGGCCACGCCGACATCCGGCTCCCCCATCCTCCGGACGAGCTCCCCGGCCTCGTCCAGATCCTCGGCCCGGGCATGCCGGGAGGCGGCCTCCCAGCTCGACCGCTCGAGCACGACGCGCGCCTCCAGCACATCGTGCAGGCTGTAACTGCCGAGTGCGAAGTGCAGCCGCAGAAGCCGGCCGAGCGCGTCGTCCGGGTTGCGCACGATGCGCGCCCCGGAGTCCGGGCCCCGGCCGGGCTGGGCGACCAGGACGCCGATGGTCTCCAGCACCCTGAGCGCCTCACGCAGCGCGGACCGGCTGACGCCGAGCACGGGTGCGAGCTCCCGCTCGGGCGGCAGGCGGTCGCCCGCCTTGAGCTCTCCCGCGAAGACCCGCTGCTCGATGCTCTGGAGCACCAGCTCATGGGTGCGGGACTGTCGTACGGGCTGCCACTCGACGGGCATCCGCTACTCCCTGTTCCGGGCGATACACATGACCCGACTATGTCACACAGCACGTGTGGTCGGACCAAAGCCCGGAGACGGCTCAGCGGGGACGCGGTACGCCGCCCCGTGGCCCCCTGCGCTGGGGGTCGAGGAGCTGTCCGGCCATCCCGGCCACCACCAGGCCGGCGGCGATGAGCAGACCGTGACCGATGACGATGCCGGCGACCAGGCCGACGACGCCCACGGTGAGCCACAGCCATGTCCGGCCGGGGCGGACCTCGCGCCGGGCGTCCCGTACCGGGGTGCCGGCGTGTTCGGGGTCGTCACTGCGGAGCCGGTCCTCGATGCCGCGCAGCCGCTCGTCGTGATGGGTCATGGTGACTCCCTCCCGGATCGGACCCGTCGGGTCCGACTCCATCGTCGGTGCCGGCGGACGCCTCGGGACATAGGGGCTGACACCCATCTTCGAGGGGGCTCACCATGCAGACGCGGCCACGGAGCGGGGACGCCGACGCGCAACACCACCGACCGGCGATAGTGGAGACAGTCACCCGCCCGTGTACCCGTCCGAAGGAGGCCGTGCGGTCTTGTCCCTGTTCTGGCGCATCTTCCTGCTCAACGCCGCGGTGCTGGTCGCCGCCGGGGCCCTGCTGCTGCTCGGCCCGATCACCGTGTCCGCCCCGGTGGTACTGACCGAGGCCCTCATTCTGGCCGGCGGAATGGCCCTGATGCTCGGCGCGAACGCGCTGCTCCTGCGCCTGGGGCTCGCTCCGCTGCAACGGGTCACCAGGGCCATGACGACCATCGACCTGCTGAGCCCGCGGCCGCGCCCCGAGGTCGCCGGCGAGGGGGAGGTCGCGGCCCTGATCGAGACCTTCAACAGCATGCTCGACCGGCTGGAGGCGGAGCGCGCGACGAGCAGCGCCCGGGCCCTCTGGGCCCAGGAGGCCGAACGCCGCCGTGTCGCGCAGGAGTTGCACGACGAGGTGGGCCAGACGCTGACCGCGGTCCTGCTGGAGCTGAAGCGGGTCACCGGTCACGCGCCGGATCCCCTGCGCGAGGAGCTGGCCCACGTCCAGGAGATCACCCGGGGCAGCCTCGACGAGATCCGACGGATCGCGCGACGGCTGCGTCCCGGGGTCCTGGAGGAGCTGGGGCTGGTCAGCGCCCTGACGGCACTGACCACCGAGACGCCCACACCAGGAGGCATGACGATCCGACGGCGGATGGAGAAGAACCTGCCGCCGCTCGGCGAGGAGGCGGAGCTCGTGGTCTACCGCATCGCCCAGGAGGCGGTCACGAACACCGTCCGGCACGCGCGGGCCACCCTGCTCGAACTCTCTCTGCGCCGCAGCCCCGACGGGGTGGAGCTGCGTATCCGTGACGACGGCCGCGGCCTCGGGGGCGCCCCGGAGGGCGCGGGCCTGCGTGGCATGCGCGAACGCGCCCTGCTCATCGGCGCCACACTCACTCTCGGCACCGGTGCGGCGGGTGGCACGGACGTACGCCTCGACGTGCCCGTACGGAACGGAAGTGCCTGACCATGCCCCACTCCCCCGCCGGATCCGGGAAGACCCGCATCCTCCTCGCCGACGACCACGCCCTGGTCCGCCGCGGCGTGCGGCTGATCCTCGACGGCGAACCGGACCTGCAGGTCGTCGCCGAGGCGGGTGACGGCGCCGAGGCCATCGAGATGGCGCGCGCGGAGCGGCCCGACCTGGCCGTCCTCGATATCGCGATGCCACGCCTGACGGGCCTTCAGGCGGCCCGTGAGCTGTCCCGGGCCATGCCGGAGCTGCGCATCCTGATGCTCACCATGTACGACAACGAGCAGTACTTCTTCGAGGCGTTGAAGGCCGGCGCCTCGGGATTCGTGCTGAAGTCCGTCGCCGACCGGGATCTCGTCGAGGCGTGCCGTGCGGCCATGCGCGACGAGCCGTTCCTCTATCCGGGCGCGGTCACCGCTCTCATCCGGAACTACCTGGACCGGGTCAAGGACGGCGGCGACATCCCGGACCGGGCGATCACCGAGCGGGAGGAGGAGATCCTCAAGCTGGTCGCCGAGGGCCACTCCTCGAAGGAGATCGCGGGCATGCTCGTGATCAGCATCAAGACCGTCGAGCGGCACCGGGCCAACCTGCTGCAGAAGCTGGGGCTCCGCGACCGCCTGGAACTCACCCGGTACGCGATCCGGGCCGGGCTGATCGAGCCGTAGGGGCCTGGGACGTGACTACGGCCACGCTGTGCGTTTCATAGGATTCTCACCCAGTGCCCCTACGGTGCTCTCGTGACCCAGACGACCCCGCCCGGCTGGCATCCAGACCCCGGGCACTCAGGAATCGGCCCCCTTCAGGAACGCTGGTGGGACGGGAGCCACTGGACCGACCAGCTCCGGATACCCCCCGCGACGGTCCGGCGCCGTCGCATACGCATAGGCGCGGGCATAGCCGCCGGTGTCGTCGTCCTCGCGGCCGTCGGCGGCGGCGGGTACCTGCTGGGCGACAGCCCCGACGGCAGCGCCGACACCTCGTCCGCCGCGCCCGCCCCCTCGGGGAGCCCGCGCCTGCCGGGTGCCCCCGACGGCGGCGGGCAGGACGGTGGCGGGGGCCAGCAGAGCCCCGACCAGCAGATGCCGCAGACCGAGGAGGGTTACGCCACCGACGCGGCCAGCGGCATCAGCATCCCCGTGCCCGACGGCTGGACCGGCCAGTCCGGTTCGATCGGCGCCGGAGTGACGACCGGCGAGTACACCTGCCCCGGCGACGAGTCCCAGAAGTGTGTGCGCGGCGGGGTGTCCTCCGCACCGGCGCAGGCCCTGGAGATCGAGGCGACCACGGCGAAGGCCGCGGCGGAGGCCGACATCAAGGCCAACGCCGAGGAGTCGTACGGCGAGAAGGCCTCCGGCGGCATCACCTCGCACGAGGAGCTCAAGTCCGAGGAGGTCACGATCGCCGGGCAGAAGGGCTATCTGGTTCGCTGGAAGGTGGTGACGAAGAAGGGCGACGACGGTTACGTCGAGTCGCTCGCGTTCCCCTCACCCAACATCAAGAGCATGCTGGTGATGGTCCGTTCGGGCTTCGACATCAACACCGACGCACCGAAGCTGTCGGTCCTGGACGACATCACCAAGGGCATCAAGAAGGCGGAAGGGGCCGGTTCGGGCTCCGGCTCGGGCGAGACCGCCTGAGTGATCCGATCGCGACCGGGGGCTGTACCGGACACTTCCGGTACAGCCCCCGGTCGCGTGCCGCAGTGTCCTCCACGCGTACGCCACGGCCGCGAACAGTACGGCGCCGCCGCGAAAACGGAACAACGATCCATTTGCGCTTGCCAGGCAGAACGGCGCTCCGTATTGTAAATGGAGCAACGTTCCGTTTCGGTGTCGTCCGAAGCGGCCCCACTCGCGCTCCCAAGCACAGCCGATCCAGGGGAGCGCGAACGAGTCCCGGGAAACCCCGAGGAAGGCGCGTCATGAAGGCATCAACCTCCATCTCCGGCACCGCAGGCCTGTCAACCCCCGTGCTGTCGTACAGCCCCGTCGCACTGTCCGTGCCAGGACGCCCGACAGATCTCCACATCCGCGTCTCCGCACCCGCCACCGGAGCCGACCTGCCGGTCGTCCTCCTCTCCCACGGCCACGGCAACGCGAACAACCTCTCCTCGCTCGACGGCTACGCGCCGGTCGCCAACATCTGGGCATCCCGCGGATTCGTGGTCATCCAGCCGAGCCACCTCAGCTCCAGGACCCTCAGCCACCTGGTCCCCGAGACCCCCGAAGGGCCGCTCTTCTGGCGCTCCCGCGCCGAGGACATGATCCACATCCTGGACCGGCTCGACGAGATCGAGAACGCCGTGCCGCAGCTCGCCGGGCGCATGAACCACGACGACATCGCGGTGGCCGGCCACTCCCTCGGCGGCTTCACCGCGGAGCTCCTCCTCGGCGCCCGAGTCACCGACCCCGCCACGGGAGAAGAGGTGAACCACCTGGAGCCACGGATCAAGCAGGGCGTCCTGTTCGCAGCCATCGGGAGGGGCGGCGACACCCTCGACGGACACATGGCCGAGAGGGCACCGGTCTTCCGCACCATCGACCTGTCCACCATGACCACCCCGGCACTCATCGTCGCCGGCGACAAGGACGACTCCCAGCACTGGACGACCATGGGACCGGACTGGCACGCAGACCCTTACCACCTCGCCCCCGGCCCCAAGGCGCTGCTCACCGTCTTCGACGGCGAGCACCTCCTCGGCGGAATCCACGGCTACGACGGCTCCGAGACCACCGACGAGAACCCCGGGCGGGTCGCCGCGGTCGCCGAACTCACCGCGGCCTATCTGCTCACCTGTTTTCACCGGGACGACAACGCCTGGCGGAGCGCGCGGGACGCACTGGCCACCGGCCCAGAGGCTTACGGGCACGTCGAGTCCAAGGAGGACCAGGGACCGGCCCCCACCGCCTCGACGGATCACTCGGGCGTCAACGGCTGACGCCGCGGTCCGGCGCGCACGCCGTCCCGCTTCCCTCGGTTTGGTACCTTTCACTGGACACGAAATTCGATCGGATGTTCGTTTTTGGGATCTCCGACACGTCCGTTGTCGGCAGTAGACGCTCACGTTCTCCGACGTGTGGCGTGCCACTCAATCGGACCGGGTGAAACTCATGGCAGGAACCGATCACGAAAAGGCGCTGGACACCGCGCTCGCACAGATCGAGCGGAAGTTCGGCAAGGGCGCGGTCATGCGCCTCGGCGAGCGGCCCAACGAGCCCATCGAGGTGATCCATACCGGGTCGACCGCGCTGGACGTGGCGCTCGGTGTGGGCGGTCTGCCGCGCGGCCGCGTGGTGGAGGTGTACGGACCGGAGTCCTCCGGCAAGACGACGCTGACACTGCACGCCGTGGCGAACGCACAGAAGGCGGGCGGCGCGGTGGCGTTCATCGACGCCGAGCACGCTCTGGACCCGGAGTACGCCAAAAAGCTCGGCGTCGACACCGACAACCTCATCCTGTCCCAGCCGGACAACGGCGAGCAGGCGCTGGAGATCGTCGACATCCTGATCCGTTCCGGAGCGATCGACCTGATCGTCATCGACTCCGTCGCGGCCCTGGTGCCACGTGCCGAGATCGAGGGCGAGATGGGCGACTCCCACATGGGTCTGCAGGCCCGCCTGATGAGCCAGGCGCTGCGGAAGATCACCAGCGCGCTCAGCCAGACGAGGACGACGGCGATCTTCATCAACCAGCTGCGCGAGAAGATCGGCGTGATGTTCGGCTCGCCGGAGACCACGACCGGTGGCCGGGCGCTGAAGTTCTACGCCTCCGTGCGTCTGGACATCCGGCGTATCGAGACGCTGAAGGACGGGACCGACGCGGTCGGCAACCGTACCCGCGTCAAGGTCGTCAAGAACAAGGTGGCGCCGCCGTTCAAGCAGGCGGAGTTCGACATCCTCTACGGCCAGGGGATCAGCCGTGAGGGCGGTCTGATCGACATGGGCGTGGAACACGGCTTCGTCCGCAAGGCCGGCGCCTGGTACACGTACGAGGGCGACCAGCTCGGCCAGGGCAAGGAGAACTCCCGCAAATTCCTCAAGGACAACCCCGATCGCGCCGACGAGATCGAGAGGAAGATCCTCGACAAGCTCGGAATCGGAGTATCGGCGAAGGCCGCGGCCGCCGAGGACACGGGCACCGTCCCGGTCCCGGATACCGCCCAAGCCCCGGCGGGAAGCCCCGCCTGACGGACACGGGCGCGGCCCGGCCGGAGGCCAGGCTTTCCGACGCGTCCAGCGTCGCGGAGCGCTCCACGGCCTTGATCCTGCCCCCCCAGAACGGCCAAGGGCCGGTTTCGGATCTCTCCGAAACCGGCCCTGAGCTACGACTGTCTCCAGTCGGGACGACAGGATTTGAACCTGCGACCCCTTGACCCCCAGGAGTGAGGGTCAAGGACATTTTCTGGACATAGCAGACTCAATCCGGGCACAAGTTGTGCATGGAAGCATGCATCGTGCACCACCGCGCGTACCGTGTGGTCCCCAACTGGTCCCCAGGATCACCGTCCTGGCGGTGAGGATCGCTCTGGCATCTCTGGTCACTGCAGGGTGGAGAGGGCAGATTGACCGGCGGACTGTCAGCGCCCGCGCATAGCCTGCCGACATGTCCTCGACTCGCGATGAGCTTAGTCATGCTCGGTTCCCTCATTACACCTGAGGTTCCCCTTGGGTCGACCCGGGACATCCTCATCACCTGCCACGTCTCGGCGACAGGCAAGGGCAAGCTCCACGGAAGCCCCGAGTGCCGCACGCGGCGGTCAGCCGCCTCCGTGAACCAGATCGACGTCCCCTTCGGCGAAGCCGTGGCGCGGCTTTGCCCGAGCTGTCGGTGGCCTCTGCCCACAAACATTCTCTCCTTGCGGGCTCCTGTGCGGTCCGGCCGCCCGAGTTGTACGGCTCGCGTTCCGCCCGTGGCCCCACACGCGCTCCCACGGGGCGATGGTTTCGGGCATATCCGCCGGGCCCGGGACCCCGCAGTAAGCGCTCTCTACGTGGGTGGCGACCGGCATGGCCGACGCCGCCCACGCGAGTGCGGAATCGTTACTTCCGGTCACCGGCACCCCGTGCCCTCCACCCCGCCCCACGGGCACCGAACAATGAAAAGAACTTCTTCTTATAAATTACCCTCGTGCGCCCCCCTTACCGCGCTGGCCAAAAAACGCCCTTCACTCATTCACGGCCCCTCACGTCCGCTGCTACTCTGCGAACTCCCTATTCGGATGTGATGGAGATTCTCCGCATGGAAGATCGACCCGATACGGGGTCGCTGCCGGCGAATGCGTGGACCACCGGCGCGTCCGCCCGCGAGTGTCTCCGCTATGCCGCGTACCCGATTCTGCTCCTGTCCGCAGTCTGGCTCTTCACCTCGGTTCTGCGCTTCGACTGGGACCGGGGCCGGGCCGTCCAGCTCTTCCTGATCGGCACCATCGTCTATCTCGCGGCGCTGGAGCGGCTGATTCCGCACCGGACCGACTGGCACCCGAGCGGCCGGGAACTGTGCTGGTACGCAGCCTATTTCGGGTTCACCATGGCCGGCGCTGTGCTCGGCCAGTCGGTCGTCGCGGCCGTTCTGGCCGCGACCCCCGTCACGGGACCGGGGCTCGCGCTCGGGGCCGAGGTGCCCCTCGCGCTGCTGGCCTCCTCACTGACCGGCTACCTCGCCCACCGCTGGGCGCATTCCAATCGATGGCTGTGGAAGGTACACGGAATTCATCACGTCCCGGGAAAAGTGAACGTCGCCAATAACGGCGTCAACCACCTACTGGATGTCGCCTTCAAACAGGGCACGGTCCAATTGACACTGGGATTTCTCGGATTCTCAGCCGACTGCCTTTTCGCGGTGGCGCTCTTCACCCTTGTCCAAGGCTATTTCGTGCACGCGAACGTGGACGTCCGACTCGGTCCGCTCCACCACGTCCTGGCCAGCCCCGAGCAACACCGGCTGCACCACAGCGCCGACCTGGCCGAGGCCGGTCACTTCGGCGTGGACCTCTCGGTCTGGGACCGCCTCTTCGGCAGTTTCACCTGGCGACCGGACCGCCGCCCGGCGATCGTCGGTGTCAAGGACCCCGCCACGTTCCCGGAGACCGGCTCGATCGTCGCCAGCCTGCTCCACCCCGTGCGCCGCCCGCCCCACACCGCGTAGTCCCCCGTACCGCGCACACCCGCTCCGTACCGCGACCTCCCCGCCCCGTACCGCGCACACCCGCTCCGTACCGCGACCTCCCCGCCCCGTACCGCGCAGTCCCGCGCCGTACCGGCGTCGTGCCCCCATACGCCCCCGCCCGGCCCGTACCGAGGCGTCGTCTCCACCGGATTGGACCATGACGGACTCACCCAGCGCCGCCCACCGCGACAAGGTCGCCATCATCGGCATCGGCTGCCGGCTCCCCGGACACGCGGGTGACCACCGGTCCTTCTGGCGCAACCTGATCGAAGGCCGGGACTGTCTCGTCCCCACCCCGGCGGACCGGTACGACACCACGACCCTCGGCAGCCGCGACCGGGCCAAGCCGGGCCGGCTGACCGGCGGCCGGGGCGGCTACATCGACGGCTTCGACGAGTTCGACCCCCACTTCTTCGGGATCAGCCCGCGCGAGGCCGAGCACATGGACCCGCAGCAGCGCAAGCTCCTGGAGGTGTCCTGGGAGGCGCTGGAGGACGGCGGGCAGCGGCCCGCCGAACTGGCCGGGCGGGACGTCGGCGTCTTCATCGGCGCCTTCACCCTGGACTACAAGATCCTGCAGTTCGCCGACCTCGGCTTCGAGACGCTGTCCGCGCACACCGCGACCGGCACGATGATGACGATGGTCTCGAACCGCATCTCGCACTGCCTCGACTTCCGCGGCCCCAGCATCTCGATCGACACGGCGTGCAGCTCCTCCCTGGTCGCGGTCCACCTGGCCTGCCAGAGCCTGCAGCGCGGCGAGAGTGAACTCGCCCTGGCCGGAGGCACCCTGCTGCACCTCGCGCCGCAGTACACCATCGCCGAGACCAAGGGCGGCTTCCTCTCCCCCGACGGACGCTCCCGCGCCTTCGACGCCTCCGCCGACGGCTACGTACGGGCCGAGGGCGTCGGCGTCGTGGCGCTCAAGCGCCTCTCGGACGCGCTGCGCGACGGCGACCCGGTGCACGCCGTGGTGATCGGCAGCGGGGTGAACCAGGACGGACGCACCAACGGCATCACCGTGCCCAGCGCCGACGCCCAGGCCACGCTCATCGAGCGGGTCTGCGCCGAGGCGGGAGTGACACCGGGCAGCCTTCAGTACGTCGAGGCGCACGGCACCTCCACCCCCGTCGGCGACCCGATCGAAGCGCGGGCGCTGGGCCGGGTACTGGCGCAGGGCCGGGCGCCCGGGGCGCGGTGCTACGTCGGCTCGGTCAAGACCAACATCGGGCACACGGAGGCCGCCGCCGGCGTCGCGGGCCTGATCAAGACGGCGCTGGCCCTCCGGCACCGCCGCATCCCACCGCACCTGAACCTCGAACAGCCCAACCCCGCCATCGACTTCGCCGCGCTGCCCTTCGAGATCCCGACCGCACCGGTCGACTGGCCGGAGCACGAGGGACCCGCGCGGGCAGGCGTCAACTCCTTCGGCTTCGGCGGCACCAACGCCCACGTCCTGCTGGAGGAGGCGCCGCCCCGCCCGCCGGAGGAGCCGCGCGCGACGGCCCGGACGCCCGCCCGCTCGGTCCTCCCGCTGAGTGCCCGGCACGCGTCGGGCCCGGCCGAACTGGCCGCGGGCGTCCGCCGCGAACTTGCCGCCGGAGTGCCCCTCGCGGACCTCGGGCACACCCTGGCCCACCGCCGCCAGCACTTCGAGGAGCGCCTCGCCGTGGTCCACTCCCCCCTCGGCCCGCCCGGCTCCCTCGACGAGGTACTGGCCGCCTGCGAGCGCGGGGAGCAGCACCCCCGGGCCGTGCGGGGCCGCCTCCGGGAGCCCGGGGCGCGGCGGCTGGTGTGGGTGTTCACCGGCATGGGGCCGCAGTGGTGGGGCATGGGGCGCGAGCTCCTGGACGCCGAGCCCGTGTTCCGGGAGGCGGTCGAGCGCTGCGATCGGGAGGTCCGGCGCCAGGCGGGCTGGTCGCTGCTCGACGAGCTGACCCGGCCCGAGGCGGAGTCCCGGATGGCCGAGACCTGGCTCGCCCAGCCCGCCAACTTCGCCGTCCAGGTGGGGCTCGCGGCGCTGTGGGAACACCACGGGGTGCGGCCGGACGCCGTCGTCGGGCACAGCACCGGCGAGATCGCGGCCTTCCACCAGGCCGGGGTGTACGGCCTGGAGGACGCCGTCCGGATCGCGCTGGCGCGCAGCGCCCTCCAGCACCGGCTCGCGGGCACCGGCGTGATGCTGGCGGCGAACCTGTCCGAGGAGGAGGCCGAGCGGCTGGTCCGCCCGTACCGGGACCACGTGTCGGTCGCCGCCGTGAACAGCCCGGCGTCGGTGACGCTGTCCGGGGACCGGGACACCCTCGGGGAGCTCGCCGGGCGGCTGGAGCGGGAGCAGGTCTTCGCCCGGTTCCTCGACGTCGAAGTGCCGTACCACAGCGTGCGGATGGACCCGATCGAGGCCGAGCTGCACGAGGCGCTGGCCGGGATCGCGCCGCGCGCCGGCGGTCTCCCGCTGTATCTGACCGCCCGCGAGGGGCGTGCGCGGGGGCCGGAGCTGGACGCCGCGTACTGGTGGGAGAACGTCCGGCGGCCCGTCCGGTTCCGTGCCGCGGTCGACCGGCTGGTCGACGACGGGTACACGCTGTTCCTGGAGATCGGTCCGCACCCGGTGCTCGGCCACTCGATCCGGGAGTGCCTGAAGGGCCGGGCCGTCGAGGGGGTGACGCTGCCGTCGATCCGGCGCCGGGAGGACGAGCCCGAGCGGTTCGCCCGCTCCCTCGCGGAGCTGTACACGCTGGGCGTCGACGTGGACTGGTCGGTGCTCCAGCCCGTGGGGCGGCCGGTGCCGCTGCCGGGCTATCCGTGGCAGCGGGAGCGGTACTGGGTGGAGCCCGCGCCGGTGGAGCAGATCCGGCTCGGCCGGCTGGACCACCCGCTGCTCGGCCGGCGCACCTCCGCGCTGCAGCCGACCTGGGAGAGCCGCCTGGACACCGAGCGGCTGCCGTACCTGGCCGACCACCGGATCGAGGACAGCACGGTCTTCCCGGCCGCCGGGTACCTGGAGATGGCCGCGCAGGCGGTCCGGACGCTGACCGGCGGCGACACGGCGACCCTGGCCGACGTCGAGTTCTCCCGGGCCCTGTTCCTGCCCGACGGCGAGGCGACGACCGTCCAGCTGGCCTTCGCGCCGGAGGAGGCCGGGTTCACCATCGCCTCCCTCGCCGGTTCCGGGACCGGGGCTCCGGACCGTACGGTCCACGCGAGCGGGGTCGTCCGCACCGGGCAGCCACGCCGGCTCGCGGAACCGCTGGAAACGGACGCGGTACGGGCGCGGGCGGGGCGTCGGCTCGACCGGGAGGCGTGCTACGGCGAACTGGCAGCGCTCGGCTACCACTACGGCCCGGCGTTCCGGGCGATCGACGAGGTGTGGACTGCGCCCGGCGAGGCGCTGTCGCTGATCCGGCCCACACCGGGCATGGGCGACGGGGCCGCGGACTGCCATGTGCACCCCGTGCTCCTGGACGCCTGCTTCCAGACCATGCTCACCGCGATGACGCCGGACGACGGCCGGTCCGCCGGGATCCGGCTGCCCGTCGGCATCGCGGAGCTGCGGCTGGACGCGGTCGGCGACCGGGCCCTGTGGGCGCACGCGACGGTGACCGCGGAGAGCGACGAGGAACTGGTCGGCGACCTCGCCCTGTACGCCGAGGACGGGACGCCGCTCGGCCGGATCAGCGGCTTCCGCGCGGCGGCGGTGGACCGGGTGGCCTCCTCGGTGAAGCTCGGCACCATCGACGGCTGGCTGGCCGAGGTGGTCTGGGAGGAGACGCCCACCGAGGCGCCGGAGGACGGCGGGACCGCCGAGGGGACCGGGGACGGTCCCGACGGCTCCCCCGCGCTCGACCTGGTGGTCTTCGCCGACGAGGGCGGGCTCGGCGCGCGAATGGCCGAGGCGGTCGTGGCGCGCGGCGGGCGGTGCCGGCTGGTCCGCCCGGGCAGCCGATACCGAAGCGGGGCCCGGCACATGACCGTGCGACCCGAATCGGAGGCCGATCTGCGCAGGCTGTTCGACGAACTCGGGCCGGGGTTCGGAGCCGTGGTGCATATGTGGAACCTCGATCTGCCCCCGCTGGACACGGTCGGCGCGGCGGACCTCGACGGGATCGGCACGGTCGGCGGCTACTCGCTCGTCCTGCTCGCCCAGGTGCTGCCCGAGGCGTGCCCGGAGGGGCGCCTGCACATCGTCACCCGGGGCGCCCAGGCGGTGGTGCCGGGCAAGCCGGTGGAGCCGTTCGGCGCGCCCGCCTGGGGCATCGGCCGGGTGCTGTGGCAGCAGGAGCTCACCGGTCACAGCGGCAAACTGATCGATCTCGACCCGGCCGGGGGTCCCGGCGAGGCCGAGGTGCTGCTGCGCGCGCTCACGGCGGACGACGGCGAGGGCGAGATCGCGCTGCGGTCCGGGCGGCGGCACCTCAGCCGGCTGCGTCCGCCCGCGGGGCTGACCCGTCCGCTGCCGCTGCGGCTGCGCGCGGATGGCGCCTATCTGGTCACGGGCGCGTTCGGGGCGCTGGGGCGGCTGCTCTGCCGCACCCTGGTACGGCGCGGGGCCCGGCGCCTGGTCCTGCTCGGCCGCACCGGCGTGCCGGAGCGCGGCGCGTGGCGGGAGCTCGATCCGGGCGGCCCCGAGGGGCGGCGGGTCACGTTCCTGCGCGAGCTCGAAGCGCTCGGCGCAGAGGTGCTGGTCGCCGCGGTAGACGTGACCGACGCGGCGGCCATGGAGGGCTGGCTGGCCGGGCGTCGGGCCGCCGGTCTGCCGCCGGTGCGGGGCGTGTTCCACCTCGCGGGACAGGTGCGGGACGTCCTGCTGCCGTCGTTGGACCGCGAAGCGTTCGACGCGGGCTACGGGCCGAAGGTGCACGGCGGGTACCTGCTGCACCGGCTGCTGCGCGACGAGCCGGTCGAGCACTTCGTACTGTTCGCGTCGGTCGCCTCGCTGCTGACCACGGCCGGTCAGGTCAACTACGCGGCCGGGAACGCGTTCCTGGACGCGCTCGCCCATCACCGCCGGGCGCTCGGTCTGCCCGCGCTCAGCCTGGACTGGGGGCCGTGGGCCACCGGCATGATCGAGGAGCTCGGGCTGGTCGCCCACTACCGGGACGCGCGCGGGATGAGCTCGCTGGCGCCGGAGGCGGGCATGGCGGTCCTGGAGCGGGTGATCGGGCAGGACCGGGCCCAGTTGCTGGTGGCCGCGGTGGTGGACTGGCCGGTGTTCCTGTCCTGGTATCCCACCCCGCCGCCGCTGGTGTCGGCGCTCGCCGCCGCGGCGGCGCGGGAGGTCCCGGCGGGGCAGGGCGGCAGTCTGCTCGACGCGTTCCGCGCCGCCGACGAGGCGGCGCGTACGGCGTTGGTGGCCGAGCGGTTCGCGGCCCTCGCGGCGGGTGTGCTGCGGGTGCGGCCGGAGCTGGTCGACGCGGACGCCCGGCTCGGCTCGCTCGGTCTGGACTCGCTGCTCGCCATGGAGCTGCGGGCCCGGACCCACACCGAGCTGGGGGTCTCGCTGCCGGTGGTGGCGCTGCTCAGCAATGGGCCGGTGAGCGAGCTGACCGAGCGGCTGCACGCGGGGCTGACCGAGCTCGCGGCGGCCGGGGGTCCGGTGGCGGAGACGGCGGTGGAGTTGTTCACCGACGAGGCGTGCTACCCACTCACCCACAACCAGCAGGCCCTGTGGTTTCTCCGGCAGCTCAACCCGGACGGCTTCGCGTACAACATCGGCGGCGCGGTGGAGGTGCGCGCGGAGCTCGACCCGGAGCTGCTGTTCGATGCCTTCCGGACGCTGATCGCCCGGCATCCGAGCCTGCGCGTCAACATCACCACCGAGGACGGGCGTCCGGTCCAGCGGGTGCGGCCCGAGGCCATCGCCGACACCGGTCTTCTCGATGTGTCCGGGCTGCCCTGGGACGAGGTCCGCGCCCGGCTGGTAGCGGAGTACCGCAGGCCGTACGACCTGGAGCGGGATCCTCTGGTGCGGCTGCGGCTGTTCCGACGGGCCCCGGACCGCTGGGTGCTGATGAAGGCGGTCCACCACATCGTCTCGGACGCGATCTCCACCTTCACCTTCATCGAGGAGCTGTTCGAGGTCTACCACGGGCTGCGCACCGGCCGGCCGGCGGAGCTGGCCCCGGTCCGGGCCCGCTACCTGGACTTCCTCAACCGGCGGAACCGCTTCCTGGCCGGGCCCGAGGCGCGGCGGATGCTGGAGTACTGGCGGGAGCACCTGCCGCGGGAGGTCCCGGCGCTCGAACTGCCCACCGACCGGCCGCGCCCGCCGGTGCAGACCGACAACGGCGCCTCCGAGTTCTTCCAGCTCGACGACGAGCTCAGCGCCCGGGTGCAGACGCTGGCCCGGGAGCACAACGTCACCCTGTTCACGGTGCTGCTCACCGCGTACTACCTGCTGCTGCACCGCTGGTCGGGGCAGGACGAGATCGTGGTCGGCAGCCCCGTCACAGGGCGCACCGAGGAGGAGTTCGCCTCCGTCTACGGCTACTTCGTCAATCCGCTGCCGCTGCACGTGAGCCTGGCCGGGGAGCCGTCGGTGGCCGAGCTGCTGGGCCGGGTGCGGGACACGGTCCTCGGGGGCCTCGACAATCAGGAGTACCCGTTCGTGCTGCTCGTGGAGCAGTTGGGCCTCCAGCACGACCCGAGCCGCTCGGCGGTCTTCCAGGCGATGTTCATCCTGCTCACCCACAAGGTGGCCGTGGAGCGCTTCGGGTACACACTGGAGTACATCGAACTCCCCGAGGAAGAGGGGCAGTTCGATGTCACGCTGTCCGCGTACGAGGACCGGTCCGACGGGCGCTTCCACTGCGTGCTGAAGTACAACACCGACCTGTTCGACGCGGCGACGGCGCGTCGGATGGCCGCGCACTACCGGAACCTCCTCGACGGCCTGACCCGCGCGGAGGGCGAGCGCCCGGCGGGACGGCTGCCGATGCTGGGGGCCGGGGAACGGGAGCGGATCGTCACCGGGTTCGGCGGCGTCGGCCGACGGATCGACCACGACGTGCCGGTGCACGAGCTGATCGGGAAGATCGCCGCGCAGTTCCCGGAGGCGGTCGCGGTGTCCGTGCCGGGCGGGCGGCGGCTCGGCTACCGGGAGCTTGACCAGCGCTCGCGGCGCGTGGCGGCCTCGCTGCGCGAACGCGGCGTCGGCGCCGGGACGGTGGTGGCGGTGCGTCTTGCGAAGTCGCCGGAGCTGGTGATCGCGCTGCTCGCGGTGTGGCGGGCCGGGGGCGCGTATCTGCCGCTGGACCGGGACCACCCGGCGGAGCGGCTGGCCGAGCTGATGGAGAACGCCGGGGCCACGCTGGTTCTGACCGACGGGCGGCGGGGCCAGGCGGACCGGCTGCCGGGACGGCCGGTCACCCTCGACGAGCTGGACCGGCCGGGGACCGAGGAGCGGCCGGAGCCGGCCGTGGGCCTCGACCAGACGGCATACGTGATCCACACCTCGGGTTCCACCGGCCGCCCCAAGGCGGTGCGGGTCAGCCACCGCAACCTGGCCTCGGTGTTCGTCGCCTGGCAGCAGGAGTACCGGCTGGACACCGACGTCCGGGTGCACCTGCAGATGGCGGGCGTCTCCTTCGACGTGTTCACCGGGGACCTGGTCCGGGCGCTGTGTTCGGGCGGGACGCTGGTCCTCGTCGACCGGGACCTCCTCTTCGACACCGCGCGGCTCTACCGGACCATGCGCGCGGAGGGCGTGGACTGCGGCGAGTTCGTGCCGTCGGTGGCGCGCGGGCTGCTGGCACACTGCGAGCGGGAGGGGCTGGGCCTGGAGTTCATGCGCCTGGTGATCGTCGGCTCGGACGCCTGGCGGGCGGGCGAGCACCGGAGGCTCGTCGCGCTGTGCGGGCCGGGGACCCGGGTGGTCAACTCGTACGGGCTGACCGAGGCCACCATCGACAGCGCCTACTACGAGGGGCCGGCGGAGGGGCTGGAGCCGGGCCGGATGGTGCCGGTCGGCCGGCCGCTGCCCAACAGCGAGCTGTACGTCCTCGACCGGCACGGCGAGCCGGTGCCGCCGGGGGTGGCCGGTGAGCTGTGGATCGGCGGCGCCGGCGTCGCCGACCGCTACCTGGGCGATCCGGAGCGGACGGCCGAGCGGTTCGTGACCCTCGAACCGGGCGGCGAACCCGTACGGCTGTACCGGACGGGGGACCTCGGGCACTGGGACGCGGAGGGGGTGCTGCACCTCCTCGGGCGGGCCGACGGGCAGGTGAAGGTGCGCGGCCACCGGGTGGAGACCGGGGAGATCGAGGCGCGGCTGGCCGCCCGGCCCGAGCTGGCGCAGGTGTGCGTGACGGTACGGCGGGACGAGACGGGCGAGAACGTGCTGTGCGCCTACTGCGTGCCCGCGCCGGGCGCGGTGGCCGACGCCCGGGGACTGCGCCGCCACCTCGCGGAGCAGCTGCCGACGTATCTGATCCCGGCGCACTTCACGGAGCTGTCCGCGCTGCCGCTGACCGCGAACGGCAAGGTCGATCTCGGCGCGCTGCCGGAGCCGCGCGCGGAGGCGGGACCGGAGAGGTACGAACCGCCGGTGACGCTGTACGAGACGCGGATGGCGGCGCACTGGCGGTCGCTGCTCGGGCTGGAGCGGCCGGGGCTGCGGGACGACTTCTTCGAGGCGGGCGGCAGTTCGATCAAGCTGATCGAGCTGATCCACCACCTGCGGACCGAGTTCAACGCGTCCGTGCCGGTCGGGCGGCTGTTCCAGACCAGCACCCTGCACGGCATGGCCCGCACCCTGGAGGACGTCGTCACCGGGCGGCTGCCCGGCGCCGAGCCGTACCTGTGGTTCAACCCGGGCGCGGACCCGGCGGCGACGGTGTTCTGCCTGCCGCCCGCGGGCGGGCACGGGCTGGTGTACCGGCAGCTCGCGGCGCGGCTGCCCGAGCACCGCTTCGCCGCGTTCAACTACCTGCCGGGTCCGGGCAAGGCGGCCCGGTACGCGGATCTGGCCGAGGAGCTGCACCCGGGCGGGCCGTACACGCTGTTCGGTTACTCCCTCGGCGGCAACCTCGCGTTCGAGATCGCCGGGGAGCTGGAGCGGCGGGGCCGCGCGGTGGACCTCGTGCTGATCATGGACTCGTACCGGATCGCCGAGGCCGTCGCCCTCGGCGAGGAGCACCTGGCCGAGTTCGAGGCGGAGCTCGCGGAGCACCTGCGGCGGCACACCGGTTCCGAGATCGTCGCCCGGGAGACCGTGGAGCAGGCCCGCGAGTACCTGGCGCACTGCGGTGCTCACCCGTCGCTCGGTGTGCTCGGCGCGCCGATCGCGGTGATCTCCGACCAGGACAAGCTGCTCCGCTTCGCGGCGGACGAGCCCGGCGGCTGGCACGGGGTCACCGCCGCCGGGTGCACCGTACGCGAGGGGCACGGGCGGCACGCCGAGATGCTCGACGGCTCGTTCCTCGACGGGAACGCGGAGCTGGTCCGGGCGCTGCTGGCAGGAGGTGCCGCAGATGGGCGTGCGTGACGGCGGGCCCCGTTGGGAGGCCCGGCCTCCCGGCGGGCGGCCCCGGGTGATCATCATCGGCGCGGGCATGTCGGGTCTGGCCGCCGGCTGCTACGCGCAGATGAGTGGGCTGGAGAGCCGGATCTTCGAGAAGCACGTGCTGCCAGGGGGCTGCTGCACCGCCTGGGCTCGGCAGGGCTACCTCTTCGACTACTGCATCGACTGGCTGATCGGCACGGCACCCGGGACCGGGGCGAACGACGTGTGGCGCGAGCTCGGGGCGCTGGACGGGAAGCGGATCACCCATTTCGACCAGTTCAACCGGGTGGTGACGGAGGACGGCCGGTCCGTCACGTTCTACAACGACCCGGACCGGCTCCAGAAGCACCTGCTGGAGCTCTCGCCCGGCGACGAGCGCCTGATCCGGGCGTTCTGCCGGGACCTCAGGCGCTTCGCGGGGCTCGCCCCGCACTGGGAGCTGAAGCCGCCGCCGCTGAAGTCCCTGACGGAGAAGGCGCGAACGCTGCTCGCGATCCTGCCGGCGTTCCGGCTGTACTGGCGCACCGCGGCCACGCCGATGCGCCGGTTCGCGGACCGCTTCGAGGACCCGCTGCTGCGCCAGGCGTTCCCGAACATGTTCCTCCAGGAGCTGACCGGCTTCCCGCTGCTCCCCTTCCTCTTCACGATGTCCTGCGCCTTCAACGGCAACGCGGGCTTCCCGGAGGGCGGTTCGCTGGGTCTGGCCCGGTCGGTGGAGGAGCGGTACACGGGGCTCGGCGGGCACATCGGCTACCGCGCCCGGGTGGAGCGGATCCTCGTCGAGGACGGGCGGGCGGTCGGCGTACGGCTGCGGGACGGGCAGGAGCACTTCGCCGACCATGTGATCGCCGCCTGCGACGGGCCGACGGTGCTGGACCGGCTGCTGGAGGGGCGGTGGAGCAGCCCCCGCACCGAGCGGCTGTACACGGAGCTGCTGGACCGGCCGGACAACCTGTACCCGGCGGTGGTCTCCGCGTTCGTCGGGATCGACGGCCCGCTGCCCGCCGGTGAGCCACACAGCACCACGTACCTCCTCGGTCCGGAGCGGGGCGCGGCGCTGCCGGGGAGCCTCCAGCACAGTCTGGTGGTGCAGCGGCGGTCCGACTACGCCGACGGCTTCGCGCCGGCCGGGAAGTCGGTGCTGCACTGCACGTACTTCACCGACCACCGGTCCTGGCAGGATCTGCGGAAGGCGGACCGGCGGGCGTACCGGGAGCGCAAGCAGGAGGTCGTCGACTTCCTGCGGGGCTTCCTGGCCGAGCGTCATCCGGGCCTCGAGGAGCGGATCGAGCTGGTGGACGTGGCGACGCCGGCGACGACGGAGCGGTACACCGGCAACACCTACGGCAGCATCCTGGCCTGGAAGGCGTTCTCCGAGGCCGACGACGTGTCGACCGCGCTGGTGGACCGGGACCGGATGCGGCTGCCGGGGCTGAGCGGCTTCTCGATGGCCGGGCAGTGGACCGGGATGGGCGGCCTGATCCGGGCCGCGACCAGCGGCCGGTACGCGGTCCAGTTCCTCTGCGACGAGCTGGGCCGGGAGTTCCGGGCCTGGCCGAGCGAGGGTGCCGGGCCGTGGCATCCCGGGAAGCTGGACCGGCTGCCACGACTCGAACAGCGGGGCGACGCCGGGAAGGCGGCGGTGGCCGAATGACCAGAAGGACCATGCTGATCGTCGGCGGAGGGCTCGGCGGGCTCTCCACCGGCTGCTACGCCCAGATGAACGGCTATCGCAGCAGGGTGCTGGAGATGCACGAGATCCCGGGCGGCTCCTGCACGGCCTGGGACCGGGGCGACTTCACACTCGACTGCTGTGTGAGCTGGCTGCTCGGCAGCGGGCCGGGCAACGAGATGCACCAGATCTGGCTGGAGCTCGGCGCGCTCCAGGGCAAGCGGATGCGCAACTTCGACGTGTTCAACACGGTGCGCGGCCGGGACGGGCGGGCGGTCCACTTCTACTCCGATCCGGACCGCCTCGAAGCGCACCTGCTCGCCCTCTCCCCCGGCGACGCCCGGGTGATCCGCGACTTCTGCGCCGGGCTGCGGACCTTCCGCAAGGCACTGGCCCGCTACCCGTTCCTCACCCCGGTCGGGCTCATGGGCCGCCTGGAGCGCTGGCGGATGCTGGCGTCCTTGGTCCCCTACTTCAACGTGATCCGGCGCTCCATCGGCACGCTGATGCGGGACTACTCGCAGCGCTTCCGGGACCCGCTGCTGCGCGAGGCGTTCAACTTCATCCTGTACGAGAAGCATCCCAACTTCCCCGTGCTGCCGTTCTACTTCCAGCTCGCGGCGCACGCCGACGCCTCGGCCGGTGTCCCCGAGGGCGGCTCGCTGGGCCTGGCCCGCTCGGTCGAGGAGCGCTACCGGGGGCTCGGCGGCGAGGTCATGTACAACGCCAGGGTCGTGGAGATCCTGGTGGAGAACGACCGGGCGGCCGGGGTCCGGCTGAGCGACGGCACGGAGCTGCGGGCGGACATCGTGGTCTCCGCCTGCGACGGGCGCACCACGCTCCTCGACCTGCTGAAGGGCCGCTACCTCACCGACACGTACCGGGAGCTGTACACCCGGACCATCACGGAACCCGACATGGTCTTCCCCGGCTACCTCACGGTCTTCCTGGGGCTGCGCCGGCCCTTCCCGGACGGCGAGCCCTGCACCACGTACCTCCTGGAGGAAGCGGTCGCGGAACGGCTCACCGGCATCCGGCACCCCAGCGTCAACGTGCAGTTCCGCAGCCGCCACTACCCGGAGCTGTCGCCGCCGGGCACCTCCGTGGTGTACGCCACGTACTTCTGCGACATCGCGCCGTGGCGGGAGCTGAGCACCGGTCCCGAGCAGTTCACCCGGATCCGCCGCGGCGAGGAGCTGCACACGCTGCCGGTCGGGCGCGGGCGCGACTACCAGCGGGCCAAGCGGCAGGTGCGGGACACGATCGTGGACTTCCTCGACGAGCGGCACCCCGGGCTGCGGGACGCGATCGTGGTGCGGGACGTGTCCACCCCGCTCACCCAGGTCCGCTACACCGGCAACTACGACGGCACGGTGCTCGGCTGGCAGCCGTTCGTGGACAGCGGCGAGACCGTGGAGCAGGAGGTCGAGCGACACGGTCCGGGACTGCCGGGGCTCGCGGACTTCTATCTGTCCGGCGTCTGGGCCACCACCGGCGGCCTGATCCGGGCCGCGGCCTCGGGACGGCACGTCATGCACTTCGTCTGCCGCGACGACGGGCGGCCGTTCACCGCCTCCGTCGACGACAGCGCCCCTCTCCCCGTACAACTCATCGAACCCGCAGGAGCGACCCCGTGAAGACCGAGAAGTGGATCGTCAGCGAGCACAACGACGGCGTGCCGGACGTGGACCGGATGTACGTGAAGGAGGTGGAGGAGCTCGACACCGACCTGGCCGAGGACGAGATGCTGCTGCGCACGCGGTACGTCTCCGTCGACCCGTACCTCCACGGGATCGCCCTGGACACCCCGGTGGGCGCCCACATGGGCGCCGACTCGATCATGGAGGTGCTGGCGGCCGGACCGCGGGCGATGTTCGGCGTCGGGGACCTCGTGCAGGGCTTCGGCGGCTGGCGCACCCACCTGGTCAGTAACGGCGCGGGGGCGCTGTGGCAGACCGGCACGTTCCCGATGGTCTTCCCCGCGTACCGGAAGCTGGACCCGGCCCACTACGACGAGGCGCTGCCGCTGAGCACCGCGCTCGGCATCCTCGGCGGCGCCGGGATGACCGCGTGGGGCGCCCTCACCACCTTCCTGGCCGTACGGCCAGGCGACACGGTCCTGATCAGCGGCGCGTCCGGCGCGATCGGCACGCTGGTCGGGCAGCTGGCGAAGCGGGCGGGCGCGCGGGTGGTGGGCACGACCGGTTCGCCGGAGAAGGCGGCGCGGCTGACGGCGCTCGGCTTCGACGCCGTCGTCGTCTTCCGGCACGGCGGGGACCCGGCGCAGCTCCGCGAGGACCTGGCGGAGGCGGCTCCTGGCGGCGTCGACCGGTACTTCGACAACCTCGGCGGGGTCATGACCGACACCGTCTTCACGATGCTCACCGTGGACAGCCGGGTCGCGGTGTGCTGGCAGTGGGCGAGCCAGGTTGGCGGCGAGTGGACCGGGCCCCGGCTGCTGCCGTACATCATGTTCCCGCGCACGACGATCCGCGGGATCTTCGCGCTGGAGTGGTTCACCGAGGACAACTGGGCGGCGCTGCACGCCGAGCTGGGGCCGCTGGTGCGCGCCGGCGCGATCCGCTACCAGCAGACCGTGCACCACGGCTTCGACTCCATTCCCGCCGCCTACCGCAGCCTGTACAGCGACCGCGCGGCGTCCTTCGGCAAGGTGCTGGTCGAGCTGTGAGGCGCGGCCACACCCGGGCGCTCACGGAGGGCCCGAGCCCGGCCGACGCGCACGAGCCGGTCCTGCCGTACCCCGACGGCTGGTTCTCGGTGGCGTTCTCCTCGGAGGTGGTGCGGGGGGCGCTGCTGACCCGGCCGCTCCAGGGCGAGGACGTGGTGCTCTACCGGCTCCGCGACGGCGAGGTGCGGGCGGTCCGCCCGTACTGCCCGCACCTGGGGGCGCACCTCGGGCTCGGCGCGCTGGAGGGCGACGAACTGCTGTGCCCCTTCCACCGCTTCGCCTTCGGCCCGGACGGCGCCTGCACGCGGACGGGGTACGGCACGCCCCCGCCGCCGTCCTCGGACCTGACCCTGCTGCCGGTGCGCGAGGTCGACGGCGCCGTCTTCGTGTGGCGGCACCACGACGGGCGGGCGCCGGACTGGGAGCTCACGCCCTGGCACACGCTCGGGACGTGGGCGCCGCGGTTGGCCGCGTGGGAGATGGCGGGGCACAGCCAGGACGTGGTCGAGAACACGGTGGACATCGGGCACTTCACGCCGCTGCACGGCTGGGGCGCGTCGGAGGTAGCCGAGCCGGCGGTCTTCGAGGGGCGGTCCTTCCGGATCTCGGTGCGCTCCGAGGAGCGGGTGCCGCTGCTGGGCGCGAGTCCGCTGGAGGTGACGCTGGAGGGCAACGGGATCAGCCGGGTGCACGTGTGCACGGCGCTCCCTCGGTTCGGGGTGCGCACCTGTGCCGTATACACGACCACGATGATCGCGCCCGCGGCTTTCCAGCTGCGCCAGACGAGCCGCTTCGAGGTGGCCGAGCCGGCCGCCCTCCCGGCCCCGCTGGCCCGCCGGGTGAGCGGCTCGGTACACCGGCTGCTGGCGGGTGTGATGTTCCGGGGCAACTGCGCTTTCGTGTCCCAGGACTTCCCGGTCTGGGCGACGAAGCGGTACGTGTCTCCGCCCCGGCTGGCCCGCGGCGACGGCCCGATCGGCCCGTTCCGCCTCTGGGCCCGGCAGTTCTACCCGCCGGACCGGCTGCGGGCGCGGGTGCCGTCGTCGGTGATGCGGGGAGCGGCGGGGGAATCGGAGAACAGGGTGACGTAGCCTGGCCGCTCCGAGAAGCCGGGGGCGGGGGCTTCGCCGGAACGACGGATCTGGACAGCGGAGGAAGCAGCCCGATTCCTCACCCACTGCCATCAGACCGACCCCGAGATGGCCGACCTCTTCGAGGTCCTCATCGGCACCGGCATGCGCAAGGGCGGGGCCCTCGGCCTGCACTGGGACGACGTCCACCTCGACAAGGGCGTGCTCTACATCCGCTGCACGCTCTCCGCCATCGACAACAACCCCTCCGCTCCCCCGCACCACCCGCCCCCAGCACCCAGGCGAACCAGCCCCGGCCCAGGCGTGCGACCACACTGCGACCAGCACGCTCCGGGACGCACGAAAAGCCGCCCTCTCACGGATGAGAGAACGGCCTCCGACCTGCGTTTCCGCATAGTCGGGACGACAGGATTTGAACCTGCGACCCCTTGACCCCCAGTCAAGTGCGCTACCAAGCTGCGCCACGTCCCGCTGCCCGTCTGACCTGGGGTTTCCCCTGGCTGAACGCGCATGAGAACAATACCGCACTTGCACCGGTGCTCACGAACCCGTTTCGTGCAGGCCCGGACCCAACAGAGGCGGGAGCGCCCTCGTGAGCAGCCGCCCGTTACGCGCCGAGGCCCGCGTCCCGCGGCTCTCAGCGCGCCGCGAGGAGTGTCCCGTACCAGGCGAGGGTGGCGTCCAGAGCCTCGGGGAGCGGGGTGGGCGACAGCCCGTAGGCCTTCTCGATGGCGGAGGAGTCGACCGTCTGGCCTTCGGTGTGCTGGTAGAACATCTCGGCGTACTCCGCCATGAACACCTCGTCGAAGGGACCGAACGCGCGGGGTTCGGTGACCATGGTGAGGTCCAGGGGACGGCCGACGCGTTCCTCGATCATCGCGAGGACCCTCCGCGTGGTGAGCGCGGGTGCCGTGGGAAGGTGCCAGACGCGTCCGTCGGAGTCCGGGTTGTCACCGAGGGTGGCGAGCCCGGCCGCGACATCGGCGATGTACGTGTAGCTGTGCGGCAGATCGATGTCACCGAAGGCCGGGACCTCTCCCCCGGTGAGCGCCGCGGGGAACACGGCGCCGCCCAGCGTGGAGTTGAGCACGCCCGGCCCGAAGAAGTCGGCGGAGCGGCCCAGCACGACGCGGGCACGTCCTTCGGCGTGCGCGGCGAGGTACCGGGCGTCCAGCTCCGCGCGCATCACGCCCTTGCGGCTGGTCGCGTTCCACGGAGTGTCCTCGGTCATCACGGCGCCGTGCGTCTCTCCGTACGGGTAGAGCGTGTCGAGGACGACCAGCCGTGCGCCTGCCTCCTCGGCCGCCGCGAGGACCGCCTTCTGTATGCGGGGCATCATCTCGACCTGCAGGTGATACCCGACGTTGACGCAGTGGTGGACGACCGCCGCCCCCTCGACGGCCTCGCGGGCGCCTTCCGGGGTGGACACGTCTGCCGCGAACCGGCCGACGCCCGCGATCCCGGGCCCCTGCCCCTTCCGGTCGACGAGACGGACCCGGTGGCCCCGGGCTGCGAGTTCCCCGGCCAGGGCGGTACCGGCCGGTCCGGCGCCGAGAACGGCGTGGAGAGCGGGTGCGGTGGTCATGGTGTGCCCCTTCGACTCATCGAGAGTTACAACCTCTCACTTCCGTTAGAGACTGTAACTCTTGCGATGGGTCATAGCAATGGCGGTCCGACTCCTCACTCCGGCCCGCGACGCCGGCGCTTCGGATCCCGCAGGACGGCGGCGCCGTAGCCCGCGTCATCGGGGTTGAGATCGACGCCCGGCGCCACGACACGGTCGATGCGGTCCAGCACGGCGGGCTCCAGGACGATGTCGGCGGCGCTCAGCTGGCCGCGCAGATGATCGGCGGTGCGCGGGCCGATGATCGCCGCGGAGACCGCGGGATGCGTGGTGACGAACGCCAGCGCCAGCTGGACCAGCGACAGGCCCGCCTCCTCGGCGATGGCGGCGAGTTCCGTGGCGGCGTCGAGCTTGGCCTGGTTGCCCGGTACGTCCAGGTCGTAATGGGAGGCAGTGGTACGGAAGGGCATCGTCCGTGTGCGGTGACTGGACAGGCCGGCCGCGTCGCGGCGCCAGCGGCCGGACAGCCACCCCCCGGCCAGCGGGCTCCAGACGAGCACCCCCATCCGGTACGCCTCACAGGTGGGCAGCACATCGGCCTCGATCCCCCGGACCAGGAGGGAGTACGGCGGCTGTTCACACACGAAGCGCTCGCGCTGCCGGCTCTCGGCGGTCCACTGCGCCTGCACGATGGCCGAGGGCGCGAACGTCGAGGATCCCGCGTAGCGGATCTTGCCCGCGCGGACGAGATCGGAGAGCGCGCCCAGCGTCTCGTCGAGGCCGGTGGCGGCATCAGGCCGGTGCACCTGGTAGAGGTCGATGTGATCCGTACCCAGGCGACGCAGACTCTCCTCGCAGGCCCGGACGATCCAGCGCCGCGAGGCGCCGCGCTCGTTGGGACCGGGACCCATCGGGCTCGACACCTTGGTCGCGAGGACGACGTCGTCGCGCCGCCCGGCAACCGCCTTCCCGACGATGACCTCGGACTCGCCGCCCGAATACACGTCGGCCGTGTCGATGATGTTGACGCCCGCGTCGAGCGCCATGCGGATGATGCCGATCGAGTCACCGTGGTCCGGGTTTCCCCACTGCCCGAACATCATGGCCCCCAGGCACAGCGAACTGACGTGGACTCCCGTGCTTCCCAGCGTGCGGTACTGCATGACCGATGCCCTTCTCTGATCGCGGTGGCGCGATGGAACGAGCGAAGGCGGCCTGCTAACGTCCGGACAACCGGAGCCGACTCCACTTACTCGCAACCTAAGCGGAGCCGACTCCGCTTCGCAAGCCGAGAGGAAGAACCGCATGCCTGATCCGTCCGGCCGACCGGTCCGGGCCGACGCCCGGGCCAACGAGGACAAACTCCTCGCCGCGGCAGCCCTGGCCTTCACACGGGACGGCGCCGCCGCGACCCTGAAGCAGATCGCGAAGGACGCCGGTGTCGGCATCGCCACCTTGTACCGGCGCTTCCCGACCCGGGAGCAGCTCGTCGACGCCACCTATCGCTACGAGACGGCCCGTCTCTCCGCACGGACCTCCGATCTGCTCGGCGAGCTGCCCGCCGACCGGGCCCTGCGCGCATGGATGTCCGAGGTGCTGGACTACCTCGCCACCAAGCACGGCATGGCCGACACGCTCAAGACGCTCCTGCGGGACGACGAGCAGCTCAGCTCGCAGACGCGCGAGCAGCTGACCGGCGCGATCGAGGAGTTCCGTCTCGCCGGGATCAGCCAGGGAGTGATCCGGGAGGACGTCCCCCCGACCGACATCCTCATGAACCTCGCGGGCGTCACCCTCGCAGCCGGGGCCGCTCACCAGCGCGCACAGGCCGAGCGGCTGCTCGACCTGCTGATGGACGGCATCACCCGCCCGGACCGATGGCGCGGGCATTGTTAGGATCCATAACGAAGGTGAGTGCGTCTAGCAGGTACTGTCCGCCGAGCAGAGGAGTCCCGATGGTCCGAGGCCAGGAAAGCCCACGGGCCCGCTACCGGGAGCAGACCCGGTCGGAGATCAAGGACACGGCGCTGCGGCAGCTGGCCGAGTCGGGAGCCGGCGCTCTCGCGCTGACCCGCGTCGCCAAGGAGATGGGCCTCTCGGGTCCGGCGCTCTACCGGTACTTCGCCGGCCGTGACGATCTTCTGAGCGCCCTGATCAGGGACGCGTACGACGACGCGGCCACGGCAGTCGCCCATGCGGCGGCCGGAGCGGAGGCGGCGGGGCGGAGTCCGCGTACGCGACTGCATGCCCTGGGCGGCGCCTACCGGGCCTGGGCGGCGGCGGAGCCGCACCGCTATCTGCTGATCCAGGGCGCACCCGTGCCGGGCTATGTCGCCCCCGACGACACCCGGGACCGGGCCCGTGCGGTGCTCGGCCCGTTCCTGCCGCTCTTCACCGACGGGTCACCGGGAGCGAGCTGCTCCGCGCTGGTGACCGAGATGGAGACCTGGCTCGCGGCCGACGCGGGGGTCGCCGAGTGGGTCGCCCGGTACGCCCCGCACACGGCCTCCGACACACGCCGCGCGGCGTACGCGCTGGCTGGCTCCGTGCTCGTATGGGCACAGCTGCACGGCTCGGTGGGGCTCGAGACGGCGGGCCAGTTCACCGGGATGGGACACAGCGGTGACACCCTGCTCGGCACGCAACTTCACCTGCTCGCGGACGCGTTCGCACTGGACTGAGCGTGCGCCCCGCGGTCAGGGGCCCCTGCCTCCCGGCGCTCGATCTGTAGGACGAACTCCCGGGCCGGACAGCGGACTCCGCCGGCCGCGGCCGCGGCAGTCGCACTCAGGTCGGCTCCGCCCCGGATGCCGGCCTGGGTGTGCAGCCCCGCGAAGAACTGTCGTTTCTCGTCGATGAAGTTGACCATCGAGAACGGTGTCGCGGTCACCTCGGCCACCCGGTCGGCGAAGGCGTCGAAGCTGTCGAAGCTGTCGAACGAGGCGTCGGCGCGCGCTCCCGGACCGAGTCTCCGCAGCCGCGCGCTCCGGCGGGGCCCTAGGGAAGTGACCAGCGGGCGGCTCGTCCCGAACGAGGTCACGGATGCGCTCCGAAACCTGAGAGCGGCGCCGGTGCCGTGGCGTTGATGAGGTGCTGGACGAGAGTGACCAGCGCCCCGGTGCCCGAGCTGGCGATCCTCGCGTCGCAGAGGACGACGGGCACGGCGGGCCCGAGGTCGAGCGCCGCCCGCACCTCTTCCGGTTCGTAACGGTAGGCGCCGTCGAACTCGTTGACCGCGACGACGAATCCGATGCCGCGCCGCTCGAAGAAGTCGACCGCCGCGAAGCATTCGGCCAGCCGGCGTGTGTCTGCCAGCACGACTGCTCCGAGGGCGCCCTTGGACAGTTCGTCCCACATGAACCAGAAGCGCTCCTGACCCGGGGTACCGAAGAGATAGAGCACGTGCTGCTCGGACAGCGTGATCCGGCCGAAGTCCATGGCCACGGTGGTCGCCGACTTGGATTCGATGCCTTCGAGGCTGTCGGTCGCCGCGCTGACCTGTGTCAGGAGCTCCTCGGTACTCAGGGGTGCGATCTCGCTGACGGCACCCACGAACGTCGTTTTACCGACGCCGAATCCGCCCGCGACCAGGATTTTGAGGGCCACGGGAAAGTATTCGGAGCTTCCGGAGCTGTCAGAGCTGTCGTCGTAGACCATCGAGCACTGCCTCCAGCAGGGATCGGTCGGTTGGCATGTCATGAAACGCAGGGGCGTGCGCGGTGACCGCCCCGCAGTCGACCAGGTCGGACAGAAGGACCTTGGTGATGACGGCGGGGAGCCGGAGATGAGCGGCGACCTCCGCCACGGACGTGGGTCCGAGGCAGAGCTCCAGGGCCACGGTGTGTTCAGGACCGAGGTGGACCTGGGGCTCGCTTCCGGTGGCCATCACCAGGGAGAGCAGGTCGAGCACGGTGGTCGGCCTCGTCCGGCCGTTGCTCACGGTGTACGGGCGGATGAGCCGGCCTGCCGCATCGTCGAGCAACGGCCCGTCCTGCGGGGCCGGCATTCTCACAGCCCCGGGGTGAACGGCGCTCCGGCCGGCTGCCGGAGCGGCGTCATCAGATAGGGGCGCACGCTCTTGACCAGCATGGCCATCTCGTATCCAAGCACTGCGGCGTCCGCCTCACGGCCCGCGAGGACGGCGAGACAGGTTCCGGAGCCGGCGGTGGAGACGAACAGGAGCGTCGAGTCGAGCTCGACCACGACCTGCCGCACGTCGCCGTTGTCACCGAACCGGGCACCGGCACTCCGGCCGAGTGAGTACAGGCCGGCGGCCAGGGCCGCCATGTGATCGGCACTGTCCGCGTCCATCCCGTGAACGGATTTCACCAGGCCGTCCGCGGAGAGGAGGACGGCGCTGCGCGTATGGGGCACGCGTTGGACAAGGCCGCTCAACAGCCAGTCGAGGTCCGAGACCTGACCGGACGGCATTTCGCTCGTCATGGTGCATCTACTCCTTGAACATGTTCTCGGTTCGTGGATCCGGTTCGGGCGTCCGCGGTCCCCGGTGATCCGGGTCCATCCGCTCGGCACCGGTTGTCGCTGTGGTCGTGGGGGCGCGGAACGGCAGCGGGGCGAGGCCGTGGGACCGCTGCGCCCCGACGGTCACGGCGGGACCGGGGGCGGCGGGCCCGGCGGCCGGTGCGCCGTCCGCGTCCGCCGTCTCCGGCTCCTCGGCGGTCTGGGCCTCGGCGAGGTCGACCCCGCGCCGGAAGGCCGCCATCAGACCGGGGTCGTGCAGGGCGTTCTCGTCCTCGGTGCGCGGGACCGGGGCGTCCCTGAGCTGCGGGACCAGATGCTCCTGGTTGCTGCGCCTGGGGAGCTGCGGACGGCCGGGGCCCGCGCCGTCTGCCTGGGGCGCCTCGACAGGGGCGGTGGCGTCCATGGCGGACCGTACGAATGCGACGGACCCGGCGGGCGCGACCGGCGGATCAAGGCCGGCGGACGGGGCGGGCACGACCGGCGGGGCGGACAAAGGCGACGCGGCGGGGCCGGCCGACGGGGCGGGGGCGGACGTCTCGGCGGACCGGACGCCCGCCGGGGGCGCCGCGAGGTTCGGCCGGTCGACCCGCTCGGCACGCAGCGGCAGCGGCGGCCCCTCCCCCTGGAGCCGGTCCTGCCCGGGGGGCCGGTCCAACCGCAGCGGGGGCTGGACCGCCGCCCGCTGCGCGGCTGCCTGCGACGGTTCGCCCGCCCCGGGTGACAGGACCGCGTCGGGTGCCGTCGTGGCATCGATGTCGATGCCCAGGAGGATCTCGGGCAGCACGAGTACCGCCTGCGTGCCCCCGTAAATGTTGCTCTGCAGTCGTACGGCGATGCCGTGTCTGCGGGCCAGGGAGGCGACCACGAACAGCCCGATCCTCCCGTCCTGCAGCAGATGGGCGACGTTGACCTGGTCCGGGTCGGCGAGCAGGGTGTTCATCCGCTTCTGCTCGGGGCCGGGCATACCGAGCCCCCGGTCCTCCACCTCCAGGGCGAGCCCGGCGGTGACGCGCTGGGCGCGCAGCAGGACCTGGGTGTGCGGGGCGGAGAACACAGTGGCGTTCTCGACGAGTTCGGCGAGGAGGTGGATCACGTCGGCGACGGCGTGTCCGCGCAGGGTGCCGTCGATCGGCGGGACAAGCTTGACCCGTGGGTACTGCTCGACCTCGGCGATCGCCGAGCGCAGCACTTCGGTCATGGTCACGGGGTTGCTCCACTGCCGCCGCGAGACGGCGCCGCCGAGGACCGCGAGGTTCTCGGCGTGCCGGCGGATGCGGGTGGCGAGATGGTCCACATGGAAGAGCCCCTTGAGCAGGTCGGGGTCCTCGACCTCGTGCTCCAGCTCGTCGAGGATCTGGATCTCCCGGTGCACGAGGGACTGCAGCCGCCGCGCCAGGTTGACGAAGACCTCCACCTTCTGTTCGTTCCCGTTGCCGCGGAACAGCTGCGAGGCCTCGATGACGGCCGCCACCGCCTCGTCCTGCGAGCGGCCCATCTCCTGGGCGAGAAGGTCGAAGGCGTCCGCGTCGTCGGCGGCGGCCGGCGTCGGACGGCGGGCGGCCAGGGGTTCGCCGTCGCGCAGCTGTTCCACGACGCGCTGGAGCTCGGCCTGGTGCTGCGCGCCGGTGCGCCGCAGCGCCAGGGCGCGGTCGAGCACGCCGGTGGCGACACGGCCGGCGCCGAGGAAGGCCGCCGCCACGGCCGCCACGGCCAGTGCCCCGGATCCGCCGAGCGCCGCCAGGAGACTGCCTGACGGGCGCACCCCGGAGGAACGGAGGGTGAAGATGACGGCTGCGGCTCCGCTGAGGAGGGCGGCCACGGTCGGCAGGAGGGCGGTGCGCAGCAGCTGTGGTCGCAGCCGGCCGTCCGAGGCGGGCTGCGCGGCGCGCGGCCGGCTCGTCGCCGAGTGCGAACGGCCACCCGGACGGCCGTGCCGTCCGCCTTCGCGGCGTTCCGGTCGCGCGGTGGGTGCGCGAAGTTGAGACATCATCGTCCTCGGTACGTGGGGCACCAGGAATCGGCATTCGTGTGGTGACACCTACGGTGGTCGGTCAGGCCCGGGCCAACGGCTGGGGCAGGCTCGACCGATATGAGCCCACCGTTGATCACCGGACACACACGGTAGTCGTCAATCGCCCGTGCGCGACGTGCAGTTGTCGAAGTTGCCCGCCAGGCGTCCCGCTCTGGTATGACGACTCGCACGGACAGCCGAATCCCTCCAGCACCCACTCCGCACAGAGTGCCGCGCGTCGGCCGTACGCACGAATTGCACGGGCGCGCGGAACCGGCGCGCACGAAGGAGCGGGGAGCCCCCGGCGTTCCGGGCTCCCCGCTCCTTCGTACGCGCGCCTCGGCGGGCCCGGGCGGTCCGACCGCCCACGCGGCCCGCCGCCGGGCTCCTACTCGCTCTCGCTGTGCACGATCTGGATCAGGTTGCCGCAGGTGTCGTCCAGGACCGCCGTGGTGACCGGGCCCATCTCCAGCGGGTCCTGGGTGAAGCGCACCCCGAGCCCGCACAGCCGGTCGAACTCGGCGTGCACGTCTTCCACGGCGAAGGAGGTGGCCGGGATACCGTCCTTGACCAGCGCGGCCTTGTAGGGCTTGGCCGCGGGGTGGCCGTCGGGCTCCAGCAGCAGCTGGGTCCCGTCGGGGTCCTCCGGCGAGACAACGGTCAGCCATCGGTCCGCACCGAGCGGAACATCGTCCTTCTTCACGAAGCCCAGCACATCCGTGTAGAAGCGCACCGCCTTCTCCTGGTCATCGACGAAGACACTGGACAGATGGATCTTCATGCGCTGCTCTCCGGCGTGTCGGACCTGAGCCACCGGGTCACGATGTGCTCAAGGGGTTCGGTGTTCAGATCGTGGAACTTGTAGCGCCCCTGGCGCCGCACCAGGACCAGGCCCGCGGACTCCAGGACGGCCAGATGCTGGCTGATCGCCTGGCGGGACAGCCCGAGACCGTACTTGGTCACCAGCCGCGCGCATATCTCGAACAGGGTCTGGCCGTCGCGTTCCCTCAGCTCGTCGAGGATGCGCCGACGGGTCGGATCGGCCAGGGCCTTGAACACATCCTCCGCCATGACCACACCTTAGGCAAGTACCGACTTGCCTATCAAGCCCGGTCACACAGGGCGGGCGGGCTGAAGTCCGGAGTACACACCGCCCCCGCTCAGCAGCTCCTCGTGTGTTCCCACCTCGGCGATCCGGCCGCCCTCCATGGCCACGATCCGGTCGGCGCCCTGGATCGTGGAGAGCCGGTGGGCGACCACGAAGACGGTCCGGCCGTGCACGAGCCTGGTGAGTGCCTCCTGCACGAGGGCCTCGGAACGGTTGTCGAGCGCGGAGGTCGCCTCGTCGAGCACCAGCACCCTGGGATCGCGGATCAGCGCCCTGGCGATGGCGAGACGTTGCCTCTGACCGCCCGACAGCTGTGCGCCGCGCTCCCCGATGACCGTGTCCAGGCCGCGTGGCAGACCGTTCACGAACTCCAGCGCGTTGGCGTCCCGGAGGGCGCGTGCGAGCGTCTCCTCGTCCGTGTCCCCCATGCCGTACGTGACGTTGTCGCGGATGCTGCCTTCGAAGAGGATCGACTCCTGGGGCACCACCGAGAGGAAGCGCCGGTAGGTCCGGAGGTCGAGCCCGGCCATGTCGGTGCCGTCGAGCAGGATGCGCCCCGAGGTGGGCCTGATGAACCCGATGAGCAGGTTGAGCACGGTGGACTTGCCGGCACCCGAGGCTCCGACGAGCGCGATGGTCTCGCCCGGCCGTGCGGAGAGGGTGAACTTGTCGACCGCCGGCTCCCCGTCCTCGTACACGAACCCGACGTCCTCGAAGTCGATACGGCCGACGACGCTCTCCACCGACGCCTTGCCCGCGTTGTTCTCCAGGTCGGGCGCCTGCAGCACCTCACCTGCCGAACGCACCGACTCCAAGCCCTTGGTGAGGACGGGAGCTAGGCCGAGGAGGGTCGTCACGGAACCGGTCAGCACGGTGAAGAAGGCGCTGAGCATCACCACGTCGCCTGCGGTGATGGGCATCCAGCCGTGGTAGGCGACCAGGGCCGAGCCCGAAAGGCACAGGACACCGAGCGTGTTGAGGATGACCCAGGCCAGCGATCCGAACCGGCCGTTGATCATGTCCAGGCGGAGTCCGGCCGCGAACACCTGGCGCAGCGAACCGTCGACCCGGCCGAGCGCGGTCCGCTCAAGTCCGTGGGCGCGGGTGATGGGGATGAGGGTGGTCATCTCCCCCACACGGGAGGAGAGGTGTTCGACCTCGCGACGGAAGGACTCGTTGTGGCTGCGCAGCCGGCTGCGCAGTTTCATCACGAGGAAGCCGGCCGCGGGCACCACGACGAGGAAGAGGGGCAGGAACTCGGGCACCCGTATGCCGATGACGACGAGCCCGCCGACCAGTGTGACGACGGCGCCGAGGCCCATGTCGGAACTCTGCTGGACCATCTGTTCCACAGCCTCGACGTCACGGACCACCTTGGCCTGGAGGACGCTCGAACTGACCCTCGCGTGATAGCCGATGGAGAGCTGCTGCATCCGGCGGCAGAGCGCCGAACGCAGGGTCGTGCCCATGCGGCGGATGCTGCCGCCGAGGAGCCGCACGTACCACTGGTGGAGCGGGTAGTTGATCACGAGGATGAACAGCAGGACGCCGGTGGACTTCCAGATCCCCGATTCGGGTCCGTGCTGGACGACCACGTCCAGCACCGTGGCGGTGATCAGCGGCAGCAGCCAGATGGGGCTGTGCTTCACGACGAAGATGCCCGCCGCCAGGACGAGCCGGCCGCGGTCGGGCCGGAAGAGGTGGCCGAGGGTGCGGACGGGGTTCTCGCCGCGGTAGCGGTGGTCGAGGTGGTGGAAGGGTGCCAGGGGTTCGGCGGAGAGCGGTGAAAGCGCTTGCTTCATGGGATCATCCCACCCGCTCCCGCCGCCGCCGACAACCCCCGTTCCACTGGAGGAGACACCGGGCCGACGGGGTCACGCAGCTTCCCCGGCATGATCCGGACGAGAGGCCCTAACGGCCGTCACCCGTGGTGGTGGACTCGGCCAGCTTCTGGAACTCGCCCAGGTCGTAGTTGGCCAGTGCCGAGTCGAGATTGGTCAGGGCACCCAGGTGCTCGACGAATCCGCTGGGGTCGTACTCGATCTGCAGGGCGACCCGGCTGGAGGTGTCGTCGAGCCGGTGGAAGGTGACCACGCCCGCGTGGTGCACGCCTTCGATCGTCTTCCAGGCGATCCGTTCCTGCGGGACGACCTCGGTGAGCTCCGCGACGAAGCTCTTGTCGGCGCCCGGCAGGGACAGCTGCCAGGAGAACCGGACCTCGTCCATCGGATCCACACGGCGCACGTGGCTCAGAAACTTCGGCCACTGCGTCACATCGCTCCACAGCGCCCAGGTAACGCCGACCGGCGCATTGATGTCGACGGTTTCCACGAGGGATGAGGACATGAAGAACAACTCCTTCTTTCGCTCGGTCATTTCGCTCGGTCATTTCGCTCGGTCATACCGTGAACTGCCGACTACCCGGCAGTCGGCAGCTCACGCATGCCCCTCCGTGTCCCCCGGTCGGCCGGCGCGTCCCTGCGGGGGCACGCTCCGGCGCACTCAACTCGTCTCGCGGTGCCCGCTCGAGCGCCGTTCCCGCCACCGTCCTCGCCTCCTGGAGTGAGACGGTTCGCCACCATTTTCTGCGGCGCCGCGAGACACGACGTACGGGACACCTCGCACCGGCGGGACCTCGGCGCGGCCGGAACGCAAGGAGGGTGCTCGTGAGCAGCTACGACCAGATGATCCTTCTCGACGACCCGGTGCTGTTCCTGAGACTCGGAGGAGCCGGCACCGAGGTGTCCCCGGGCGGAGCGACGGCGGCCTAGCACGGCTCCCCCGGACACACTCATCTGCCCAACGGCGGCCCGGCACCCTGTTCGACGGCACGAGCGACCAGTACATCGAGGTCCCGGACAGCGATGTCCTGTCCATCTACGACATCGTCCCGGGCGACACCACGTCGCCCGTGCGCATCGGAAGCGCGGCACTGCGCTCCTTCTTCCTCGGCGGGATCGGCAAGGTCGCTGTCTACCCGCGGGTGCTGTCCTCGGAACGTCTCGCGGAGCACCATGCGGCCATGACGGCCGGCTGACGGGCCGCAGCGCTCGGAGCGTATGCGCTCCGGAGACGGGCGTGTTTGAGTGGACCGGTAGCTGCAGCAAGGGACAAGGACGTCCCCAGGCGGAAGGGCCTGTCATGAAGATCGCGGTGATCGGTGGTACCGGGCTGATCGGGGCGAGGACCGTCCGGACGTTGCGCGCCGAGGGGCACGAGGCGGTGCCCCACTCGAAGTCGACGGGCGTGGACGTCATCAGCGGCGAGGGCCTGGAGAAGGCGGTGTCCGGCGCCGACGTCATCGTCAACCTGACCAACTCCCCGACCTTCGACGCCGCCTCACCGGCCTTCTTCCGGCAGTCGATGGACAACCTGCTGAACGCCGGCCGGAAGGCCTCGGTGCGCCACTTCGTCGTACTGTCGATCGTCGGCGTGGACCAGGTACCCGAACTGGACTACTACCGCGCGAAGGCACTCCAGGAAGAGATTCTCGCTGCGGGACCGATCCCGTACTCCATCGTCCGCGCCACGCAGTTCATGGAGTTCGTCGACGCCGTCATGAGCTGGACGGCCGACGATGACACCGTCCGGCTGCCCACCACCCCGATCCAGCCGATCGCCGCACAGGATGTCGCCGACGCGGTCGCCGAAGCCGCAGTGGGCACCCCGCTCCAGGGGATTCACAACATCGCGGGCCCTGAGGTCTTTCCCCTCGACGAACTCGGAAGGATCACGCTCGCGGCACGTCCGGACGGCCGTACCGTCACCACGGACGACACCGCCGGCATGTTCGCGGTGGTCCGGGGAGACGTCCTCACGGGCAAGGGCGACGCCTCGCTCGCTCCCACCCGGTACGCGGACTGGCTGGCGCGCGGCACAGCGGCGTGAACCCGGTCCGCCGGAGTCCGCCGTGAGTCCCGGATGTGGGCAGCGCTCCGCGCGGCCGAAGTCAGGCTGTGTGCCCCTTCGGCAGATCCGTCCAGCCCAAGGGATGGAGCGCGGGGTCGTCGTCGTGGACCGGCGCGGCCGGTTCCCCGCCCGCCTCGTTGAAGGCGGTCAAGGCGGTGACGAGATCGAGGCGCTGGACCGGGTCGAGCCGCTCCACGATGCCGGCGATGTCCTGCCGTCTCCGCGCCGTCACCTCCTCGACCGTGCTACGCCCCTCGTCGGTGAGCTGGAGCAAGGTCTCACGGCGGTTGTGCGGGTTGACCTGCCGGTCCGCGAGCCCGGCGGCGATCAGCCGGTCCACCATCCGCATCGCCGTCGACGGTGCCACGTCCAGCAGGTCCGCGAGCGCGACAAGCTTCGTCGCCCCACGGGTGGACAGGACCACCAGCATCCGGAACTGCGGCAGAGTCACGCGGTCCTCGACCTCGGCGAGCGAACGTGCGGACACCGCGACCAGAAGCCGTGACGCCGTCAACACCGCCCGCGTCACCGCGTCCACATCGGACATGCCCTCGTTCCGGGCGCTTCGCTCAGCCATGTCACCTTTCTACCGTGCGCGGGGAGCTCACGGCACGGCCTGCCCTTCACCGGGGCGCAGGTTCATCGCACGTACGCCGCGTCCGCGGGGCCCTCCCGTTCCTGCAGCATGACATCACCCGGCCGGCCGGCGCCGGGCTCCGGTTCGGAGGGACGCCGGGACACCGTCAGGAGAAGGACCGTCAGGACGGCAGCCGTGACGATCACCTGGCCGACATAACGCAATCGGGCCCATCCGCTGAGCTCTCGCCACGTCCGGCGCCCCTGCGGAGCGTCGTAGCACTCGCCTACCCACCGCACCGGCTCATCCGCCGCTCCGCGCCCCGCCCCGTACTCGCCGGTTACCCGGATCCCCGACCCCCTCTCACGCGCGGACGGCTCCCGGGGCGCGGACCCGCGTATCGCCCCCTCGGTGTCCTCGGCGAACTTCCGCCATACTTCGTCCGGCACGGACGACGCTCCGTGATCACCCGGCTCACTCATACCCGCTCCCCCTTCTCCTGCCCTGGCCCCGCCTCAGGGCAGGGGCTGTCCCGGCTCCGCGTCCAGTCGCACGAACGGGATGTCATGACCGGCCCGCCGGTAGGACTCCACGCTGCCGTCGGCCTCGAAGCCCATGAAGGAGCACAGGCGGCGGGCGGTGCCTGGATGACCGGCCGCGTAGCGCACCATGACCTCGGCCCCTTCGCCCTCCCGGAGGAAGTGGGCGGTGACGGCGTAGTGCCGGTTGCCGACCTGGACCGTGGTCTTGGGTGTCCTGCGCAGGTTCTGATACCAGGCGGCCTTCGGCCCGAACCCGGACGCGAGGGTCCAGCTGCCGCCCTCGCGGTCGTAGGCGACGACCTCCAGCGCCACGGTCCGGTCCAGGCCGGTGCTGCGGCCCTGGTGATGGAGCAGCAGCAGACGTCGCCCGAACACCGGGCCCAGCCCCACCCGGAAGAGCCCCACGGGCAAACGGGCCATTCGTCGCCGCCAGCCTCGGGGAAGCCCGGGACGCTGCGGCGTCCGCTGTCCTCCTGTCGTCATGACGATGCCTCCCGTAGGGCGCGTGGTTCGGGCAGCGGGCTGGACGTGGTTGTCGGACTGCCTCCGCCGACCATTCGATGATGCAAGCTTTGCATCGACTAAATTAGCGGGATCCGGCATGGCACGTCCACGTGCCACGGACGGCACCCGTGGCCGTACACCCCTGGCCGACTGGGGCGTGATCCGGATCTCCGGGCCGCGCCCCGCTTTCGTCATCCGAGCGCGCGGACCACCGACCACAGCAGCCGCTCGTTCTCAGGAGCGGCGCCGCCCGGGAAGACGTAACGGCGGCGGGTGTAGGCGTAGGCGAAGCCCTGCCGGGGATCGGCGAGGGCGAGGGAGCCCGCTGCGCCGCTGTGGCCGAAGGCGCCGGCGCCCGTGGACCGGAAGCGGGCACCGAAGGTGTTGAAGCCCAGGCCGAACGCCTGCGGCTGGCCGCTCACCAGGTCCTTGCCCTCGGAGTGGATCCGGGCGAACTCGGCGGCCGTGTCCGGCTTCAGCAGGGGGCTCCCGCCGTCCAGGCCGAAGGCGGCCGCCGCGTACATGCCGGCCAAGCCACGCGCGGAGCCGATGCCGCCGGCCGACGCCTGGCCGCCCGCGCGCACGGCGCGGGAGTTGGGGAAGTCGTACAGCTCCACGTTGCCGGGCGCGTGCTCGTTGAAGGCGATGCCGCCCAGACTGTACGGGCTGCTCGCGGCGGCCTCGAGCTCGGCCGCCTGCCCCGGCGTCGGCAGCATCGGCAGGGTGGTGAGGAAGCGCGGCTCCTCGGCCTCCGGGAGGCCCAGCCACAGGTCGAGGTTGTACGGGGCGCGGATCCGCTCCTCGTACCACTCCCGCAGGGTGCGCCCGGTGGCCCGGAACACGACCTCTCCGACCAGTGCGCCGATCACCAGCCCGTGGTAGCCGAAGAACCGCCCCGGCTGCCAGAACGGGCGCTGCCCTGCCAGGCGGGCCGCTATCGCCCGGTCGTCCGCCAGCTCCGCCGGGGCGAAGCCGGCATCCAGGCCGATCACCCCGGCCCGGTGCGCGAGCAGCTCGCGCAGGGTGATCCCGCTCTTGCCCTCTGCGGCGAAGTCCGGCCAGTACGAGGCCACCGTACGGTCGAGGTCCAGGACCCCGTCCTGGACCAGGAGCGCGGTCACCAGGTACGCCGCGCCCTTGGTGGACGAGAAGACACCGAGCAGTGACTCGCCGGTCACCCCGTCCGACCACAGGTCCGCCACCCGCTCGCCGCCACGATGCACCACCAGCTGCGCGCCCGGCGCATGCTCCTCGCCCGTGACGAAAGCGGCGAACTCCTCCCGCACTCCCTCGAAACCGGCGGCCACCGTGCCGTGGACTGCCATGGGCCCTCCCCAACTGCCGTACGGATCCGGTGGTTCCGGCAACCCGCCCACCCGGGACCCTATTCCCCGGCAGCGGCGCCACAAGGGCCGCTCCTCGCGCGACATCTCATCCGGCGTTCGAGCGAGCGGCGCGGGATCCTGCCCCACACCTCCTTACGAGCACGAGCACGAGCACGAAGGCAACGCAGAAGCGTAGAGGTGCAACCGCCCCTGGCGTCTTGGCCCTGAGGTCACCGGAGCCGACGGGACGACGCGGACCCGCCGGACGGCCCGTCGGTCCGGTTCACGCCCGCTCAGGTCCCCGCCGAGGGCTGAGGAACCGCCCGGAGCCGGTTACCTCTACGTTGGCCGACCTCGGCTTCCGCGGCCTGGACAACGACGATGCCCAGCACCTCATCCTTGACGCCCGCTCGTTCCAGCCCGTGGGCGAACTCCACTACCCCGGCACAACCTGCCTCGACCCGCCGGCCCTCGGCGACGGCACCTGGCTGACCATCCACGGCCATACCGTCCGCCGCCGGCGAACGCCGTGAGCGTCACGGTCTGCGGCCCCTACGTGACAAGGACACCGCCGGGGAGCGAGAACCGCTCGGCACCCGCTGTCGAACCGGCAGTGCGGAACCGTGCCGCCAGGGGTTGATCGTTCGAGAATTCCCGCACTATTATCGTGCGAGAATTCCCGGACGATTGGAGTGGCGTGATGGCTGCGGCCCGTACGTACCACCATCCCGATGCGGATGAGATCGCGCTCCCGCGCGTGCTGTTCGCGCTCAGTGAGCCACTGCGCCTGACGATGGTCCGTATCCTCACCAAGCGCGGGGAGGTCGACAGCCTGGAGCTCGGTCCCGACCTGCCGCGCTCGACGCTGACCCACCACACGAGCCTGCTGCGTGAATCCGGCGTGGTCTTTGTCCGCGCCGAGGGACGCAAGTGCATGATCAGGCTGCGTACCGAGGACCTCGAGGCCCGGTTCCCCGGCCTGGTGCGGACAGTGCTGGCCGGTTACGAGAACGAAGGCGTGGCCGGGGCCGAGGGGGGCGCCGCGTGATCGGGAAGGTCTGGCCGCTGGTCATCGCCGCGGTCTCCCTGGGTATCGACGCCTACGTACTCGCCGGTGTCCTGCCGGACATGGCCGACTCCCTGGCCTCCACGGCCGGTGGGATCGGACTGGGCGTCACCGCGTTCACCGCCGCCTACGCGGCTGCGGGCCCATTCCTCTCCCGGGTCCTGGTCGGCAGATCGACCCGCACCGCGCTGCTGGTCGCGCTCGGTACGTTCAACATCGGCAACCTCGCCACTGCACTGGCACCCACACTGGGCATTTTCCTGTCCTCCCGCGTCGTGGCGGGCGCCGGGGCCGGCGTGCTCACCGCGGTCGCCACGGCGACGGCCGGAGCCCTCGTGGCCGACCACGAACGCGGGCGCGCGATGGCAATGGTGACCTTCGGCCTGTCCGCAGGAACCGTCGCCGGCGTGCCGCTGGGCATGCTGATCGGCGAACAGGTGGGTTGGCGCGGGACGATGACCTTCGTCGTGCTCATCGGCGTCCTGAGCATGCTCGCCCTCGCCCTGCGCTCCGGAACACTGCCACAGCTCCCCACCTCCCGCAGCGGGAACGGCGCCGTACTCAGGAACCCGCGCGTCGCGTTCGGCATCGCACTGTCCTTCGTCCTGGGGATGGCCAGCCTCGGTCTCTATACCTACCTGCTGCCGATGGCTGACGAAAGCGGCCTGAAAAGCTGGGGCTTCGCACTCGTATGGGCCTGGGGCATCGGCGGCGTACTCGGCTCCGGCCTGATCGGCAGACCGCTGGACACGCTGGGCCCCCGACGGCTGATGCCGGTCGTCCCGGCCTTTCTCCTCGCCTCCTTCCTCATCGTCTGGCTCGTCGACAGCCCCGCGGCATGGCTCATCGCCACCGCACTGTGGGGCGCGAGCGGCTGGATCAGCGTGCCCGTCCTGCAACAGGCCCTCACCCGGGACCGCACCGAGCAGGCCATGCCCATCATCGCCTTCCAGATGGCCGCGATGTACCTCGGCAACGCCGCAGGATCGGCCCTGGGCAGCGCCCTGCTCGCCGGGGGCGTCAACGCCGACGCACTGCCGGGATGGGCAGCGCTAGCCGTCGCGGGCGGCATGGTGCTCGCCGTGCTGGTCGCCCGACTGACACCTCGGTCCGCACCCGCCGCTACGCCTGACGCCCTCGCCCCACGGACCCCGCCGACACAGCCCACGCCGGCTGAGCCACGCTGCCCGTAGCAGCCCAGGTGCGGACTGCGTCACGCCGCCCAGAGCGGAGTGGCATTACTCGTGCAAGGCGGCCGGCCGGGCGCCGGCCCGTCCGGCGGAGACACCCTGTCGGTCGTCGTCGCCTCTGAGGGAGTCCGCCTGCGTCGCTCGCCGGTGGAGACTCCCTTGCTCTCTGTCACCGCTCGCCCGCAAGGTCGACTTCTTCCCGGTGCACCGGTGCCGGGTCCGTCACCTCGGGACGACGCCACGGGCGCGCGATCGGCGCCGACACCGCACGCCACCAGGCATCCGAGGGAAGCACCCCTGCCGGTTCGAACGGCTCACCCGCCCGGGGAAGGGCCACCGCCTGGCCCGCCTCCTCGGCCACGTCCTTCATCCACTCCCCGGGCTCCGACCACGGGTGCGGGGCGAGATTGAAGGTGCCCCAGTGAATGGGCAGCAGCGCGCCGTGCGGGTGTCCGCCCTGGAGGTCCAGGTGCGCACGCAGGCCCTCGGCCGGTGTCATATGGATGTCGGGCCAGTACTCCGAATAGGCACCGACCTGGATCATCGTCACGTCGAAGGGGCCGTGCTCGGCACCGATGGCCTGGAAGCCGGAGAAGTAGCCCGTGTCCCCGCTGTGGTAGACGCGGTGCTCCGGACCCACGACGACCCACGACGCCCAGAGCGTGTGCTGCTGATTGCGCAGCCCACGTCCGCAGAAATGCCGGGCAGGGGTGGCGGTCAGGCTGATGCCCGCGATCTGCGTGGTCTCGTTCCAGTCGAGCTCACGGATACGGTCCAGAGGCACGCCCCACCGCTCCAGGTGGGCGCCTACACCGAGCGGGACCGCGAAGACCGTGTCCGTGCCTGCCAGGGCCTTGATCGTGGGCAGGTCGAGGTGGTCGTAGTGGTCATGGGAGATCACGACGGCGTCGACGGGCCCGAGCGAGGCGAGGGGCAGCGGGACGGGGTGCAGCCTCTTGGGCCCGGCAAAGGCGAACGGCGAGCAGCGCTCACCCCAGACGGGGTCGAACAGCACCCGTCGGCCATCGATCTCGGTGAGCACGCTGGAGTGGCCCAGCCAGGTCACCCGCAGGCCCGTCGCCGGCGGTGCGGCCAGATCGGCCAGGGTCGTGGCGTGGACGGGCACGGTTCCGAGCGGCGATCTGCTGGCTCGTTTCTCCTTGTGGAAGTACACCTTGGCGAATTCGAACATGGAGCCGGACGGTCTGGTCCGTGCCCCCTCCGGGTTCTGGAACACTCCGTCGGCGAAATGGGGCGAGCGGCGGATCCGCTCCATCCGCGCCCCCGCCGGGTCCGCCCCGAAGGCATCGGGGCGCAGCGAGCGGAGTCCGGTACGGAACGAAGTCTGGTTGTAGGCGCCGGTCACAACATCTCCTGAGGGAGTCGGTGTCGTCTCATTATGGTCTTGGAACAGGACGGAGCGAGAGTTCGGCGGTGAACGGAGCACAGTCGCGCGTGCTCCGGAGCCGTGCCGCGAGAGGTGCCGACTCAGGCACGCGGCTGGCCGTACACATGCCCGATCCGAAGAGTCAGGACGACTCTGCGGTCCTGGACCATCACCCGGCGGTAGTCGTCCCAGTCCGGGTGCTCGCCCCGGACGTCCCGGTAGAGGGTGACCAGCTGCTCCACGACCGCGTCGTGGGGGTCGGCGGCCGGCGGGGTCAGCTCGGCCGTGACATCGGCGACGGTCCAGGCCCACCGGTCCTCGCTGGTCACGTGGTAGCTCGCCCGCGGGTCCCGGCGAAGGTTGCGGGTCTTCGCGCGGCCCTCCGTGATGGACACGCGGATCACCCCCTCTTCGGGGTAATAGGCGTGGTTCACATTGGACAGCTGGGGCCTGCCGTCACGCTTGAGGGTGACCAGCACCCCGCCGTCGTGTTCCCCGATGAGCCGTAGCAGTGCCTCGCGCGCTGGATCCGTCATGCCGACTCCAACGTCCGTACTCTCCGCAGGATTCCGCATCCGGGCTACGACGATGTCACATCCGGTGTTGGTTAGGGTGACTGCGTGACGAGAGTACGACTGAGTGTGGCGGAGCGACGTCAGGAGCTCCTGCGCGCTGCCGTCGAGCAGATCGAGGTCCGGGGCGTGTCCGCGGTCCGGATCGCCGATGTGGCCGCCGTTCTCGGGGTGAGCAACGCGCTGGTGCTCTATCACTTCTCGTCCAAGGAGAAACTGGTGTCCGCCGCGTTCGCCTACGCGGCGGAGGCCGACCTCGCCCATCTCCGCGGGCTGCTGACCCGGCGCACCAGCGCGGTCCGGCGGCTCCGGGCCGCCGTGCGCTGGTACGCACCGACCGGACAGGCGAAGGGGTGGCGGCTGTGGATCGAGGGCTGGGCGTCCTCCCTCCGTGATCCGGTGCTGCGAGACGTGGCCGGAGATCTCGACCAGCAGTGGAAGGCCGAGCTGGCCGAGGTGATCGAGGAGGGTGCCGCGGCGGGTGAGTTCCACTGCGACGATCCGGTGTCCGTGGCCTGGCGGCTGACGGCGCTCCTGGACGGGCTCGCCGTACAGATGACGTCGTACGCGGGTCCGCTCTCCCGGGCCACCATGCTGCAGTGGACCGAGGAGGCGCTCGCCCGCGAACTCGGCATCGACCACGAGGCCTTGACCGCGTGAGGTCCTGACCGCGTGAGGTCCTGACCGCGTGAGGTCCTGACTGCGTGAGGTCCTGACCGGCAGCCGGCTGCCGGTCAGGTCTGGCACACCGGCGCGTAGACCTCTCCGTCCAGCCCGAAGGTCCAGGCGACGCCCTCCTTCGCGGTCCGGGTCCTGGGCGGGACCCGAAGCCAGTAGACGCGGTGCGTTCCGTCCGGCTCGGGAGTGGAGTTGACGACTTCGACCATCACGACGTCCTCGTCACCGTCCATCGCGATGCGCCAGAGGATCCCGGTCTCGTCACGGTGCACGGGCTCCGCCCCCGACTCGGCGAGATAGCGGTCGTAGCCGTAGTACTCGAGCATCACACGGCGCAGTTCCGCGTTCTCCTCGGCCCGTATGCGCTCCGGAGTCAGGCTCACCAGGCCGTCCAGGAATTCGACCGGCACGGGCATGCCGCGCCAGGCGTACAGGGCGAAACCGTCCGGGTAGGCGAGGGCCGGTCCGTCGCCCCGGTCGAGCCGTCCTGCCTCGTCGCGGTGAAGCTCCTCTGGGCGCTCGCTGATCACCACGGCGTGCTCGTAGGGCCACCACCAGCCGGCGTTCCTGGCGACCTCCGCCAGACCGGTCAGGCGGTCGCCGCGGCCGTCGAAGGCCGCCAGCCAGGCCGCGTCGTGCTGGCCGAGGACCGCGTCGAGCAGCACAAGGCGGATGTCGGGCCCGTCCTCGGGTCTGGTGGTGAGTTCCGCGACGACTCCCGTGCGTATCCGCTCGGCCAGTGCGGCCGTGGTCTCCCACAGCTGGGCCCCGGTCGCGGACCACAGGGCGGACCAGCCCGCCGGGCCCAGCTCGTCGTACATCCGGCGCCGCTCCTCCGCCCAGGGCCGGGTGCGGACCTCTTCGCGCACCGAGCGTCCCGCGCCCGACAGCTTCTCCACCACCTCGACGGCCGCCCTGGGCGAGTCCGCCCAGACGATGCGGTCCGGCTCCGCGAGCCCCGCTGCGCGGTAGGCGAGCCTCACTCCGTCCTCGGCCGCGCCGCGGTCGGCCCTGTCTGTCGCCGCCGCCACGGCCCGCCACGCGTTCACGTACTGCATCGGTATTCCCCGTCCCCTGTTCCTGTTTGCTGACCGCACATCACCGGACCACCGCTCGCCGCGAAGGGCTCAGTCCGCGACGATCCGGACCGCACCCGGGGCGTACTCGCGCTGGCGCACGACGCGGAACCAGCCCTTGGGCAGCGCTATCGCGGCGTGCTCCTCGTGGACCACGCGTCCGCCCTCGGGGAGATGCAGCAGCATCGGGCCGAGCGGCCCGGCCTCCCGCATCAGCCGCCCCGGTCCCTGCACCGCGTGCGCATGGCCGGTGACCTCACCGAGCGCCAGGACCAGCCTCCCCCGCCCGTCGCGGCGTTCGCCCGGTGAGTCCAGGAAGTGCGTGGGCACCTCCGACTCCTCCAGCGCCACCATCAGTACGTCGCCCTGTCGATACACAGGCGTCTCCCCTCGCCACGGCACCCGGTGTGCCGGTCACATGGAAAACGCTACGAGAGGGGTCTGACATCGACGGCTGCCGGAGCACGGCCGCCCGTGTCCAACTCCGGCCGGCCGGCCGACCCGGGGCCGCTCGCGCCGTTGTCAGTGCCGCTTGATAGACCTTGCGGACATCAGTCGTCCCCAGTATCAGGAGATCGGTGCCATGTCCGACGCGGACCGCCTGCACGACTTGCTCGGCCTTCAGGCCGTCGATTTCCGACGCGAGGCCGAGGGCGAGCCCCGTCCCCCGGCCGATGCCGTGGCCTGGCGCGTCAGCGTCGAGCCGTACGAGGAGGACGGCACCTGGGAGGAGGAGTTCCAGGCCTTCCTCGAAGCTGTCGACCCGTCACGCGTCGGGGCCCTGATCATCGGCCAGTGGGGCGAGTCGTACGAGGAGAACTCCGCATATCCCATCGGGCTCGTCGTGGCCGCGGCCACTCGGCTGACCGCGCTCAGGGGCGTCTTCGTCGGGGATCTCGTGGCGGAGGAGGCCGAGATCTCGTGGATCGAGCAGTCGGACGTCACCGCGCTGCTCACTGCCTTCCCTGCCCTCACCCACCTCGGTGTACGCGGCGGGACGGACCTGGTGTTCCCGCCCGTCAAGCACGAGAACCTGCGTGAGCTGACCATCGAGAGCGGCGGCCTTCCCGCGGAGGCGCTGCGCGGGGTGCTGGACAGCGAGCTGCCGGCCCTGGAGCGTCTGGACCTCTGGCTCGGCGTCTCCGCGTACGGGGGCGATGCGGTGGTCCCTGATCTGGCCCCTCTGCTCACCGGAAGCCGTTTCCCCCGGCTGCATCACCTGGGCCTGCGCAACAGCGAGTTGCAGAACGAGATCGCTGCTGCGCTCGCCTCGGCGCCGGTCGTCGCGCAGCTCCGCTCGCTGGATCTGTCCAACGGCACGCTGGGCGACGAGGGCGCGGCGGCGCTGCTCGAGGGCCAGCCGCTCACCCACCTCACCGCGCTCGATCTGCACCACCACTTCCTGACCGAGCCCATGGAGGGCCGCCTCGCGGATGCCCTGGTGCCTCACGGAGTGTCGCTCGATCTGTCCGACCGCTGCGAGCCGTGGGACGACCAGGGCCCCGAGGGGCGCTACACCGCGGTCGCGGAGTAGGGACACCATGACCGGCATCGCTCACCCGCGCCTGGCTGTCGTCGGCATCCCCGCCAACCGCAGGGTCGGCCTCTTCCAGGAGGCCGTGCGGGCCGCCGGGCTGCCCGCCGCTCGCACGGTGTCCTGGCTGCGGGTGCTGCGGGGAGAGGCGGTCTTCCTTCCGGGTGAGACCGTGCGCATCGACTCCCCCGGCGAGGACGCCGAGGTGGACCGGCTGCTGCGCGGGATCGAGGATCCGACCAGGGTCGAGGGTTCGGCCCTCTGGTACGCGCGCTTCACCTCGGCCGTGCAGGAGGTGGCGCGGGCGGCCGAGGCGGCGGGTGCGGTGCTGCTGGACAGCCCCGCGGACGTCGCGGTGCTGTTCGACAAGCGGCTCTGTCACGGCGTGCTGGACGCTGCGGGGGTGCCGTTGCCGGACTCCCCGACCTCGGGGCCCGGTGCGCACCCCGTGCGGGGGTGGGCGGACGTGCGCCGGCTGATGGCGGACCACCGCATGCCGCGGGTGTTCGTGAAGCCGGCGCACGGCTCCTCCGCCTCCGGGGTGATGGCCCTGGAGACGGCAGGGGCAGGCAGGGTGCGGGCGGCCACCTCCGTGGAGCGGGACGAGGAGGGCCGGCTGTTCAACTCCCTGCGGGTGCGCCGCTGCACGACGGAGCGCGAGGTGGCGGCCCTCGTCGACGCCCTGGCCCCTGACGGGCTGCACATCGAACGCTGGCTGCCCAAGGCCTCCCAGCGGGGGCGGGCTGCCGACCTCCGGGTCGTGGTGGTCGGGGGACGGGCGACCCATGCCGTCGTACGGACAAGCCGGTCCCCGATGACCAATCTGCATCTGGGCGGGAGGCGCGGCGATCTGGACCAGGCGCGTGCCGCGGTCGAGACGGCGGGCGGTAGCTGGAGCGCCGCCCTGGCCGTGTGCGAGCGGGCCGCGGCCTGCTTCCCGGACACGCTGTGCGTAGGCGTCGATCTGCTGCCCACCGCCGGGTGGCGGCGCTTCGCCGTCGGCGAGGTGAATGCCTTCGGGGACCTCCTGCCGCGGCTCACCGGTCTGCCGGGCAGCGGCGCGGAGGGACTGGACACCTACGGCGCGCAGATCGCCGCCGTGCTGGCGGCTTCTTCACCCAAGGACCGGCCGGGCGGCGACCGCCGGGAGTCCGGTCCGGCGAGCAACGACCGAGCAAGGAACGACCGTGTCACCGAAGCCCCCTGATCCGATGTTCCGCGAATCCGGTACCCCGGCCCCGGCCCCGGCCCCGGACATGAACGCCGTCGTGGGCAGCCACGATCTCCTGCTCGTCACCCTGGACACCCTCCGGTTCGACGTGGCCGAGGAACTGGCCGCCGCCGGACGCATCCCGAATCTGGTCCGGCATCTCCCCGGCGGCGCCTGGGAGAAGAGGCATGCGCCGGGCAGCTTCACCTACGCGTCCCACCAGGCGATCTTCGCCGGCTTCCTGCCGACGCCCGCCACACCCGGCCCTCACCCGAGGCTGTTCGCAGCCCGCTTCGCGGGCAGCGAGTCGACCGCGGACGGCACCTTCGTCCATGAGACCCCCGACATCCTCTCCGGCCTCGCCGCCGTGGGCTATCGCACGGTGTGCGTCGGCGGTGTGGGCTTCTTCAACCGTCGCCCGCCGCTCGGCTCGGTGCTGCCCGGCATGTTCCAGGAGAGCCACTGGGAGCCGGAGTTCGGTGTCACGTCTCCGACATCCTTCGAGTCACAGGTCTCGCGCGCCGAGCAGGTCGTCGCGGAACTCCCGGAGGGCCAGCGCCTGTTCCTCTTCGTCAACGTGTCCGCGCTGCACCAGCCCAACTGGTTCCACCTGACCGGGGCCACCGCCGAAGCGGGTGACTCCAGGGCCACCCACGCCGCGGCCCTGGAGTACGTCGACCGGCACATCGGGCGCCTCTTCGCGGCGGCGAGCAGTCGCCGCAGGTGTTTCGCCATCGTCTGCTCCGATCACGGCACGGCGTACGGCGACGACGGCTACACCGGCCACCGGATCGGCCACGAAGCCGTATGGACCGTGCCCTATGCCCACTTCTTCCTCGAACCGGGGGCGACCCGATGACCGGCACCACTGACAGCACCAGTCCGTACCGCAGCTACGTCTACGCCTATCCGCACAAGACGGCCTACCGCCCGCTCGACGGCCACCCCTCCGGACGTCCGCCGCTCAGTGAGCTCTGGGCGGAGGAGCGCAAGGACGCGCTCTCCCTCTACGTCCACATACCCTTCTGTGAGATCCGCTGCGGCTTCTGCAATCTGTTCACCCGGATCGGCGCCCCCGAGGAGCTGACGACGCGCTATCTCGACGCGCTCGACCGGCAGGCCACGACCGTCCGGGACGCGCTGGGCGACGAGGAGCCGGTTCGCTTCGCCGCGGCCGCGTTCGGTGGCGGCACCCCCACCTTCCTCACCGCCGGTGAGCTGGAGCGCCTCTGCGACATCGCGGAGAAGCGGATGGGCGCCGGTCTGAGGGCGGTGCCGCTCTCGGTCGAGACCTCGCCGTCGACGGCGACTGCGGACCGGCTGGGTGTCCTGGCCGACCGGGGCACCACCCGGATCAGCATCGGTGTGCAGAGCTTCGTGGACGCCGAGGCACGGGCCGCGGTCCGCCCGCAGCACCGCGGCGAGGTGGAGACGGCTCTCGGCAGGATCCGCGACGCCCGCATCCCGGTCCTCAACATCGATCTGATCTACGGCATCGAGGGTCAGACCGAGGCGAGCTGGCGCACCTCGCTGGACGCCGCCCTGGCCTGGCGCCCGGAGGAGCTCTACCTCTACCCGCTGTATGTGCGCCCGCTGACCGGTCTCGGGCGGCTGGGCGCCGGGGCGGAGGTACCGGAAGGGCCGGACACCGCATGGGACGAACAGCGGCTGCGGCTGTACCGCGCGGGCCGCGACCATCTGCTGGCCCATGGCTACGAGCAGGTGTCGATGCGGATGTTCCGTCGCACGGACGCGCCGCACGCGGGCCCCGACGACTACGCCTGCCAGACCGACGGCATGATCGGGCTCGGCTGCGGGGCCCGCTCGTACACCTCCTCCCTGCACTACTCCTTCGACTACGCGGTGGAGATGCGGGAGATCCGGGGAATCATCGACGGATTCACCACCACCCGGGACTTCTCCCGGGCGGAGGTCGGCCGGTACGTCGACGACGGCGAGGCGCGCCGGCGCCACCTCCTCCAGTCGCTCCTCCAGGCCGAGGGAATGCGGTCCGCCGGGTACCGCGAGCGCTTCGGCACCGATCCGTTCGAGGACTTCCGAGCTGAGCTGGAGCTCTTCTCCGCGCGCGGCTGGCTGGACGCGTCGGCCGGGCCCGCACTGCTGCGTCTCTCCCCCGAGGGCCTGGCCCATTCCGACGCTCTGGGCCCGGAGCTGTTCTCCCCCGCGGTGCGGGCGGCGATGGCCGCGTACGAGGCGAAGTGAACGGGCCGGCGAGCATGGACCTGACGGTCCTCTACCGGGGCCCACTGGCCTCGTGCGACTACGACTGCCCCTACTGCCCGTTCGCCAAGCGACGGGACAGCGGGGAGCAGCTCCGGACCGACCGCGCGGCCCTGGAGCGGTTCACCGCGTGGGCCGCCGCGCAGACCGGTGACCGGTTGTCGGTGCTGTTCACCCCGTGGGGCGAGGGCCTGGTGCGGTCCTGGTACCGGAAGGCGATCGTCGAGCTGTCGCGGCTGGAACACGTCGGCCGGGTCGCCATCCAGACCAACCTCAGCGGCCGTACCGGCTGGCTGGCCGGGGCGGATCGCGACAAGGTCGCCCTGTGGTGCACGTACCACCCGGGCCAGACACCGTACGAGCGGTTCCTCGGCCGGTGCCGTGAGCTGACCGCCCTGGGGGTGCGGTACAGCGTCGGGGTGGTCGGTCTCGACGAGCATCTGGAGGAGGCCCGCCGGCTGCGGTCCGCGCTGCCGCCCGAGGTGTATCTCTGGGTCAACGCGGCTGAGGGGCACACCTACACGGACGAGCAGGCGGACCGCTGGACGGCTCTGGACCCGCTGTTCCCTTACAGCAGGAACCCGCACCGTTCGGCCGGACTGCCCTGCCGGACGGGCGAGTCGGTCATCTCGGTGGACGGTGACGGGACGGTGCGCCGCTGTCACTTCGTCCGCGCCGAGCTGGGCAATCTCTACGACGGCAGCTATCGCGACTCGCTCGGCCCACGCGGCTGTCCGCTCGATGTGTGCGACTGCCACATCGGCTATGTGCACCTGGAGTCACTGCCGTTGTACGACGTCTTCGCGGGTGGCGTGCTGGAGCGGATACCCGCCCGTCCGATGCGGGTGCCCGTATCGGACGGGGTCGTGTCCCCGGGTCCGGCCCGGCGTCCGCTTCCCTTCGTCAGCCGCTGACGAGAGGTCAGCCGCTGACGAAAGGCCGGCGGGGTCAGAGCGGCAGCAGATCGGGGCGCTTGGCCTCGACGTGGTCCCCGGAGGACTCCCCGCGCAGCCGGCGGCCGATCCACGGGACGAGATACTCACGCGCCCACTGGATGTCGTCGCGCCGTACCTCGAGCGTCCCGCGCTGTGCCTGCGGGGGCCACACCTGGTCGGGGTCGGTCGGCACATCGAGGCCCAGGACCTGGGCGGCGCGCAGCGCGACCCGGGTGTGGCCTTCCGCCGAGAGGTGCAGCCGGTCGTTGTCCCAGGCCCGCCTGTCCTGCACGGACCGCAGGGACCACAGGTCCAGCACCGGGCAGTCGTAGCGGTCGGCGATGGACCGGACGTGTGCGGTGAACATGGCGATCTTGCCCCGCAGGTGCTTGAGCACGGGGATGCCACGGGTGTCGAAGCCGGTGGTGACCATGACGGTGCCGACCGACTGTGCCAGCTCGGCGACCGCACGCTCGAAGCGTTCTGCCACGTCGTCCGGGTCGGAACCGGGACGGAGTATGTCGTTGCCGCCGGCGCAGAAGCTCACCAGATCAGGTGCCAGCTGCTTGGCGCGGGGGACCTGTTCCTCGACTATCTGGTCGAGGAGGCGTCCGCGTACGGCGAGATTGGCGTAACGGAAATTCCCGTGCGGGTCGTCCGCGGGGCCGACCACCGCATCGGGGACCGGGAGCTGGTCCGCGAGGAGGACGGCGAACCGGTCCGCCCAGCCGACGAGCGTCCCGCCGGGGCCGGGGTCGCCGACGCCCTCGGTGAAGCTGTCGCCAATCGCTGCGTACGACCCGATGATGCCTCGTTGTTTGTTTCTCGAATCGTCTGCCACAAGGGTTTATCTTGCACCTTCGATTGTGACCTACGCGACCGTAATAAGGGGTTGACGGGTGGTGAGAAAGACCACCCGGTCAGTTTTTGGTAAAGCCGGAATAAGGAGAGGGGCGGTGCACAGTCGCGCACCGCCCCTCTCCCCCGCCCTCAGGCGGGGTTGTCTCAGATGGAGACGCCGTGCGACCGCAGGTAGGCGATCGGGTCGACGTCCGAGCCGTAGCTCGGGCCGGTCCGGACCTCGAAGTGGAGGTGCGGGCCGGTGGAGTTGCCGGTGGTGCCGGAGAGGCCGATCTGCTGGCCGCCGGTGACGGTCTGGCCGGCCGAGACCTCGAGCGAGGACAGGTGCGCGTACTGGGAGTACATGCCGTCGCTGTGCTGGATGACGACCTCGTTGCCGTACGAGCCGCTCCAGCCGGCGGAGACCACGGTGCCCGGGCCGATGGACCGGACGCTGGTGCCGGAGGCCGCCTGGAAGTCGGAGCCGGTGTGATAGCCGCTGGACCAGCTGGCGCCCGAGGCGCGGTACTGCGTGGTGACGTCGGGGCTCTCGACCGGGGTGGCCCAGCCCGAGCTGTCGCTCTCCGACGCACCGGAGTCGGCGGTCTTCGCGGCGGTCTCCTCGGCCGGAGCAGCCGTCTTCTCGGCCGGGGCGGCCTTCTTCGCCGCCGACGGGGCGGACTTGGAGGGGGCGGACTCGGCGGAGCCGGACGCCTTGGCGCCGAGGGTCAGCTTCATGCCCGGGACGATCAGGCTCGGGTTCTCGCCGACGACGTCACGGTTGTCCTGGTACAGCTTCTGCCAGCCGCCCTTGACCTTCTTGTCCGCCGCGATCTTCGCCAGGTAGTCGCCGGAGACCACCGAGTAGGTCTTCGGGGCGCTCTTCGCCGCCGAGGCGGGGGCGCTGTGCGGGGCGGCGGACTCGGCTGCGGGCGCGGCCTGCTCTGCCGCGTGGGCGCCGGTGGCGCCGATCAGCGGGAGGGCGAGAACGGCGCCACCGGTCCCTGCGGCAAGGACGCCTCGGGAGATCGGGCCGGTCTTCGTACGACGGTGCTTGCCTTTTGTGGGCATGAGGATTTCCTCTCCGGCGCCTGCGAGGTGAGCTGTCGGGTTCGGGCTGGAGATGCCCGGCCGCGTGGTGCGCGACTTAACCCCGAGCCGTACCGGATCCCTCCGGCCGGCGGCCTACCTGGTTCCCCCGCTCCTGCCACACGTGAGTCGGTGCGGATTCCGGGCAGCGGCAGGATTAGGCGTTCCGTCCGGATTGACCGTGACCGTAAGCGAGCCGGGATGCCGCGAACAAGCGGCTGATTCCGAAGCGGAATCAGCGCTTCATTTACGCGCGGAATTCCCGTCACACTCCGTGGATTACGGATCTTGGCTTTCCGCACGGCGTCCGGAATACCCCTTGGCATCTTCACCACGCACCGTCACGGATATGATCCCGCTCACTCACCTGCCCCCATCTCCCGTACAAGCAGGGCATGTTTCATCAAATACACCAATACGGACATCGCGGAACCGTCGCTCCATCCAAGAAATCGGGACCACGACGACCGAGACGGTTGGCCGATGCAGCCATGTCGTATCGTCGCGGGCGTGCCCCCGTCGGCGAGCGGCGCCGACGCCCGACACTCCAGGAGCCCTTGTGACGCAGCTGCCAGAGGTCCCGCCGGTCGGCCCTGAGCCGACGGACGTCGAACTGACCGGTGTCCGCAACTTCCGCGACGTCGGCGGGCTTCCGACCATCGACGGACGCGCCGTGCGGTACGGGCGCCTCTACCGCAGCGGCCACCTCGCCCACGCCACCGAGGCCGACGCCGCCTTCCTCTCCGGGCTCGGCCTGCACACGGTCTTCGACTTCCGTAACGCGGCCGACCACAAGCTCGACGGTCTCGACGTGGAGCTGCCCGGCGTCCGGAATGTCAGCATTCCTCTCTCCGACCCGGCGGACGGCGCGGAGTTCTGGCGGCTGGTGCGCGACGGGAACATCCAGCAGCTGCGCTCGATCCTGGCAGACGGCAAGGGCACGGCGAGGATGGTCGCCTCGTACCGCTCGATCATCAAGGACCGCACCGCCGAACACAGCCGTGTGCTCCACGCGCTGGCCGAGGACAGCGTGCCGGCGTTGATGCACTGCGCGGCGGGCAAGGACCGGGCCGGCCTCTCGGTCGCGGTCTCACTGCTCGCGGTCGGCGTCGAGAAGGAGGCGATCGAGGCCGACTACCTCAAGTCGAACGACGCGCACCGCCGCTACAAGGTGCGACGCAGCGACTCCTCGCCGGTCGGGATGTCCGACGAGGTGATGGGGCTGCTCAATCCGCTCTTCGGCGCCCGAGCCGAGTACCTGGCTGCGGCCTTCGACACCATCGACGAGGTCTGGGGCGGCACGGACCGCTATCTCCTCGAAGGGCTGAAGATCAGCGACGAGACCCGCGCGAGGCTGCGCGAGCGCCTCGTCGAGGACGCGTGACGCCGGGGATCAGCCCTTGCCCGCCACGGTGAAGAGCAGGAAGAGGAACCCCGCGACGACGTGTCCGGCCACCAGATAGGCGAAGAGCCGGATCACGACGCCACGGGGCATCCGCCGCTCCTGCGTGTCCTTGCTCTTCGGCCTGCGCGGGGTGAGCGGATCGTAGTACTCCGAATCGGACATGCCAGTCCTCTCTTCCGGCCGCTCGGGCCGGGGTGGCAAGGGTGCGCGCGGTGGGGTGTGCGTGATCAGAGCCTGTGGATCCCGCTGCCCGGACACAGCTCGGCGGCCGGGCTCTGCAGCAGGGTGTGGACGAAGAGCAGGCGCGCTCCACCGGTGTCGAGCGCCGCGATGCGGTGCGGGGTGAGCGAGTCGAAGTGCGCACTGTCACCCGGGTCCAGGTCGTGCACGGTCTCACCGAGCACGACCCGCAGCCGGCCGTCGAGGACGTACAGCCACTCCTCTCCGGGGTGGACACGCACGAGGTCGCCCTCGGTGCCGTACGGGACGCGGACGTGCAGCGCCTGCATGGCGCGGCCCGCTCCGCCCGCCTGCCGGTAGAGCCAGCCGCCCCCTCCGCTGCCGCCCGGTGTGCCCTCGATCGGGCCGCCGCGGACGATCGCGTCACGTTCGGGCGGCAGCTCGCCCAGGAGCTCGGAGACGGTCGTACCGTAGACACGGGCGAGGCCGAGCAGCATCGGCAGCGAGGGCTGCCTGCGGCCCGTTTCGAGCCGGGAGAGGTGGGCCGGCGAGAGCCCCGCCCGGCCGGCCGCGCTCTCGAGGGTGAGGCCGCGGTTACGCCGAAGGTCACGCAGGCGTGGCGCGATCCCCGGGAGCTCCTCGGCCACCCCTCCGTCAGGAGGATTCATACCCCCATTGGGCCAGGGCCTTTCCTCTGAGGCAAATAATTTGCCTCAGAGGCAAAAACCTTTTCAGCGGTTGGCGACGGCCTGCTTCACCAGCGTCCTGCCGAAGTCCCACATCAGCCCGCCCCCGCTGTGCGCGTCGTCCATGACGGCGGTGAAGGCGGTGACGAAGCGGTCGACCTCGGGCTCCCCGATGACCAGCGGCGGAATCAGCTTGATCACCTCCAGGTGATCGCCGGAGACCTGGGTGAGGATGCGGTGCTTCTGCAGCAGCGGAACGACCACCATCTGCGCGAAGAGCCCCTTGCGGGCGGCCTGCAGCATCGTCCAGCGGCTGCGGAGCTTGAGGGAGGACGGCCGGCCGAACTCGATCCCGATCATCAGGCCCCGGCCGCGCACCTCGTGCAGCAGCTCGTAGCGGCCGACGAGCGCGGCGAGCCGCTCGCGCAGCAGATCACCGGTGCGACGCGCGTTCGCGACGGTCTCCTCCTGCTCCATCACCGCGAGGACGGCGAGCCCGGCCGCCATGGCCTGGGCGTTGGAGCCGAAGCTCGCGGAGTGGACGAGGACCCGGTCCATCGACGAGTAGACGCGCTTGAAGATCCAGTCCTTGCCGAGCGTCGCCCCGACCGGCACGTACCCGCCGGAGAGTGCCTTGGCGACGCAGAGCAGATCGGGTTCGACACCCTCCTCGTGCTGGTACGCGTAGAAGTCCCCGGTCCTGCCGAGACCGGTCTGCACCTCGTCGGCGATGAGCACGGCCTTGTGCCGGTGGAGCAGATCCTGTGCCTCCCGCAGGAAGCCGGGCGGTGGGGCGTGGACGCCCTTGCCCTGGATCGGCTCCACGACCAGCCCGGCCACATCACCGCGCTTCAGCTCGCGCCGCAGCGCGTCGAGGTCGCCGAGCGCGATGGCCGTGTCGGGCAGCAGGGGCGCGAACCCGTCGCGGAAGCCCTTCTCACCGTTGACGGAGAGCGAGCCGGTCGTCAGTCCGTGGAACGCGTGGTCGCAGTAGAGGATCCGCGGCTTGCCGGTGGCGTAGCGGGCGAACTTCAGCGCGGTCTCGACCGCCTCCGTGCCGCTGTTGCCGAAGAACACCCGGTCGAGGTGCGGGCTGTGCGCCAGCAGCTTCTCGGCCAGCAGCCCGGGCAGCGGCTGGCAGTCGAAGCGTGTGAGGTCGGCGAGCGAGGCGTCCAGGACGTCGTGGAGCGCCTTGCGTACGACGGGGTGGTGCCGGCCAAGACCCATCACGCCGAAGCCGGCGAGCATGTCGAGGTAGTCGTTGCCGTCCTCGTCCCAGAAGTGCGCGCCCTCGGCCCGTTCGTAGACCTTGTCGAAACCGAGGGTGTGGAGCATCCGTGGCAGCTGGTGGTTGAGGTGCCGGGTGTGCAGCTCGTAGCGTTCGGCGCCTCGTTCCGCGAGGAGCCGCGTCAGATCGAAGCCCGGCTGTTCGTCCTTCATGCCCCGTTCTCCTTCGGCATGTTCCGCTCTCCCGCTGCCGCGCGGCGATCGAGCGCCGCGCTGATGCTTCCGGCGATCTCCACCGGTGTGAGCCCGATCTCGGCGAGCACCTCACCGCGCCCCGCGTGCGCGAGAAACTGTTCGGGGATGCCGAACGTCCGCAGCGGTACGTCGACACCGGCGTCCCGCAGCGCCTGCCCGACGGCCCAGCCGACCCCGCCCGACCTGCTGTTGTCCTCGACGACCGCTACCAGCTCGTGCTGCGCGGCGAGCGCGGGCAGCTGCTCGTCGACCGGTTTGACCCAGCGCGGGTCGACGACCGTACAGCGGATCCCGGATCCGGCGAGCAGGTCGGCGGCCTGCAGACAGACCGGGGCGAGCACCCCGACGGCCACCAGCAGGACGTCGGGGTCCGGGGCCCGGTGCAGGACGTCCATCCCGCCGATCCTCCCGACGGCCACGACCGGTTCCCCCACCGACTCCTTGGGGAACCGGACCACCGTCGGCGCGTCGTCCACGCAGACGGCCTCCCGCAGCTCCTCCCGCAGCCGGTCGGCGTCGCGCGGGGCCGCGATCCGAAGGCCCGGGACGACCTGGAGCACGGACATGTCCCACATCCCGTTGTGCGAGGGGCCGTCGGCCCCGGTGACACCGGCCCGGTCCAGGACGAAGGTCACTCCGCACCGGTGCAGGGCGACGTCCATCAGCAGCTGGTCGAACGCCCGGTTGAGAAAGGTCGCGTAGACGGCGACGACCGGGTGCAGGCCTCCGGTGGCCAGCCCCGCGGCGGACACGGTCGCATGCTGCTCGGCGATCCCGACGTCCCAGATCCGGTCGGGGAACTCCGCCGCGAACCGGGTCAGCCCGACCGGGTGCAGCATCGCCGCGGTGATCGCGACGACATCGGGGCGCTCGGCGCCGATCTCCGCGATCTCGTCGCCGAAGACCGAGGTCCAGGACGGCGCGGCGGGTACGACGAGCGGTTCGCAGGTCAGCGGGTCCATCCTGCCGACGGTGTGGAAGCGGTCGGCGTCGTCGGCCAGCGCGGGCGGAAAGCCACGGCCCTTCTCGGTGATGCAGTGCACCAGAACCGGGCCGTGGAAGCGCTTGGCCCGGTTCAGTGCGGATTCGACCGCCGCCGTGTCGTGCCCGTCGACCGGACCGACGTACTTGAGGCCCAGGTCCTCGAACATGCCCTGCGGGGCGAAGGTGTCCTTGAATCCCTTCTTCGCACCGTGCAGCGACCCGTACAGCGGCGGTCCGATGACCGGCGTCTGCTGGAGCACCCCCTTGCCCCAGGACAGGAAGCGCTCGTAGCCGTCAGTGGTGCGGAGGGTGGCGAGGTGGTTGGCGAGCCCGCCGATGGTGGGAGCGTACGAGCGCTCGTTGTCGTTCACCACGATGATCAGCGGGCGGTCCTCTGCCGCGGCGATGTTGTTGAGTGCCTCCCAGGCCATACCGCCGGTGAGAGCCCCGTCGCCGATGACGGCGACGACATGACGCCTGCGCTCCAGGACCTCGTCGGCCTTGACCAGGCCGTCGGCCCAGCCGAGCACGGTGGAGGCGTGGGAGTTCTCGATGACGTCGTGCTCGGACTCCTCGCGGGAGGGGTAGCCGGAGAGGCCGCCCTTGCTGCGCAGCTTGGAGAAGTCCTGCCGACCGGTCAGCAGTTTGTGCACGTAACTCTGGTGCCCGGTGTCCCACAGGATCCGGTCCACGGGTGAGTCGAAGACCCGGTGCAGGGCGATGGTGAGTTCGACCACGCCGAGGTTGGGGCCGAGATGACCACCCGTCCTCGCCACTGCCCGGATGAGGAACTCTCTGATCTCCCCGGCGAGTTCACCGAGTTCCGGTCGGCTCAGTGCCTTGAGATCCTGCGGCCCCTTGATGGATTCCAGCATCGTCACGCCCGGGCCCCTCTCTCTGCTCCTGCTGTCGGCTCACGCCGCCGGCCCGGCCTGGGTGCGCCGCGAGGGGCGGCGCACCGCGAGAGGCCGGGCCGGCGGCCGGGGAGACCCGGTACGACCGGCTCTCCTTCTGTCATGACGTCACCGGTTCCCGCCGATCGTCTCCCGTGCGGCTCGCAGGGATTCCTTGAGCGATCCCATGGTGGCGAGCACGGCGGTGGGCTCGTAGCCGCAGTGCGCCATGCAGTTGGCGCAGCGTGGGTCCTTGCCCCGGCCGTACTTGTCCCAGTCTGTGTCCTCGATGAGCTCCCGGTAGGTGGGGACGTACCCGTCGCTCATCAGATAGCAGGGCCGCTGCCAGCCGAAGAGCGAGTAGTTGGGGATCGCCCAGGCCGTGCAGGCGAAGTCGGCCTTGCCCTCCAGGAAGTCCAGGAAGAGCGGGGAGTGGTTGAGCCTCCAGCGGCTCCTGTTGCCGCCCGCGAAGGCCTTCTTGAAGAGCTCCCGGGTCTGCTCGACACCCAGGAAGTGCTCCTGGTCGGGAGCCTTCTCGTAGGCGTAGGCGGGCGAGATCATCATCTCGTCGACCTTCATCTCGTCATTGAGGAAGTTCAGCACCTCGATGACGGTCTGCGGGGTGTCGGTGTTGAAGAAGGTGGAGTTGGTCGTGACCCGGAAGCCGCGCCGCTTGGCCTCCTTCATCGCCTCGACCGCTTCGTCGAAGACGCCTTCCTTGGCGACCGACTCGTCGTGCCGTTCGCGCAGACCGTCGATGTGCACGGCAAAGGCGAAGTAGGGCGACGGGGTGAATTTGTCGAGCTTCTTACGCATCAGCATGGCATTGGTGCAGAGGAAGACGTACTTCTTCTTCGCCACCAACTGGCGCACGATCTCATCGATCTGCGGGTGCATCAGCGGCTCGCCACCGGCGATGGAGACCATCGGGGCTCCTGACTCCAGCACCGCCCCGACCGCCTGGGCGACCGGCATGCGCTGCTTGAGCACTCCGGCCGGGTGCTGGATCTTCCCACAGCCCTCGCACGCCAGATTGCAGGCGAACAAGGGCTCCAATTCAACGATCAGCGGGAACTTCTCCCGCTTCCGGAGCTTCTGTTCGATGAGATACGTCGCAACCTTGATGGACTGACGGAGCGGCATGGCCATCTGGGCTCACCTCCTGGGGAGCAGCAAAGATCGGTGCCATTCATGGAAAGCCGGAAGGACAGCACGAAGAACGCGGAATGCCGATATTCCACCGCGGACCGTGCCGATACGGACGAGCTCATGCTCTGGAGCGTCCACGACCACCCGTACGGCGGCAACCGGGCGTACGCCCGTCCGTACGGCGGTGCGGAGGGTGGCGGCGGACTCCATGTCCACCGCGATGGCGCCTGTGGCCCGGAGGGCCGCCCGCTCCGGGCCCCGGACGACATGTCCGGAGCCGTTCAGCGGGCCGGTGTGGACCGTGCGTCCGGGCACCGCCCTGACCAGTGCGTCGACCAGCAGGCCGGTACCCGTGCAGGCCGTGGTCCCACTGGTGTCCCGGGTCTCCTCGGCCACCACGAGGTCCCCCGGGTGCATGCCGGGTTCCAGCCCGGCGCAGAAGCCGGAGGCGATGACCGCGGTGCCTCCGGCGCCGTCCTTCCCCAGGGCGAGCCGGACGGCGCTCTCCGCGGCCCGGGGCCCCATCCCGGACCTGATGATGCTCACAGGGCCGGGGGCCGGGACGCCGCCGCCCCTCCTGCCGGTGCGCAGGGCGAGACGCTCGATGCCGAGCGCGCAGGCGATCAGCAGGGGTGTGGTGGGGCCGGGTGGCTCCTGTGAACCCCCCATCGGCTCAGGCCCCCTTGCCGGGGACGGTGGTGAAGGGGTCGCCGTACACGTACCGGCCGAGCGCCGTGAGGGGGAAGACCTGCCGGTACAGGTGGTAGTTGATGGAGAAGTCCCACGGGAATCCGGTCCCGGTGAAGTGCGGTTCGTCCCAGGAACCGTCCGCCTGCTGGGTTTCCGCCAGCCAGGCGACCCCCCGCTCCACGGACCTGCCCTCCCGCTCCCCCGCGGCCAGGAGGGCGAGAAGCGCCCACGCGGTCTGGGAGGCGGTCGAACTCCCGTGGCCGATCCACTTCTCCTCACGGTAGGACCGCAGGTCCTCGCCCCAGCCTCCGTCGTCGTTCTGGACGGACTTCAGCCAGTCGACGGCCCGCCGCACCGAGGGATGCGCCGCCGGCAGGCCGGCCGCGATCAGGGCGGGCACCACGGAGCCTGTGCCGTAGATGTAGTTGACGCCCCAGCGGCCGAACCACGCGCCGGTCGCCTCCTGTTCGGCGAGCAGCCACTCGATGCCCCGACGGGTACCGGGGTGGTGGGCCTGCCCCTCGATGGCGAGCATCTCCACCACATGTCCGGTGACATCGGCCGACGGCGGGTCGATGACCTCGCCGAAGTCGCAGAACGGCAGCCGGTTGGGGAACGGACTCGTGTTGTCCGCGTCGAAGGCTCCCCAGGCGCCGTTGCGTGACTGCATGCCGAGGTTCCAGCGCACTCCGCGCTCGATGGCCGCCTCGATCCTGGCGGGGTCGGGGTGGCGGACGCGGCGCAGCGCCAGGACCACTTCGGCGGTGTCGTCGATGTCCGGGTAGTTGTCGTTGTGGAATTCGAACGCCCAGCCGCCCGGGGCCAGTTCGGGCTTGCGTACGGACCAGTCGCCGGGCCGCACGATCTCCTCACCGAGCATCCAGTCGGCCGCTCTCACGAGCGCCGGGTGGTCGGGACTCACCCCCGCGTCGGCGAGGGCGATGGTGGCGAGGCAGGTGTCCCAGACCGGGGACTGGCAGGCCTCGATCATGCGGGCGCCGTCCTCACGCCACACGGTGAACCGGTCGAGCGAGGCGAGTCCCGCCCGCATGACCGGGTGGTCGAGGTCGTAGCCGAGCAGATGCAGGGCGATGACGGAGTACACGGCGGGGGGCTGGATGCCGCCCCAGCAGCCGTCGTTCTCCTGGCGTTCGATGATCCAGCGGGCGGCGGCGTTCATGGCGCTGCGCCGCAGCCTGCGCGGCGCCACCTTGTGGTAGACGTGCAGCGCCTTGTCGAGCCGCTGGAAGATGCCGTCCCAACTCGCCGCCGGGGCGGTGGGCTTGGGCGGATTGGGGCACGCCGGGTCGGTGTGCAGCTCGTCCAGGGTGAACGGGGCGGGCCGTACGGGCCGCTTCGCGGACACGATGGTGAGCGGTACGATGGTCTGGCGGGCCCAGCAGCCGAAGTCGTAGATGTTGAGCGGGACCCACTTCGGGAAGAACATCAGCTCGGGCGGGAGCTCCGGCAGGTCGTCCCACTTCCACCAGCCGAAGAGCGCCAGCCAGATCCGGGTGAAGACCCGGGACTCCGCGATGCCCCCCTGCTCCCTGACCCAGCCTGCCGCCCGGATCATGTGGGGGTCGTCCGGCCGGTCTCCGGCCAGCCGTAGCGCGACATACGCCTCGATGGTGGCGGAGAGGTCGGACGGTCCCTCGTAGAAGGTGTTCCAGGTGCCGTCGCCGAGCTGCTCGCCCCGGATGAAACGGGCCGCCGCCTTGACGGTGTCCGGGTCCTGGATTCCGAGGAACTGACGGAGCAGCAGGTCCTCGGCGTCCATGGTGACGTTGGTGGCGAGGTCGCCCTTCCACCAGCCCTGTTCGTCCTGCCTGCCGAGGAGGTGCTCCACCGAGCGTTCCGCGGCCCGCCGCGCGACGGCGAGGATGTCGTCCGCGGCGATGGTTGATTCGGTCGGATCGCTGGCCGAGGCTGCGCGGAGGTTCGCGGCCCCGGTGCTTCCGTCGGTCGTCGCTGTCATGGCTTCCCCTTCGTGCAGTTTGGTCCTCTGCTGTGCTGGGGTCTCCGTCGGCGGGCACCCCGTGGGGCGCCCGCCGGCGACTGCGAGTCATATCTGGATAGTGATCATCTCTTTCGTACGACCACGAAGTCGGCGAGCTCGGTGAGCTGCGCCCGCACTCGTTCCGGCATGTCGACGCCGTGCAGCGCCTCGATGGCTACCGCGTGCTGACGGCGGGCTTCCTGGGCGGTCCACTCGCGGCCGCCCGCCTCCTCGATGAGTGCCGCACGGGCGGCGAACTCCTCTTCGGAGAAGCTGTCGAAGTCGTTGCTCTTCGCGTCGGCGGCGAGCAGCTCGCCCAGGCGCTCCGAGGCGGGACCGTCCGCGGCGAGCGCGGCCACGACGGGCAGGGACTTCTTGCGCTGGCGCAGATCGCTCCAGGTCTGCTTACCCGTGGACTCCGGGTCGCCCCAGATCCCGAGCAGGTCGTCGACCGCCTGGAAGGCGAGGCCGAGGTGGTAGCCGTACGCCTCCAGGACGTCGGCGGTCCGGTCGTCGGCGCCGCCGAGCACCGCGCCGATGGAGACGGCGCAGGCGAGCAGCGCGCCCGTCTTGTTGCCCTCCATCTCCAGGCACTCCTCGACGGTGACCCGCTCGCGGTGCTCGTAGGAGATGTCCTGGGCCTGACCGTCGATCAGCTTGCGGCTGGCCGTGGTCAGACGGCGGGCGGCACGGCCGGCCTCGACGGTGCCGAGCTCCAGCAGGACCTCGTTGGCCAGCGCGAAGAGCGCGTCGCCGACGAGGATCGCCTGGGCGGGGCCGTGCACCTTCCATACGGTGTCACGGTGCCGGCGCTGCTCGTCGCCGTCCATCAGGTCGTCGTGCAGCAGCGAGAAGTTGTGCACGAGTTCGACGGCTACGGCTCCGGGGATGCCGGCCTCCGCCGGGGCGCCGGCCGCTTCCGCGGACAGCAGGGCCAGTGCGGGACGCACGGCCTTGCCTCCGTCGCCGTCGGCCGGCCGGCCCTGGGCATCGATCCAGCCGAAGTGATAGGCCGCGACGGTGTCCATGGGCGGCGCCAGCCGGTCCACGGCAGCTCGCAGCACCGGCGCTGACAGGGCCCTTCCGCGCTCCAGAAGCGCGGTGACGTCCGTGGTGTCCGCCACGGTGTCGTAAGCCGGATTCGCCGGGGTCACAGACTCTCCTCTTGTTCCGGTGGTACTGCTCATGCCGCCTCCTGCAGCGGATGTTCTTGTGGCCGGCCGAGGGCCTGGAGTGCGGCGTCAGCGGCACTGAAGCCACTGCGGACGGCGCCCTCCATCGTGGCGGGCCAGCCGGTGGCGGTCCATGCTCCCGCCAGGTGCAGCCCGGGGACGCGGGTGTGCGTGCCCGGCCGCAGTCGGCCGACGCCCGGCGCGGGTGCGAAGGTCGCGGTGCGTTCCCGGGTGACGAAGAAGTCGCGGATCCCGGCCCCTCGCGCCGCCGGGAGGAGCCGTTCGAGCTCGGGCACGTAACGCTTGCGCAGTTCGGCGACGGGCAGGTCGATCTCGTCCTGCGCCGCGGACTGGGACACCGCGAGGTACTGCCCGGCGCCCTGGAGTCCGGAGGACGCCGTGCGGTCGAAGACCCACTGCACGGGTGAGCCGAGCGCCGCGAAGAACGGTTTGCGCAGCACCTTGCGGTCGTAGACGACGTGCACGTTGAGGATCGGCGCGTCGGTGAGTTCGAGCAGCCGGCCGGGGTCGTCGAGCGCTCCGTCGGGCAGCAGCCGGTGTGTCTCCCCCTGCGGCACGGCGAGGACGACGGTGTCCGCCTCGAACCGTTCGCCGTCGGTCCCGACGGCCCAGCGGCCGTCCTCGGCGCGGGTGAGGGACCCTGCCCGGGTGCGCACGTGGATCCTCACGCCCGCTGATTCGAGGGCCTTGCGGGCGAGAGTGTCGTGGAGGTCGCCGAGCGGCACGGCGGCCCAGCCGATGTCGGCGGCACCCGGTTCGGAGAGGAGCCCGGTCTTGAAGACCATCGCGGCCAGCGCCAGGGAGGCGTTCGGTGCGGTGGCGTTGAGCGTGGCGACGCCGACGAGGTCCCAGAGTGCCTCGATGGCGCGGCTCGACTGCCCCTGGCGGCGGAGCCAGGTGGCGAAGTCGACGCCGTCGAGCGCGGGGTCGGCGAGGTCGAGACGGCCCAGCGCCAGTGCGGCGCGGGCGACCTGGGCCTTTTCCGCGAGCGAGAGGTGCGGGTAGGCGGCGAGACCGCCGGCGAGGTGCAGCGGCACGGGCAGCCCGGTGCGGCGCAGCCGTCCGAGCCTCGGCCCCGCGGGCCGGCCCACGTCGAGCACGGGCACGTCGAGTCGGTCCTGCAGCGGGGCGAGGTGGGCCCCTTCGATCCGGTCCAGGAACCAGCGGTAGGCCGTGCAGCAGCGCAGGTAGACGTGCTGGCCGTTGTCGACGGACAGGTCGCCGCGCCGGAAGGAGAAGGCGAGTCCGCCGAGCCGGGGGCGGCCTTCGAGCAGGGTCACGTCAAGCCCCGCGTCCGCGAGACGGAGCGCCGAGGTGACGCCGGCGAGGCCGCCGCCGATGACCACCGCCCGGGAGGTCCGTGGGCTCCGGCCTGTCATGCCTGCTCCCTTCGCCGCGTCGTCGCAGACAGGGACGCACCGCGGAGCCGGGGGGTTGCCCGCCCCCGGGGTCGGATCGGACCCCTCATCAGACCCTCCCCCTGGCCGTCCGCCGTGAGATGTACCGCGCGTCGAGACCCGACAGGCCGCGCACCGCAACGTACGCCTTCTCGTGGCCCGGCAGCGAGACCCTGCCACGCAGGACCGCCTCGGGATCGCGTTCGATCCGGTCCAGGAGCCGGCGGTAGATGCCGGCCATGGCGGCGACACAGGCACCGCTGCGCCGGTCCAGCATGGGCAGCAGCCGGTAGCCCTCGGCGAAGAGCGCCCGGGCGCGCCGGACCTCGAAGTGCACGAGGCCGGCGAAGTCGGAACCGGGGGGCGGGGTGGCCCGGTGGAATCCGGCGGAGCAGCCGAACTTGGCGAGGTCGTCGGCGGGCAGGTACGTGCGCCCGTTGCCGGCGTCCTCGCGGACGTCACGCAGGATGTTGGTGAGCTGGAGCGCGAGACCGAGGGTGTCGGCGTACTCGGCGGCCCGTTCGGCGCCGGGGGCGCCCGCTTCCGTCCCGAAAACGCCCAGACTGAGGCGCCCGATGGCACCCGCGACACACCGGCAGTACGTCTTCAGGTCGTCCCAGGTCTCGTACGTCGCGCCCCGCACGTCCATCAGCACGCCGTCGATGAGTTCGTCGAGTCCTTCGAGCGGCAGCGGGAACCGGTGCGCGGCGTCGGCCAGCGCGACCGCGACGGGGTCGGTGTCGTCCTCGTCGACGGCCTCGTCCCGGATCCGGCCGAGCAGTCCCCGGGTCTCCTCCAGCCGGGTGCGCTTCGTCTCCGGGTCCAGCTCGCCGTCGCCGATGTCGTCGACCCGACGGGAGAAGGCGTACAACGCCGACATGGCCTGCCGCTTCTCGTACGGCAGCAGTCGGATGCCGTACGCGAAATTGCGGGCCTGCTGTCCGGTCACGGCCTCGCAGTAGCTGTATGCGGCCTGTACCGGTGCCGACATGTACGTCGTCTGTCCCTCCACGGTCCGGCTCACCCCTCTCTTTGCGCTCTTCGCAGGACGTCTCCCACCTCGCGCAGCAGTCTGGGCGCGGTGGGCTTGGGCGGTCCGGACAGTACGTCGAAACCGGCGGCCTGGACCGCGCCGAGGGCGGCCCGTCCTCCGCCTACGAATCCGGCGAGCAGCAGCTTGAGCCGGCCGTGGACGCTGCCCACCAGGGGGACACCCTCGTCCAGCAGGTCACGGGCGCGCTCCGCCTCGAACGCGATCAGGGAACGCACCGCCGCGCCTGCCGACGGTGCGGCCAGGTCCTGTTCGCCGACGTGGAGACGGGCCATGTCCTCGGCGGGAAGATAGATCCGGTCGCGGCCGAGGTCCTCGGCGACGTCCTGGAGGTGCTCGGTGATCTGCAGCGCGGTGCAGACGGCGTCGGAGCGGCGGATCCGTTCGGGGCTCGCGGTGCCGGTGATCTGCAGGACGAGGCGGCCGACGGGGTTCGCGGAGAGCTCGCAGTAGGCCAGCAGGTCCCCGTAGGTCTCGTAGCGGCGGATCTTCTGGTCCTGGCGGTTGGCCTCGACGAGCCCGAGGAAGGGTTCGGGGGTGAGAGCGCAGCGCCGCACCGTGGGGCGCAGGGCACGCATCAGGGGGTGGCGCGGGCCGTCCCCCTGGGGCCGGAAGACGCGGTGGAGATCGGCTTCGAGGGCGTCCAGCGCGGCGAGCCGGTCCTCGCTCTGTCCGGGTTCGAGGCCGAGGTGGCGGGCGTCGGCACCGCCTGGAGCCAGATCGCCGTCACCGATGTCGTCGACGAGGCGGGCGAATCCGTAGACGGCCATCAGATCGTCGCGCCAGGCGCGGGGCAGGAAGAAGGGGGCCACGGGGAAGTTCTCGTCCGCGGCCTTGTCGAGCGTGGCGGTGGCGGCGGCGTCGGCGCGCGCCTGCTGCGTACGGGTCACTGCGCACCACCCGACGCGGGGACGGCGAAACCACGTCGGAGCTGGAGATTTTCCATCATTGCCGTCATATCTCCCGTTCTACACTGCCGACCCAAAACATCCCTTTTCGGACACGCCGCTCGTCCGGCCGAGTGCGACACGCACACAACGGGCGATGCGCGGGGGCGTATCACCCCACATAGCCGCGAATCAGCACCGTCACAGCTTACGTTGTACAGCTCACAGGGCTGCGCCGGGGTACAGCGCGTCCTCGTGCAACACATCGGCCGCCGTCAACCTTCCCCGGATCGGAGACAATTGACGTCATCCGCCGGGAGGAGATCCACCGAGGCGCCTACCACCCCTGCGGGCGCTCTCCTTCACGGCCCGCACACCGCAGAGCCCCCGCCACTGTGCTCCGGCAGGGGCCTCACACGCGTCGGTTACTTGCCCGTCTCCTGCTCGTAGGCCTTCAGCACCTCTTCGGTTGGGCCGTCCATGAGGAGCTCGCCCCTCTCCAGCCACAGCACCCGGTCGCAGGTGTCCCTGATGGTCTTGTTGTTGTGGCTGACCAGGAAGACGGTGCCCGCCTCCTTCCGCAGCTCGCGGATGCGTTCCTCGGAACGGACCCGGAACTTGCGGTCACCGGTGGCCAGCGCCTCGTCGATCATGAGGACGTCGTGGTTCTTGGCGGCCGCGATCGAGAAGCGCAGCCTGGCCGCCATGCCGGACGAGTAGGTCCGCATGGGCAGCGTGATGAAGTCGCCCTTCTCGTTGATCCCGGAGAATTCCACGATGTCGTCGTAGCGCGCGCGGATCTCCTCACGGCTCATGCCCATCGCGAGGCCACCGAGTACGACGTTGCGCTCACCGGTCAGATCACTCATCAGAGCCGCGTTGACACCGAGCAGCGACGGCTGGCCGTCGGTGTACACCTTGCCGTGCTCGGTCGGCAGCAGACCGGCGATGGCCCGCAGCAGGGTGGACTTCCCCGAACCGTTGGTGCCGATGAGCCCGATGGCCTGGCCGCGGTACGCGGTGAAGGAGACGCCCCGCACCGCGTGCACCTTGCGCACACCGCGCGGTTCGCCCTTGCCCCGTCGCATGATCCGGCTCAGTGCCGCGGTGGCGCTGCCCTTGCCGCCACCCGTGCCGTTGACGCGGTACACGATGTGCACGTCGTCCGCGATCACTGTGGGGATGTGTCCCTGGGACGTTTCCTCAGCCACGGCCGTACCGTTCCTCTGCCTTCCAGAAGTACACGAAGCCCACGGCGCCCACGACGAGCGCCCAGGCGAGACCGACGGCCCAGACGTGCTGCGGCAGGTTCTCGGAGCCGTAGCCGTCGATCAGGGCGAAGCGGACCAGGTCCATGTAGATGGCCGCCGGGTTGTACTGCAGCACGTCGGCGATCCACTGCGGCTTGTCCTCCAGCATCACGGGGATGGAGAACATGACGCCCGAGCCGTACATCCACGTACGCATGACGAACGGCATCAGCTGGGCGAGGTCGGGGGTCTTGCTGCCCAGCCGGGCCATGACGAGCGCGAGGCCGGTGTTGAAGAGGAACTGCATGGCCAGCGCCGGGATCACGAGCAGCCAGGAGAGGGCCGGGTAGCTGCCGAAGCCCACCGCCACGGCCACCAGCACGATCATCGAGTACATCAGCTGCTGGAGCTGCTGGAGCGAGAACGAGACCGGCAGCGACGCGCGGGGGAAGTGCAGCGCCCGGACCAGGCCGAGGTTGCCCGCGATGGAGCGGACCCCCGCCATGACCGAACTCTGGGTGAAGGTGAAGACGAAGACCCCGGTCACCAGGAACGGGATGAAGACCTCCTGGCTCATCCCCCTGTTGGTGCCCAGGATCAGGCCGAAGATCAGGAAGTAGACCAGGGCGTTCAGCAGCGGTGTGGCCACCTGCCACAGCTGGCCGAGCTTGGCCTGGCTGTACTGCGCGGTCAGCTTCGCCCTCGAGAACGCCAGGATGAAATGCCGGCGTCCCCAGAGCTGTCGGATGTACGCGAACAGCCCTGGCCGGGCGCCGCTCACCGTCAAGCCGTACTTGTCGGCCAGCTGGGACGCGCTCAGTCCCTCGTCGGCGGACGGCGGGCTGCTCAGCGCAATCCCGCCGTCATGGGTCGTGTCACTCACAGTTAAGAACTCTCGTCTTCACAATGCGCAGCCGGTCGCGGGCGCGGCCGAGGCGGACAGGATCCCCCGTACGGAATGAATACGGTTCATGGTCTCAGAGGAGAGCCTCTCAGATCACCGGTGGCCGGCCCAGTCTGGTCAGCCGCCATACCGTACGCCACCTCATGGGGCGCCGGGGTCCGCAGGGCGTCGTCCAGCCTTCCCGGAAACCGCCGAACCATGCCTTGAGGGCAGGCAGGGAGGGCCTGCGGACCAGGGTGAGGAGCAGCCAGACCCCCACGTAGAGGGGAACCAGCGGTGCGGGCAGGTTCCGGCGGGCGAGCCAGACCCGGTTGCGCGCCACCATGCGGTGGTAGACAGCGTGCCGCGAGGGGGCCGTGGTGGGGTGGTTGAGCACCATGTCCGCGCGGTACTCGATCATCCAGCCGGCGTCCAGGGCCCGCCAGGCGAGGTCGGTCTCCTCGTGCGCGTAGAAGAACTCGCCGGGGAGCGGGCCGGCCTCGGCGATCACCTGGCTGCGCACCGCGTTCGCGCCGCCGAGGAACGTCGTGACGCGGGACGAGCGCATCGGGTCGGAGGCACGCAGCCGTGGCACGTGCCGCCGCTGGGTGACACCGGTGTCCGGGTCGGCGATGCGGAAGGTGACGATGCCGAGCTTCGGGTCCGCCTCGAACGCCTGACGGCAGAGCTCGGCGGTGTCGGTGTTCGGCAGATGCCCGTCGTCGTCGAGGAAGAGCAGGGCGTCCACATCGGCTCCGGACGGGCCGAACGCCTCGATGCCGACGTTGCGGCCGCCCGGGATCCCCAGGTTCTCGGGCAGCTCGACGGTCCGCACACCCGGGGGGACGTCGGGGACCGGGGCACCGTTGCCGACGACGACCACCTCGATCCGGTCGCCGTCCTGCTTGGCGACCGAGTCGAGAAGGGCACGCAGTTCGTCGGGGCGGTTGCCCATGGTGATGATGACCGCGCCGAGTTTCATGGGTGAGCTCACTTCAGCCGGCTGGAGGCCAGGATCGACACCAGGTGCAGGAGGGTCTGGAGAACGGCGATGCCCGCCAGGACCGCGACGGCGAGACGGCTGAAGAAGAGGTCGTCCCTGACCACGTCGAGGACGGCCGCCACCAGGACGACGAACGACGCCTCGATGCCGAGGATCAGCCGGTGGAACTTGAGCGCGCCGGCCGCGCGGCGGGCGAACGCCATACCGGAGGAACGGGGCTCGGACGCGGCCTCCTTGACGGGCGGCAGCCCGCCCTGGTGGCGTGCGACACCGACGAGGTCGGTCTCCGCCTTGATCATGATGGCGCCGAGCGCGGCGAGCGTGCCCAGGAAGGCCCACAGCCAGTCGATGCGCCCAGGACCCCACAGGTCGGCGGCACGCAGGCCGAAGCCGACCAGCACGGCCGCGTCGCACAGATAGGCGGCCACCCGGTCCAGGTAGACCCCGCCCAGGGAGTACTGCTTCTTCCAGCGGGCCACTTCGCCGTCGACGCAGTCGAACAGCAGGTAGAGCTGGACCGCGAGGACACCCAGCAGGGCCCCCGGAATGCCGGGGACCAGCAGGGCCGGCGCCGCGAGCACACCGGCGACGGTCATCACGTAGGTCAGCTGGTTGGGCGTGACCTTGGTGTTGACGAGGTGCCGGTCGATGCGCAGGGAGATCTCGCGCATGTAGAGCCGGCCCGCCCAGTGCTCGCCACTGCGCCGGTCCTTCACGCCCGGCGGGTGCACGACCGGACGGAGTTCAGCTATGGATGGCTTTTGCATAGTCGGCGTACGCGTCCCTGATCTGCTCGGTGGAAAAGTTGAGGTGTTCCAGGATCGTGAAGCGTCCCGGGCGCGTCTGCGGGGCGTAGTCGACGGCCCGCACGAACTCTTCGGCGGTGAAGCCGATCTCGTCGGGCAGCACCGGCAGTCCGTGGCGCCTCAGCACGGACGCCATGTGCAGCGACTCCTCGTGCGCGCCCCGCAGGTGCATCGCGAAGCAGGCGCCGAGGCCGACCTGCTCGCCGTGGCTGGCCGCGCGCTTCGGGTACAGCAGGTCGAAGGCGTGGTTGATCTCGTGGCAGGCGCCCGACGCGGGCCGGGAGTCCCCGGCGATCGACATCGAGATGCCGGTCAGGACGAGCCCCTCGGCGAGCACCTTGAGGAAGGCGTCGTCGCCGATACCGCCGGGGTGGCGCAGCACGGCCTCGCCGGCCTGTCTGGCCATGGCGGCCGCGAGCCCGTCGATGTCCTCGCCCTTGACCTCGTGTGCGAGCTCCCAGTCGGCGACGCACGAGATGTTGGAGACGGCGTCGCCGATGCCCGAGCGCACATAGCGTGCGGGGGCCTCACGGATCACGTCGAGGTCGATGACCACGGCGATCGGGGTGGGGACCCCGTAGGAGCCTCGTCCGTTGTCGTTGTCCAGGGTCGCGACCGGTGAGCAGAGCCCGTCGTGGGAGAGGTTCGTCGCGACGGCGACCATGGGCATGCCCACACGCGCCGCGGCGTACTTCGCCACGTCGATGATCTTGCCGCCGCCGAGGCCGACCACCGCGTCGTAGCGGTTGCCCTTGATGCCGTCGGCGAGCCGCACAGCGGAGTCGATCGTGCCGTCGGCGACCGGGTACCAGTCGGCACCCGGCAGCACCGGGGCGAGCCTCTCGCGCAGAGCGCGCCCGGAACCCCCGCTGATCGCGATGGCGAGCTTGCCCGAGGCGGAGATCCGCTGGTCGGCGAGGAGACCGGCCAGATCGTCCATCGCGCCGCGCCGGATGTCGACGACGACCGGGGACGGAATGAGGCGGGTCAGTACAGGCACGCGATCTCCCTGCCCCTGGCGAGATCGTCGTGGTTGTCGATCTCCACCCAGGTCACCTCGCCGATGGGTGCGACGTCGACCGTGAAGCCTCGGTTCACGAGCTCCTGGTAGCCGTCCTCGTAGTAGAGGTCGGGGTCGCGCTCGAAGGTGGTCCTCAGCGCGTCGGCGAGCTCCTCGGCCGCCTCGGGCTCGATCAGCGTGACGCCGATGTACTCGCCGGTCGCGGTGGCCGGGTCCATCAGCTTGGTGATCCGCCGGACGCCCTTGCCGTCCTCGGTGATGACCTTCATCTCCTCGTCGGCGAGGGTCTTCACCGTGTCGAGGGCGAGAATGATCTTCTGGCCCTTGCCGCGCGCGTCCAGGAGCGTCTTCTCGACGGAGACCGGGTGCACGGTGTCGCCGTTGGCGAGGATGACGCCCTTCTTCAGGACCTCACGCGCGCACCAGAGGGAGTAGGCGTTGTTCCACTCCTCGGCCTTGTCGTTGTCGATGAGCGTCAGCGTCACGCCGTACTTCGCCTCGAACTCGGCCTTGCGGGCGTAGACCGCCTCCTTGCGGTAGCCGACGACGACCGCGACCTCGGTGAGTCCGACCTCGGCGAAGTTGGCCAGAGTCAGGTCAAGAACCGTCTTCTCGCCGTCCACCGGCACCAGAGCCTTGGGCAGCGTGTCCGTGTAAGGACGCAGACGGCGTCCGGCACCGGCAGCCAGTACGAGGCCGATCATGCGAGTTCTCCTTCGTCGTGTACGGCGGGGGCCGAGGAGGACACCCAGAAGCGGATGGACTCCACGAGCACCACCAGGGCCACGGCGGCCGCGAGCGCGGTGAGAGCCGTGGTGAATCCTGAACCGGAGGTCAGCACGGCGGCGAGTACGGCCACGACCAGGGTCCGGCCCTCGTGTCCGCCGATGGTGCGCACAAGCCACTGGGGCGGTGCTCCGGTGCCGCCCCGGATGCGGTAGACCGTGTCGTAGTGATGGTAGGCGACGGCCGAAACCAGGCCGAATGCCGCGGGAACGGCGTGCGGTACGTCACTGCGGGCGGCCAGCACCAGGACCGTGCAGTACTCGGCTGCCCGGAAGACCGGAGGGACGAGCCAGTCGAGCGCGCCCTTCAGCGGCCGCGAGACGGCGAGACCGGAGAGGACCGCGTAGACCACTGCGGCGCCTACGGTGAGCCAGCCGCCGTACGGGGCGAACAGTGCCGCGGCGACCATCACCAGCCCGCCGGCGAACGCCAGGAGCGGGGCGGTGAAACCGCCGCCCGGACGTCGGAGCACGGCGGCGACGGCCTGGGCGAGCGGACCGGAGTCGGCCAGGTCGGCCAGTGCCCGGGCGGCGCGGTCGGTGCGCCGCGCCTTGCGGGTCAGCGAGCGCAGCAGCCGGCCGGCCGTGGTGTAGCAGGCGGCCAGGGCGCAGCCGATGAGCAGGGCGTAGAAGACGATCCGGGGCGTGGTCACGGCGGTGAGCACGGCGATCATGGCCCAGCGTTCGCCGATGGGCAGGACTATCATCCGCCGCAGCCAGACCGTCCAGCCGACGCTGTCGAGCTTGTCGGAGAGCGCGGCGGTGGGGCTCGTGTTGGAGACCGCGTCGTGGTTGGCCTCGTTGAACGAGAAGTCGACGACATGGCGGCAGGCCTGGAGCACCATCGCGCCGAGCGCGAGGACCCAGACGTCATCGCCGCCTCGGGCGGCGCCGAGGGCGAGGCCTGCGTAGTACGCGTACTCCTTGGCCCGGTCGAAGGTGGCGTCCAGCCATGCGCCCATCGTCGAGTACTGGAGCGAGTAGCGGGCGAGCTGCCCGTCGGTGCAGTCCAGGACGAAGGAGAAGAGCAGGAGCAGTCCGGCCGCGATGTAACCGCCGCGGGTGCCGGTCGCCGCGCTGCCGGCCGCGATGAGCGCGGTGATCAGCGAGGCGGTGGTGACCTGGTTCGGGGTGAGGCCCCGGCGGGCGCACCAGCGGGCGATGTAGCGGGAGTACGGGCTGATGAAGAACGTGGTGAAGAAGCCGTCGTGGGCCTTGACCGCGCTGCGCAGCCGTACGGCTTCGTCGTCGACGGCGGACACGGCGGTCTGCGCGGTGCTCCGCTCCTCGGGTCCTGTGGGCACGGCGGCCGTGAGGGAGCCGAGCTCGGGACGCTGCACGGCGGTGCCCTCGGCGTCCAGCGCCACGGCAAGCCGGCCGGGCACGGTGCGGTCCTCGGTGACGGGTTCGGCACCGGAGGGCGCGACGGGGCTGCCGGCACCGACGGCGACGACGGCCCGCCGCAGGGCGCGGAGGAGCGCGGGGCGTGCCTCGGGCTGCGCGGTGAGCGCACCGGGGATGGACGCGGCGGCGAAGCGGGGGTCGGTGAGTCCGAGCCTGAGCGCGTGGACGTGGCCGACGAAGCGGGGGTCCACGAGCGCGACGCGCCTGCTCGCGGGGACCACGGCGAGCAGCTCGGCGGCCTCGGAGGCGTCGGCTGCGGCAGTCACGTCGAAGCCGAGCGACCGCAGATCGTCCTCGAGCGACGATCCGGGTACCGGCGCTCCGGTGAGGATGGCGGTCGACAGACGAACTCACTCCTTGGTGCTGTTTACGGGAACGGCGCGCGGACATGCGGCCCGGAGGGTGGGCCTGCGGCACGTCGGCTGAGGCTATCGGATGAACGGAAGACCGAGTTCACCGCCTGTTTGTGCTCTGTTCGGCCGAATCGGCCATCATGCGGCGCCGTTCGCGATCATCATCGTCGATCAAGGCCTCGCCCCACAAACCGCGTCGGGAGAACGCATAAGCTGCGGTGCATGACGTGGTTGATCACTGGCGGGGCCGGTTACATCGGGGCACATGTGGCGAAGGCCATGACAGGCGCCGGGGAACGGGTCGTCGTCCTCGACGACCTGTCGACGGGCATCGAGGAGCGGCTGACGGCGGACGTCACGCTGGTCAGGGGGTCGGCCTCGGACCGTGAGCTGCTCGACCGGGTGCTGGTGGACCACGCCGTCACGGGTGTGGTGCATCTCGCGGCGCAGAAGCAGGTCGGTGAGTCCGTCGAGAAGCCGCTGCTCTACTACCGGGAGAACGTGGCCGGGCTGGGTGTGCTGCTGGAGGCCGTGGTCGCGGCCGGTGTACCGCGCTTCCTCTTCTCCTCTTCGGCGGCGGTGTACGGCGTCCCGGACGTGGAGCTCATCACGGAGGAGACGCTGTGCGCGCCGATCAACCCGTACGGCGAGACCAAGCTCACCGGCGAGTGGCTGGTGCGCGCGACGGGGCGGGCCCACGGCATCTCGACGGCCTGTCTGCGGTATTTCAACGTGGCGGGATCCGCCGGTCCCGAACTGTCCGACACGGGTGTCTTCAACGTCGTGCCGATGTTCTTCGACCGGCTGACACGGGGCGAGGCACCGCGGATCTTCGGTGACGACTATCCGACACCGGACGGCACCTGTGTACGCGACTACATCCATGTCGCCGACCTGGCGGACGCGCACCTCGCCGTCGCCAGGCATCTGGAGAAGGGCCCGGACGGCGGGGACCTCACCGTGAACATCGGCCGGGGCGAGGGCGTCTCGGTGCGGCAGCTCGCCGACCTGGTGGCCGAGGTCACCGGCCGGCCCGTGGAGCCCGTGGTCGAGCCGCGCAGGCCCGGGGACGCGACCCGGGCGGTCGCTTCGGCGGCCCGGATGACCGAGGAACTGGGCTGGACGGCACGCCGCGGCGTGCGCGAGATGGTGGAGTCGGCCTGGGAGGGCTGGTGCCTGCGCCATCCCGAGGCCCGCGCCGCACAGTGAGGGACAGCACCCGGCCGCCCCTCTGACCTGCGATCGTTTCCGCAGGTCAGAGCATATGACAACGGTGTTCAGTGCCGTGTTGCCCCCTGCCCCTCCCCCGTAGTTCACTGGCCGCATCGGGCGAGGCGCGCCAGAGCTGTCTCAGGGACACGACGGGTATACGGAGGCGTTCTCATGGGGGCTGGCCACGATCATGGGCACACGCACGGAGGGCCGCCCCCGACCGGGACGGCAGCCGCCGCGTACCGGGGCCGGCTCACGGTCGCCCTGGGCATCACGCTCGGCGTCATGGTCATGGAGATCGTCGGCGGGCTGCTCGCCGACTCGCTCGCACTGATCGCGGACGCGGCCCATATGGCGACCGACGCCCTGGGGCTGGGCATGGCCCTGCTGGCCATCCACTTCGCCAACAGGCCCTCGGGTCCCAACCGCACCTTCGGCTACGCCCGCGCCGAGATCCTCGCCGCCCTGGCCAACTGCCTGCTGCTCCTCGGCGTCGGCGGCTACCTGGTCTTCGAGGCGGTCGAGCGCTTCATCACCCCGGCCCAGACCAGGGGCGGCCTGGCCATCGCGTTCGCCGCCGTCGGCCTGGTCGCCAACGTCGTCTCCCTGTCCCTGCTGATGCGCGGACAGCAGGACAGCCTCAACGTGCGGGGCGCCTATCTCGAGGTCGTCGCGGACACCCTCGGCTCGGTGACGGTGCTGGTCTCGGCGGGCATCATCATGGCGACCGGCTGGCAGGCCGCCGACCCCATCGCCTCGCTGCTGATCGGCCTCATGATCGTCCCCCGTACGGTGAAACTCCTGCGGGAGACCCTCGACGTACTCCTGGAGTCGGCCCCCAAGGGGGTCGACATGGACGAGGTACGCGCCCACATCACGGCCCTGCCCGGCGTACTGGACGTCCACGACCTGCACGCCTGGACGATCACCTCGGGGATGCCCGTCCTCTCCGCCCACGTGGTCGTGCACCAGGAGATGCTCGACTCGATCGGCCACGAGAAAATCCTGCACGATCTCCAGGGCTGCCTCGGCCACCACTTCGACGTCGAGCACTGCACCTTCCAGCTGGAGCCCAGCGGGCACGCGGAGCACGAGGCGCGGCTCTGCCACTGACCCGCCGAACCCGCCGGAGCCCGGTGCTAGGGTCTGCGTCACGTCTCCGAGCCCGGAGCCCGGTGAAGAACGATGGAGCTGAGTCTGATGACTGTCGCGACGACGGCTGCCCGCCGCAGCAATCGGTCCATCCTCGTCTCCCGGGTCACCGGCTGACCGCTCGGCACTTCATACGCCGCGTCGGCCGGGGCCCTCTCACCCAAGGGCTCCCACCTTGACCGACCACACGTACGACGCATTCTTCGAACTGCACCACCGGCTGCCCCGGCAGAGCCCCGGCTCCGATGCCACCACGCGGCGGCTGCTCACCCTGGCGGGCCCGCTGCCGGAACGTCCGCGCGTCCTCGACCTGGGCTGCGGTCCGGGCAGGGCGGCCCTGCTGCTCGCCGCCGAGGCGGGTGCGGAGGTGACGGCGGCCGATCTGCACCAGCCCTTCCTCGACGAGCTCGACGAGGCCGCCCGGGCCCGCGGGCTCGGCGACCGGATCCGTACGGTCCGGGCCGACATGGCCGGCCTCGTCGGGCCCGGCTTCGCCGACGGGTCCTACGACCTCGTCTGGGCCGAGGGTTCCGCGTACATCATCGGGTTCGACACCGCTCTGCGGGACTGGCGGCGGCTGCTCGCCCCCGGTGGCTCGATGGTGATCACCGAGTGCGTCTGGACCACGGACTCACCGTCGGCCGGAGCGCGCGCCTTCTGGGACCGGCACGCCTCGCTGCGCCCCGTCGCGGGGAACACCGCGGCGGCCGTGGAGGCGGGCTGCCATGTGCTCGGGGTGCTGGTGCAGCCCGACAGCGACTGGGACGAGTACTACGTCCCGCTGGCCGAACGGGCCGCCGCGGCGGATCCGTCGGCTCCCGGCATGCCCGAGGCGCTCGCGGCCACCCGCGAGGAGCTGGACATCCGTCACCGCCACGGCGCGGAGTACGGCTACGCCGGCTATGTGCTGCGTCCCCAGGATCCCCGCTGGAGGACCCGTCCCGAGACGGCCGCCGACCGCGACGCGGTGCACGGGGTCGTCGCAGCGGCCTTCCCGACCCGCGACGAGGCCGATCTGGTCGATGCCCTGCGCACCGATCCCGGTGCCTGGATGCCCGGTCTGTCGTACGTGGCCGAGGCGCCGGACGGTTCCGTGGCGGCCCATGCGCTGCTGACCCGGTGCCAGGTCGGGGACGCCCCGGCGCTCGCGCTGGCCCCGGTGGCGACCGCGCCGGATCACCAGCGCCGGGGCGCCGGGCGTGCGGTTGTCCGGGCCGTGCTGGACGCCGCACGACTGCGGGGGGAGTCACTCGTTCTGGTGCTCGGGCATCCGGAGTACTACCCGGCCTTCGGCTTCGGGCCGGCATCACGGTTCGGGATCAGGCCGGGCTTCGAGGTTCCCGACGAGGCGATGATGGCGCTGGTCCTGGACGATTCCGTGCCGGTTCCCGGCGGCACGATCCGCTACGCGGCCGCCTTCGGCGTCTGACGGGGTGTCCGTCCCGCCGTGCCCCTCCGGCGCGGCGGAACGGACATGCCAGCACCCGTAGTGCGGACAAGCGGCTTTTGTACGGCAGACTTGTCCGCACTCGAGGGGTCCGGCGCACGAGGCCGGGAACCAAAGCGAAGGATGGGTATGCCGACCACACCAGCCACCGCGGCGCACAGCTCGTCGAACGGCACAGCAGACGCGATCATGCTCGAACTGGTCGACGAGAACGGCACCACCATCGGCACCGCGGAGAAGCTCGCCGCGCACCAGGCACCCGGCCAGCTGCACCGCGCGTTCTCCGTCTTCCTCTTCGACGAGCAGGGGCGGCTGCTACTGCAGCGCCGTGCGCTCGGCAAGTACCACTCCCCCGGCGTGTGGTCGAACACCTGCTGCGGCCACCCGTACCCGGGAGAGGCGCCGTTCGCGGCAGCCGCCCGGCGTACGTACGAGGAGCTGGGGGTCTCGCCCTCGCTGCTCGCCGCGGCGGGCACGGTCCGCTACAACCACCCCGATCCGGTGTCGGGCCTGGTGGAGCAGGAGTTCAACCACCTGTTCGTCGGAATGGTGCAGGAACACCTGCGGCCGGACGAGGAGGAGGTCGGTGAGACGGCCTTCGTGACCGCCGCCGAGCTCGCGGAGCAGCATGCCGCCGCACCGTTCTCGGCGTGGTTCATGACCGTGCTGGATGCCGCGCGGCCCGCGGTCAGGGAGCTGACCGGGCCGTCCGCGGGCTGGTGAGGCCGCACACCCCGCAGGGGGCGGTCAGAGCTGCGTCTTCAGGGGCAGCGCCGCCCAGATGATCTTGCCACCGCCCGCGGTGTGCTCCACGTCGCAGGTGCCGCCCGCCTCGGCGGTGATCTCACGCACCAGGAGCAGCCCGCGGCCGCCGGTCTGCGCGTAGTCGGTGACCAGCGCCGTGGGGCGGTAGGGGTGGTTGTCCTCGACGGAGACCCTGATCCACTCCGCGCCGATGGCCACCTCGACGGCCAGCTCGGGCGAGAGCAGTGCCGCGTGCCGTACCGCGTTGGTGACCAGTTCCGACACGATCAGCAGCAGTCCCTGGAGGATGTCGTCCTCGACGGGTACGCCCTGCCGCCCGAGGAGGTCCCTGACCGCGTGCCGGGCCTGCGGGACCGAGACGTCGACGGCGGGGGCGGTGAAGCGCCACACCCCCTCGTACGACACGGGATGGGCCGGAACACTCCCACGGCTCTCCACAGACCGCCACCCGCTCTCGACTCGCATGTCACTGACTATCGAGTAATGAGTGTCGGGAAGAGTGTGGTCCGGACCACAGCCCTGACCACAAGTGGTCACATCTGGACGCAATTTGACCGAGTGAGCATGACAGCGTCAGGTGATTGGACTACTTCTCGCCCTCTTCGGGCGTCATCTGGTCCGTCACCGGACTGACGACTCCTCGCTCGCCCCACCGATGGCGATCAGCCTCAGCCAGTCGAACGGCAGGGCGAGAAGAAGCGGGCCGTACGGATAGCATCCGGCGCATGGACCTCAGGGAGCAGACGGCACGGGCGGAGCCACGGCTGGAGCACACGGTCGTGGACGGCGTCGCCACCGTCGTCATCAGCAACCCCGCCAAGCGCAACGCCATGACCTCGGACATGTGGCAGGCGCTGCCCGTGCTGCTGGAGGGGCTGGCCGCCGATCCCGGCGTACGCGTCCTCGTGCTCACAGGCGTCGGCAACACCTTCTGCGCGGGTGCGGACATCGCCTCCCTGCAGGAACCGGGCGGGCGGCCGCAGGCGCTCGCGGTCCGGGCCGAGGAGGCCCTGGCCGCGTTCCCCCGGCCCACGCTGGCCGCTGTCCGCGGATACTGCGTGGGCGGCGGCAGCCAGCTCGCCGCCGCCTGTGATCTGCGGTTCGCCGAGGAGGGCGCTTCCTTCGGAGTCACCCCGGCCAAGCTCGGCATCGTCTATCCCTCGTCTTCCACGCGCCGGCTGGTCACGCTCGTCGGCCCGGCCACCGCGAAGTTCCTGCTGTTCTCCGGGGAGCTGATCGGGACGGAACGGGCGCTGCGCTCGGGGCTGGTGGACGAGGTCCTGCCGGAGGGCGGGCTCATGGACCGGGTGTCCGTGTTCGCTCGGGTCCTGGCGTCCCGTTCGCAGCTGACCCAGGCCGCGGCGAAGGAGTTCGCCGACGGCCGCGAGGACCGCGACGCTCACTGGGCGCGGCAGGCACGCGGCAGCGGCGACACCGCCGAGGGGGTCGCCGCCTTCCTCGAGCGCCGCACTCCCCGCTTCACCTGGACGACGGGAAGCACCGGGGCGGCTACGTCAGGATGAACCGGCTCCTGGCGCGCCACTCCTCGACCATGGCTGCCGGGGCCTTCTCCGGTGCCCCGCAGTCGTAGGGCGGCTGGGGGTCGTACTCGGTCAGCAGCTGGACGTTCCTGGCGTGGTCGTCACCCGCGATCCTGCCGAGCAGGGTGAGACCCATGTCGATACCGGAGGAGACGCCGGCGGCGGTGACGTACTTGCCGTCGACCACCACCCGCTCGCCCGTCGGCTCGGTCCCGAAGGTCTCCAGGACGTCGAGGGCCAGCCAGTGCGAGGTGGCGCGCCGGCCTGTGAGCAGCCCGGCGGCGGCGAGCAGCAGGGAGCCGGTGCACACCGAGGTCGTCCAGGTACTGGTGGCATCCGCCGTCCGCAGCCAGCCGAGCAGGGCCTCGTTCTCCATCTGGTCATGCTGCCCCGGGCCACCCGGCACGATCACCACGTCGGGGGCGGGCACGTCGGCGAGTGCGCGGTCGGCGACCAGCGAGAGACTGCCGCTGTCGTTGAGCACCGCGCCGGGCCGCTCGGCGACGAAGACGGTCTCCGCACCGGGAGCCCGGCTGAGCATCTCGTACGGGCCCACGGCGTCGAGCGCGGTGAAGCGGTCGAAGAGCACGATGGCGATCTGCATGGTGTTCCTTCCGTCGGTGGTGCGGTGACCCGGCCGATGTCTCAGGCGGGCTGGGAGCGGAAACGGCGCCGGTATTCGGCGGGGCCGGTTCCGAGGGCCTTGACGAAGGCGCGGCGCATCGCCTCCGGAGTGCCGTAGCCGCTGGCACGGGAGATGCCCGTGACACCGTCGGCCGTGTCCTCCAGCAGCCTGCGGGCCTGTTCGAGGCGTACGCGCTCGACGTACCGGCCGGGGGTCAGGCCTGTCTCGGCCTGGAAGGAGCGGGCGAAGTGGCGGGGTGAGAGCCTCGCGCGGGCCGCGAGCGCCTCCACCGAAAGGTCGGCGTCCGGATGTTCGGTGATCCAGTGCTGGACCTCACGCAGGGGTTCACGGACGGCGGTCTGCGCGGTGAGCTGGGCGCTGAACTGGGCCTGGTTGCCCGGGCGCCGCAGGAACACGACGAGATGGCGGGCGACGGAGAGCGCCACGTCCCGCCCGTGCTCCTCCTCGACCAGGGCGAGGGCGAGATCGATGCCGGCGGTGACGCCGGCCGATGTCGCCAGCCGTCCGTCGCGTACGAAGATCGGGTCCGGGTCCACGCGCACCGCCGGATACGTCCGGGCGAGCGTCTCGCAGACGGACCAGTGAGTGGTCACCCGGTGGCCGTCGAGCTGTCCCGCCGCGGCGAGGAGGAGCGCGCCGGTGCACACCGACACCAGCTGCCGGGCCCGTGGTGCGTGTGCGCGGAGCCAGTCGACCAGCTCCGGGTCGGGGGTCCTCGTACCGGCGCCGCCCGGCACGAGGAGCAGGTCGGGCTCCGGGGCGTCCGCGAGAGTGCCGTCGGGGACGAGCGTGAGGCCGCTGGAACAGCGGACCGGCGCTCCGTCCAGCGAGGCGGTGCGCAGCTCGTAGGAGATCCCGGGGAAGCGGGACGCACCGGCGAAGACCTCCACCGGGCCGCTCACATCGAGGGTCTGCACGCCCTCGAAAAGGACGACGAGTACGGATCGCTGCTTCATGTCAGCCATCCTGGGCGGGCGACCCGATGGCCGCAATGACGAGTTCCCCACCTTTCCTGCCATGCGGCTGCCGGTATTCTTCGGCGGCGCCCCGGGTCTACCGTACGTACCGACCAGTCGGTAACGTACGGGCATGAGTACTCTTCCCCCGCGTGCCGGACGCCGCTGCCACAACGCGCTCAACCCGCTGCACTCCTGTGTCTACTTCTCCCCTGACCTCGGCAAGGAGTTCGGGGAGCTCGGCATCGACGACGCGAGCCGGGTCTACTTCGCCGCGCGCGGCGCGGCCCTGGGCGCGGCCGGTGCCGGCACCGTCACCGCGACCTTCTATAACTTCAACCACGAGCTCGTGGCCCGCCACCTGCCCGCCGTCTGGTCGGACGTCACCCCTGGGGCGGCGCTCGACGCCCGTCTGCGTGCCGCCGACTCGACGCTGCGCCGGGTACTGGGCGAGGACACGCTGGCCTCCCCGGAGATGGCCGAGGCGGCCGGACTGGCCCTGCGGGCCGCCGAGGCCTGCACCCGCCACGCCCGGCCGCTGTACGCCGCGCACGCGGATCTGGACGTTCCGGACGAGCCGCATCTGGCGTACTGGCACGCGGCGACGCTGCTGCGCGAGCACCGCGGCGACGGGCACCTGGCCGCGCTGCTCATGGCCGGCCTCGACCCGCTCGAGGCCCTGGTCAGCCACACCGCCACCGGCAAGGGCACGGCTCCGCGCTGGGTCCTCGCCACCCGCGGCTGGCGGCGCGCCGACTGGGACGCGACGGTGGAGCGGCTGCGCGACCGCGGTGTGCTGGACGCCGCGGGTGAACTGACGGAGGCGGGCACAGCGCTCAGGGCGGACCTGGAGGAGTCGACGGACCGGATGGACGCCGCGCCGTACGAGCACCTGGGAGCCGACGGGGTGGAGAGGCTCACCGAGCTGGGCCGGGGATTCCTGTTCGCGGCGGCCTCCGCCGGCGCGTTCCCGGACGACCTGGTCGGCAAGGGCTGAGCCCGCACACGTTTACGGCCTGCGGAACCGGCCAGGCGGTAGACACACCCTACGAAGGAGGCACACCGTGTTCCGTGCGATCGCAAACGCTCTGAGTACTGTCGGCTCGGCCATTGCCACCGTGGTGACTCTGCCCTTCCGGCTCCTGGCAAGCCTTTTCGGTGGCGCGTCGCGCAGCGGCAGGACCCGGCGCGTCTAGGGCCTTCGAGGGGCCGTCGGGCAGTGATCGGGCCACCATCGGGGCCTCCACCGACCAGGTCACGCGACACGGCCCCCGGCCACCCGGCACAATGCAGGCGAAGGGGCACACCCGGGTGTGGACCACCCCAGTGGCACAGCCAGCACAGCCAGTACGAGAAGGCGAGTCGGGAAAACCGTGACGACGTCCATCGAAGGCAGGATCGCCGAGGAGCTCGGCGTACGTGAGCGTCAGGTGAAGGCGGCCGTCGACTTGCTCGACGGCGGGTCGACCGTGCCGTTCATCGCGCGCTACCGCAAGGAAGCGACCGAGATGCTCGACGATGCGCAACTGCGCACGCTCGAGGAGAGGCTGAGGTATCTGCGGGAACTCGAGGACCGCCGTACGGCGGTCCTCGAGTCGGTCCGTGAGCAGGGCAAGCTCGACGCCACCCTGGAGGCGCGGATCCGGGCGGCCGACACCAAGGCGCGGCTGGAGGACATCTATCTGCCGTTCAAGCCGAAGCGCCGGACGAAGGCCCAGATCGCACGCGAGGCGGGCCTGGAGCCGTTGGCCGACGGGTTGCTCGGCGACCCGTCCGTGGACCCGCTCGTCGCCGCGGCTGCGTTCGTCGACGCCGAGAAGGGTGTGGCGGACACGGCGGCGGCGCTGGAAGGCGCCCGTGCGGTCCTGGCCGAGCGCTTCTCGGAGGACGCCGATCTGACCGGTGACCTGCGCGAACGCATGTGGTCGCGCGGCAGGGCCGTCGCGAAGGTACGGGACGGCAAGGAGGAGGCGGGCGCGAAGTTCGCCGACTACTTCGACTTCGCCGAACCGTTCACGGCGCTGCCCTCGCACCGGATCCTGGCGATGCTCCGGGGCGAGAAGGAGGACGTGCTCGACCTGGTCCTGGAGCCGGAGGAACCGTCGGAACAGCCGGGCCCCTCGTCGTACGAGAACATGATCGCCCGCCGCTTCGGCGTCGCGGACCGCGGCCGGCCGGGGGACAAGTGGCTGGGCGACACGGTCCGCTGGGCCTGGCGGACCCGGATTCTCGTACACCTCGGGATCGACCTGCGGCTCCGGCTGCGCACGGCGGCGGAGGACGAGGCCGTACGCGTCTTCGCGTCGAACCTGCGCGATCTGCTGCTCGCCGCCCCGGCCGGCACCCGGGCGACCCTGGGGCTCGACCCCGGTTTCCGTACGGGTGTGAAGGTCGCCGTCGTGGACGCGACCGGCAAGGTCGTCGCGACGGACGTGATCCACCCTCATGTGCCGGCGAACAAGTGGGACCAGTCGCTGGCCACGCTGGAGCGTCTCGCCAAGGAGCACCAGGTCGACCTGATCGCGATCGGGAACGGCACGGCGTCCCGCGAGACCGACAAGCTCGCGGGTGAACTCTGCGACAAGCACCCGGAGCTGAAGCTGACCAAGGTGATGGTCTCGGAGGCGGGCGCCTCCATCTACTCGGCGTCGGCCTTCGCCTCGCAGGAACTCCCGGACATGGACGTGTCGTTGCGCGGCGCGGTCTCGATCGCGCGCCGGCTCCAGGACCCGCTGGCGGAGCTGGTGAAGATCGACCCCAAGTCGATCGGCGTCGGCCAGTACCAGCACGACCTGTCCGAGGTGAAGCTGTCACGTTCGCTGGACACTGTGGTCGAGGACTGTGTGAACGGTGTCGGCGTCGACGTCAACACGGCCTCGGCGCCGCTGCTCTCGCGGGTGTCGGGCATCGGCTCCGGGCTGGCCGAGAACATCGTGGCGCACCGCGACACGAACGGCCCGTTCCGCTCCCGCCGGGCGCTCAAGGATGTGGCGCGGCTGGGCCCGAAGGCGTACGAGCAGTGCGCGGGCTTCCTCCGGATCCGTGGCGGGGACGACCCGCTGGACGCGTCGAGCGTGCACCCCGAGGCGTACCCCGTGGTGCGGACGATGGTGAAGCGGACGGGCGGCGACGTCGCTTCGCTGATCGGCAGCGCCGACACCCTCCGGTCGTTGCGGCCGGACGACTTCGTGGACGAGAAGTTCGGTCTGCCGACGGTCACGGACATCCTCAGGGAACTGGAGAAGCCGGGCCGTGACCCGCGGCCCGCCTTCCGGACGGCCACGTTCAAGGAGGGCGTCGAGAAGCTGGGCGACCTGGCCGCCGGGATGGTGCTGGAGGGTGTCGTCACGAATGTGGCGGCGTTCGGCGCGTTCGTGGACATCGGCGTCCACCAGGACGGTCTCGTCCATGTGTCGGCGATGTCGCGGACGTTCGTCAAGGACCCGAGGGATGTCGTGAAGCCTGGCGACATCGTGAAGGTGAAGGTCATGGACGTCGACATCCCGCGCAAGCGCGTCTCCCTGACCCTGCGGCTCGACGACGAGGCGGGAACGGACCGGCGCGAGAAGAGCGGGCAGGGCGGCAACGGAGAGCGCCCGCCGCGTCAGCGGCAGGCTCAGAACGGCGGCCAGGGCGCCGGCCAGGGCCGCGACCGGCGCGGTGAGGGTGGCCAGCGCGGTGACCGGCGCGGGGGCGGTGGCGGTGGCGGTGGCCAGGGTGGCACACCGCGTCCGGCGGCCGCGCCGGCCAACAGTGCGATGGCAGACGCGTTGCGGCGGGCCGGACTGAGCGGTTCCGACTCGGGCGGCCGCAAGCGCTGAGCCGGGACGGCGGCGGACGGGCACGGGAGCGGACGGCACGAAACTGCGGCTGCTCCTCGTCCGACATCGCGTACGTCGGCTGAGGCACCCGTACCGCACCTGCCCGCCCCGGCCTCCGGGGCGGGCAGCTCCTCGTGTCAGGCGGACTCGGTGACCTTGCCGTCCGCCACCTCGACACGGCGGGTCGTACGGACCGCCTCCAGCATGCGCCGGTCGTGTGTGACCAGCAGCAGCGTCCCGGTGTACGCCTCCAGGGCGGACTCCAGCTGCTCGATCGCCGGCAGGTCCAGGTGGTTCGTCGGCTCGTCCAGGACCAGCAGGTTGACGCCCCGGCCCTGGAGGAGGGCGAGGCCCGCCCGGGTGCGTTCGCCGGGCGAGAGCGTGGTCGCGGGACGCAGCACATGTGCGGCGCGCAGACCGAACTTGGCGAGCAGGGTCCGCACCTCGGCGGGCTCGGTGTCGGGGACGGCGGCGCAGAAGGCGTCCAGCAGGCTCTCCGTACCGTGGAAGAGCTGGCGCGCCTGGTCGACCTCGCCCACCACGACACCCGAGCCGAGCGAGGCGTGGCCCGCGTCGAGGGGGAGCCTGCCGAGCAGAGCGGCGAGCAGCGTGGACTTGCCCGCCCCGTTGGCGCCGGTGATCGCGACCCGGTCCGCCCAGTCGATCTGCAGGGTGGCCGGGCCGAAGGAGAAGCCGCCACGGTCGACTGCTGCGTCGCGCAGGGTGGCCACGACGGAACCGGAGCGCGGTGCGGAGGCGATCTCCATCCGCAGCTCCCACTCCTTGCGGGGTTCCTCGACGACGTCGAGGCGCTCGATCATGCGCTGCGTCTGCTTGGCCTTCGCGGCCTGCTTCTCGCTGGCCTCGCTACGGAACTTGCGGCCGATCTTGTCGTTGTCGGTCGCCTTGCGGCGGGCGTTCTTGACACCCTTGTCCATCCAGCCGCGCTGCATCTGGGCGCGGCCCTCGAGCGCGGAGCGCTTGTCCGCGTACTCCTCGAACTCCTCGCGGGCGTGCGAACGCGCCCGTTCGCGCTCTTCCAGGTAGGAGGCGTAGCCGCCACCGTAGATATTGATCTCCTGCTGGGCGAGATCGAGCTCCATGACCTTGGTGACGGTACGCATCAGGAACTCACGGTCGTGGCTGACGACGACGGTGCCTGCGCGCAGCCCCGACACGAAGCGCTCGAGGCGCTCCAGACCGTCGAGGTCCAGGTCGTTGGTGGGCTCGTCGAGCAGGAAGACGTCGTAGCGCGACAGCAGCAGCGAGGCGAGACCGGCGCGGGCCGCCTGGCCGCCGGAGAGGGCCGTCATCGGAAGGTCGAGCCCGATGGTCAGGCCGAGCTCGGCGGCGACGTCCTCGGCACGTTCGTCCAGATCCGCGCCGCCGAGGGATAGCCAGCGCTCCAGCGACTCGGAGTACGCGTCGTCCGCGCCGGGCGCTCCGTCGACCAGGGCCTGGGTCGCGGCGTCCATGGCGGTCTGGGCGTCGGCGACCCCCGTGCGGCGGGCGAGGAATTCCCGTACGGACTCACCCGCGCGGCGCTCGGGCTCCTGCGGGAGGTGTCCGACGGTCGCGGTGGGCGGGGAGAGCCGCACCTCGCCGTCCTCCGGGCGGTCGAGCCCGGCGAGCAGGCGGAGCAGGGAGGATTTGCCGGCGCCGTTGGCTCCGACGAGACCGATCACGTCGCCGGGCGCGACCACGAGGTCGAGTCCCGCGAAGAGCGTGCGGTCGCCGTGTCCGGCGGCGAGTTCCTTGGCGACGAGAGTGGCATTCATCAGGGTGCCGATCCTAACGAACCGCGGGGCCCGTGTTTCCCGTCGGCCGGGGGTGGGACCGTCGGCCGGGGGTGGGACCATGGCCTGTCCCGCCCTCGGCATGCGGGGCGACGTGGAGACAGGGGTGAGCACCGTGGCGGATGTGATCGTGGTGGGTGGCGGAGTCAGCGGGCTGACCACGGCGCTGCTGCTGGCGGAGCGCGGGCTGCGCGTGCGCGTCTGGTCCAGGGACGCGGCACCGGCCACGACCTCTGCCGTGGCCGGTGCGCTGTGGTGGCCGTACCGGATCGCACCCGAGGCGCTGGTGGGTGACTGGTCGCTCGAGACCCTCCGGGTCTACGAGAAGCTCGCCGCGGCCCCCGCCGAGACCGGTGTCCGCATGGTCGCGGGGGTGCACAGGGGCGAGCGGCTGGCCGCGCTCGGGCCGTGGGCCCGCAGCCTGGAAGGCGTGTCCGAGGTGGCGGAGGGGCTGCGGGTGACCCTTCCGCTGATCGACATGCCGGTCCACCTGCGCTGGCTGGAGGACCGGCTGACCGCTGCGGGAGGCGTGCTCGAGCGGCGTACGGTGCGTGGCTTCGCCGAGGCGGCGGCCGAGGCCCCGGTGGTCGTCAACTGCGCCGGACTCGACGCCCGTGAGCTGGTGCCCGATCCCGGGGTGCGGCCGGTCCGGGGCCAGTTGGTGGTGGTGGAGAACCCTGGCATCAGGGAGTGGGTCACCGAGGCGGATCCGGTGTCGAGCGCGACGACGTATCTCTTTCCGCAGCCTGGCGGGCTGGTGCTGGGCGGCACGGCGGAGGTGGACGACTCGCGCACCGAGACCGATCCGCGTACGGCTGAGGAGATCGTGGCCCGGTGCGCGCGGATACGGCCGGAGATCGCGGGGGCGCGGGTCATCGGCCACCGGGTGGGGCTGCGGCCGGCCCGGGACGCCGGGGTGCGTATCGAGGCGGAGGACCTGCCGGGCGGCGGACTTCTGGTGCACAACTACGGCCACGGGGGCGCCGGGGTGACGGTGGCCCGGGGCTGTGCGCGGGCTGCGGCCCAGCTGGTGGGCTGAGCCGCGGCCCCCGCCCCGGGCCAGCACAGGACGAGCCGGATCAAGCGGGCGGCTCGTCCTTGTGCCGCTCGTCGGCGGTGACCTCCGCGGGCCCCGGTCCGATACGGATCTCGAAGTCCCCGTCGTACTTGGCGTGCCCCTGGATGACGGCGCTCTCGACGGCTTCCACGCCGAACTCCCTGCGGACGATCATGGGGTCGTGACGCAGGTCCCTCATCAGGGACACACACATGCCGATCATGACGATGGTGAAGGGCGCGGCCACCAGAATGGTCAGATTCTGCAGGCCTGCCAGCGCGTCCCCCTGGCCGTTGCCGATGAGCAGCATGACCGCCGCCACGGCCCCGGTGACGACGCCCCAGAAGATCACGACCCACTTGGCGGGTTCGAGTACACCCTTCTGGGAGAGCGTGCCCATCACGATCGAAGCGGCGTCGGCACCCGAGACGAAGAAGATGCCGACCAGGATCATCACCAGGATGCTCATCACGGTCGCGAGCGGGAACTGCTGCAGGACGCCGAAGAGCTGTGCCTCCTGAGTGGTCCCGACACCCTTGAGTTCCCCGGCCTCCTCCAGCCGGATGGCCGACCCGCCCATGACACAGAACCAGACCAGGCTGACCGTGCTGGGCACCAGGATCACGCCGCCCACGAACTGACGGATCGTCCGGCCCCGGCTGATCCTGGCGATGAACATGCCGACGAAGGGCGTCCACGAGATCCACCACGCCCAGTAGAAGACCGTCCAGCTGGCGAGCCAGTCGGCCACTTCCCCCTTGCCGGTGGCCTCGGTGCGTCCGGCGAGCTGGGCGAGGTCACCGAAGTACGCGGCGACCGAGGTGGGCAGCAGGTCGAGCACGATGATGGTGGGTCCCGCGATGAAGACGAAGATCACCAGGATCAGGGCGAGCACCATATTGATGTTGGACAGCCACTGGATGCCCTTCTCGACGCCGGACACGGCGGAGGCGACGAACGCGACCGTCAGCACGGCGATGATCGCGACCAGGAGGCCCGTGCCGGTCTTCTCCATCCAGTTGAGCTCCTGGAAGCCACTGCCGATCTGGAGCGCGCCGAGCCCGAGCGAGGCTGCGGAGCCGAACAGCGTCGCGAAGATGGCGAGGATGTCGATGATCCGGCCGACCGTGCCGTGGGCGCGCCGCTCGCCGATGAGCGGCACGAAGACGGAGCTGATCGTCTGCCTCCTGTGCCGGCGGTAGGCGCTGTAGGCGATGGCGAGCCCGACGACTGCGTAGATCGCCCAGGGGTGCAGAGTCCAGTGGAACAGGGTGGTGGCCATCGCCGTCTGCATCGCCTCGGCGGCGTCCTCGGGATGGGTGCCGGGCGGCGGATTGATGAAGTGGGCCAGCGGCTCACTGACGCCGTAGAACATCAGGCCGATTCCCATGCCGGCGCTGAACATCATCGCGACCCAGGAGATGGTGCGGAATTCGGGTTCCTCGCCCTCCTGCCCGAGCGAGATCTTCCCGTAACGGCTGATCGCGAGCCAGAGGGCGAAGACCACGAAACCGGAAGCCGCCAGCATGAAGGCCCAGCCACCGTTGTGGATGAGCCCGTTGAGCAGTGTGCTGGAGACGTCCTCCAGTGAGTCGGTGGCCGTGGAGCCCCAGACCACGAAGGCGACGGTGAGCACCGCCGTGACGCCGAAGACCACCCGGTCGGTCGTGGGGCGCCGGCCGTGGTGCGGCTCGGCGGGTAGTTCGGCCGTGACCGGGAGGTAGTCCCCCCGCCCGCCCGAACCCTGCTCGTCGTGTGACACAGATGGCACCTTTCAACAGTGCGAAATTTCGCTCTCCGTAGGCAGTACCACACGTGGTGTGCATATCGCGGGACCAACAAGCTGTTCCGGCCTGCCCGATCGCAAGGCGATATGTCGCCTAATTGGCGCGATCACCTGTCCGGCCGCCCGAACCTGGCGGCTAGGCTGACGGCGTTCGTGCCGAAACCCGTCAGTTCCAGCCGTTCCCAGCCCGGGCGCGCGTGTACGAGGAGCGACCCTTGCCCGACCCGACCCCCGATCCGCACCGTGACGCCCGGCCCACCCTGGAGGCCGTGGCAGCCCGAGCCGGTGTGTCCAGGGCGACGGCGTCCCGTGTCGTCAACGGCGGCGCGGGCGTACGCCAGCCCCTCGTGGACCAGGTGCGCAAGGCGGTCGACGAGCTCGGCTACATTCCGAACCACGCGGCGCGGACGCTGGTCACCCGGCGCAACGGCGCCGTCGCGGTGATCATCGACGAGCCCGAGTTCCGGATCTTCTCCGACCCGTTCTTCTCCCGCCAGATCCGCGGCATCAGCCGTGAGCTCAACGCCCACGACGCCCAGTTGGTCCTGCTCCTGGTGGAGGGCAGCGGCGACTTCGACCGGGTCACCCGCTATCTGGCCGGCGGCCACGTGGACGGCGTACTGGCCTTCTCCCTGCACACGGACGACGAACTGCCCGCGATCATCCGGCGGTTCCGCGTCCCGACGGTCTACGGGGGCCGCCCGGAACACACCGTGGCGGGTGAGGACGCTCCGCGGGTGCCGTACGTCGACTGCGACAACCGGGGCGGCGCCCGTGAGGCCGTGCGCCATCTGGTCTCGCTCGGCCGGCGGCGTATCGCGCACATCGCCGGCCCCCGCGACCAGACGTCGGCGCTCGACCGGATCGACGGCTACCACGACGTGCTCCCGGAAGCAGGGCGGGAGCTCGTCGCGGACGGCGACTTCACCGCGGAGGGCGGAGCCCGGGCCATGTCGGGCCTGCTGGACGCCCATCCGGATCTCGACGCCGTCTTCGTGTCCAACGACCTGATGGCCTCGGGCGCCCTGCGGGTGCTGCGCGAGCGGGGTGTCCGGGTGCCGGAGGACGTGGCGGTGGTCGGGTTCGACGACATGACGTCGGTGGCGGAGGCCGCGGTGCCTCCGTTGACGACGATCCGTCAGGACGTCGAGGGAATGGGCCGGCTGATGGTCCGGCTGCTGATGGAGCGGCTGGACAGCGACACCGGGACATGGCCCGAGTCCGTGATCACCCCGACCGAACTGGTCCGCCGGGTCTCGGCCTGAGTCCTCCGCCGGCCCGCCACCCGGCGCGCGCCGACCTGGCGAGCGGCAGATAGCGCAGCCGCTCCGGGAGCAGGGGCACGATCCGCCGCACCACGGCCCCGAAGCGCCGCAGGCGGCGCTCCTGCTCCGGGGTCCAGTCGAGCCCGATGGCCTCGCGGGCGTCCGGAGGCATCAGCCCGACGGTGATGAAGCTGCGGAACCGCGCCAGCGGCGGGAGAAGCACCGGCCACAGCGCCTTCAGGACCAGCCGCAGAGCGAGGGGGCCCCGGTCGGGCGGCGGTACGGGAACATCCGTGGCGACCAGTTCTCGTACGACGACGGTGGCCTCCACCTCGTCGGCCAGCATCTTGCGGTAGTACGGCCAGAACTCCTCGACGGTCTGCGGCATGTCCCGGTCGTGGATGCCCAGGATCCGGCCGACCTGGAGCCATTCCCGGTACAGGGCGCGCTCCTGCGCGTCGGTGAGCGGGCGGACCAGATAGCGCGAGGCGTGCTGGTAGACGGGGAATCCCGTGGCGTGCACCCACGCGTAGTTCGCGGGTGTGAGCGCGTGGTAGCGGCGCCCCCGGGTGTCGGTCCCCCGGATCGTGCGGTGCAGCTTCCTGAGCCTGCGCCCCTCCTCCGCGGCCGCCTCTCCCCCGTACACCCAGAGCTGGAGCGAGCTCAGGGACCGCTCGCCGCGCCCCCAAGGGTCCGTACGGAAGACCGAGTGGTCGTCGACGCCGGCACCGACGGCCGGGTGGGCGACCTGGAGGGTGAGGGCGGCGGGCAGCATCAGCAGCCCTCGGATATCCCCGGCGAGGCTCCACAGCACGCCGCCCGGCGGAGGCGGCGCGGGCTCTCCTGCGCTGGTCATGCGGGTGCTCCCAACGGTCGGCGGGTGTTCGGACCGGTGCCGGGCCCGTGTGTGTTCCAGTATGCGATCGCGAGCGCGCCGGCGCCCTCGGCCCTGTCCGTGCGGGTCGCTCCCTGGAATCTGTGTCTGCAGTGTTGACGCACCTCATGAAACAAGTCAATAGTATTTGTAACTTTGACTCTCCAGGCAAGAGCTGCCGCCAAATACCCGACCCCTCAGGCGAGTTGAGTGGCTCCCATCCACAGAGGAGGTTGCACACCATGGCCCGCTACAGCCGACTCCGCGAGATCCGCCGGCTGGATCCCGCCCGCGACTGCGCCGAGATACTCCGGCTGATGTCGCAGTACGAGTTCCCGTGGGACTACCGCCAGGGCATCAGCGTCGCCTTCCTCCGCGACTACGGCGTCCCGCGGATCTCCGTACTGCTCGACCGCACCCAGGAGTTCGAGCGCAACGGCCAGAAGCGCTACGACGACACCGTCCTGTTCGGATACGAGATGGCGGCCGAAGGCTTCGATTCGGAGCGCGCCCGGGCCGCCGCCCGCCATCTCAACCGGATCCACGGCAAGTACCGCATCCCGAACGAGGACTACCTCTACGTTCTGGCCACCACCGTCGTCGGCCCCAAGCGCTGGATCGACCGCTTCGGGTGGCGGCCCCTGTGCGCACAGGAGGCGGGGGCACTGGCGGAGGTGGGCCGGCGGATGGCCGCGATGATGGGCATCGAGGGCGCTCCGGACACCTACGAGGGATTCGAGGAGCTGCTCGACTCCTACGAGGACCGGATGTTCGCCTACGACCCCGCGAACCGGCGCGTGGCCAACGCCACCTTCCGGGTCATGGCCGCCTGGTACCCGGCCCCGCTGCGCCCCCTGGTGGCCAGGTTCTCGCTCGCCCTGCTCGACGAGCCGTTACTGCGGGCGCTGGGTTTCCCGGCGCAGCCACGGTGGGCGCGGGCGGCGGCGGTACGCCTGGTGCGTGCCCGGTCGTACGGTGTGCGACTGCTGCCCGCCCGCCCCCGGTGGCTCCCCTCTCGCCCCCGTCCACGCAGCTACCCCTTCGGATACCAGCTCGACGACCTCGGGCCGCACTGGGCGCAGAGCCGCCCGCTGGAGCCCCTTCCTCTGGAGCAATCATGACGACCGGAACAGACCACGCGGTGCACGGCATCGAGGACATCCGCGCAGCGGTGGCGCGGGGCAGGAGCGCCGGCCGGAGCTGGACCGCGCTCGGGGCGCGGGAACGGCGCGCGGCCCTGCTGCGGTGGAAGCACGCACTGGCCGCCCGCGCCGACGAGTTCGCCGAGGTGATCGCGGCCGAGACCGGGAAGCCGGTGCACGACGCCCGCTCCGAAGTGCTGCTGGCACTGGTCCACCTGGACTGGGCGGCACGCAACGCCCGCCGTGTGCTGGGCAGGCGTCGGGTGTCTTCCGGCCTGCTGTCGGTCCATCAGCGGGCACTGCTGGCCTATCGTCCGCTCGGGGTGATCGGCGTGATCGGGCCGTGGAACTATCCCCTCTACACACCGATGGGCTCGATCGGCTACGCCCTGGCTGCGGGCAACGCCGTGGTGTTCAAGCCGTCCGAACTCACACCGGGCGTGGGGGTTCTGCTGGCCAGGAGCTTCGGGGAGGCGCTCCCGGACCACACGGATCTGCTGCAGACGGTCACCGGGCCGGGTTCCACCGGAGCCGCCCTGGCCGGAGCGGAAGGCCCGTCCGGTGTGGACAAGGTCGCCTTCACGGGCTCTCCCGGCACCGCCCGCGAGGTCGCCGCGGCCTGCGCGGCCACGCTCACGCCGCTGCTCGCCGAGTGCGGGGGCAAGGACGCGGTGCTGGTCGCGGCGGACGCCGATCTGGACGCGGCGGCGGACGCGATCGTGTGGGGCGCGATGGGCAACGCCGGCCAGACCTGCGCCGGGGTGGAGCGGGTGTACGCGGTGGCCTCGGTGCACGAGGCCCTGTGCGCACGCGTGGTGAGCCGGGCGAGGGCACTGGCACCCGGTGACACCTACGGCCCGCTCACCCTGCCGTCCCAGCTCGACGTGGTGGAGCGCCATGTGAAGCAGGCCCTGGTGGACGGCGGCACGGCCAGGCTGGGCGGGCCCGACGCCCTGCGCGCCCGTGTGCTCGGACCGGTGGTGCTGACGGGTGTGCCGGAGGATTCACCGGCCGTGACGGAGGAGACCTTCGGCCCCGTCGTGGTGGTGAACCCGGTGCGCGACATGGACGAGGCCGTGGAGCGGGCCAACGCGTCGGCGTACTCCCTCGGCGCCGCCGTGTTCACCCGTTCCCGGGCGGCCGGGCTCGCGCTGGCCGGACGCCTCGGCTCCGGCGCCGTATCGGTGAACTCGGTGCTCGGCTTCGCCGCGATCCCCTCCCTGCCGCTCGGTGGTGCGGGCGAGTCGGGATACGGGCGGATACACGGCGAGGAGGGACTGCGGTCCTTCGCGGCGCCGCACTCGGTCACCGTACGGCGGTTCGCACCGGCGGTGGACCTGACGTCGTTCGCGACGCCCCGGACGAAGGCCGCCCGGGCCGTCGAGCTGGGCAGAAAGCTGCACGCCCGCTTCTGAGGGCGTCAGCCGGCGCCGAGCAGCGGCACCAGATAGCGCCGGGCGAAGGTGCGTACCTGCTCGTCGTCGTCCAGCGCGAAGCAGCTCACCGGATTGAGGAGGAAGGAGACGGTGATCCGCACCATCAGTTCGGCGACCGGTGTCGTGTCCGTCTCCGGCCGCCCCTCAGCGCGCTGGGCGTGGCGGAGCCGGTCGGCGAGGTACCCGCGCATCGCGAGGAAGGCGGGGCCGCTCTCCAGCGTGAGGAAGGGCAGCATGATCTCCGGCTCCAGCCGCAGCAACCCGCCCACCAGCGGGTGTTCACGAATGTGCTTGAGGACGGTGACGAAGCCGGCGACGAGCCGGTCCTCCATGGTGGGCAGTGCGGCCACCGCCTCGTCCACGTCCAGGACGAATCTGCGGTACTCCCGCAGCAGGCAGGCGGAGACCAGGCTGTCCTTGTTGCCGATCCGGCGGTACACCGTGACCCGCGAGACCTTGGCGCGCTTGGCCACGTCGTCGACGGTCGAGCGGCGCAGCCCGAAGGTCATGAACTGCTCGCGTGCCGCGTCCAGGATCTGTTCGCTCAGCGCGTCGGACGGTGGCGTCTCGACGAGCGCCTTGGCCAGCAGTGTCTCGTTGGTACCCGGTGCCGCCATGAGCCCTCCCCGTCTGTCGTGACCACTCAACCATACCGACCACGCAACAGTGTTACCTAATTCGTCACCTTGTAACTCCCCTTTCTGGAGGCCTTCCATGTCCACCGTCCACGCCCTTCCGCGCTCGCTCTCCGCCGAACAGCGGGCATTCGTCACGGCCCTGCGCGACTTCGCCCGGCGTGAGTGCGGCACGCGGGAGCAGCGCGACGCGCTCATCGCGGAGACGGGCGGCCCGCACGCCCCGTCGCTCTACGCCCGGCTGGCGGAGCTCGGTTGGCTCGGCGTGTGCCTGCCCGAGACCTACGGGGGCTCGGGCGGCGGCATGACGGACGCCTGCCTCTTCCTGCGGGAGACGTCACGCGGCCTGGTGCCGGCGGGCGGGTTCATCACGTCCGTGATCACGGCGAAGGCGTACGAGCGTTTCGGCAGCGAGGCCCAGTGCAAGGCGGCGGTCGGCGGTGCGGTGGCCGGCCAGGTGCTGTCCATCGCGATGTCGGAGCCCGAGGCCGGATCCGACGTGGCGGCGCTGCGGTGCAAGGCCGAACGCACGCCGGACGGCGGCTGGCTGGTCAACGGTCACAAGACGTGGATCTCCAACGCGCATCTGGCGGAGCACATCCTGCTGGTGGCCCGGACGGACGCGAGCGGCGCGAAGCACGAGGGGCTGACCATGTTCCATGTCCCGGCCGGGACGCCCGGGATCGAGATCCGGCAGATCGAGACCATGGGCGGCCGCGAGGTCAACGATGTCTTCCTCACCGATGTCAGGCTGCCGGCCGACGCCGTCGTGGGCACTGCCGACCGTGCCTGGACCCAGCTGATGGCCGGTCTCAACGCGGAGCGGCTCTTCCTGGCGGCGAACATGCTGGGCCTGGCGGAACGGATCCTGGAGGACACCGTGGCGTACGTACGAGGACGCGAGCAGTTCGGCCGTCCCGTCGGGTCCTTCCAGGCCCTGCGGCACCGGCTGGCCGACCTGGCGACCGAGATCGAGTGCGCACGGCTGCTCGTCTTCGACGTGGCGGCGGCCTGCGACGCCGAGCCGGAGAAGCTGTTCCCGCGTGAGGCGTCCATGGCGAAGCTCAAGGCCACCGAGACGGCGAAACTCGCGGCCCTGGAGGGCATGCAGATGATGGGCGGCTACGGCTACGCGACCGAGTACGACATGGAGCGTCATCTGCGGGCGGCGGTCGTGTCGACGGTCTACGGCGGCACGAGTGAGATCCAGCGCGACATCATCGGCAAGAGCTACGGTCTATAGAGAAGGCCCCGGGGCGGCACTCAGCCGAAGTCGTACACCGTCACCTCGATGCCACGGCTCACCAGCCGGTCGGTGACGAGAGGTTCGACCCCGGTCCAGGTGCCGCCCGCCGGCCCGCAGCCGATCCTCGGCCTGTGAACCGACGCCCCCAGCCCGGCGGCCCTGGCGGCCACCTTGTCCAGACCGGCGTCGATCGCCTCGTAACGCACCGGCACTCCCTTGCTGCCCGTGCGTATCCCCCGCTGGCCCACCACGTTCGCCACCCAGATGTACCGCTCGGCCTGGACGAACTGCGCGGCTCCCGGCTTGCCCTGGGGGCTGGTGGCATCGCCCTGTACATAGGTGAGCCCCGACATGTCCTCACCGTACGTTCCCCCACTGACAACCGCCCCGAGTCAGGTGCCGCTCTCCTCGTACAGGGCGTCCAGCACGTCTCCGTACTGTTCGCGGACGACGCGGCGGCGCAGCTTCAGCGAGGGCGTCAGTTCGCCGGTGTCGGGACCCCATTCCCTGGCCAGCAGTCGGTGGCGCTTGATCTGCTCGGTGCGGTTCAACCGTGCGTTGGCGGCCTGGACGGCCCGGTCCACCTCCTCCCGTACGGCAGGGTGACCGGCGAGCACGGCCATGTCCCCGCCGCCCTCGATGCCCCGGGCCGCCGCCCAGGCGGGCGCCATCTCCGCGTCCAGGACGAGGAGTGCCACCAGGTAGGAGTGTCCGTCGCCGTGGACGAACGCCTGGCCGATCAGCGGGTGTTCCTTGAGGGCGTTCTCCACCAGCGCCGGTGAGACGTTCTTCCCGGTCGAGGTGATGATCATTTCCTTCTTGCGGTCGGTGAGCCACAGATAGCCGTCGTCGTCGATCCGGCCGATGTCCCCGGTCGGGAACCACCCGTCCGCGTCCAGCACTTCGTCCACGGAGCCGTCGGCGCGCAGATACCCTGCGAACACCGTCTCGCCCCGGACCAGGATCTCGCCGTCCTCGGCGATCTTCAGTTCCAGCCCGTCCAGCGGCCTGCCCACCGAGCCGAGGCGAAACGCCGAGGGGCTGTTGGTGGTGAACACCCCGACGGTCTCGGTGAGCCCCCAGGCGTCCATGACGACTATGCCGAAGCCCGCCCAGAAACGCACCACGTCCAGCGGCATGGGCGCGGAGGCGCTGGCCGTCCACACCAGCCGCTCGAAGCCGGCGAGGGAGAGCACCGGGTCCAGGACCGTCTCCTTGGCGCGGCGGTAGGCGATGTCCAGCTCGGCGGGCGGCTGTTCGCCCCGCTCGCGGAAGGCAACGTGCTCGCGGGCCGTGTTCCCTGCCGCCTCGATCGCCGCCCGCTGTTCCTCGGGCAGGGCGGCGAGCGCGGCCTTGACGGAGGCGGCGAGCTTCTCCCACACCCGGGGTACGCCGAAGAACTGTGCGGGGTGCAGCGCGCGGGCCGTCGCGGCGACGGCCGCCGTGTCGGCGCAGAGGTGGACGTGTGAGGCCCGGAAGACCGGCAGATAGATGCCCAGCATCCGCTCGGCGATGTGGGCGAACGGCAGGTAGCAGATGTGCGCGACATGGTCCGGCAGTTCCACGACCCGGTCCAGGGCCAGCGCGTTGACGACGACGCTGCGGTGGGTGATGGGCACGGCCTTCGGGTCGCCGGTGGTGCCCGAGGTGTAGACGACCGTGAGCGGGTCGTCGGCGCCCGAGGCCTGCCAGGCCGCCTCGAACTCCTTCTCGTCGTAGGCCTGTTGCCCGGCCGCGTACAGGGAGGCGTACGTCCGGCGGCCACCGGCGCCCTCCGGCTCCACGACGAGGAGCGCCTCCAGGGGGACTGTGGCGTCCGCGAGGAGGGGCTCCCAGCGCTCGCGTTCCCGCGCGCCCTCGACGATCGCCAGCCGGGCCCCACTGTGCCGGGCGATGTGAGCGATCTGCCCGGGTGCGGCGGTGCCGTACACGGTGACCGGCACCGCTCCGAGGTGGGTGAGGGCCAGGTCACTCAGCCAGTGTTCGGGGCGGTTGCCCATCATCATGAGGACCTGCTGGCCTCGTACGACGCCCTGGGCGGCGTATCCGGCGGCGAGCACCGCCGTCTCGCGACGCACCTCCTGCCAGGTCAGGGTGGTCCATCCGTCGCCGCTGTCCGGGCTCTGCCACGAGAGGGCGGGCAGGTCCCCGTGGTCTTCGGCGTTACGCGCCAACAGGGCCGGCAGGGTGAGCCGGTCGTTCTCGGTGGGAACTCGCAGGATGGTGGTCACGGCCGTCTCCTGTTGCCATCGGCCGGACCGCACGGGCCCGCGCCGGAGGGAATGACGCGCTTCAATGGTGCCGGAGACTTTCACACGACCGGTGAGACAGCAACACTGTTGCACCTGATTGGTACAACGTCCCGGTGCGGAGACCCGAGGGCGTCGAGACGCCGGTGCGCCCACCGGAATGCGGTTGGGCGCAATAGCGCCGGTCGCGGCATCGGTGGCCGCGGCCGGGCCAGGGACCGTCGCGCCCGGGGCGTCTTCACAACAGTGGTGGTACAGCAATACTGTTGCACCTGATCGACCCAGGCCCGGCAGGACGGGCCTGCCCGCGACAAGGAGCAGCCATGGCAACCGGGACCGACGAGCCGACGCTGACCGTCGACGAACTGGCGGCGCGTGCGGGCGTCACCGTGCGCACCGTGCGCTTCTACAGCACCAGAGGTCTCCTGCCGCCCCCCGTGATCGGGCCCCGGCGCGTCGGGCACTACGGGCACGACCATCTCTCCCGGCTGGCCCTCATCGAGGAACTCCAGCACCAGGGCATGACACTGGCCGCGATCGAGCGCTACCTCCAGCAGCTGCCGCCCGACCTGAGCGCGCAGGATCTGGCGATCCACCGGGCCCTGGTGGCGTCCTGGGCGCCGGACTCGGCCGAGGACATGGAGCGCGCCGAGCTGGAGCGCCGGGCGGGCCGGCCCCTCAGCGAGCAGGACGTGGACCGGCTCGGGGCGATGGGCGTACTGGAGCGTCCCGGGAAGCCCGACGGTCCCTTCCAGGTGGACCCGGGCCTGCTGCGGCTCGGGGTGGAGCTCCTGGAGGTGCCCATCGCCCACGAGACGATCCTCGCCGCGCGCACGGTCCTGCTGGAGCACACCCGCTCCGCCGCCCACGAACTGACCCGGCTGTTCCGGGACGAGGTGTGGAATCCGTACCGGGAGCGGGAGTCGGACCCGGAGCATGTGAAGGCGATGAAGTCGCTCTCGGCTCATATGCAGCCGATGGTGCTCCAGGCGCTGCTGACCGCCTTCCAGCGGTCGTTGAAGGAGGAGCTGCGGGCCGCGTTCACCGCGAGCGAGGAGCGGTGAACGCGGCCCGTGGAGGCCCCGTCAGTCGTGGAAGGTCTCGCCCTTCTCCGCCTTCTCCAGCAGGAGCGCGGACGGCAGGAAGCGGTCGCCGTAGCGCTCGGCGAGCTGCCGGGCCCGAGTCACGAAGCCGGGCAGGCCGCCCTCGTACCCGTTGATGTACTGGAGCACGCCGCCGGTCCAGGCGGGGAAGCCGATGCCCATGATGGAGCCGATGTTGGCGTCGGCGACGGTCATGAGGACGTTCTCCTCAAGGCAGCGGACGCTGTCCAGGGCCTCCGAGAAGAGCATCCGCTCCTGCATGTCCTCGAACGGCACATCGGTGCCGGGCTTCGTGAAGTGTTCGCGCAGTCCCGGCCAGAGCGCGCCCCGTCCGCCGCCCTCGCCGTACTCGTAGAAGCCCGCTCCCCCGCTGCGCCCTGGCCGTCCGAACTCGTCGACCATCCGGTCGATGACCGCGTCCGCTGGGTGCGTGGCCCAGGTGCCGCCCGCCTCCTCGACGGCGCGCCGGGTCTCGTTGCGGATCTTGCGGGGCAGGGTGAGCGTCAGCTCGTCCATGAGGGAGAGCACCTTCGCCGGATACCCGGCCTGCGCCGCCGCCTGTTCGACCGACGCGGGCTCGACGCCCTCGCCGACCATCGCGACGCCCTCGTTGATGAAGTGACCGATGACGCGTGAGGTGAAGAAGCCGCGCGAGTCGTTGACGACGATCGGGGTCTTCTTGATCCGGCGCACCAGGTCGAAGGCGCGTGCCAGGGCCTCGTCGCCGGTCTTCTCGCCCTTGATGATCTCGACGAGCGGCATCTTGTCGACGGGCGAGAAGAAGTGCAGCCCGATGAAGTCCGCCGGGCGGGTGACCCCTTCGGCGAGCGCGGTGATGGGCAGCGTCGAGGTGTTGGAGCAGAGCAGCGCGTCGGGGTCGACGATGTCCTGGATCTCCTGGAACACCTTGTGCTTGAGCGCGGTGTCCTCGAAGACCGCCTCGATCACGGCGTCGCAGCCCGCGAGGTCGGCCGGGTCCCCGGTGGGAGTGATGCGGGCCAGCAGTTCGTCACGCTTCGCCTCGGTCGTGCGGCCCCGGGAGAGCGCCTTGGCGAGGAGCTTCTCGCTGTACGCCTTGCCCTTGGCGGCGGCCTCGGTGGAGACGTCCTTGAGGACGACGTCGATGCCGGCGCGGGCGCAGGAGTAGGCGATGCCCGCGCCCATCATTCCGGCGCCGAGGACGGCCACCTTGCGGACCTGGCGCTCCTCGGCTCCTTCCGGGCGGCTGGCGCCGGAGTTGACGGCCTGGAGGTCGAAGAAGAACGCCTGGATCATGTTCTTGGCGACCTGGCCGGTGACCAGCTCGGTGAAGTAGCGCGCCTCGATGGTCTGCGCGGTCTCGAAGTCGACCTGTGAACCCTCGACCGCCGCGGCCATGATGTTGCGGGGCGCCGGCATGGGCGCGCCGGCGAGCTGCTTCTTCAGGTTGGCGGGGAAGGCGGGCAGGTTGGCCGCGAGCTTCGGGTTGGACGGGGTGCCGCCGGGGATCCGGTAGCCCTTGACGTCCCAGGGCTGCTGCGACTCCGGGTTGGCGTCGATGAAGGCGCGGGCCTTGTCGAGCATCTCCTCGCGGGTGGCGGCGACCTCGTGGACCAGGCCGTTCTCCAGCGCCCGCTGCGGGGTGTACTGGGTGCCCTGGAGGAGGACCTTCAGCAGCGCGTCGGTGATGCCCATCAGCCGTACGGTGCGGGTGACGCCGCCGCCGGCGGGCAGCAGACCGAGGGTGACCTCGGGCAGGCCGATACGGGAGCCGGGGGCGTCCAGGGCGATGCGGTGGTGGGCGGCGAGCGCGATCTCGTAACCACCGCCGAGCGCGGCGCCGTTGACGGCGGCGACGACCGGCTTGCCGAGGGTCTCGATGCGGCGCAGGGCGTTCTTGATGGCGGTCCCGGCGTCGAACGCGGCCTGGGCGTTCTCAGGACCGATCCTGATCATGTCCTTGAGGTCGCCGCCCGCGAAGAAGGTCTTCTTGGCGGAGGTGTAGATGATGCCCCGGATGGAGTCCTTCTCGGCCTCGGCGCGCTCGGCGACGGCGGCGATGGACTCCTTGAAATCCTGGTTCATCGTGTTGGCGGACTGGTTGGGGTCGTCGAGTACGAGGGTGACGACGCCGGTCTCGTCCTGTTCCCAGCGGATGGTCGTGCTCTCGGTCATGGGTCTTCTTCTCCGTAAGAGGGTGGCCGGGGACGGGACGGTCAGAGACGCTCGACGACGGTGGCGATGCCCATGCCGCCGCCGACGCAGAGCGTGGCGAGGCCGTAGCGCTTGTCCTGCCGCTCAAGTTCGTCGATGAGCGTGCCGAGGATCATCGCGCCGGTCGCACCGAGCGGGTGGCCGAGTGCGATGGCGCCGCCGTTGACGTTGACCTTGTCGAGGCTCAGGCCCATGTCCTTGGCGAAGCGCAGGACGACTCCGGCGAAGGCCTCGTTGATCTCGACGAGGTCGATGTCGTCGATGGTGAGTCCGGCCTTGGCCAGCGCCTTGCGGGTGGCAGGGGCGGGCCCGGTGAGCATGATGGTCGGCTCGGAACCTGAGACGGCGGCGGAGACGATCCGGGCGCGCGGGGTGAGTCCGTAGCGTTCGCCGGTCTCCTCGGAGCCGATCGCGACGAGGGCGGCACCGTCGACGATCCCGGAGGAGTTGCCCGCGTGGTGGACGTGGTCGATCTTCTCGACCCAGTGGTACTTCTGGAGGGCCACGGCGTCGAAGCCGCCCATCTCGCCGATCGTCGCGAAGGACGGCTTGAGGGAGGCCAGGGAGTCGGCCGTGGTGCCGGGGCGCATGTGCTCGTCGTGGTCGAGGACGAGCAGCCCGTTGCGGTCCCTGACGGGGACGACGGAGCGCGCGAAGCGCTCCTCCTTCCAGGCGACGGCGGCGCGCTCCTGGGACAGGGCGGCGTACTCGTCGACGTCCCGGCGCGAGAAGCCCTCGATGGTGGCGATGAGGTCGGCGCCGATGCCCTGCGGGGCGAAGCCGGTCTCGAAGCTGGTCATCGGGTCCATGGCCCAGGCCCCGCCGTCGGAGCCCATGGGCACCCGGGACATGGATTCGACGCCACCCGCCAGGACGAGGTCCTCCCACCCCGAACGGACCTTCGCAGCGGCCAGGTTGACGGCCTCAAGGCCGGAGGCGCAGAAGCGGTTCTCCTGTACGCCCGCGACGGAGTCCGGGAGTCCGGCCGCGATCGCGGCGATCCGGGCGATGTCGGAACCCTGGTCACCGAGCGGGCTGACGACGCCGAGGACGATGTCGTCGATGGCCGCCGGGTCCAGGCCGGGGAACCGGCTGCGGATCTCGTGGATGAGGCCGACGACGAGGTCGATCGGCTTGGTGCCGTGCAGGGCGCCGTTGGCCTTGCCGCGGCCGCGCGGGGTGCGGATCGCGTCGTAGACGAATGCTTCGGTACTCAAGGCAGCTGCCTTTCGGGTTCGGTGCGGGGCAGGGTCTTCTGTCTGGATCAGGCGAGCAGCGAACGGCCGATGATCTCCTTCATGATCTCGGTCGTGCCGCCGTAGATGGTCTGGATACGGCCGTCGGTGAATGCCTTGGCGACGCGGTACTCCGTCATGTAGCCGTATCCGCCGTGGAGTTGGAGACAGCGGTCGGCGACGCGCTTCTGCAGCTCGGTGGCCCACCACTTGGCCATCGAGGCGTGGACCGCGTCGAGCGTCCCCTCGGAGTGGTCGACGATGCACCGGTCGAGGAAGGCCCGGGTGACGGCGCACTCGGTGGCCATCTCCGCGATCTCGAAGCGGATGTGCTGGAGCTTGGAGAGCGGGCGGCCGAAGGCCTCGCGCTCCTTGACGTACCGGGTGGTGATCTCCAGGACGTACTCGGCGGCGGCGATCCCGGCGACCGCTATGCCCATGCGCTCCTGCGCCAGGTTGGTCATGAGGTGGATGAACGCGCCGTCGAGCTCACCGAGGAGGTTCTCCTTGGGCACGCGTACGTCGTTGAAGAACAGCTCGGCGGTGTCCTGGGACTTCTGTCCGATCTTGTCGAGGTTGCGGCCCCGCTCGAAGCCTTCGGCGCCACGCTCGACGACGAGCAGCGACAGCCCCTTCGCGCCGCCCTCCGGCGAGGTCTTCGCGACGACGACCACCAGGTCGGCGAGGATTCCGTTGGAGATGAAGGTCTTCGAGCCGTTGAGGAGCCAGTGGTCGCCCTTGTCCTCGGCGCTCGTACGGATGCCCTGGAGGTCGGAGCCCGCGCCGGGCTCCGTCATCGCGATGGCGGTGACGGTCTCGCCGCTGCAGAAGCCGGGCAGCCAGCGCCGCTTCTGCTCCTCGGTGGAGAGGCCGGTGAGATAGGGGCCGATGATGTCGTTGTGCAGGCCGAGCGCCAGTCCGGAGACCCCGGCCCGGGTGAACTCCTCGGCGAGTACGGCGCTGTAGCGGAAGTCGGCGTTGCCGCCGCCCCCGTACTCCTCGGGGACCGCGAGGCCGAGCAGCCCCTGCCGGCCGGCCGCGAGCCAGGCCTCGCGGGAGACGATGCCGTCCTTCTCCCACTGTTCGTAGTGCGGGAGGACCTCCTTGGCCAGGAAGGTGCGGACGGTCTCGCGGAACGCGTCGTGCTCTTCGGTGAAGATCTGCCGCTGCACTTCAAGCCCCCTGGAGCCAGTTCTTGACGGTGGAGATCAGCCGCGCCGGCTCGGGGCCGACAGGGGTGACGTTGAGCATGGTGACCCCGGCCTCGCGGAAGGCCTCGATGCGGTCGCGTACATAACCCTCGGGGCCGCAGAGCGTCATGAGCTCGCAGAACTCGTCCGGGACGGCGGCCTCGGCCTCCTTCTTCTTCCCGGAGAGGTAGAGCTCCTGGATGGTGGCGGCCTCCTTCTCGTAGCCGTAGGCGACGGCGAGGTCGTTGTAGAAGTTCTTGCCGGGCGCGCCCATGCCGCCGACGTAGAGCGCGATCTGCGGACGGGCGAGGTCCCGGACGGCGGCTGCGTCGTCGCCGATGGCCAGCAGGCCGCCCGCGACCGTCTGCAGGGGACCGAGCGCCGGGTCGCGCTTCGCCGTGCCCTCGGTCAGTGCCGTACCCCAGACCTGCTGCGCCTTCTCCGGGATGTAGAGGGTGGGAAGCCAGCCGTCGGCGATCTCCGCGGTCAGCCGGACGTTGGCGGGGCCGAGGGAGGCGACGTAGAGGGGGATGGTCTCGCGCACCGGCCGGGTGAGGATCTTCAGCGGCTTGCCGAGCTTGCCGCCTTTCTCCTTCGGCAGGGGCATGTCCGTGATGCCGTGGTGGTCGATGACCTCGCGGCGCCAGATGCGGCGGCAGAGCTCGACGGTCTCGCGGGTCCGGCCGAGCGGCTTGTCGTACGGCTTTCCGTGCCAGCCCTCCACGACCTGCGGGCCCGAGGCGCCGAGTCCGAGCAGGGCACGGCCGCCGGACACGGCGTCGAGCCCGGCGCCGGTCTGGGCGATGAGGGCGGGGGTGCGGGAGTAGACGTTGAGGATGGCCGCGCCGATCTTCAGGCGTTCGGTGCGCGCGGCGAGGTATCCCATGACAGTGGGCGAGTCGAAGCCGTACGCCTCGGCGACCCAGACTGCGTCGAGGCCCGCCGACTCGAACGCGGCGACCTCGTCGCAGGCGGCGCGTGGGTCGCCCGCGTAGTTCAGGGGCAGGGAGAGTTCCATCAGCCGGTCGTTTCCTTCCCGGTGGTCAGCAGGCCCGGCAGGCCCCACTCCTCGGCGACGGCCTCGGTGTCCGCTCCGGGCAGCGCGGGTCCGCTGCGTACGGAGACGGGCGTCGCGGAGAAGCGGGGTGCGGGGGCGGGCTGGGTGAGGCCGCTGTGCTCCACATAGGTGGAGCGGGCGGCGAGGTGGGGGTGGTGGGGTGCCTCGGTGAGCGAGAGGACGGGAGCCACGCAGGCGTCCGTCCGCTCGAAGATCTCGGTCCACTCGGCGCGTGTACGGGTGCTGAACCGGTCGGCGACCAGGGCGCGCAGCTCCTCCCAGCGTCCGAGGTCGCTGCGGTCGGGGGCCTCGTCCCCGAGTCCGAGGAGCCCGGCGAACTCCTCGTAGAAGCGTGGCTCCAGGGCCCCGACCGCCATGTACGCACCGTCGGAGGTCTCGTAGGAGCCGTAGAAGGGGCAGCCGCCGTCGAGGAGGTTGGAGCCGCGCCGGTCCTGCCAGCTGCCGGCTGCGAGCATGCCGTGGATCATCGTGGCGAGATGGGCCGCGCCGTCGACGATGGCCGCGTCGACGACCTGTCCGGTCCCGCCGGGCGTACGGACGTGCTGGAGGGCGGCGAGCACGCCGACGACGAGGTAGAGCGAGCCGCCCGCGTAGTCGCCGACCAGATTGGCGGGCACCGTGGGCGGTTCGCCGGATCTGCCGATCATGGACAGGGTGCCGGTGAGGGCGATGTAGCCGATGTCATGCCCTGCGCGCTCGGCCAGTGGCCCGTCCTGGCCCCAGCCGGTCATCCGTCCGTACACGAGCCGCGGATTGCGCTCCAGACAGACGTCGGGGCCCACGCCGAGGCGTTCGGCCACGCCCGGCCGGTAGCCCTCGATCAGGACGTCGGCGCGTTCGACGAGGTCGAGGACCTGCCCCGCTCCGCCCTCGGTCTTCAGATCGACGAGAACCGATCGCTTGTTGCGGTTGGTGAGGTCGAAGGCGGGTTCGATGCCGATCACCGATCCTCCGGGGCGGTCGACGCGCACCACGTCGGCGCCGAGGTCGGCGAGGAGCATCGCGGCGAACGGCCCCGGGCCGATGCCCGCCAGTTCGACGACGCGTACCCCGGTCAGCGGGCCCTGCGGTCCGCGTCCTGTCGTTGCCATCAAGCCCCCAGCGGTGTGACACAACTGATGTAACATCGATGATGCTAAGAACGGACCGCGCTCGGCACAACCCTTTTGGCCGAGCAAGCGCTTAGTCTTTGCCTTCGGATCCTCTCGCATCGAAGCCCGCCCGGCCGCACGGCACGACAAACGCCTCCGCTACCCTCTGCCTGCTACATCGGCGCCGGCCCGTGCGGAGGCACTCATGAACAGGCAGAACGGGGCAGAACGCCCTTATGACGTGGTCCTTTTCGGAGCCACCGGCTTCGTGGGTGCGCTCACGGCCGAATATCTCGCCGCCCACGCGCCGGACGGCTGCCGCTGGGCCCTGGCGGGCCGCAGCCGCAGCAAGCTGGAACAGCTGCGCGAGCGCCTTGCCGGGCGGCACCCGCGCTGTGCGGACCTGCCTCTCCTCACGGCCGACGCGGACGACGCCGACGCCCTGCGCGCACTGGCCGAGTCCTCACACGTGGTGGCCTCGACGGTCGGACCGTACGTCCGGTACGGCGAAAAGCTCGTCGCCGCCTGCGCGGAGGCCGGGACCGACTACACCGACCTCACGGGAGAGGCCGAGTTCGTCGACCGGATGTACCTGGAGCATGACGCCCGGGCCCGCGAGACGGGTGCGCGCCTGGTGCACGCCTGCGGTTTTGACTCCGTACCGCATGACCTCGGCGTCTACTTCACCGTCCAGCAGCTCCCCGAGGGCGTGCCGCTGACCGTAGACGGCTATGTGCGCACCAACGCGGCTCCCTCCGGCGGTACGTTCGCCTCGACACTCACCGCGATGGGCCGCGGCCCGCAGATGATGAGGGCGGCGCGGGAACGACGCCTGCACGAGCCGCGCCTGGTCGGCCGCAGGGCCCGCGCCCCTCAGGGAGCTCCGCATTTCAGCCCGGAGACCGGCACCTGGGCGCTGCCGCTGCCGACCCTGGACCCCCGTGTCGTGGAGCGGTCCGCGCGAGGGCTGGAGCGTTACGGCCCTGACTTCCGCTACCGGCACTTCGCCTCGGTCAAGCACCTGCCGGTGGCGCTCGGCGGCACGGCGGCGGTGGGGTTGCTGGCGGGGGCCGCCCAGATCCCCGCGGCGCGCAACTGGCTGTCCGCCCGGGTCGAACCGGGCACGGGCCCCGGCGAGGAGCGCAGGAGGCGCAGCTGGTTCACGGTCCGCTTCATCGGGGAGGGCGGCGGCCGGCGGGTCTACACCGAGGTGTCGGGCGGCGACCCGGGCTACGACGAGACGGCGAGGATGCTGGCCGAAGCGGCTCTGGCGCTCGCCCTCGACGACCTGCCGGCGACGTCGGGTCAGGTCACGACGGCCGTGGCGATGGGCGATGCGCTGCTGGAGCGGCTGAAGGCGGCCGGGCTGCGCTTCCGGGTGGCGGCGGTGCGCTGAGCCCCGGAGAGGTTCCGCCGGCGTCCCGGGTCAGAGCATCCAGGACGCCAGCGTGACAACCATGGACACGGCCCAGCCGGCGCCCGCGAGGACGCCCAGGGTCATGCCCACGGCGACACCGCGCTGGGAGAGACGTATGGTTCCGGTGCTCATCTGAGGCGTCTGCTGGTCGATCATGTGTACCAGCCTGCCCCTGATATTCGACAAGCAACATCCGTATTTGTACTCAGACGGCAACAGATCCCCGGGGCAGGGTGGCCTCGGTCAGCCGATCGCTTCCTTCAGAGCGGACCGGCACAGCGCGTCGGCCTCGCGCGTGGTCTCCGGCTGGCGGAAGTCGCGGGCCATCGCGAGCGTGTGGGCGCAGGCGTTGTCCAGGCCGGTGCGGTGGCCGACGGAGACGAAGACGGGTTTCGTGGCGTCCTGCGTGCGCAGGGCCCGGCCCACTTCCTCGTCCCCGTCCATGAGCGGGGTGAAGTCACCGCGCCGGGAGCCGGGTTGTCCGTAGCTGAAGGTGAAGGGGTTCTTCGCCACGCCGATGACCGGCAGGCCGGTGAGGACGCCGAGATGACTGGCGAGCCCGAACCTGCGCGGGTGGGCTCGTCCGTAGCCGTCGCAGACGACGAGCCCCGGGTCCACCGGCAGTCCCTCCAACGCCGCCAGGACAGCCGGGATCTCCCGGAAGGCCAGGAGGCCGGGGATGTACGGAAACGTCACGCGGCCTTCGGCGGTGGACCGGGCGATCACCTCAAGAGTCGCCGCGTCCAGGACGACGGCGGCCGCCACGACGAGATCGCGCGCGTCGTCATAGGCGACGTCGACACCGGTGACCCGGCCGGTCCCCGGAGGTGGGCCGGGCTCGTCCAGCACCACGCGTGTGCGCAACGCGTCCTGGACGGCGCGGGCTTCGGCCTCGTCGGCGGGCATCCGGAAAGTCGTCATGGCGGGTCAGTCTAGGCAGCCGGTAGCCTGCCGATCATGTTCGTACTCGAGTTGACCTACACCGCACCGGTCGGGCACGTCGACGCCCTCATGACGGAGCACGTCGCCTGGCTGGAGAAGCAGTACGCGGCCGGGGTGTTCATCGCTTCGGGACGTAAGAACCCCCGCGACGGCGGTGTGATCCTGGCGGTGGGCGACGACCGTGCCGTGATCGAGAGGATCGCCGCATCGGACCCCTTCGCGGCACAGGAGGTGTGTGCCTACCGGATCACGGAGTTCCTCGCGACGAAGACCTCGGACGCGCTCGCGCCGTACCGGCAGCAGCTGCCCGGCTGACCCCGCTACCGCAGCCGCGCCACCCGCCCCTGCTCGCCCGCGGCCCAGCAGCCGCCGTCCGGGGCGCAGTCGACCGTGTCGTACGAGCCGGTGTCCACGGTCCGCCAGGTGCGCCCGCCGTCCCGGGTGACGTCGGTGCCCGTCGGCCCCACGGCCAGCGCCGACCTCCGGCTGTGCGGCAGCCAGGCGACGCCCGACCTGTAGGCCGGCGGCGGGGTGGCCGCGCTCCGCCAGCTCCGGCCCCCGTCCCCGGTGACGGACGCCGCGTCCGGCGAGGCCGCGCCCGCCCGGTAGTCGCCGCCGACCGCGATGCCGTGCGTGCGGTCCCGGAAGGCGAGGCCGAACACGCCACGCGCCGGATCCCCCGCCGGGATCAGCGCCCCGGATCGGGTCCAGGTCAGGCCCCGGTCGGCGGAGTGCAGCACCCTGGCGGACGAGGCGCCTCCGGTGGCGAGCCAGACGTCCCTGCCACCCGAACTGACGAGACACTGGCCGCTCGCCGCGAATCCGGCCTCGCCGGGCTGCGCCGCCGGCATCCCGGCGTCGGGCAGCACCCGCCAGTTGCGCCCGCCGTCCGAGGTCGACAGGATGCGGAACCTCCCGTCCACCGGATCGCTCATCGCGAGGCCGTGACGGCTGTCGAAGAAGGTCAGGCAGTCGTAGAAGGCGCGGGCGTCGGTGTTGCGGAAGGACTCCGACCAGGTCGCGCCCCCGTCCTCGGTACGGAAGACCCGGGACGCCTCACCCTCGCCGATGGCCAGAGCGACCGCCCGTCGCCGGTCGAAGGCCTCGATGTCACGGAACTCCAGCCCGGCCGCGCCGTCCGGCGAGACATCGCGCCAGTGGCGTCCCCCGTCCGTGGTACGCAGCACCGTGCCCCCGGAGCCCGCGACCCAGGCGGCGTCGCGGCCCACGGCGGCGAGGCCGCGGAAGCGCGCGTCCGCGCCCGTCGCGGTGGGCGCCCATTCGGGCTTCCGGTCCTGGTGTCCGGCCGGTGTGGCCTGCGCCGACGGTGCGGCCAGTGCGGCGGCCACCGCCGCTCCGCACAGCACCGGTGCGATCAGCCGTCTCGTCTTTCCCATGGCCCTCATGGCGCTGGAAGCTAACCCACCGGTGGACGCGCGTCCAGGGTGCGCCGCGCCGGACGGGGCAGTTGATCAGAGGGAGGCACGGGCGGTGACGCAGCTCACGCCCCCCGCCGGTGCACGGATGAAGGCGTTCCGTCGTCTACTCCAATGCCGGGAACCGTTCTTCCGAGGCGAGAGGGAGCAGGTCTTGTCCAGCGTTATCGAGCAGTCCGTGCAGGCCCGTATGGTCGCGTCCGCGCCGCGTATGGAGACTCTGCCCGCCACACTGCACTACGACCGCAAGGACCCCTTCGCCGTCCGCATGGCGTTCCCGGCACCGGCGACCCTCGAAGGCACCGAGGTGTCCTGGGAGTTCTCCCGTGAGCTGCTCGCCACCGGCATGGACGCGCCGGCCGGCCTCGGTGACGTGCGGGTACGGCCGTTCGGGTACGACCGTACGGTGCTGGAGTTCCACGCCGTCGAGGGCATCGCGATGGTCCATGTCCGGACGTCCGAGCTGCGGCGCTTCCTGAAGCGTGCGCAGGAGCTGGTGCCGGTGGGGGACGAGTACCGCTTCATGGATCTGGACGGCGGTCTGAGCGATCTGCTGGGCGGGCCCGCCTGAGGCGTCCCCCGGCGTGAACGCCCGAGACCGCGGGCCGGCCCGAATTCGGTTGCGCGGCGACGCGGCCTGCTCGTAGCGTCATGGGCGTTCCTGCTGTCGTCGGATCGGAGAAGGACGTTGCTCCACATCTGAGGTGTCCGCATGCCGTACCGCGTGCCCTGCCGCACGTGTGCCCCTGCGTGACCCCGATGTCCGAGCCGTTCTCCGTGATTCTTCGACGCAGCCGGGAGACCCTTGTGCCTGCACCCACCACACATATCCACTGCACATCCCTCTCGTTCACATGGCCCGACGGGAGCGAGGTCTTCCATGACTTCCAGCTGGCCGTCGGGCCCGGCCGCACGGGGCTGATCGGCCTCAACGGCTGCGGGAAGTCGACCCTGTTGCGACTGATCGCCGGCGAGCTCACGCCGACAGCCGGACACATCGGAACGGCCGGGGACATCGGCTACCTCCCCCAGGACCTCGTCCTGGACACCGCTCTGCGGGTGGAGGAGGTCCTGGGGGTCGCCACGACACGCGCGGCGCTCCACGCCATCGAGGCAGGTGACTCCCGCGAGGAGCACTTCGCCGCGGTCGGGGACGACTGGGACGTCGAGGAGCGCAGCCGCGCCGTGCTCGACCAGCTGGGTCTGTCCGACATCGGTCTCGACCGGACCGTCGGCGAGCTGTCCGGCGGCGAGTGCGTGCTGCTGCGCCTGGCCGCGCTGCTGCTGGCACGCCCCTCCGTCCTGCTGCTCGACGAGCCGACGAACAACCTCGACCTGTACGCCCGTGAGCGGCTGTACGACGCCGTCGACGCCTGGAAGAAGGTGCTGGTCGTGGTCAGTCACGACCGGGAGCTGCTGGAACGGGTGGACCGGATCGCCGATCTCCGCGACGGCGAGGTCACCTGGTACGGCGGCAGCCTGTCGGCGTACGAGCAGGCGCTGGCCGTGGAGCAGGAGGCGGCGGGGCGGATGGTGCGGGTCGCCGAGGCCGACGTACGGCGGCAGAAGCGCGAACTCGCAGCCGCCCACGTCAAGCTGGCCCGGCGCAAGCGGTACGGGCAGAAGATGTGGGACACCAAACGCGAACCCAAGGCCGTGATGGGCCAGCGCAAGCAGACCGCCCAGGAATCGGCCGGCAAACACCGCATCATGCACACCGAACGGCTGGCGGACGCGGAGGACCGTCTCGACGAGGCGGTCGACGCGGTACGGGACGACGAGGCGATCCGGATCGAACTGCCGCACACCCAGGTACATCCGGGCAGCGGGGTGCTCTTGCTCCGGGACCTCGAACTGGCCTACGGGGCCCGGGTGCCGGGTGAGTGGGATCTGCGCGGTCCGGAGCGGATCGCACTGATCGGCCGCAACGGCGCGGGGAAGACGACGCTGCTGCGCACGATCGCGGGAGAGCTGGATCCGGTGTCCGGCGAGGCGGCCGTCCAGGTGCCGGTGGGTTTCCTGCCGCAGCGTCTCGACGTCCTCGACGACACGCTGTCCCTGGTGGACAACGTGGCACGCGCAGCACCGGGCACCACGGACAACGGCATCCGGGCGAGGCTGGCACACTTCCTCTTCAAGGGCGGGCGTGCGGACCGTCCTGCCGGGACACTCTCGGGCGGCGAACGCTTCCGGGCGACGCTGGCGGCGCTGCTGCTCACCGAACCGGCTCCCCGGTTGCTGATGCTGGACGAGCCGACGAACAGCCTCGATCTGTCCGGTGTGCACCGGCTGACGTCTGCGCTGGCGGCGTACCGGGGCGCGCTGATCGTGGCGAGCCACGACATGCCGTTCCTGGAGTCGCTGGGGATCACCCGGTGGCTGCTGCTGGACGCGGGCGGGCTCCGGGACATCGCCCCCGGACAGCTCCCGGGGATCGGGGACAGGGACGCCTGACTTGCCCCCCAGGATACGTCGGTGACCTGCATGGATAGCATTATGTGAGCGCGCACCACGAGGACCGGGCTTGGCTGCGGCCTTACTGCCGCCTTAACCTACGGTCACGTAACCTACGAAGCCGTAGGTAATTCTCCCGTCCCCAGGAGCCCCCGTGACGATCACCTCTCCCCACACCGGCAGTTCGAAGGCGTGGACCGACGCCCAGCTGCTGTACGCGCTGGAAGAGGTGGTGGAGAAGGAACTCAACCGCCATCTCAAGGTCGCCAAGGACTGGATGCCGCACGAGTACGTGCCGTTCTCCGACGGCCGTAACTTCCCCGGAATCTTCGAGGACGGGGAGTCGTGGGAGACCGGCCAGTCCAAGGTCACCGACATCGGACGCATCGCGCTCGTCGTGAATCTGCTGACCGAGGACAACCTCCCCAGCTACCACCACGAGATCGCCTCCCTCTTCGGCCGTGACGGCGCCTGGGGCACCTGGGTGCACCGCTGGACCGCGGAGGAGGGCCGGCACGGCATCGTGATGCGCGACTACCTGCTCACCTCGCGCGCCGTGGACCCGGACAAGCTGGAGCAGTTCCGCATGGCGCACATGGCGGAGGGCTTCGAGTCCGACAACCGCCACTCCATGCTGCACTCCGTGGCGTACGTCGCGTTCCAGGAGCTCGCGACCCGTGTCTCGCACCGCAACACCGGCCACCAGTCGGGCGACCCCGTCTGCGACCGGATGCTGGCCCGGATCGCGACCGACGAGAACCTGCACATGGTCTTCTACCGCAACCTTCTGGGCGCGGCCTTCGAACTCGCCCCGGACCTCACGATGCAGTCCGTGCGCGACGTCGTCGTCAACTTCCGGATGCCCGGCCACGGCATGCCCGGCTTCGAGCGGGCCGCCGCGCAGATGGCGATCGGCGAGATCTACAACATGCGCATCCACCACGACGACGTGATCCAGCCAGTCCTGCGGTACCTGAAGGTCCTCGACATCGACGGCCTCGGCCCGGAGGGCCTCAAGGCTCAGGAGGAGCTCGGGCTGTACATGAGCGGCCTGGACAGCGAGGCGTCGAAGTTCGACGAGAAGCTGGCGGCCCGCAGGGCGCGCATGGCGATCCGCGCCGCACAGGGCTGACCGGCCCGGCTCCGCAGGAATCCGCCCGGCCGGGCTCGGGATCCGCTCCCCGACACCCGCCGGACAGTGGCGGCGCACGCGTCATGCGTGCGCCGCCGTTCCGTGTTCAAAACATGGAGGGGCTGCCCCCATAGCTTCACAGAACGTACTCTGTGCCGGTGAAGCCTGTGACACGTCTTGTTCTCTTCGGTGCACCGATAGCCATCGTCGTATCGATCCTGTTCAGTGGGGGCGACTCCGAACCCCCCACGATCACCCAGCAGGCGACCGACGCGGACAAGCACGCCGCCGAGGCCGACGATCAGGCCGAGGAGATCGACGCGCTGCCGCCCGGCCTCGCCGCTCCGGCGATGAAGGAGACCGCATCCCGGCTGGTGGCCAGTGCGGAGGCGTCCACCCTGGACTGGCGCAGCCAGTACGGGGCGATCGAGGACGTCGGCGACGGCACCGGCTACACCGCCGGGATCATCGGCTTCTGCTCGGGTACGAACGACATGCTGCAACTGGTCGAGGCGTACACCGAGGACCATCCGGACAATCCGCTGGCCTCGTTCCTCCCCGCCCTGCGCGCGGTGGACGGAACCGATTCGCACGAGGGTCTGGATCCCGGTTTCACCGACGCCTGGCACCGGGCGGCGGAGGACCCCGCTTTCCGGGAGGCCCAGGACGCGACGCGCGACAAGCTGTACTTCGAGCCGGCGGTCCGGCTGGCGAAGATGGACGGCCTCGGCACCCTGGGACAGTTCATCTACTACGACGCGATGGTCCTCCACGGGCCCGGTGTCGAGGCGGACGGCTTCTACGGGATCCGCGACGCCGCGATGGCGGCGGCCGACACGGCCTCGGAGGGCGGTGACGAGAAGGCGTATCTCGATGCCTTCCTCGACGAGAGCCGGTCCGCGATCAAGGCCCGGAGGATGCAGCGCGACACGACCCGGATCGACACGGCGCAGCGGGTGTTCCTGCGTGAGGGCAATCTCGGGCTGAAGAAGCCGCTGGTGTGGCAGGTGTACGGCGAGACCTTCCGGATCACGTGACAGGAACGGTTTCGCGCCTGCCGGCGTTCAGCCGCGGTCGGGCCGGCCTCTGCGCAGCCGTTCCCGCTCCTTCTCGGAGAGCCCGCCCCAGACACCGAAGCGCTCGTCATGGGTGAGTGCGTACTCCAGGCAGGCCACCCGGCCCTCGCACGCGTTGCACAGCTGCTTGGCCTCGCGGGTGGAGCTGCCCGGCGCCGGGAAGAAGAACTCGGGCCCGGCCTGCGCGCACAACGCGGTCTCCTGCCAGGCGAGCTCGTCGGAGTCGGTCATGGTGTTGATCGGCATGCGACACAGGCTGCCCTGTCGCGATAAACAAGTGATCAACGATTGTTCAACGGCGGGGCCGGACGAGGCCCTCCCCGTCTCGTCCCGCGTCCTGTCCGGCCCGGTCCGTCCTACTGCATAGGAGCCGGCTTGATCACCGCGAAGGCCGCACCCGCGGGATCGGTGAAGGTGGCGATCCGCCCGACCTCGGGCACGTCCGTGGCGGCCATGGTGACCCGGCCGCCCAGCCGCTCGGCGCCGGCCACCGCCGCATCGGTGTCGTCCACGGCGAAGTAGGGCAGCCAGTGCGGCCCCGCCTCGGCCTGGCTGGGCACCGCGTCGACGGGCACGATCCCTCCGAAATAGGATTCGACGCCCTCACCGCCGGCGGGGCGGATCATCGTGTAGGAACCGCTGGGGTACGACATGTCCTCGGTCTGCCATCCGAAGACGGTGTGGAAGAACGCGGCCGCAGCGGGGACGTCCGGGGTGTACAGCTCGGCCCAGATCAGCGCACCGGGCTCCATGATCATGCCGAGGCCGGTGTTCGTACCGGGCTGCCAGACGCCGAAATAGGCTCCGGTGCTGTCCGTGAAGCCGCCCATGCGCCCGTAGTCGAGCACGTCCATCGGAGGAAACGCGGCAGTGCCTCCTGCCTTCTCGACCGTCCGCGCGGTCGCGTCGGCGTCAGGGGTCTGGAAGTAGACCGACCAGGCGGGCTTCCCCTGGTCCTCCGGCACGGTCATGGCACCTGCGACGGTCCTGCCCCGCAGCTGGTACATCCCGTAGCCGCCGGTCTCGGGACCGCCTGCCACCAGTTCCCAGCCGAAGAGGCCGTTGTAGAAAGTGGTCGCCGCGTCGAGGTCGGGGGTCCCGAGATCGATCCAGTTGGGGGCGCCGGTGACGAAAGCTGGGTCGAGCATGGTGTGCTCCTTCAACGAGTTCCGTTGTCTCACTCGCCTTGTCGGACAGGGAGGATGCCGCGTTCCTCCGAGTCTTGCACCAGGTACTGACAACCGCAGTTCGCGCCGTGCCGTGCGGGACCACGCGGGGCCCGTGGGACGATGAACCCGGTCGTGGCGGGGCCGCGGAGGCGGGAACAGAAGGACGTAGAAGACACATGACGCAGGCCGGGCCCACCGGAAGAGCCGCACGTGAACTGCTCACCAACGCCCAGGCGCTCGCCGGGACAGCCCGCGCGGTCCTGGACGATCACCGCGGTGCCGTCGAGGCCGCGCACACCTCGCTCGCCCCCCGTGCTGGACTCCCTCGTCGCCCTCGAACTGGCCTCCATCCCCGTCTCCCGGCTGGCGGACGTCACGGAGGGCCGGCTGCGGCTCGGCGCGCTGGAACAGGCGGGGTACGCGACGGTCGGCCGGGTCCATGGAGCCGGGCGTTACGAGCTCCGCCAGATCCCAGGTGTCGGTGCGCAGACCGCGGACCAGGCGCTGGCCGCCGCGCTGCAGATCGCACACGCGGTCCGGGACACCGTCGCCGTACGGATAGACGTGGACGCGTCGGACACGACGACGAACACGCTGCTCGTCTCCCTGCACCGGCTGGTGACCGCCGGGCCCGACGTGCGCCGGGCGGTCGATGCCGCCCGGCTTCTGACCGCGGAACTGGAACCGCTGCTGGTGGCGGCGGCACCCGCGCGGAGCCGGCTGCGGATGCTGTTCTCGGGACGTGCGGCCAGGACCGGGGCTCCCGCCGCCGCAGCCTCCGTAGGCGCGGTGGCGCGGGACGCGGACTCACGCGGACTTCGGACACTGTTCGGGCAGGTCTCCGTCGACCTGCTGCGGGATCCCGCCTCGGAGGCGGAGGCCTGGGTCGACTTCGAACTGCGCTCGGCCGAGTACTACAGCCTGCTCGCCGAACTGTCCGGCAGCGGACCCGACCGGGACGCGGCAGAGGGGTTCCTGCCTGCCGGGATCGCCGACCGGGTCCGCGGGCTGCGGCTCGACGACACCTGTCTGCGGGTCTCGTTGCGCGGTTACCAGTCCTTCGGGGCGCGCTTCGCGCTGGCCCAGAAGCGGGTGATCCTGGGGGACGAGATGGGACTGGGCAAGACCGTGCAGGCCATCGCCGCGCTGGCCCATCTGGCGGCCGGGGGCGAGACCCACTTCCTGGTCGTGTGCCCGGCGAGTGTCCTGATCAACTGGCGGCGGGAGGTCACCGCACGGTCCACCCTGCGCGCCGTGCCGGTGCACGGTCCCGAGCGGCAGGGGGCGTTCGGGGAGTGGTGCGAGCGGGGCGGGGTCGCCCTGACCACCTTCGACGCGCTGCACACGCTGCCGGACGGCCAGGGGTCGGGGGTCAGGCCCGGCATGGTGGTGGTGGACGAGGCGCATTTCGTGAAGAACCCCGCGACGCGGCGCTCCCGGGCCGTGAGCGGCTGGACACGGCACAGTGAGAGGGCGCTGTTCCTCACCGGCACCCCGATGGAGAACCGGGTCGAGGAGTTCCGGAGTCTGGTGCGGCAGCTGCGGCCCGAGCTGGCACCGCTCGTGACCTCCACCCACGGCGTCGCCGGCTCGCACGCGTTCCGCAGGGCCGTCGCCCCCGCCTATCTGCGCCGGAACCAGGAGGACGTGCTGGGGGAACTCCCGGCTCTGGTGCAGGCCGACGAGTGGGAGGAGTTCTCTCCCGCCGACCTCGAGGCGTACCACGAGGCGGTCGGCTCGGGGCACTTCATGCGGATGCGCCGCGCGGCTTACGCCCGTCCCGAGACGTCGGCGAAACTCAACCGGCTGCGCGAACTCGTCGCGGAGGCCGAGGCCAACGGGCTCAAGGTCGTGGTGTTCTCGTACTTCCGTGAGGTGCTGCGGACCGTCCAGGACGCCCTGGGTGACACGGTGTTCGGCCCGGTTTCCGGCGGGATCCCGGCCGAGCGCCGGCAGGGCCTTGTCGACTCGTTCAGCGCGGTGGACGGGCACGCGGTGCTGCTGAGCCAGATACAGGCAGGCGGTATCGGTCTCAACATCCAGGCGGCATCGGTGGTCATCCTGTGCGAGCCGCAGATCAAGCCGACGATGGAGCACCAGGCGGTGGCCAGGGCCCACCGTATGGGACAGATACGGACCGTCCGGGTCCACCGGCTCCTCGCGGCGGACAGTGTGGACCAGCGGATGCTGGACATCCTGGCGCGCAAGGACCGGCTCTTCGACGCGTACGCGCGCCGCAGCGATGTCGCCGAGGCGACGCCCGACGCCATCGACGTGTCGGACGGGGCGCTCGCCCGGCGCATCGTCGAGGAGGAGCAGCAGCGGATGGCGGCAGGCGTATGACTCAGTGCGCGTGTGCGCCGGCCGCACCCGCCGCGTGGTGCGGCGGGTCGTAGCCCGGGACCGTGCCGTCCGCCTTGGCGACGAGCAGCAGACCGGCCATTCCCTGGTCCGAGTGGCTCTGGACATGGCAGTGGTACATCCAGGCGCCGGCTCCCACGTGTTCGCCCGCGATGATCTGGAAGCCGAAGGAGTCGGCTGGTCCGCAGATCTTGGTGTCGACGACACGGCTGGGGTCGTCGGGGCCGGTGAGCAGCCCGGTCCTGTTGTCCGCCCAGCGGTGCCCGTGGATGTGGAACGTGTGGTAGTACTCGCCGTGCGTGATCATCACGACTTCGACCCGGTCGCCCACGGTCGCCTCGAAGTTCGGGCTCGCGTCGGCGGCCTTGTTGTTGATGGTCATGTCGTTGAAGACGATCGTGATCGTCTTGTCCGGCAGGACATCTCCCTTGCGGCGTACGACGAGCGGCCCGTACAGGCCCTTGCGGATGCCGCCCGTGCCGTGGTCCGTGCCGACGACGTGGTCGTGGTAGTGCCAGTAGCCGGCGCTTCCCGCCTGCCAGGTGCCGTCCTTGCGGCGGCCCGGTGCGTGGGTGCGCCAGGTGTACGTGCGGGTGCCGCCCGGTTCGACGTGGCTGCGGTTCATGCGGGTGCCGTCGCTCGCGATGTCGTAGTCGACGCCGTGGACATGGAGGCTGGCGTCGACGTCCGTGGTGTTCTCGAACTCGATGTGCAGCGTGTCGCCCTCGGTGACCTCTATGAGCGGCCCGGGGATCGACGCCTTGCCCTTCTCGAAGCCGTATCCGAGCTGGCCGTCCGCCAGCTTCTCCGCGTACAGCTTGAGATGGCGTACGACTCCTCCCGCCGGGGCGGTCTTCGCGGGGTTCTCGGCGGAGGTGGCCTGCACGGCGCCGAGTGACATCGATGTCACGCCAGTGGCCGCCGCCACTCCCCCGCCGACCAGCATCCGGCGGTTGAAGGTCCTTCGGTCCATGTCGAACTCCCCACTGCGAGACGGAAACTGACGCGCTGCTCCCCTGGACGGCCCACACGGTAGCCGGGGGACGTTGGTTTATCCACACTCAGGACAAAGTTCGTTCGATTGCTGCCATACCTATTGGCGAGCCACGAAAAGAGGTCTAGCTTCGTGCGCTGTCGCAGTGACCACAGAGGTGCGGTGACGAGAGAAGTGACCGGAGAAGTGACCAAGAGGGGTGGGTGACCACATGCAGCGCACACCACATCACAGGTCCAGATCGCGCCGCGGCATCGCGGCGGCCGTGGCAGCGGGCGCCCTGACCGCGTCCTTGCTGGGCGGCAACGCGGCCACCGCCAGCCCTTATCCGGACCCCGGGCTGAAGGAACGGATGGCGACAACGTTGTCCCTTCCCACGCCGCCCGGCGGGGCGAACGTCAAGGTGCTGGTGTTCCACGCCTCGGCGGGCGATGAGTCGCCGACCGTGGACGCGGGTATCGCGGCCATCGAGAAGATCGGGCTCAGCGGTCCTGAGGCCGGACGGTTCAAGACCGTCGCCACCGACGACGCCGGGGTCTTCACCAACGGCAAGAAGCTCGGCACGTTCAACGCGGTCGTCTTCCTGACCGGCGGCGGTGACGTGCTCGACCCGGAGCAGGAGGCCGGTCTGGAGGCGTACATGGAGGCCGGCGGCGGCTTCCTCGGCATCCATGACGCGGCGCGCACCGAGCCGTACTCCGACTGGTTCACCGGCCTGGTCGGCGCCCGCCCGGCGGCGGACAGCCCGACGGACGTCCAGCGCGCCACCGTGGAGATCGGCGACCGGCAGCACCCGGCGACGAAGAACCTCCCGCTGGAGTGGAAGCGTCCGGACACCTGGCTGAACTGGAAGGACAACCCGTCCGGCGACGTGCACACCGTGGCCCGCGTCCGCGAGCTCACCTACACCCCGGGCAAGTCCGCCAACGGCTGGGACCACCCGGTCTCCTGGTGCCGTGACTACGACGGCGGCCGCTCCTTCTACACCGGCATGGGCGGTACGGCGGCGAGCTTCGCCGAGACCGACTTCCGCGACCATCTTCGTGGTGCGCTGGCCTGGACGAGCCGCACCTCGCAGGCCGACTGCAAGGCCACCATCGACTCCAACTACACGGCCGAGCGGCTCACCCAGCCCAACCAGCCCGGCCAGAACGACCAGATCGGCGAGCCGCACGGCCTCGTGACCGCGAAGGACGGACGGATCTTCTACATCGGGCGCGGCGGCACGGACAGCAGCGTGCCGGTGGTCACCGACTGGAACGACCCGAACGTCGGCAAGGGCGAGGGTGAGATCCACGTCTACGACCCCGCCACCAAGAAGGTCACCCTTGCCGGAAAGCTGAGCGTCTTCGGCAACAAGGGCGGCGGCGAGGAGCTGGTGAAGGTGGAGGAGGGCCTGCTCGGGATCGAGCTGGACCCGGACTTCGCCACCAACGGCTGGGTGTATCTGCACTACACGCCGCACGCGAAGATCGACCGCGACAACCAGATGGCGGTGCGGCAGGTCTCGCGCTTCACCTTCGACCACGCCACGAACAAGCTGGACCTGGCGTCCGAGAAGGTGCTCCTGAACTGGCCGGTCCAGATCCACAGCTGCTGCCACGCGGGCGGCGGGATGGCCTGGGACTCGAAGCAGAACCTGTACATCGCCACCGGTGACAACAACTCCTCGCAGTTCAGCGACGGTTACTCCGGCAACAACCCGGAGCCGAACTACAAGGGCGTGTCCTTCTCCGACGCCCGCCGCACTGCGGGGAACACCAACAACCTCAACGGGAAGATCCTGCGGATCCACCCCGAGGACGACGGCACCTACACCCTGCCCGAGGGCAACCTCTTCACCGGCGAGGAGCCGGACGAGGGCGGCGGCAAGACCCGCGGCGAGATCTATGTGATGGGTGTCCGCAACCCCGCCCGCATCTCCGTCGACAAGTCGACCGACACGCTGTACGCGGGCTGGGTCGGCCCCGACGCGGGCGAGCCCAGCACCACCTGGGGACCCGCCAAGTACGACACGTTCGCGGCGATCACCAAGGCCGGCAACCAAGGCTGGCCGTACTGCATGGGCAACAAGCAGCCCTACCGGGACCGCAACCTGCCCGATCCGACCAAGCCGCTGGACTGGTACGACTGCGACGCGCCGAAGAACGAGTCGCCGAACAACGACGGCCTGGTCAAACTGCCGCCGGTGACCGGCAACACCATCTGGTACTCGCCCCAGGGCGGCGGCGTCGACTACCCGCGTGACGAGAACGGCATCCCCAGCTACAAGGTCGAGGACCAGAAGGAGCTCCTGCCCTGGCTCAAGGGCGGCGGCCAGGCCACGATGAACGGCCCGGTCTACCGCTACGACGAGGCGAGCACGAGCGAGGCCAAGTGGCCGGCCTACTGGGACGGGAAGTGGTTCGTGGGTGACTTCTACGACGACACCCAGCCGCGTCACGCCGTGCTGACCGACCCGAAGACGGTCGGCAAGGGCGGCCTGCCCACCCACGCCGAGTCCCTGAAGAAGATCATTCCGGTCGGCGCGGACGGGATCCGCAACCTCATGGACTGGAAGTTCGCCCCGGACGGCTCGCTCTACGTCCTGGACTACGGGCGCGGCTTCTTCACCTCAGACTCCAAGTCCGCGCTGTGGCGCGTGACGTACAAGGGCGGCGGTCCGACCCCGGCCGCCGCAGACCTGGCCAGGAAGGCGGCAGCGCAGTGAGACACCCTTCACTCCTCGCGCGACGGCGGTACGGGCCCGCCCGGTGGTGGCTCGCCCTGCTCGGTTCGTTCCTGATGGTCCTCGGGCTGGCGTCGACGGCGGCGTACGGCCGTGACGACGACCGGGCGGCAGCGGCCGACCAGGTCCTCACCTGGACCGCGGGCGACCCCATCGACCACTATCTGACGGCTCCCGAGACCGCGGTGGCCGGCGCCGCGACCATCGTGTTCGAGAACAGCGAGGCCACAGGCAACACGACGAGCATGCCGCACACGCTGACGTTCAGCGTGTCGGACCCGGAGTACAACAGCGACGTCCAGGTGAACATCCTGGCCAACCCGGGTGACAGCGAGGGTGGCAAGCACAGCGTCGAGGTCACCCTCACGCCCGGCAAGTACTTCTACCACTGCACGATTCCCGGCCACGGCTCGATGACCGGCGTCCTCACGGTGACCGAGGACGGTGGCGGCGGTGAGGACACCACCGCTCCCGAGACCTCGGCGACGGTGGACGGCGACAAGAACGCCGACGGCGCGTACATCGGCCAGGCCACGGTCACCGTGGCTGCGACCGACGCGGGCTCTGGCGTCGACACCGTCGAGTACGCGGTCGGGGCGGACGGGGCCTGGCAGCCGTACACCGCGCCCGTCGTGGTGGACGAGGTCGGGGACCACACGGTCCGCTACCGCGCCACCGACAAGTCGGGCAACGCGGCGGAGGAGAAGACGGTCGACTTCGCGGTCGCCGCGCCGCCGACGGACGACAAGACCCCGCCGGAGACCTCGGCGACCGTCTCGGGCGAGAAGGACGAAGCGGGCGCCTACCTCGGTATGGCCACGGTCACCGTGACCGCGTCCGACACCGGGTCAGGCGTCAACACCATCGAGTACGCGACCGGGGCGGACGGCGCCTGGCAGCCGTACACCGCGCCCGTGATGGTGCACGAGGTCGGGGACCACACGGTCCGCTACCGCGCCACCGACAAGTCGGGCAACGCGGCGGAGGAGAAGACGGTCGGCTTCACCGTCGTCGAGCCGCCGTCGCAGGACCAGACCCCGCCGGAGACCTCCGTGGTCGTGACGGGCGACAAGAACTCGGACGGCGCGTTCATCACGAGCGCCGAGGTCACCCTCAGCGCCACCGACGACGACTCGGGCGTGGACAAGGCCGAGTACTCCCTCGACGGCGGCCCGTACCTCGCGTACTCCTCCCCCGTCATCGTCGACCGCGTCGGCCACCACACGTTCGCCCACCGGGCGACGGACAAGGCCGGCAACACCTCGGAGGCGAAGCAGAGCTCGTTCACCGTCGCGCAGAGCGGCGGTGTCCCGGCACCCAACTGCCCTGAGTTCGACGAACGGCTCACCGTCATCGTCGGCACGGTCGACACCGGTGTTCCCAACCGGCTGACCGGCAACCGCTGCACCATCAACGAGCTCATCGAGGACGAGAAGGACTGGTCCTCGCACGCGCTGTTCCTCAAGCACGTCGACAAGGTCCTGGACAAGCTGCTCACCGACGGGGTCGTCGACGCCCGTGAGCACAAGAAGATCTACAAGGCGGCCAAGCAGTCCGGCATCGGCAAGCCGGGCCAGGACGAGGGCTACCGCAAGCTCTTCGACGGCACCGCCGCGTCCCTCGCCAAGTGGGAGCAGGTCGGCGGCGGACAGTTCGCGCTGAACGAGGAGGAGGGCTCGATCACCAGCTCCACCACGGTGGACGGCATGGGAATGCTGTGGTTCCCGTCCCGGCAGTACGGGGACTTCTCGCTGAAGCTCCAGTGGCGGGACGACGCCCCGGAGGGCGGCAACGCCAACGGCGGGGTGTTCGTCCGCTTCCCGAACGTCCACGACCACCCGGAGGAGCCGCGTCCGGAGTGGGCCGCCATCAAGTACGGCCATGAGATCCAGGCCTACGACGGGCCCGGCGGCGACATGTACAAGACCGGTTCCGTCTACGGGTTCGACCGGGTCGGCCTCGGCGGCGCCGGGGTCACACCCAAGGGCACCTGGAACGACTACGAGATCCGGGTGGTGGACCAGCACTACTCGGTCTACCGCAACGGTGTCCTGATCAATGAGTTCGACAACAACGGCGGCCAGGTCTTCGAACCGCCGCGGGGTGACGACCCGGGTACCGACGGCCGGCGGTACGCCTCCGGTTACGTCGGGCTCCAGGTCCACAGCACCACCGACGTGATCTCGTACCGCGACATCCGCATCCAGGAGTTGTAGGGCGGGCCACGCTCAGACGGCGGCCGTGGCCGCATGCTCCGGCATGTGGCCACGGCCGCCCGGATGCCGGTGGCGCCACACCCAGAAGACCGTGCAGGAGACCAGCGACCAGCCCGCCAGCACCAGGAACGGGAAGGCGTACTGGTGGCCCTGGTAGTAGACCGCCGTGTGCTGGGCGTTGACCGAGGCGCCCGGCGGCAGCCAGCGCCCGATCTCTCCGAGCGCCGAGGGCAGCAGCGGCCAGGACACCGCTCCCCCGGACGACGGGTTGCCCAGCAGCACCATGAGCCCCCAGGTGGGGAGCATCGCCCAGCGCCCCATGATGGTGTTGAACATGGTGAAGACCATGCCGGACGTGAACATCGTGAACGCCAGGATCAGCCAGGACTCGACGAACGGCAGGTCCAGCGCGCCGATCAGCCAGTCCACCACCGCGGCGATCGCGAAGCCGCCGAGCAGCGAGTAGGCGACCGTGAACGCGATCCGCTCCAGGGGGTTGAGCGCCCGGGCGTGCACGCTGAGCTGGATGGCTCCGACGAAGCCGATGATGACGGCGGCCAGCGAGATGTAGAAGAGGGCCAGCCCGCGCGGGTCGCCCTTCTGGAGCGGCTTGACGTCCGTGATCGTGACCGGGACCCCGGTGGCCTTCGCGACCTCCGCCCCCGTCTCGGCGAGCAGCTGGGCGACCGTGGCCCCGGCGGCTCCGGCGATGTCCATGGCCACCCCGCGCTCGCCCGGCCGCAGGGTCACGAAGACCTTCTGCTCCTCCATGGCCTCCCGGGCCGCGGCGCGGGAGGCGTACGGGCGCAGCTGGAGGGAAGCGTCGAGGGCCTTCTCCATGCCGGCGATGAACTGCTTCCCGCCCTTGGCCTGGACGTCTCCGACCACCGCGGAGGGGATATGGCGCGGCGTCGGGTCGGCCATCGTGTAGGTGTACGAGCCGGCGAAGAGTCCGGCCGCGGCGGCGAGGATGAAGAGCAGCACGAAGGCGGGGACGTACGGGGACTGTTTGTACGATGCCCACTTCTCGGCCCTGGTCGGGGGCCTGCCGTGTGCGCCGTGGGCCGGGGGCTCGGCCCCCTCGTCGGTGCTCATGCGTCACCGTCGTCGTGGCGGGCGCGGCTGGGCTGTACCCGCTTCGGCTCGCCGGGCATCTTCGGGTACTCCGGCGGATAGGGCAGGTCGCCGAGCTCGTGCTCGTGCTCGTCCCGCCGGGCGAGCTCCAGCACCTGGTCGAGCCGGAAGGCGTGGTCGTCCATGTCGGCGTGCAGATCGCCCACCTCGGCGTACCGCCCGGGCATGGTGCCGAGGTCGAAGTCGCGCGGCTCCGCGTCGTCGACCTCCTCCCAGCGCAGGGGGGCGGAGACCGGGGCGTGCGGGAAGGGGCGTACGGAGTAGGCGGAGGCGATGGTGCGGTCGCGGGCGGTCTGGTTGTAGTCGACGAAGATCCGCTCGCCCCGCTCCTCCTTCCACCAGGCGGTGGTCACCCGGTCCGGCATCCTGCGCTCCAGCTCCCGTCCCACCGCGATGGCGCAGCGTCTGACCTGCGTGAACGTCCACTCGGGGACCAGCGGGACGAAGACGTGGATGCCGCGCCCGCCGGAGGTCTTGGGCCAGCCGCGCAGTCCGTGGTCGTCCAGGACGGAGCGCAGTTCGTGGGCTGCCCTGACGGCGTCTGCGTAATCGGTGCCGGGCTGCGGGTCGAGGTCGATGCGCAGCTCGTCGGGGTGGTCTGTGTCCGCCCGGCGCACGGGCCAGGGGTGAAACGTCAGGGTGCCGAGGTTGGCCGCCCAGAGGACGGCCCCCAGTTCGGTGGGGCACATCTCGTCGGCGTGCCGGCCGCTGGGGAACTCGATCCGGGCGGTGGGGGTCCAGTCGGGGAGGTTCTTCGGCGCCCGCTTCTGGTAGAAGAAGTCGCCCTCGACCCCGTCGACGAAGCGCTGGAGGGTGGTCGGCCGCTCGCGCAGGGCGCGGAGGATCCCGGGCCCCACGGCCTGGAAATAGTCGGCCACGTCCTTCTTGGTATAGCCCTTCTCCGGGAAGTACACCTTGTCCGGGTTGGACAGCCGTACGGCCCGTCCGTCCACTTCCAGCTCCACCGCTGCTCCTGCTCCCATGTCGGACACCGTAGGCCGGGCCCACATATGCCGCATATCGGAGGACGTTCTCACTGCGGTGAGTGAGAATCGGGGCCATGGACCTGCCGGTGATGCCTCCTGTGAAGCCGATGCTCGCCAAGTCCGTGTCCGCGATTCCGCCGGGTATGCAGTACGAGGCGAAGTGGGACGGATTCCGGGCGATCGTGCACCGGGACGGTGACGAGGTGGTGATCGGCAGCCGGACGGGGAAGCCCCTCACCCGCTACTTCCCCGAGGTGGTCGCCGCCGTGCGGGAGAATCTGCCGACGCGGTGCGTGGTCGACGGCGAGATCGTTCTGCCGTACGAGGGACGGCTGGACTTCGACCGGCTGAGTGAGCGCATCCATCCGGCCGATTCCAGGGTGCGGATGCTGGCCGAGCAGATCCCGGCGAGTTTCGTCGCCTTCGACATCCTCGCCCTCGACGACACGTCACTGCTCACCACCGCCCAGACCGAACGGCGGACGGTCCTGGAGGGGGCGCTGGCGGACGCCTCGGCCCCCGTCCATCTGGCCCCGTCCACCACGGACCCGGATCTCGCGCGGGAGTGGTTCGAGCGGTACGAGGGAGCGGGGCTCGACGGCGTGGTCGCCAAGCCGCTCGATCTGCCGTACCGGCCGGACGCACGGGTCATGTACAAGATCAAGCACGAGCGGACCGCCGACTGCGTGGTGGCGGGCTACCGCTTCCACAAGAGCGGTCCGGTGGTCGGCTCACTGCTGCTCGGCCTGTACGACGCCGGGGGCGCCCTCCAGCACGTGGGGGTGTGCGCGGCGTTCTCGATGAAACGGCGCGCTGAACTCCTGAAGGAGCTCGACCCGTTGCGCATCGACCCCGCCGAGCATCCGTGGGCGTCCTGGGCGGAGGCGTCGGCACACGAGGGGGCACGTCTGCCGGGCGCGCCGAGCCGCTGGTCGGGCAAGAAGGACCTCTCCTGGGTGGCTCTCGCGCCGGAGCGGGTCTGCGAGGTGGCGTACGACCACATGGAGGGTGACCGCTTCCGCCACACCACCCAGTTCCGGCGGTGGCGGCCGGACCGCGTCCCTTCCGGCTGCACCTACGCGCAGTTGGAGGAAGTGGTGCGGTACGACCTGTCCGAGGTGCTCGACGGCCGCTGACCCGTCAAGCGCTGGGGGTGGGGCAGGGCTCGTCGGTGGGTGCGTCCGTGGGGGCCTCGGTGCCGGCCTCCGCCGAGGGCGTGGGGCAGGCCGGATCGGTGGAGGTGGGGTCCGGGTCGGGTGACGTCGTCGGGTCCGGCGTCGTCGGGTCCGGTGTGGGCGTGGTGGTCGGGTCCGTGGGGCCGCTGTCGGTGGGGTCGGGGCTCGGGTCCGTGGGTGTCGACGGACCACCCGGGTCCGGGCTCCCGGAGTCCGTCGGGGTGGGAGTCGGCGAGGTGGAGGGAGCCGGTGTGCGGGTGGGCTGCGGGCCGACGACGATGCCGCCGCCGCCCTTGCCGGGGGCGCTCGGGCTGCCGGGGCCGCCGACCGGGGCCTTCGGGGTGTTCGGGCCTCCCGCGCCGGGGCTCTTCGGGATCACGCCCGTGCCGTCGGCGACGGGGTGGACGCCCTTGCGGTAGAACTCCAGCCAGGACAGGACCGTACTGAGGTAGGTGTCCGAGTGGTTGTAGCTGAGGACCGCCCTGTCCAGATCCGCCCGTACGGACAGGTCACGCGTCCCGGCGCAGAGGTAGTGGCCCGCGGCGAGAGCGGCGTCGGCGATGTTGCCGGGGTCCTTGCGCCCGTCGCCGTTGCCGTCCTTGCCCCAGTGCGCCCAGGTGGACGGAATGAACTGCATGGGACCGACCGCCCGGTCGTACCGGGCGTCGCCGTCGTACGCGCCGCCGTCGGTGTCGGAGATGTGCGCGAAGCCGCTGCCGTTGAGGACGGGCCCGAGAATCGGCGTGAGCGTGGTGCCGACGGTGTCCACCCGTCCCCCGCTCGCATGGCCGGACTCCACCTTTCCGATCGCCGCGAGCAACTGCCAGGGAAGGTGGCAGCCGGGGTCGCTCCGGCCGAGCGCTCTCTCCGCGTCGCGGTAGGCGGCCAGGACGGTGGCGGGTATGCCCGCCTCGGCCCAGGGCTGCGTGACGGCCGGGCCGGGCTTCTTCCCGGTGCTTTTCGGCGGCTCCGGTGACTCCAGGGGCGGCAGCTCGGTGTGGTAGCTGTCGTCGTTCTCCACCTCGGTCCAGACGACGTCGTCCGATGCCACGTTCTTCGCGTCGTCGGCAGCGCCGCCGCCCGTGAGCCCCGGGGCCTGGGACGCGGTGAGCGCCGCCATGGCCGCGACCGCGGTGGCCGTGCCGGTGAGTCCGCGGCGCATGGATCCGTTGAACCTCATGTGTCCTGCCTCTCCTGGGTCATCGCGTGAACGTGTCGATGGCCGCGATCCGCCAGGTGTCGCCGCGGCGGACGGCGTCCACGGCGAACATCGCGGCCGCGTACGTCGTCTCCTCCTCCTTGCCGGTACGGGTGTTGCTCTGGTCGGCGAAGATCAGCAGCCGGGCGCGGTCGCCGTCGAGCAGTTCGACGCCGCTCTGGGTGACGGTCGTGGTGAGGAAGAGCTTCTGCTTCGGCGCCTGGGCCCGTACCTCGGCGAGCATGTCCTTGTGCTGCTGGACCGCCTTGCCGGTCAGATGCTTCTGCGCGGCAAGGTCGGATTTCGCGGGCGAGGCGTAGTTGTAGGAGAAGACCGCGCCGACGGCCTCGGTGATCTGCCCCTTCACCTCGCTGGTCCTGCTGATGTCGGTGAGGGCCGCGTTCTGCCGGCTCGGGTCGTCGCGGAGTGTGCCGGCCGAGGTGAACGACCAGGCGGCGAAGGCGCCGAGGAGCAGTGTCACGGCGCAGAGGACGGCGGGCAGCCGGACGCGCGGGCGGGGCAGCCGCCTGCGCGGGGGCGCGTCCCCGGCGGCCCCCTCCTCCGTCCCGGCCTCGTCCTCGGGGGCCGCTTCGGCGGCGGCCGTGTCCGCGGGCTCGGGGGGCTCCGTCGCCCCGGGCGCCTCGGCCGGCCCGGGATCGGCCGTGCGTGACGGCGCGGTCGTCGCGGCGACCGTGGCGAGCCGGCGGCGGCGGTTGACGAGGTGGCGGGTCGTCGACATGGTGTGGTCCTCTCGAAGGCGGGGCGGTCGGGCGGGTCAGCCGGCGGTGTCACCGACGGGTGCCTGGCCCAGGGCGCTGAGTTTCCAGCCCCCGGAGGTGCGGGTGAGCTGCCCCAGCATCCGGCTCTCCTTGACCGCGGGCTCGCCCTCGGGGGCGGTCACGGTGACGCGCAGCGCCACCATCACGCCGGCCTTGCCCTCCCGGTCGTCCAGCTCCGTCACGGCTCCGGAGAGGATCTTGGCGGTGCTGACCGTCTTGGCCGCCTCGATCTGCTTGAGGAACGCGTCCCGCCCGTCGACGAGTTGCTTGTGCAGATCGCCGGTGGTCGAGTCCTCCCAGCTGTCGAGCCCCTCGGCGAGCCGGGCGTGGTCGAGCGTGTTCATGTTCTGTACGGCCTGCTCACCCGCCGCCAGGGCGGCGTCGCGGGCCTGCGCGTAGGCCGCCGAGCCGTCGTGCGCGGCGTCGTAGCGGGACCAGCCTCCCCAGCCCGCGGCGACGGCGGCCACGACTGTCAGCGCGACCGCTGCCGCCCGCAGCGGATTTCTCGTCGTGCGTACCCGTGCCATCGGTGCTCTCCCCTACCTGGAGGTGATGTCGACGATCCGCCAGTGTCCGTCCCGCAGTTCCGCGGTCACGGACAGCTGTGCCGCCGCCGTGGTGGCGGCCTTTCCCTCGCGCTCGTAGACCTGGTCGAGGAAGACGAGGAGATGGGCGCTGCCGCCGGTGAGCCGGGTGACCCCGGCACGTACGGCCTGGCTGGTGAGGGTCAGCTTCTGGTCCGCGGCCTGCTTCTCGACCTGGCCGAACAGGGCCGCGTACTGCTGGAGCGCCCGGCCCGCGAGCAGTTGCTTCGCCGACTCCTTGGTGGCGGCGGTGGCCTGCGGGCTGTACGAGAAGACCTTGCCCAGCGCGCTGCTCACGTCACCGGCGACCTGGGTGGTCGCGGCGGAGTCGGTGAGGGCGTGGTTGGACGTGGCGGGGGTGTCGCGCAGCTGTCGCCCCTGGACGAACAGGGTGCCGCCCACGCCCAGCAGGGCGACGGCCAGCACGGCCGCCACGGGGCGGGTCCACCGCCTGCGGGCCGGGGTGCCCTCCGGACCGGGATCCGGTACGGGTCCGGGGTCCGGCGCGATCGTCGCTGTTGCCGTGCTCTGCTTCATGAGCCGCTCCCGACCGGCAGCGCGTCAAGTGCCTTGATCTTCCAGCCGTCCCCGGTCCGGGCCAGCGTCGCCTCGAAACGTTTGCGCTCGGTGCCGCCCTTGCCGGTGCGCGGGGTGATCTCTACGTCGACGGTCGCGATGAGTGCCGCCGTGCCGGCCCGGTCGTCGAGCGCGGTGAGCGCGGCGTCGGTGACCTTGCCGCGTGCGGTGGTGCCCGACTCGGTGAGCTCGCCCGCGTCCTTCTTCCGGGTGCTCTCCAGCCGGTCGTGGAACGGTCCCGTCGAGGCGCCGAGCCAGGCGGTGAGCCCGGACTCCACGCTCGCCGCTGTCCTGCCGTCCATGCTGGTCAGCCGGGCGAGGTGCCGCTTGCCCTCGGCGAGCGCGGTGTCACGGCTCTTCGCGTACGCCAGGGAGTCGTCACCCCGGGCCTGGGCGTACGACCAGGTGCCGAGCGCGCAGACGAGCACGGCGGCGAGCAGCGCGGCCCAGCCGAGGCCGGTTCTCGTACGGTCGCTCATGAGCCGCCTCCCAGGCCCAGCAGTCCGGCCATGCCTTCGGCCTGTGGTGTGGTGGTCTGCCCGGTGGTGCCGAGCGTGTCCGGGAGGAGACCGGAACCGGGCGTGAACGGCTCGGGTACGGGACCGCCCGTCGGGGCGTTGGCACTGCCCCGGACATTGATGCCGCTGCCGGGCGAGGACGCGCAGCGGGCCTTGGTGTTGGTGGCGGGGGCCGGCGAGACGTCGGTGCCGGGGCGGTAGGTGGTGGAGCCGTATCCGGTGGTGCAGGGCAGTGGTTCGAAGAAGGTGACCGACATGCCGAACCTGGCACCGTCCGCGTCGACGGCACTCGCGCCGGCCGCCGCGACCGCGGGGAGTTTCACGAGGAGTTCCTCCAGTCCGCGCTGCCGTGTGACGGCGACCTCGGAGGTGGTGAGGAGGTTGGCGACGACCACGCCGAAGGCGGGGTCGAGGTCGCGCAGCAGCCCGCTGATCTGTTCGGTGGCGCCGGGCGCCGCGGCGATGAGCCGACGTAGGTCGGTGTCGGATCCCTTGAGTTCGGCGGCGAGTTCCTCGGCGCCGGAGGCGAAGCCCTTCAGCGCTTCGCCCTGTTCGTTCTGGGTGCGCAGCACGGTCTCGCCGTCCGCCATCAGCTTCGTGGTGGTCGGCAGGGCCTCGTCCGCGGCCTCGACGAATTCGCTGCTGGTGTCGAGCAGGACCTGGAGGTCGTCTCCACGGCCGCTGAACGCGGCTCCGAATTCGTCGACGACCGTGCGCAGGTCTTCCGTGTCGACGGAGGCCGTCAGGTCGTTGACGCTGGTGAGGACGTCGGTGACGGGTGCGGGGACGGTGGTGTCCGCCTGGTCGATGACCGAGCCGTTCTCCAGGAAGGGGCCGTCCGCGCGGGTGGGCCGCAGATCGACGTACTGCTCGCCGACCGCCGAGAGGCTGGCGACGACGGCCTGCAGCGCGTCGGGGATGCGTGGCGCGTCGTTCTCGATGCGCAGCTCGGCCTCGACCCCGTCGTCGGTGAGCTCGATCGGGCCGACCCTTCCCACGGAGACGCCCCGGTAGCTGACGTTGGAGTGGGTGAACAGGCCGCCTGTCTGCGGCAGTTGCACGGTGACGGTGTAGTAGTCGCGCAGCCCGACGTAGTGGCCGAGGTCGGCGTACCGCACCCCCAGGAAGCCGAGGACGAGTACGGCGATGACGAGGAAGGCGATGTTCTTGAGCCGGATGGCAAGGGTGATCATCAGCGGGTGCCCTCCGTTCCCGGTGTGGTGACCGAGGGGAGCGGCAGGGGCAGCGCGGCCCCCTGCTTCTGCTGCGCGCCGGGCGGGGTGAGCGCGGGGATGATCTGGGTGCCGGGCAGGGCCGTCACGTCCAGGTAGACGTTGAGGTAGTCGCCCTTCACCCCGCGGAGCACCTCGTCGGTGAACGGGTAGGTGACCAGCACCTGGAGGGAGTCCGGCAGATCGTTGCCGGAGTCGGCGAGCGCGGTGAGCGTGGGCGCGATGGCCTCGAGGTCGGCGATCATGTCGGCCTTGCTGTTGTTGATCGTGTCGACGGCGACGGTGGAGAGTGTGTCGAGCGAGCGCAGCATGGTGAGGAGCGAGCCACGCTGCTTCTCCAGGACCTTCAGGCCGGGGCTGAGACCGGTGAGGACAGTACCGACGTCCTGTTTGCGGGTGGCGAGGGTGGCGGAGAGCCGGTTGACGCCGTCGAGTGCCTGGGTGATGTCCTCCTTGTGGTCGTCCAGGTTCGTGACGAGTGTGTCGACCCGCTCCAGCATCGAGCGGATCTGCGGTTCCTGGCCGTCGAGTGCCTTGTTGAGCTCGGTGGTGATGGTCTTGAGCTGGCTGATCCCGCCCCCGTTGAGGAGCATCGACAGCGCGCCGAAGACCTCTTCGACCTCCGGGTTGCGGTTGGTGCGGGAGAGCGGGATCCGGTCGCCGTCCGCGAGCTCGCCCCGGGCGTTGCCGGCGCTCGGGGGTGAGAGCTGGACGAACTTCTCGCCGAGGAGGCTGGACTGTTCGAGGTGGGCGAAGGCGTTGGCGGGCAGGTCGATCTTCCCGTTGACGCTCATGGTGACCCTCGCGGTCCAGCTGCCCGGGGTGAGGGAGATCTTGGTGACCCTGCCCACCGCCACGTCGTTGACCTTGACGGACGACTGCGGGGCGAGACTGAGGACGTCCCCGAACTCGGCGGTTATCTCGTACGGGTGGTCGCCGAGGTCCGCTCCGCCGGGCAGCGGCACCTGGTCGAGGCCCGAGAAGGACGGCAAACCGACGGTCGTGGCGACGAGTGCGAGGCCGACGCCGGCGGCGACCAGGGCGCCGAGGCCCGTGACCACGCGGGTGCCGGGTCTGCGCAGGGCGGGGCTCATGGGGTCGCCTCCTTCTTCTTCTGCGTCCCGGTCTTCTCCGGGGTGCCGTAGACGGTGCCGACGGCGGGCAGCGGGAGTGCGGGCAGCGCCTGCTGCCGGGTGGTGTCGACGGGTGCCAGCCCTTGCAGTCCGGTGGCGCCGGGTTCGGTGAGGGGCCCGCCCATCGACAGCTCGTTGAGGTCGGTGCGTCCGTTGAGGGTGCGGTTCGCGGGGTCGTAGGCGTTCACGAGGTTGCCCGCCGCGAGCGGCAGTGTGTCGAGGGATTCGGCGAGCGAGGCGCGCTGGTCGACCAGGGTCTGGGTGAGCGGCACCAGGAGGTCCACGTTCTTCTTGAGGGCGCCGCGGTTCTTCTGGATGAAGCCCTTGACCTGGCCGAGCGCCTTGCCCAGTTCCTTCAGGGCCGCGCTGAGGTTCTCCTTGTCGTCGGCGAGGAAACCGGTGACGGTGTTGAGCTGTTGCTCGGCGGCCCGGACATTGCCGTCGTTGTCCTTGAGCATCGTGGTGAACGTCTGCAGGTAGGACAGCGTGTCGAAGAGGTTCCCGCTGCTCCTGTCGAGTGTCTTCGTCGCCTTGCCGAACTGTTCGATGGAGTTCCCGATGGCCTTTCCGTTGCCGTCGAGGTTCTTCGCCCCGGTGTCGAGGAGCTCGGAGAGGGCCCCGTCCGTGTTGGCTCCGTCCGGGCCGAGGGCCGTGGAGAGCTCGGTGATCGACGCGTAGAGCTGGTCGACCTCGATGGGGGTGGCGTTGTCCGCGGCCGGGAGCACGGCCTCGTCCTCGAGCCGCGCTCCCCCGGTGTAGGCCGGGGCGAGCTGCACGTACCGGTCGGCGACCAGGCTGGGGGCCACGACGACGGCGTGTGCCTCTTCGGGGACCTTGACGCCCTTGTCGATGCGCAGGGTGACCCTGACCTCCTCGCCGCGTGGTTCGACGGACTCGACGGTGCCGACCTTCACGCCGAGGATCCGCAGATCCGACCCGGCGTACACACCGGTGGCCTGGTCGAAGTAGGCGGTGACGGTGGTCTTCCCCTGGTCGTCCATCGCCATCACGCCGGAGGTGGCGGCGACCGCCACGACGGCGAGCCCCGCGCCGATCCCGATGATGCGTGTGCCTCTCATGTCAGCGCCCTCCCTGCTTCGGTGGCATGCAGTCGCCGTTGTCGGGGGGTGTGCCGGCGGGCAGGTAGTTCTTCGGGACGACACCGCAGACGTAGTTGTCGAACCACCGGCCGTTGCCGAGGGTGTTGCCGACCAGGCGGTTGTAGGAGCCGGCCAGGGAGAGCACCTTGTCGAGGCTCTTGCGGTTCTTCACCAGGACCGAGGTGACCCGTCCCAGCGAGTCCAGGGTGGGCCCCAGCTGCTTGTTGTTGTCCGCGACGAGCCCGGTGAGCTGGGTCCCCAGGCTCCGGGTCCCGGTGAGCAGCAGATGGATGGAGTCGCGGCGCGCCTTGATCTCGCCGAGGAGCAGGTTGCCGTCCTCCAGGAGGGTCTCGAAGCTGCTCTTCTTGCTCGCGAGGGTCTTGGTGAGCTGCTTGCTTCCCTTGAGGAGGGTGGCGAGCTGGGCGTCGCGCTCGGACACCGTCTTCGACAGTGCGGACAGCCCGTTCGCGGCGCTGCGTACGTCGGGCGGTGAGTCCTTGAAGGTCTCGGAGATCGTCTCGAAGCTCTGCGCGAGCTGGGCGGTGTCGATCTCGTCGATCGTCTCGCCGAGTCCGTTGAACGCCTGGGTGACGTCGTACGGCGAAGTGGTGCGGCTCGCGGTGATGCGGGAGCCCGGGTCCTGGGGGGCGTTGCCCAGAGGGTCGACGGCGAGGTACTTGTCGCCCAGGAGTGTCTTGATGGCGATGCCGACGGTGGAGGAGTTGCCGATCCAGGCGTCCTTGACCTTGAAGTCCACCTTCACTTTGGCGCCGTCGAGCGAGACTCCGGTGACCTCGCCCACCTTCACTCCGGCGATCCGTACCTCGTCGCCCTCGTCGAGGCCGGCCGATTCGGTGAAGTCGGCGCTGTAGGTGGTGCCGCCGCCGATGAAGGGCAGCGCGTCGGCGCGGTAGGCGGCGAGACCGAGGAGGGTGAGGACCAGGAGTCCGACGATGCTGACGGCGACCGGGTTGCGTTCCCGTACGGGCTTGATTCTCATGCCTGGCACCTCGGTGCGTCGACCGTGACGCCGGTGGGCGGCGCACTGCCGTCCTCGGTCGTCACACCGCTGATCCTCGCTTCGCAGAGGTAGAGGTTGAGCCATGACCCGTACGACGTGAGGCGGGTGATCGCCTCCATCTTGGCCGGGGTCCTCTGCAGGAAGCTCTCGATCTTGGGGGCGTTCTTGTCCAGTCGGCCGGTGAGCCGTCCGAGCTGGGCGATGTCGTCCTTGAGCGGTTTGCGTCCGTCCTGGAGCAGGTCGGCGGTGACGGTGGTGAGCGCACCCATCGCCGTGACCGCCTCACCGAGCGGCTTGCGGTCGCCGGAGAAGCCCGTGACGAGCTTCTGCAGGGTGACGACGAGGTCGTTGAAGCCCGCCTCCCGGTCGTTGACGGTCTTCAGGACCGTGTTGAGGTTCTTGATCACCTCGCCGATCACCTTGTCCTTCGCCGCGACGGTGCTGGTCAGGGATCCGACGTGGGAGAGGATGCTGTCGACTGTGCCGCCCTCGCCCTGGAGGACCTGGACGATCGATCCGGCGAGCTGGTTGACGTCCGGTGGCGACAGCCCCTCGAAGAGCGGCTGGAAGCCGTTGAAGAGCTGGGTGAGGTCCAGCGCGGGTGTGGTGCGCGAGAGTGGGATGGTCGCTCCCGACCTGAAGCTCTCGCCGACGGGTCCGGCGCCCTGGTCGAGGTCGATGTAGCGCTGGCCGACCATGTTGAGGTATTTGATCGACGCGGTCACCGAGGCCGGCAGCTCGCGGCCCTTGCGGACGGCGAAGCCGACCTCGGCCACCCGCCTGTCGGCGACCTCGATGGTTTCGACCTGGCCGACCTTGACGCCGGCGATCCGGACGCTGTCGCCGACGACGAGTCCGGTCGCGTCGGTGAACCTCGCCCGGTACGACGTGGTGTCGCCGACGCCCGTGTTGGCTATGGACAGCCCCAGGACGGTGGTGGCCAGGGCGGTCACGACGACGAAGACGATCGACTTGATGAGAGGTCCCGCGAGGGAGCGGCGCTTCACTTGAGCTTCACCTCCGCACCGCGGAAGGCCGGACCGATGAGCACGCTGCTCCAGTCGGGCAGGGTCTGCGGCTGCACTTTCAGGGAGGGAGCGACCAGCTCGTTGACGAGCCGGCTCTCCTCGGGAGAGTTGGGCATGCCGAGTGCGGTGTCGGCGGCACCGGTGTCCTGGTCCTGCGTGCCGGGGCCGCTGTCCGTGACGGAGCCGCTGTCCGTTCCCGGGCCGCTGTCCGTGACGGAGCCGGTCCTGGCGTCGGCCGTCGGCACCGACCTGCCGGTGTAGGGCACCGAGTAGCAGTGCGGTCCTCCGGTCGCGTCGTAGACCGGGGTGTCCTTGCCGGCGACGTACTTGCCCTTCGACTCCACGGGCCTGAGCGTGACGTGGAGGCCGGGCTGATCTGTGCCCTTGCCGAGCGCCTTGTCCATGGCGGGCACGAAGCCGGCCATGGTGCGCAGGGTGCAGGGGAAGACGTCCGAGTACTCGGCGAGGAGTTCCAGCGTCGGCCGGCCCGAGGCGGAGAGGCGGATGAGGTTGTCCTTGTTCTTGCGCAGGAAGGACGTGACGTCCTGGGCGGAGGCGGTGGTGGAGCCGTACAGATCGGCGAGCTCCGCCTGCTGTTCGGCGATGGTGCCGCTGGTGGTGGTGAAGTCGGTGAGTGCGTCCAGGACGTCGGGGGCCGCGTCCGCGTAGAGATGGCTCACCTTGACGAGTTCCTTGATGTCCGCGTTGAGCGTGGGGAGTTGCGGGTTGAACTCCTTGAGGTGGGCATCGAGGGTGACCAGGGTGTCGCCGAGCTTGTCGCCACGGCCTGCGAGCGCCTGCGACACGGCGTTGAGGGTGGCGGCGAGCTTCTGCGGCTTGACCGCGGTCAGCATCGGCAGGACGTTGTCGAGGACCTCCTCCAGCTCGATGGCGTTGGTGGAGCGGTCCTGGGGGATCACCGCACCGGCCTGGAGGGTCCGCGCCGACGGGACGGACGGCGGTACGAGGGCGACGAACCGCTCGCCGAAGAGGGTGGTGGGCAGCATCTGGGCGGTGACGTCGGCGGGTATCTGCCCCAGCCGGCCGGGCTGGATGGCGAGCGTCAGGCGCGCCCCGTCCCCGGCCGCCTCGATGTCGCGTACCTCTCCGATGACGACACCGCGCAGCTTGACCTCGGCGTTGTCGTGCATCTCGTTGCCGACGCTCCCGGTGCGTACGGTCACGGTGGCGTCGTCCGTAAAGTCCTTCTCGTACACGGAGACCGACAGCCATATGAGCAGGGCGGGCACGAGCACGAAGGCCACACCGGCGAGTCTGCGGCGCGCCGTCTGCGCCGTGGAGGAGTGCATCAGCCGGCCACCTTCACCGTTGTCGTCGCGCCCCAGATGGCGAGCGAGAGGAAGAAGTCGGTGACGCTGATCAGCACGATGGCGTTGCGCACCGACCGGCCCACAGCGATACCCACGCCGGCCGGGCCGCCGGTGGCGTGGAAGCCGTAGTAGCAGTGGGCGAGGATCACCAGCACGCTGAAGATCAGCACCTTGAGCACCGACAGGAGCACGTCGTCCGGGGAGAGGAAGAGATTGAAGTAGTGGTCGTAGGTGCCCGCCGACTGCCCGTTGAACAGGACGGTGATGTAGCGGGAGGCGAGGTAGGAGGAGAGCAGCCCGATCGCGTACAGCGGGATGATCGCGACGACCCCGGCGATGATCCGGGTGGTGACGAGATAGGGCATGGAGCGCACGCCCATCGCTTCGAGGGCGTCGACCTCCTCGTTGATCCGCATCGCGCCGAGCTGGGCGGTGAAGCCGGCGCCCACGGTCGCGGAGAGGGCGAGCCCCGCGACGAGCGGGGCGATCTCCCGGGTGTTGAAGTAGGCGGAGATGAAGCCGGTGAAGGCGGAGGTGCCGATCTGGTCGAGAGCGGCGTAGCCCTGGAGGCCGACGACCGAGCCGGTGGCGAGGGTCATCGCGATCATCACGCCGATGGTCCCGCCGATGACCCCGAGGCCGCCGCTGCCGAAGGCGACCTCGGCGAGCAGCCGCTGCACCTCCTTGAGGTAGCGACGCAGGGTCCGGGGGATCCAGATGAGCGCCCGTACGTAGAAGGTGAGTTGCTCGCCGGAGCGGTCGAGCCAGCCGAGCATCGACATCGGTCAGCCCCCCTTCGGGGGGACGATCTGGAGATAGACCGCGGTGAGGACCATGTTCACGGCGAACAGCAGCATGAAGGTGATGACGACGGACTGGTTGACCGCGTCGCCGACGCCCTTGGGCCCGCCGCGCGGGTTGAGGCCCCGGTAGGCGGCGACTATGCCCGCGATGAACCCGAAGATCAGCGCCTTGAGCTCACCGACGTAGAGGTCCGGCAGCTGGGCGAGGGCGGAGAAGCTGGCGAGGTAGGCGCCCGGTGTGCCGTCCTGCATGATCACGTTGAAGAAGTAGCCGCCGAGCGTGCCGACCACGGACACGAGACCGTTGAGCAGGACGGCGACGAACATGGTGGCCAGCACACGGGGGACGACGAGCCGCTGGATGGGCGAGATACCCATGACCTCCATGGCGTCGAGCTCCTCGCGGATCTTGCGGGAGCCGAGGTCGGCGCAGATGGCGGAGCCTGCCGCCCCGGCGATCAGCAGCGCCACGATGAGCGGGCTGGCCTGCTGGATGACCGCGAGGACGCTGGCACCGCCGGTGAAGGACTGGGCGCCGAGCTGTTCGGTGAGGGAGCCGACCTGGAGCGCGATGACCGCGCCGAAGGGGATGGACACAAGGGCCGCGGGCAGGATGGTGACGCTGGCGACGAACCAGAACTGTTCGATGAGCTCCCGCACCTGGAACGGGCGGCGGAAGATGGCCCGGGCGACGGCCAGCGCGAGGGCGAACAGCTGACCGGTCTGGCGCAGCGGGGCCAGGAGCCGCGAGGGCGGTCTCCGCCGAGGTGCCCTCTCCCCCGCCTTCGCGGCGGCCGGCCGCACTGGCAGCGGTGCCGTCATCGGCGCCCACCGTCCAAGGTCGGCGTGTAGCTGTTCACGATCGCCGTGCGGGCGGCCTCCGGCAGCCGGCCCATCATGGAGATGACCCGCTCCCGGCGGCGCAGGGCGGCCTGACGTACGGGCATTCCGGGTGAGGGATCCAGCTGCGGAGGGAGGGAGTCCGGGGCGGTGTAGACGTAACCGTCTCCGTTCGTCTGCTCGGCTGCGAGGGTCGCCGCGTCCTTCTCCTCCGACATGCCGATGGGACCTTCGCGGCGCCCGGAGAGGAACTGCGCGATCACGGGCGTGTCACTGGTCAGCAGCACCTCGCGCGGCCCGAAGGTCACGAGGTTGCGGCAGAAGAGCATGCCCATGTTGTCGGGGACCGTGGCCGCGATGTCGAGGTTGTGGGTGACGATGAGCATGGTGGCGTCGCTCTGCGCGTTGAGATCGATGAGCAGCTGCGAGATGAAGGCTGTGCGCACGGGGTCGAGTCCGGAGTCGGGTTCGTCGCAGAGGATGATCTGCGGATCCAGGACGAGGGCGCGGGCGAGTCCGGCTCGCTTGCGCATCCCGCCGGATATCTCTCCGGGCAGTTTTCCCTCGGCGCCGAGCAGGCCGACGGTGTCGATGCGCTCCATGACGATGCGGCGGATCTCGGACTCCTTCTTGCGGGTGTGTTCACGCAAAGGGAAGGCGATGTTGTCGAAGAGCGACATGGACCCGAAGAGCGCGCCGTCCTGGAACATGAGACCGAAGAGCTTGCGGGTCTCCATGATTTCCCGCTCCGGGCTGTTGACCATGTCGACGCCGTTGATGAGGACGCGGCCCTCTTCCGGCTTCAGCAGTCCGATGATGGATTTCAGGAAGACGGTCTTTCCGGTGCCGGAGGGACCGAGCATCACACTCACCTCACCGGCCGGCAGCGTAAGGCTGACGTCCTGCCAGATGTTCTGTTTGCCGAAGGACTTCGTCAGGCCCTCGACGACTACTTCGATTCCCATCGGCCCTCCTTCGAAGTGGTGGTGAACGACGTCATCTGTCAGCGCTCCGGCTCCGGTGATTCCAACAACGGCTCGTCACACATGCACCAGGAGGCGCACGTTATGTCCGCCGAAACCGCCTGGACAAGCCGTTGAACAGCGGAAATCGCCGGACATCGATCTCTGGTCGGATCACTTGTCACCGAATGACAAACCCGCTCACCGGTCTTGTCGGATTCTGCGCAAGCGCTCCTGGCGCACCGGTGCCCCGCGGCCCCAGGGGGGCCGGAGCCGCGGGACACCGACTGTGGGAGGCTCCGTCCGGCGGGAGGGTTTCGGTACCGGAGGAACTCCCGGAGGAATCCCGGGCCGAGAGGGCGCGACCAGGACTCCACGTACGTCGAACGAGCAGGTACGGACGCGTTTCCGAGCCGCTCACGCCGGACGTTACGGGCGAGTAACCTCACTCCGCAATAGCGCTTCATCAATTTTCTGCGAGGTAATTCAACGGCCCCTATTTCTTGTGACCCGATGAGCATTCGGCATATGAAACCTATCGAGAAGTGAGGAATTCCGGGCGGGCCCGGAGGGGCCACGGAACGCCTCCCGGGCATGGCGAAGCCCACCCCGACCAGGGTTCATTCGGCCGGGGTGGGCTTCGGGCCGGCAGGCGTCGGATACGCAACGAGTGACAAGGCGCGGGACAGCCCTCCGGGCCTCTCTAGTTCGCCGCGGAGTGCCAGTACTGCGAGAGCACCTTGCCCGCGTTCGGCAGGACGAGGCCGGGCGCGGTCAGTCCGCCGCTGTATGTCGAGGCGTTGTTCAGCACCAGGTTGTTGTTCCCGGCGGCCGACGGCAGCCCCGTCTTGAGGTTCACGGCCCAGCTCAGGCTGCCGCCCAGGCCGCAGCCGGTGGCCTTGGGCACGGCGAAGGTGCTGTCGCCCTGGTCGTTCCCGGTGAGGGCGAACCTGAGCATGGCGCCGGCGGTGTCGCGCGTGCCGTCCGCGTCGAAGCGCTGCACGGCGACGGCGGGCGCGGTGGTGTTCTGCGGTCGCAGGATCACCGGGTCGCTCGCCGATCCGATGTAGCACTTGGAGCCGAGGAGCGGGTTCTCCAGGCGGATCCGGATCGGCAGCTTCACGATCGGCTTACCGGTGACGAGTCCCGAGGTCAGGTTGAACTCGGTGGGTGTACCGGCCGATTCCACCGTGGCCGTCACCTTGTTCAGCGAGCCGTTGGTGATGCTGTCGCACAGGTCGCTGATCACCGGGATGTCGTTCTCGGGGCACATCAGGCCCAGGAGCCCACCGGGGATCTCGGTCGGGGCGCCGATCAGGGCGCCGCCGGCCGGCGGGACGACGGTGAAGGCACCGGTGGCGGTGTCCTGGATGACACCGAACTGCATGTCGTTGACCCCGGTCGTGGCCTCCGTGCTGCCCAGCTTGATCGAGCCGCTGGGCGACACCGAGGACACACAGGTCGCGACCAGGTCCTCGCCGTCCGCCGCGAGCATGGCCGGATCGTCCACGGGACACCGCGAGAAGGGGGCCCAGTCACCGTTGAGGTCCGCCTGGGCGGTCGCTGCGGAGGCGGGGCTGGTGCTGAGGGGGACGGCGACCATGGCGGCGGCCACGGCCAGGACTGCGTACCGTCTCTTCGGGACAGCTCTCATTACTTCCTCAATTCCTGTCCGACACTGAGGGACTGGTGTGGTGCCCGACGGGTTGATTCAGCGTTCTGCCGTCGGAATGTTCACGGGCTCGTTGCTGGATGTGCATTTGATCTTCGGCCTGGGGGGAAGCTCACGCTCAGGGACACACACTGCTCCCTGCATCTGCTTCACGTACCCGGGCTCCCCGGAGATGGAAGCGGTGAAGAGGTCATCGAGATCTTCGGCGACACCACACCCGCTGAACGGAGGAAGCGTCACCTTCCCTGTGAGGGGGCCTCCGGTCGTGAGCTGATATCCGGAGAATCCCGTTGCCGTCTGGACCACTTCACCGCGCATGACGAGCGGAAAGTACTCGGCCGAACGACAGTCGGGCCCGACGTCCAACGGAACACCGTTCACCTTCACGTCGTAGAGACGGAGACTGAACTCCATGGAGATTTCCGTGTACCCGGACTGCGGGGGAGGCGAGAGCACCAGATCGGAATAGATGTTCATTTCCGGCAACCCGCCCTCGCCCGTCGGAGGCACCTTCTGCGTCATTTCCATTTTCGCGGTCGTGGGCATGAATCCGAAGGTCAGGAATGTCGCGGTGGACGGTGGGAGCTGCGGACGTCCCTTGTAGTCGACCACGACGCTCGAGTTCTGGTACAGGTGAAAACGCCCGTCGTCGCCCAGCCCCGTCCGCTGCGGGCCTTGAGTGATCTGTGCGCAGGCGACCGGGAACTTCGATGCGCCGTTGAGCTTGGCGACGTTCGCGTAGCCCGTGATGTAGGCGACCATGCTGCTGTTCCTGGTGGGGTCACCCGCACAGGCCGGTGCCTCGTCAGCCGTAGGCGCCTCGGCTTCCGGCTCGATCAGGGGTGCCGCCTCGTCACGCGTCTCCCCACCGGCCCCGGTCTCCTCGGCCGTCTCCGACGGCCATGGCACGGTCTCCGCCACGCCGTCCTTGATGTCCACCGATCCCAGCTTCAGGTCCTGGTCGTCCTCCGGAGTGCAGACCAGCTCGGAAGCGGCCGGCCCGGCCGGACTCCCGTCCTCCTTCGTCGCGTTCAGCACCGCGGTCAGCTTCGACGCGGTGAAGGTCAGCTCGCCGGAGGCGGAAGCGGTGACCGAGGGGACGTCACCGGAGACGGCGAGCACGAGATCCCCCGTTCCCGGGAGGGGCACCGCCTCTTCGGCCCGGCCGACCCACACGGCTTCGGCGGAGTGACCGTCCTGCGCCACGTCGACCGTCAGCCGGGTCTCCGCCTCGACAGCTGCGGCACCCGAGTCGGCCAGGCCGGCCAGGGACGCCTCGGGCAAGGTCAGTTCGGTGTCCACGGACCCGAGCTGCAGCGCCTCGGCCGTGCTGCCCTCCTCCGGCAGCGTGGCCGATATCCGCGCCTTCACCGGCTGCGCTCCTGAAGGGAAGTCACAGGTGTAGCCGAGCTCGACGTCGAGGTCCCGGCCGCCGACGGACGCCTGCGCTCCGGGGACCATGCCGGCCACGAGAACCGCGGCCAGCACGGCTCCGCCCCGTGCGGTCGCCCGCCCGCGTATCCGTCTCGGCATGCCGCGCGTCATCATCCTCCGCAGTTCCCTTCCGTTGAGCGTGCGGGCCGTGTGGTGGGTGGCCCCACCGCACGGCCCGCACGGACGCCAGCCGCCCCGGTCAGGTCAGCTGCCGACGATGCTGTCCACACCGTCCACGGCGTAGTCACCGGTGAACGACGGGTTCATGCCGTCCGAGATGAGGCCCGCGCATCCCGATGTCGCACCGGAGACGATCAGCAGGTGGTCGCCACCCGCCTCCACCGACAGCACATCGCTGTCGTTGGTGTAGGTCGCGTTGACCTCGCCACTCACCGTGAAGGTGCAGGAGAGCACGGTGACCTCAGCGCTGATGCTGTCGATGTAGCCGGAGGTCACGCCCGTCGCGGCGTCGTAGTCCACCGCCTGGATCTGCCACGGCGAACTGGTGTCCGTGACGGGTTCCACGGGGCCGAGGATGCTGGTGCAGGGTGCGGCCGAGGTACCGAAGTACGCTCCGGAGATGTCGGCGACGTGACCCGGGTTGCCCGTCGCGCTGAACCCGGTGCCGCTGGCACCGGCCTCCGGACAGGTCATCGGGATGCCCCCGGCCTCCAGGACCGTGTTGGTCGACACGGCCGTGAACGGCGCGGGGTCGGGCGACACCGTCCAGGTGGTGGCCGGGACGGCCATGGCCTGGGTGGTGCCGAGGACGATGGCGGCGGATGCCACGCCCGTCGTGATGGCGATCTTCCTGAGGGTGTTGCGCACAGTGAGTTCCTCCGATTCGACAATGCGGGTGCACTGTTGCGGGGATTCGCACGACGAATCCTGCATAGACGCAGGGAGCGCGGCGATGAACCGAGTTGTGTGGGGGCAGTACTGCCGATCCAGCCACACACGTTCTGTGACAGGGCGTGACGTTACTTGCGGGAAACTTGGAGCACAATCCCGCCGTCGAAATTGCCGCCGGGCATTCTCTTTCCTCGTCCGCCGGTCACTAATCGGCCCACCGCACTTGTCACTTGGTGCGCAATATTCGCCGCCACGGGTCAGGTCGCCGATGTGATCTTCACCCCGCCGGCCACGGCCTCACGGGCATACGGAGCACCGCATTCCCCCCGTCGGACGGTCCCGGTGCGGTCCGGGCCGGCCGGCCGATGGCCACAAGCGGGTGTTACCCAGGGTTATTTTCTTGTCCCCGGGAGAGCAGGCGTCCGAAAATATTGTCCGGAAGTGAGCAATGCCGCCCCCACCTGCACCGAAGGGCCACAATGAGAGCCAGATGTGTGCCCCTTGCACGTCGATCTCGTCCAAGTGGTGGGCACACCCACCGACTTGGTCTACCTTCGTCGCCGAAGTTGGTATACACCAGTCGGCCCGTGGGAGCGCTTCCCCCATTGCCCCACCCACACCGGGCGCCGGAGAGCAAGGGGACAGTCATGCCGAGACTCATTCAGCCGTTGGACACCGGCGATCCGCTGGGTCCCCTTCCTCAGGAATTCGCCGCGATCATGCGGCCCGAACTGCCCAGCCTGATCAAAGAGATCGGTATGGAAGTCACACGCGCCTATCCCGAATACGCGCAGCTGCTGAACGGGCCCAACGGCCAGACCATCCGGGTCGGCGTGGAACAGAGCCTGTCCTCCTTCGTCGACCTGGTCGCCGAACCCTCCTCCTCCACGACGCTCCGCGACGACATGTGCCGAAGATTCGGGCGGTTCGAGGCCTACGAGGGCCGCAGCATGGACACGCTCCAGGGCGCCTACCGGCTCGGCGCGCGCATCGCCCTGCGCCGGGCGAAGAAGGTGGGCCGGAGCTACAACTTCTCGCCGACCCTGATGCTCAGCTTCGCCGACGCACTGTTCGCCTACGTCGACGAGTTGGAGTCGTTGTCCCGCGAGGGCTTCTCGGAGGTGCTCGCCCAGTCCGGCCAGCAGGGCGAGGCCATGCGCCGCCGGCTCCTCCATCTGATCCTGACCGGCCGCCCGGTACCACGGACCGCCATCTCCGAGCTGTGCGAGCAGACCGGCTGGCCACTGCCCGAGCAGGTGACGCTGATCGCCGTACGCTCCCCCGCCGGCGTCGACCCCGCCGACCTCGCCCGGGACGTACTGGCCGATCTCGGCGACCCGCAGCCGCACCTGCTGGTTCCGGGGCCGCTGGACGACGCGCGACAGCAGATGCTCGAACGCGCCCTGGCCGGCACCCGCGCCGCGATCGGGCTGACCGTGCCGACGGCCTTCGCGTCCGACTCGATCCGGTGGGCCCGCCGGGTCGTCGAGCTCATCGACTCGGGCATCATCGACGACACACCGATCGTCCGGTGCGAGGACCACCTCATCACCCTGTGGCTCCTCTCCGACCCCGCCCTCCTCGACCAGCTCGCCGTTCGCGAACTGGCCGCCGTGTCCGGCATCAGCACCACACGGCGCGAGCGGCTGATCGAGACGCTGCGCATCTGGCTCGACACCCGCGGCACCGCCGCACAGATGGGCGAACTGCTGGATGTCCACCCCCAGACGGTCCGTTACCGGATGCGCAGCCTGGAGGCCATCTTCGGCGAGCAGCTCACCGACCCCGAGAGCCGCTTCTCGACCGAGGCCGTCCTGCGCGCCACACAGCTCCGGGCCCGCAGCGGCCAGTCACTCGCCTGATTCCGCATCACAGACCTGGCGCGACGTCAACTTACTTCCAGGTAAGGCAAAATAGGCGGTCAGTCCCAAACGGTTGCGACACGGAGACGTTCTCAACGAGAAACCCGGAACTGCGTCCCGTTACATAGGGAGGAGCGGCGGCCCACCGGCCACCGCGGAGAAACACCTCCTGGCCGACCATCCGAGAGGGCCCACCCATGACCGCTTCGCACCTCCTCGTCCCCGTTCCGATCCCGGACCGGGTCGCCGCGCTGATCGGGTCCTGCACTCCGCCGCACATCCTTCAGGCCGAGTTCGACGCCGACTGCGCCGCCCGCGAGGTGCGCAGGTTCCGGGGGCCGAGGCTCGGCATCGAGGACCAGGCCGACCGCGAGCAGGCGCTTTCCGAGCTCGCGTGGGCCAACAAGGTGCTGTCCGCCCACTACCCACACCTCGCGGTGCACCCCGACGGCACCTGGTGACGCCCGCTTGCTTGCGCGGCGGCGGCGCCCGCCTTACCTTACTCAGAAGTAAGTTTACTCTGGAGTAAGGATTTGGCGTGGCCGACAACAGCAGCGGCAACCTCACCGACGAACTGTCCGGGCTCGACTTCGCGGCCGTCTCCCCGGAGGAGTTCGCGCGGATCGTCAAGGGCCTGTCCGCCAAGCAGCTCGGCGAGGTGATGCACGGCGATCTGCGCGCCCGGGTGCTGGGCGAGGTCTTCGGCCGGATGCGGCAGCAGTTCCGCCCGGAAGCGGCCGGCGGGCTGAAGGCCCTGATCCGCTGGAAGATCACCGGCGAGAGCGACGAGGTCTACGAGACCTCCATAGCCGACGGCACCTGCACGGTGAGCGCCGGCCGCTCCGACGCGGAGCCCCGTACGACGCTGTTGATGGGCGACGCCGAATTCCTCAAGCTGGTCTCCGGCAACGGCAATCCCGTGACGATGTTCATGATGCGCAAGCTGAAGATCGCCGGCGATGTCGGCCTGGCCTCGGGACTGACCCGCTACTTCGACATCCCGAAGGCCTGAGCCCATGAGCTACTTCTCCCTCGCCCTGACCGAGGAACAGCAGGACCTGCGCAACTGGGTGCACGGCTTCGCCGCCCAGGTGGTGCGCCCCGCGGCGGCCGAATGGGACGAACGCGAAGAGACCCCGTGGCCGGTCATCCAGGAAGCCGCCAAGATCGGTCTGTACGGGTTCGAGTCCCTCGCCGACATGTACGGGGACCCGAGCGGACTCTCCCTCCAGATCGCCAACGAGGAGCTCTTCTGGGGCGACGCCGGGATCGGCATGGCGCTGTTCGGCACCTCGCTCGCGGTCGCCGGGATCTTCGCCTCCGGCACGCCCGACCAGCTCGCCGAGTGGGTCCCGCAGTGTTACGGCGACGAGGAAGACCCGAAGGTGGCCGCCTTCTGCGTCTCCGAGCCCCAGGCCGGTTCCGACGTCTCCGCGATGGCCACGAAGGCCCGTTACGACGAGGCCAGGGACGAGTGGGTGCTCTCCGGCCAGAAGGCGTGGATCACGAACGGCGGGATCGCCGAGATCCATGTGGTGGTCGCCTCGGTCGACTCCTCGCTCGGCGCCCGCGGCCAGGCCGCGTTCATCGTGCCGCCAGGCACGAAGGGCCTGGCCGCGAGCCGCACCATCAAGAAGCTCGGCCTGCGCGCCTCACACACCGCGGACGTCTTCCTCGACGACGTACGCGTCCCCGGGCACTGCCTGCTCGGCGGAAAGGAGAAGCTGGACGCCCGCCTCGCCCGCGCCCGCGAGGGCGGCGCCGCCAAGGGGCAGGCGGCGATGGCCACGTTCGAGGTCAGCCGCCCCACCGTGGGCGCGCAGGCACTGGGGATCGCACGGGCCGCGTACGAGTACGCCCTGGAGTACGCCGGTGAACGCGAGGCCTTCGGCCGCCCGATCATCGAGAACCAGTCGATCGCGTTCGCCCTCGCCGACATCCGTACGGAGATCGAGGCCGTACGCCTGCTGATCTGGCAGGCGGCCTGGATGGCCCGCAACGACCGGACCTTCGACGCAGGCCAGGGCTCCATGTCCAAGCTCCGCGCGGGCGAACTCGCCGTCTCCGCGACGGAGAAGGCGGTCCAGATCCTCGGCGGCGCCGGGTACAGCAGGGAACACCCGGTGGAGCGGATGTACCGCGACGCCAAGATCTACACGATCTTCGAGGGAACGAGCGAGATCCAGCGCCTGGTCATCTCCCGGGCCATTTCGGGACGCCACATCCGCTGACCCTCACCGCGGACGTCCCGGGGACTTCGGACACTGCCGAAGCAGGGCGGCCGTCAGGCCTCGTCGAGGCGCCTCCGCTGCTCGGGTTCCAGACGCAGGTCCACAGCGGCAAGGAGCTCGTCGAGTTGCTCGACGGAACTGACGCCCACAATGGGAAGCACGGGAGGGGTGCCGTGCAGCAGCCAGGCCAGCACCACCTGGCTGGGCGTGGCACCCAGTTCGGACGCCACCTTGCGCAGCACCGCCAGCCGGGGTCCGGTGCCCGGGTGGTCGTAGGCCGCCGGCAGGGGTTTGTCATCGCGGGCATAGGCGCCGGACAGGAGGGTGGAGTAAGCCATGAGTGTCAGATCCGGCTCGCTGCCCACGTAATCCAGCATTTCCGGCGTCACATGGACGTGGCCCGCTTCGGGCAGGGCGACGTCGAACCGCGGCTGGAGGTAGGAATACCGCTGCTGCACACAGCTGTAGCTCGCCCAGCCGTTCCCCTGGGCTGCGGCGCGGGCCTGCGCAACGCGCCAGGCCGGGTGGTTGGATGCGCCCAGCACGCCCACATCGCCCCCGGAGACCAGCGCGTTCAAGGCACCGAGGGTCTCCTCCAGCGGGACGGTCCGGTCCTCGACGTGCGACCAATACAGGTCGATACGGTCCGTGCCCAGTCGGCGCAGGCTCTCCTGCGCCGCCTTGCGCACCACGGGCGCGGACAGACCCTCGGCTGTCTCCAGACCGGTCCCGGGGACAGTGGGGCGCCCGCCGAACTTGGTGGAAATCACCACTTCCTCGCGGAGGTTCCGGGCGGCCAGCCACCGGCCGACCGTGGTCTCGCTCTCGTCCCCCGTGCTCCCCGGAAGCCAGAAGACGTAGTTGTCGGCGGTGTCGATGAAGTTCCCTCCCGCCTCGACGAAACGGTCGAGAACGGCAAAGGACGTGCGCTCGTCCACGGTGCTGCCGAAGGGCAAGGCCCCTAGGCAGAGTGCGCTGACCTCAGGTCCATCCGGACCTCCGATGCGGCGTCGCAGCATATCGATTCTCCTTCGGGTCATGCGGGGCACGTGGCCTGCGGGGTCATGCGGGGCACGTGGCCTGCGGACGACTGCACTGACGAACCTAGGCGCCGATCGGTACGGAGTCCCAGTCCGATTGCACGCCTGAGTTCCAGACCAATCGCTGTCCTTGTGGTCGACGCCCGGCGCCTTCCCTCGCGGACCTCATCCCTGCCACCTGCCGGACCCACGCGCCCTCTGCCGCCTTGCTCCGCTCCCGGGCGAAGCTGTTTCCGGCCGGTACCCGTAGAATCGTCCTATGCCTGCATCGCCTGCCGAGCCTGCGCCTGTCCGCTCGCTCACCGAGCTGAACGCGGCGATCCGTGCGCTGGTACACGGTGGTCTGGGCTCGCCCGACGCACGCCGGAAGTACGAGCGGCTCCTCGTCGAATGGGCGGTCGCGGTGCAGACGGACGTGAGTGACGCGGCATAGAGGGCAGCCGGAGACGTCGTACGACGGCCGCGAGTCCGGCGCAGAAGGCTCCATAGGTCCTGAAGCGCTCGCTCAACTGCGCTAATCTCGGCATGAGTTGCCCTTTCCCCCGCCATCGGCCGCTACGCCGCCGGAGCGACCCGTGGCGCAATGCCCGCTGACGGAGGTCTCATGCGCCTCGCATTCCTTGCCGCAACCGCGCTCACAGTCATGGCCCTGGGCACGGCCCCCGCGTCCGCGTCCGACGGGTGGGAGCCGGCCCCGACTCCCCCGTACGACCTTCCGGCCGGGGCCCGCTGCGATGTCCCGGTCCACACCGAGCCCGTGGTGGACGAGGTGGTGCAGCGGGTCCTGGCCAGACGGGCGGACGGCTCACCCTCCCGGATCGCCTACCGCGGTGACCTCGTCGTCCGCGTGACGAACACGGACACCGGCGCCTTCCACGACGCGGATGTCAGCGGCAGCGCCATCGTCGATCACCACGCGGACGGATCACAGAAGTGGCACGTGATCGGCCCCGTGCTGGCGGGCGTCGGCGAGAACGCCGGGAACCTGGCACGGGGCCTGTACGTCCTGGACGGGGTCTACACCATGGACATCAGCGCCACCGGCTACAAGTCGGTGCACCTGGTCCATGGGTCCGCCGACGACCTGTGCTCGCGGATCGGCTGAGCCCGGCTCAGGCGCCGGCCGGGGTGAACCTCACGGGGAGCGACGCCGGGCCCCGGGTGAAGACGCCCTCCTCGACCGGGCTGAAGCCGTCGGCGAGCCGGAGGTCCGGCATCGCGTCGAGCAGCAGGTTCACCCCGGTCTCGACCTCGGCCCTGGCCAGCAGCGCACCCACGCAGAAGTGCCGGCCCAGCGCGAACGCCAGGTGGTCGGCTGCCGCCGAGAACGCCGTGGTGCTGGTCAGGTCGTCACGGAAGAGGTCGAAGCTGTCCGGCTCCGTGTAGCGGGCCTCGTCCCGGTTGGCAGAGCCGATCAGACAGGTGACGGTGGCACCGGCCGGTACGGTGCCACCGGACAGCTCCACCTCCCCCGCCGCCTGGCGCATGATCATGTGGACCGGCGGGGTGTAGCGCAGCGTCTCGGCGAAGGCCCGGTCGATCAGGGACCGGTCCCGCTGTACGGCGGCGAGCTGCTCGGGGTGGGCCAGCAGATTGGCGAAGACCGAGGCGATGGCCTTGTCGGTCGTCTCCCCGCCGGCCGCGAGCAGCAGGCTGCAGAACGCCTTGATGTCCTCGTCGCTCATCCGTACGCCGTCGACCTCGGCGGCGCAGAGCGCGGAGAGCAGGTCGTCCCCCGGCTCCTCCCGGCGCCGCTGGATGACCGGGATCATGTACTCGGCGAACTCCTGACGCGTGCGCTCCCCCGCGGCCATGACCGCGGGGTCGCCCGCCAGGTTGCCGAGGAAGGCGATGACGTCGGTGTACCAGCCGTGGAAGCGCTGGTGGTCCTCCCGGTCCAGGCCCAGCATGTCGGCGATGACCAGGACGGGGAAGCGGGTCGCGAACGCCTCGACGAGGTCGGCCTCCCCGGTGTGCCGGAAGGCGTCGATCAGTTCGCGGGCATTGCGCTCGATGACGGGCAGGAACTTCTCCTGGAGGTCGGCGCCACGGAAGGCGGGGGCGACCAGGGCCCTGCGTACGGCGTGTTCCCTGCCGCTGAGCTGGAGGATCGTCCGGCCGTGGACGGGCTCCAGCTGCCAGTCGTAGTTCTCGGTGGTGAACTCCTGGGCCCGGTCCTTGAAGACGCGCTCGACGTCCTCGTAACGGGAGACGAGATAACTCCCCGTGGCCTCGTGGTGGATCAGCGGGGCGCTCTCGCGCATCGTCCGGTAGGCCCCGTAGGGATCGGCGGCGAAGGCGGGCGAGAGAATATCGGGCGGTGAGGACGCCTGGGACACGTGTGACTCCTGTGGGGCAGGGACCAGTTTGCTTCATGGGAGTGAACGGGCTGCTCCAGCAAGGCTATTGACCGCCGAACCGATATCGAACCCCCTGGGAGTATTCTTGATCGCCGCCTCCGAGACACCACGTCCGTCCGTCCTGTTCGTCACCGATCTCGCCTACGAGGCGCGCGGACGGCGCTACTGCGACGAGGACATCTTCCTGACCTCCCGGCTGCGTGAGGCCTTCGACGTCGCGCTCTGTCACCCCCGGGACGCGGCGGCGCTGATGGACGGGTTCGACGCGGTCGTCGTCCGCAACAGCGGTCCTGTCCTGCACTATCAGGAGGCGTACGACGCGTTCCGCACCAGGGTGCGGGAAACGGGCACGCGCGTGTACAACACGCTCGACGGGCGCGGGGACATGGCCGGCAAGCAGTATCTGGTCGATCTGAGCCGGGCCGGATTCCCGGTGATCCCGACCGTGGACCGTGCGGCCGATCTCGGGCTGCTCCCCCGGTCCGCCGGGTACGTGGTCAAGCCCAAGCTCGGCGCGGACTCGGTGGGGCTGCGGTTCACCGAGGAACCGGAGCTGCCCGAGGGCGCCGACGGCACTCTGCTCGTCCAGCCCCGGATCGACTTCCGGTACGAGGTGTCCTTCTACTTCGTCGACCACGACTTCCAGTACGCCCTGCACGCACCGCGTCCGGACAGGCGCTGGGTGCTCGAACCGTACGCGCCGAGCCCCGAGGACCTGGACTTCGCACGCCGCTTCGTCGAGTGGAACACCCTCACCCACGGCATCCAGCGGGTGGACGCCTGCCGGGCCCCGGAGGGCGGCCTGCTGCTCGTCGAGCTGGAGGACCTCAATCCGTATCTGTCGCTCGACCTGGTTCCCGAAGAGGCTCGCGAGGCGTTCGTGGCCCGCATGAGGGACTCCGTACGGGAGCTGCTGGCCTGACCCGTCCGGCCCGCCCCGCATGCGTGGGCCCGCGCCCGGTGTGAGGGTGCGTAGGTGACCACTGCCAGCGAGACCGCACCCGCCGCGCAGAGTGCCGCAGCGCCACCTGTCCTCGACCCCAGACGCCGGAACATCGTGTTCGCCACGATCGTGCTGGGGATTCTGCTCGCCGCGCTGGACCAGACGATCGTGGGGACGGCGCTCCCCACGATCGTCTCCGACCTCGGCGGCGCGGAGCACATGTCGTGGGTGGTGACGGCCTACCTGCTGGCCGAGACCGTGGCGACGGTGCTGGTCGGCAAGTTCGGCGACCTCTTCGGCCGGAAGCTGATCTTCCAGATCTCGGCCGTCATCTTCATCACCGGCTCGTTCCTGTGCGGCCTCGCGTCGAACATGCTGCTGCTGATCATCTGGCGGGGGCTGCAGGGCATCGGCGCGGGCGGGCTCATGGTGACCGCCATGGCACTGATCGCCGATGTCATCCCGCTGCGCGACCGAGGCAAGTACCAGGGGGCGATCGGTGCGGTCTTCGGCGTCGCCACCGTGGTCGGACCGCTGCTGGGCGGACTGTTCACCGACCATCTGACCTGGCGGTGGGCGTTCTACGTCAATGTGCCGATCGCGATCGTGGTGGTCATCGCCGCCGCCCGCAACATCCCTTCCGTGCGTGCGGCCGGACGCCCGGTCATCGACTATCTGGGCATCGCGCTGGTCGCCGTCGGCGCGAGCGCGCTGATCCTCGGCACGAGCTGGGGCGGCAACGAGTACGCCTGGGGCTCGCCGGTCATCATCGGTCTGTTCGTCGGCGGCCTCGTCGCCCTGGCGCTCTTCTGTCTCGTGGAGACGCGGGCGAAGGAGCCGATGCTGCCGATGCGGCTGTTCCGCAATCCGGTGTTCGCGGTGTGCTCCGTCCTGAGCTTCATCGTGGGCTTCGCCATGCTCGGCGCGATGATCTATCTGCCGACCTATCTGCAGTACGTCGACGGGGACTCGGCCACCCTGTCCGGGGTACGGACCCTGCCCCTGGTGGTGGGACTGCTGGCGGCATCGATCTTCAGTGGCAACGTGGTCAGCAGGACCGGCCACTACCGGCTGTTCCCCGTCGTCGGCTCGCTCGTGATGGCGGTGGGCCTCTACCTGCTGTCCCGGATGGGGCCGGGCAGCGGGATCTGGCTGGAGTCGCTGTACATGCTGGTGCTGGGCATCGGTATCGGTCTGTCGATGCAGGTGCTGACGATCGCCGTGCAGAACACGGTCGACTACTCGGACCTCGGGACCGCGACGTCCGGCGTGACGTTCTTCCGTACGCTCGGCAGCTCCTTCGGCACAGCGGTGTTCGGCACGATCTACGCCAACGCTCTGCGCCCGAATCTCACACAGGGCATCGAGCAGGCGGCTCGGGCGGGCGGTGATCCGGCCAAGCTGGCGCGGGTGGCGGAGAGCCCGAATGCCGTGCACGCCCTGCCCGCCGAACAGACCGCGCCCCTCGCCCAGGCGTACGCGGACACCCTGCACACGGTCTTCCTCTGGACGGTGCCGGTGGCACTGCTGGGGTTCGTCGTCTCGCTCTTCCTGAAACAGGTGAAGCTGCGCGACAGCGCCCGTGCGAGCTCGACCGACATGGGTGAGGGTTTCGCCCAGCCGAGCACCGGGGACGCGTCGAAGGTACTCGAATCCTCCGTGGCCAGGATCCTGCACCAGGCCGGTCCGGATACGGCCCGGCGGATCGTCGCGGAATCCGACACGAGGCTCGACATGGCGGGGGCCTGGGCAGTGATGCAGGTGGATCTCTTCACCAGGATGGTCGGCCACGCGGGGCTCAGGCTGATCGCCGCCCGGCACCGGATCCCACCGGAGGTGCTGGTGCCCGTCTTCGACCGGATGATCGAGGAGGGCTATCTCACCGGGGACGGTTGGCTCTTCACCCATACGGCGGCGGGCAGCCGTGAGGCGGCGACGATCTCGTCGGCCTGGGGCCGCTGGCTCAACGAACGGCTGGCCGAGGACGGCGCCCGGCCCGACGACCGCCAGCTGCGCGCCGCGGTCGACGTGATCGCCAAACGGCTGCTCGCCGAGGACCTGGAGCAGCAGCTGGCCCCGCCTGAGCGGGCGGCGGTCCCGGCCTGACCGGGCCGGTGCGCGGGCTTCTGCTCGCCTCTACTCGACGAAGACCGCCGACTCGTACACCCAGGCACCCTGCTCCCGGACGAAGCGGCTCTGCTCGTGGAGCGAGCCGGGCCCGCCGTCGTCGGTCCAGTGGGCGCGGAAGGTGACCGTACCGGTGGTGTGGAAGGCGCTGCCCTCCGTGGTCGCGAGGATCTCCAGCCCGGTCCAGCGCGTCGCCGGGTCGAAGTCGACGGCGGCCGGGCGGGTCGCGGGGTGCCACGTGCGCAGCAGATATCCGGCGTCCTGGACGGCGAAGGCCGCGTACCGCGAGCGCATCAGTGCCTCGCACGTAGGGGCCGTGCGGGTGCCCGCGTGCAGCCGGCCGCAGCAGTCCCCGTAGGCCGCCGCCAGGCCGCACGGGCACGGTGCCGCCGGGGTGATCCGCAGGGGGCCTGCCTGCGGAGCGGCAGGCCGGCGGGGGCGTGAGGTACGTCGTGACATGGGTCCATTGTGACCTGTGGGGCGGGGGCGCCCGGCCGGCGGTGCCGCCTCCCCCGCCCCGCGCGGTCAGCGCTTGCGTGCCACGCCCGCGTAGCCGGGGATCGGCTCGTGGCCGGGGACGTCGATGACCTCGCCGAGCCCCGGACGCCAGTCCGCCGACAGCGAGACGCCCGGCTTGACGAGTTCGAGGCCGTGGAAGAACGCGGTGACTTCGGCGCGCGAGCGGAGCCGCAGGGTCATCCCCCGCGCCTTGTACATGGCACGGGCCTCGGCCGCGCCCTCGGGATCGAAGTCACTCGTGGTGTGCGAGAGCACCAGATAGCTGCCGGAGGGCAGTCGCTCCACGAGGCGGTCGACGAGCTCGGCGGCCCCGTCCTCGTCGTCCACGAAGTGCAGCAGCGCGAGGAGGGAGAGCGCGATCGGCCGGTCGAAGTCGAGGATCTTGCCCGCCGCCTCCAGGATGGCGTCGGGCCGGCGGGCGTCTGCCTGGATGTACTCGGTGGTGCCCTCGGGGGTGGAGCGCAGCAGCGCCGCCGCGTGGGCGAGCACGATCGGGTCGTTGTCGCAGTAGACGACGCGTGCGTCCGGGGCGGTCCGCTGGGCGATCTGGTGGAGATTCGGCTCGGTGGGTATGCCCGAGCCGATGTCGAGGAACTGACGCACGCCGCTCTCCGCGAGCCAGCGGGTGGCACGGTGCATGAACGCGCGGTTGACGCGGGCCATGTCCCGGCCCCGGGCGTCCAGGGCGAGCAGCTCGTTGGCCATCTGTTCGTCGACCGGGTAGTTGTCCTTACCGCCGAGGAACCAGTCGTACATCCGTGCCGGATGCGGCTTGCTCGTGTCGATCTCGACGGCCTGCGGTTCCTGCCCGGTCATAACGCACTCCGTTGGTCGGGGACTTCGGCGAACAGCGTGTAATGCGACAGTAAACGGCTGCGTGTCAGGTGAGAAGGAAATCGGCCTGTCCGGACTTGGCGCCCTGGATGAAGGCGGCGATCTCGCCGTTGGAGTAGATGAGCGCGGGGCCGTCCGGGTCCGCCGACTGACGGACCGCCACCCTGCCGTCGGCCAGCTTCATGGCCTCGATGCAATTGCCCCCGTTACCACCGCTCCACGGCTTGTACCAGCCTTCGGTGCCGAGGTCGGCGGCCGGCATGCCGTTGTATATGTGGTTCATCACAGCTCCTTGCGGAAGTCCCTGAGGATTTCCTTCGTGCGTTGTGCAGTTGCGGCCTGAGCCGCCATTCGGTCCATGACCTCGAGGTAGGAGGCCACCTCCGGACGCGCGTCGAAGTACACGGCGCCCGTCAGGTACTCGCTGTAGACCATGTCGGGCAGTTCGGGGACCGCGAAGCGGAACAGGACGAACGGGCCGTACGTGCCGGGGTGGTGGCCGGTCGCGAACTCCGCTATCTGCAACGTCACATTGGGCAGATCGGTCGCCTCGAGCAGGCGGTCGACCTGGGCCCGCATGGCGTCGGGACTGCCGACGGGGCGGCGCAGGACGGTCTCGTCCATCACCACCCAGAGCTTCGGCGCCTCCGCCTTGGTGAGCAGCGACTGCCGCTCCATCCGCAGCGCCACATGGCGTTCGATGTCCGCCGGCCGGGTCTGGCCGACCGCACCCGTGCGCAGGACGGAGCGGGCGTAGTCCTCGGTCTGCAGCAGACCGGGGACGAAGTGCGGCTCGTACGTACGCAGGAGGCTCGCGGCGCCCTCCAGGCTGACGTACATGCTGAACCAGTCGGGCAGCACATCGTGGAAGCGCTGCCACCAGCCCGGCTTGTTGGCCTCTTCGGCGAGTTCGACGAAGGCGTCGGTCTCGTCGTCGGCGATCCCGTAGGCCTTGAGGAGGAGCTGGACGTACGGGATCTTCAGCCCGACCTCGGCGGTCTCCATCCTGCGTATCGTCCCGGGGGCGACTCGGAGCACCTTCGCCGCCTGGTCCCGGCTCAGGCCGACACGCTCCCGCAGATCCTGCAGGCGCTTTCCGAGAACGACCTGACCCACGGTCGGGGCGGACCGCGGTTCGCTCACTTCAGACCTCCCGATGCGCTGTGTGCGAGCAGTGTGCCATGCGCACGGCTCCAGGGACACAGTCACTCTGAATTTTTCAGAGTGCCCCTTGCCAAGTGTTCGCGTCAGGGGGAGAGTTGGTAACCGAACCAAGTTCGCGTGGTCGCGCCCGCTCCGTTCCGGGGCGGTGCGGTGCGTGACGCAGCCCCCACTGTGAGGAATCGGTCGTGGCACCTGGCAGTGCGCTCATCCCCCGGCTCATGGACCTCAGCCCCGGGGCGGAAGCGCTCCGTTACTGCTTCGCTCTGTCGGCGCACCCCGAGTCGGTGGCCGCCGCCCGGCGCCTCACGCGGGCCCGGCTGGCGGACTGGCGGCTGCCCGGGGACGCCCACGACGCGGCGGTGCTGATCGTCTCCGAGCTGGTGACCAACGCGGTGGTGCACACGGCGAGCGCCCGGGTCGTCTGCGAACTCCGATGCGACTACGACCGTTTGCGCATATCCGTACAGGACCAGGGGCATCAGCCCGGTGGCCCGCGGCTGTCCCTCACCGCCGAAGGGGAACACGGGCGCGGGCTGCTGCTGGTCGACTCCATGAGCACCGCCTGGGGGTCGCACGACGCGGGGAACCACTCGGGGCGCATCGTGTGGGCGGAACTGCCGTACGACCCGGAGCCGACATGCTGAAGAACGCCCTCTCCCAGTTGCTCGGCGCCGGTCGCGCCCGACCCACGGAGGAGGACGGCGCACCGGGCCGGGTCCGGCTTCCGCTGCCGCCCGCGCTGTCGGCGAGCCTCGGCTGCGACGCCGTGGGCGTGCCCGCGCGGTACGGATTCCGGTTGATGTCGCATCTGCCCCGTGCCGGGTGCGTGTTCGCCGACGCCGACCGGTGGTGGTGGATCGTCCCCTCGGGTTCGGACCTCGATCTGAACTGGCCGGAACAGGCGTCGTACGCCGCCGGTGGCTTCGTCCCCGCCGGGCGCCCCCGGCTGATCCACGCACCGGACAGCCGTACGCCCTATACGCCGCCCATTCCGCTTTTCCTCATGGTGTGCCAGGTCACCGGGGTCACCCCGTCCTGGGCGCCGTCCGGCCGGCCCAGGGCCGTACCCACTCCCTGATCGGACGCGCCAGGAGGCCGGGCCGTGGTGGCGGGCAGGCCCCCGCTCATGGCCGGCCGAGGTAGGCGAGCCCGGGGTGGACCTTCGTATAGCCGTCGACCAGCCGGCGAGCCACGGAGACGGAGTCGACCAGCGGGTGCAGGGCGAAGGCCCGCACGGCCGCGGCACGTGAGCCGGTCTCCGCCGCTTCGAGCACCGCGCGCTCCACGGCCTTGACGGCGGTGACCAGGCCGACCGCGTGGTACGGCAGCGGGTCGGCGGTCACGGGGTGGGCGCCGTTGGCGTCGACCAGACAGGGCACCTCGATGACGGCGTCGTCGTCGAGCACCGAGAGGGTGCCCCGGTTACGGACGTTCAGGATCAGGGAGGCCCGTTCGTTACGGGCGACGGCCCGCATCAGGGCGAGTGCCACCTGTTCGTAGCCCCCGGAGTCCAGGTCGCTCTCCTCACGCTCTCCGGCCCCGGCCACATCCCGGTTCTCCGCCATGTATGTGGCCTCGCGTTCGGCGCGCGTACGGTCCCAGGTGGCGAACGCCGGCGCGGCCGGGTCCTTCATCCGGGCGTAGAAGCCCTCCTGCTGGTCGCGGAGGAAGGCCCCGCGGGTCTGTTCGGCCTCCTGGTAGGCGCGGACCGCTTCCCGGTTGAAGTAGTAGTAGTGCAGGTACTCGTTGGGGACCGAGCCGAGGGAGCGCAGCCAGTCCGCGCCGAAGAGCCTGCCCTCCTCGAAGGAGCCGAGCAGCGCGGGATCGGCAAGCAGGCGCGGGAGTTCGTCGCGGCCGTCGACCTCGAGACCACGCACCCAGCCGAGGTGGTTGAGCCCGACGTAGTCGATCCGGGCCCGGTCCGGATCGGCGCCCAGGACCCGGGCGATCCGGCGGCCGAGCCCCACCGGGGAGTCGCAGATCCCGATGACCCGGTCGCCGAGGTGCCGGGACATGGCCTCGGTGACCAGGCCCGCCGGGTTGGTGAAGTTGATGACCCACGCGTCGGGGGCCAGCCGGGCGACACGCTGGGCGATGTCCGTGGCGACCGGAACGGTGCGCAGCCCGTAGGCGATCCCGCCGGCGCCGACCGTCTCCTGGCCCAGGACGCCTTCGTCGAGGGCGACGCGTTCGTCGGCCGCGCGGCCTTCGAGCCCACCGACGCGGATCGCGGAGAAGACGAAGTCCGCGCCGCGCAGGGCCTCGTCGAGGTCGTCGGTGGCCACGACGGCGGGCGCGTCCTGGACACCGGTCGCCTGTTCGGCGAGGACCCGCGCGACGGCGGTGAGCCGGTCCGGGTCCGTGTCGTACAGGGTCACCCGCGAGACGCGGCCTTCGGCGTGATCGCCGAGCAGTGCCCCGTACACGAGAGGGACCCGGAATCCGCCGCCGCCAAGAATTGTCAGCTTCACGCTGCTCGATGGTACGGGGCGAGCGGCCCGGTGCCCCGGACCCGGAGGCCCGGGGCGCCAGGGAACGGCGGACGGCGCCGGTCTCAGTGGCCGCTCCACCACCGTACGACGGCATGCCAGACCCTCGTGGGCCCGCTCCGCTGCGCCGGGATGGCGGCCCTCTCCGCGGGTGTCGCGTACGGCTCGGCGGTGTGGGATCCGGCCCGGGCCCGTACCGGAGGGGCGGCCACGGGGCCCCGTGGGATGGCGGGCGAGGACACCTCCCAGTCGGTGTGGGCGCGGGACCGGGCCACCGCCGGCAGCGGTTCGGCGTCGATCTCCTGCTGGAGGGTGGGCCCGAACGTCGCCGGCAGGTCCACCAGGTGCCGCGACATGAAGTTCCCGGCCCGGTCCAGCTTCTCCTCGTCGACGCCGAGTTCCAGGTCGGGCAGGCGCATCAGCAGGGCGTCGACCCCGACGTCGGCGATGGCGCGTCCGATGTCCTGTCCGGGGCACTCGTGAGGGCCGCTGCTGAAGGCCAGATGTGCACGGTTGCCCTCCATGCTGACCGTGAGGTCGGGCCGCACGGCGGGGTCGGTGTTGGCCGGCGCGATGCCGACGATCAGGGCGTCCCCCGCCTTGATCTGCTGCCCGCCGAGCTCGGTGTCGCCCACCGCCCAGCGGCCGAGGACCGAGGTGAACGGCGGCTCGTCCCACAGCGTCTGCTCGACCGCCTCGGGCACGGTCATGTGGCCGCCGCTGAGCCTGGCACGGAACCTGGGGTCCGTGAGGACCATGCGCAGAACGTTGGCGATCAGGTTGGTGGTCGTCTCGTAGGCGACGATCAGGACCACCCGCAGGTGTTCGCTGACCTCCTTGTCCGTGAGGCCGGCGGGGTGTTCGACCAGCCAGGTGGCGAAGTCCTCGGCGGGTACCTCCCGGCGGCGCTGGACCAGCCGGTCGAGTGCGCCGATGACGTAGGCGTTGCTCGCGACCGCGGTCTCCGAGCCCCGCGTCATGTCACGCGCGGCCTGCACCAGACGGTCGTTGTACTCCTCCGGCATGCCGATGATCGCGCACATCACCATCATCGGGAGCCGCTCGGCGAACTGGCTGACCAGCTCGGCCCGGCCTTCCCGGCAGAAGTCGTTGACGAGCCGGTTGCTGTACCGGTTGATGTGACGGCGCACGCCACGGGTGTCGATGCGCGCCATGCTGTCGGTGACCGCGCCGCGAAGCCGTTCGTGTTCGGCGCCTTCGGCGAAGGAGCACACGGGCTGCCAGGTGAAGAGCGGGGCGAGCGGGTGGTCGGGGGCCACACTGCCGTCCTGCAGGCCGCGCCACCGCCGCGAGTCGCGGGAGAACTGCGAGGGGGTGCGGGTCATGTGGAGGTTCTCGCTGTGTCCGAGCACCAGCCAGGCGGGAACGTCCTCGTGCAGCAGGACGGGCGCCACCGAGCCGTGTTCGGCGCGCAGCTTCTCGTACAGGCCCGCGGGGTCCGCCTCGGCCTCCGGGCCGTACAGCCGGCGCAGGCCGCCGGGCCCGATGCCCATGCCGTGTGCGGGGCACTGCGGGGGCGGCACCGGACCGGCGACCGATCCGGGTTCGTGCTGGAAGGGGGTTGTCACAGTGGCTCCAGGTAAGACGTTCCGAGACCGGGTCGCGGTGGGGACAGGGCCCGTTCAGAGAGAGGTGTGTGCCGCGTCAGGCGAGCGGCACGGCTAGGCGGTGCAGGTAGCGCATCAGGGTCATCAGGACATCGCGGCTGGAGGTGCGCAGCCGGGCGTCGCAGTCGATCATCGGGATCTCGTCCGACAGGTCCAGGGCGCTGCGCAGGGCCTCGACGGGGTGGCGCGGTGCGCCGGGGAAGGTGTTGACGGCCACCACGAACGGCACGCCACGCTCCTCCAGCCTGCCGATGACGTCGAAACTGACCTGGAGCCGCCGGGTGTCGATCAGGACGACGGCTCCCAGCGCACCTTCGAAGAGGCCGTTCCACAGGAACCAGAAGCGCTCCTGTCCAGGGGTGCCGAACAGGTAGAGGATCAGTTCGTCGCTGAGGCTGATCCGTCCGAAGTCCATGGCGACGGTGGTGGCGGTCTTGGTCTCCACTCCCACGTTGTCGTCCACGCCGACACCGGCCTGGGTCATGGTCTCTTCGGTCGTCAGGGGCCGGATCTCGCTCACCGAGCCGACCATGGTCGTCTTGCCGACCCCGAACCCGCCGACGACGACGACCTTCACCGCGGCCGTGGCCGTGTCGGGAAGGACGTCCTCACTGCGGGGGCCCGTGATCGTGTCAGAGCTTCTGAAGTCCATGCATCACCGCTTCGAGGAGGGACCGGTCCGGGAGCGCGGCGCGGACGATCGGCGCACGCGATTCGATCAGTTCGGTCGCCAGGAGTTCTGTCAGGAGCGACGTGACCACACTGAAGGGGAGACTCAGATAGGCCGAGATCTCGGCGACCGACAACGGCGCCTTGCAGAGCCGCAGGATCGCGGCCTGTTCGGGCTGGACCGTCGGGGACGGCTCGGCCTGCGCCACCACCATCGTGACGAGGTCGAGTTCAGCTCTTTCGCCGTCTGTGTCGCCGGTGATCACGTACAGCCGTTCCGGGTCGCTCACCGCCGGGTCGGCCTTACGGCGTTCTCGTCGGGGAGGACTCATCCGGCCTGCCCGTCATGGCGCGGGGGACTCGTCAGGTGCGCGCCGATCCGGACGACCATGTCCCGCATGCGGGCACCCACCAGTCCCGCGTCGACCGTCTCGCCGGCGAGAACCGCGAGGTAGGCGCCCGTGCCCGCGGCCATCAGGTAGAAGAACCCTCCGGTGACCTCGATGACGACGAGCTTCATCAGGCCGTCGCTGTAGGGGATTTCGGTGGCGACGGCAGCGGCGAGGCTCTGCAGCCCGGCACAGGCGGCGGCGAGACGGTCGGCGACGTCGGGGTCACCGCCGTGCCGGGCGATGCGGAGGCCGTCGGCGGAGAGCACCACGATCTGGTGGATGCTCGGTACGTCGTCGGCCAGTTCCTTGAGCATCCAGTCCATGTTTGCCCGCTGCTGGATCACTTCTCGTCTCCCTTGTCCCACACGTCGTCAGAGTCTGTGTCGTGCTTCGGCTCCTTGGGCACACCGTTGACGGCCTGGGTGAAGGCCTCCAGCCAGAGACCGGGCGGTGCCGTGGAGCCGCCGCCCTGTCCGTTGTGCCCGTTGCGCGCGGCGGGTTCCGCGGCGGGCGCGGACTGCTGCGGGAGGTTGTGCGAACCGAGGGGTGCGCGCCCCCGGCTGCGGCGCTGCGGGAGTCCGCCCTCGGTCCACTCGGTCACGACGATCTCGTCGTCGCCCAGCGCCGCGGCGCTGGGCGCGGACCGTGCGGCGGACGCCGCCGGGGCCGGTGCGGGGGCGGGAGCGGACGACGCGAGCGACGGGACGGGCCCGGTCGTGGTGGGGCGCGCCTTGTGCTTGCCGCGTGGCGGGACGACATGCTGCATCTGCGACATGTCGAGGGAGCTCTGGGGCCGCGAGGTGGCGCCGATGCCGTGCGCGATGCCGGGGGCCGGCCCGGTGGTGATCATGTCGCGCGGCACGATGAGCACCGCGCGGACCCCTCCGTACGCGGACTGCCGCAGGGAGACCTGGAGTTGGTACATGCGGGCGAGACGCCCGACCACGGCCATGCCGAGTCGCGGGGACTCCCCGAGGTCGTTCATGTTGATGCCGGCCCGGGCCTGGGCGAGCATGTTCTCGGCCCTCGCACGGGCCTCCTCGCTGAGGCTGACGCCGCCGTCCTCGATCTCGATGGCGATGCCGGTCTGCACCTCGACCGCGGTGACGTGCACCCGGGTCTGGGGCGGAGAGTAACGCGTCGCGTTGTCGAGGAGCTCGGCGCATGCGTGGATGAGCGGCTCGACCGCGGTGCCGACGATGGCGACCTTGGCGATCGAGTGCAGATCGACTCGCTGGTACTCCAGGATCCGGGACATCGCGCCACGCAACACGCTGAACAGCGGTACGGCCTTGGGCCACTGGCGGCTGGGGCGGGCACCGCCGAGTACGGCGATGGAGTCGGCGAGCCGCCCGATCAGCGCGGTGCCGTGGTCGATGCGGAGCAGGTCGTCGAACACATCGGGGTTGCGCCCGTGGTGGTCCTCCATCTCCCGGAGTTCACTGGCCTGTCGGTGGACGATGGCCTGGACCCGGCGGGCGACGCTGACGAAGGCGCGCTGCGCGGAGTCGCGCATCGCCTCTTCGTTGTCGATGATGTCGAGGACCTGGAGCACCAGGGCGCGTTGCGCCTTGGGGAGGTTGCGGTACGAGGCGTCCGCGTCGACGATGTCGCGCATCACCTCCTGCGGCGAGTTGCTGGCACGCAGCCTGCGGATCGCGGTCGGCAGGAGTTCCTTGCTGAGCCGTTCGGTCTCCTGGTCGTACGTCGCGACGCGGTGTTCCAGGGCGGCGATGCGCTGTTCGTACTCGGCACGCTGGACGCGCATCGCCCTGCGCCGGCGGTTCAGCACGACGGTGAGCGTGGCGACCACGACTGTGGCGATCGCACCGCACCAGACGACTGCCGCCCGCGTGGCCCCGGTGACCGGCACCGCGCCGGCCGCGGTTGCGCCTGCCATCAGCACAACGGGCAGGAGCGCGGCGCGCACTACGGGGATGTCTCTGTTGGTCGGCGGTGATTCAACACGGACCATCTAAACCCTCTGGCGGTTGATTCGGGAAGGTAATCGGGAGGCACACGCACATGCACACAGAGCTGTGGGCAAGTGCTCGAATTCATCTCAACTCGACTTCACTGCGCGTGAGCCTAGCCAGATCAGAACAGTGCTTCGGCATATTCACCCAACCACCTGCGCGAGCACGCCGGCGGTAATACACTCGCCAGTTTTCGCACTCACCGCCGTCGAGCGTACGCAGGGAGTGACGCGGTACAGAAACAGGGAGGAAGCGGACCCTGATGTCCCGTTCTGCGGGACACCGAACCCCTCAAGTCATCCGACGCGGATGACTATTTACCTGCGAAAACGAAAAATAGGCCGAACATCTGAGCTATCCCCACCAGAATGTATGAATGAGCGTGCACCTCAGAGCGGGACGAGGGCACATGTGATCGAATCGGATCGAAAGGAGCAGATCCCTGAGCGATGGACGGATGTACGAGTGATGCGGCGCGGGACCCACACAGGCCGCACCACCGATCAGCCGGCAGCGGCCCGGTGGCCGGCCGCCCGCCACACCCCTCACCGTCGGTGAGCTCCGGGTGCTCGCTCAGCGGCGGCCGCCGAGCCGTCCCTCCAGTTGCACCAGCAGCTCGCCGAGCTGTCCGCTGAGTCCGCTGCGGGTCTCCTCGTCGAGCCCTGAGAGCACCGACCGCTCATAGGCGAGCTGTTCGGGCAGCAGACGGTCGACCAGGTCACGCCCCGCCTCCGTCAGTCCGACATGGGCGACCCTGCGGTCCCTGGCATCGCTGCGCCGGCCGATCAGACCGGACTCCTGCAGGGCGCGCAGCCGTTTCGTGACGGCGGCTCCGGAGGAGAAGGTCTCCCGGGCCAGCTCGCCCGGAGTGAGCTCACGGTCGGTGCGCCGCATCGCGCCGAGCAGATCGAATTCGGCACGGGTGAGCCCGGCGGCCCGCAAGGGGGCGTCCTCGGCCTGCTGGAGCAGGGCCGCGCAGCGGTTGATGCGGCCGATGAGTTCCATCGGCCCCGTGTCGAGCCCGGGGTTGACGGCCTGCCACTGCCGTACCACCGAGGCCACGATGTCGTCGGTCACACCGCTCCGTTCGCCGGGGGCAGAGTGATCAACCCCTGCCGTTGTGCTGTCGCCGCGAGCGTACGGTGTCCTGCCCGCTCGGCTGCCAGCAGCTCTTCCTCCGGCAGGGCGCGCTGCCACCACTCGCCCGACGCGACGTCACCGGCGTCACGCAGCTCGACCAGGGCGCCGGTCAGCCGCCTGCGCGCCGTTTCGAGTGCGAGGGCGTCGACCGCCGGGTCGGCCACAGCCCGCTCGGCTCGGGCCTGGGCGTCCACCGCCGCGGCGAGCGCCCGCTCCACACGTCCGGAGGCCCGGCGGTTGGTGACGGCGATCGCGGCGAGGAAGCCGACCGCGACGCCCACGAGGGTGTCCAGGGCGCGGTCGGCGATCAGCTCGCCCGACGGCTGGGAACCGCCGAACTCCAGGATCAGCAGGGCCATCGGGGTGACGGCGACGGAGCCGAGCCAGTAGTTGCGGGTGATCAGAGCCTCGGCGGCGAAGCTGAAGAAGAGAACGCACAGGACGAGGACGAGCGGGCCGACCCGGGCGAGCGGGATGACGGCCGCGAAGACCAGCACACCGAGAAGGTTGCCGACGGTCCGCTGCAGGCCCCTGCTCCAGGAGAGCGTGAGGTTGGGCTGGTAGACGGAGGCCGCGGTGACGATGGCCCAGTACGGGTGGCCCACGCCGAGCGCCGAGGAGACGTAACCGGCCAGGGCGCAGCCCACGAGCGTACGGAAACCGACCGGCAGCACCGGGGAGCCGGGGCCGAGCGCGCGGAGCAGCCTGCGCCGGGCCTCGCGGCGGCCGCGCCGCATCCGCTGTCCGGCCCGCTCGGCGTCGATCCCGAAGAGCTGTTCCACCGTGCCGGGCGCGGAGGGCGGGCCGGGAACGGGGCCGCGGGCCCGGGTCCCCGCCGCCCATCGGCGCAGCTCGTCGGGGTCCGCGCCGGGGACGTGGCCGTCGGCCGCCGCGGTGGCGAGGGCGTGCTCGGCGTGGACGACAAGCCGCTCGAGTTCCTGGCGTACGGGCGTGGGGCGTCCCGCGGCCAGCAGTGACTGCCAGGCGCCCTGGACCGCCGCGGCCGCCGCGTGCCGGGTCCGGGCGTCGGGTTCCGACGCGTACGCGGCGGCGGCGTCGAGTGCGCGGGCGGTGGCGAGGCGCTCGGGCCCTTCCCTGTGCCACAGGGAAGGGCCGGCGGTGACCAGCCAGGAGAAGGCTCCCGCGGCCAGCATCAGGGCCAGGTGTCCCGGCACCTGCCCGAGCCCCTGCGGGGCGAAGAGCGCGGCCGAGGTGACGAAGGCGAAGATCACGTTGCCGGGCGGGCCGATACGCGTCGCGTCGCAGAAGGTCTTCTGCACGGCCGCGAGCAGCGCGCCGACAGCGATCAGCACGGCGGTCGAGTCGGTGAGCGAGGCCGTGACCAGAGCGACGGCGAGGCCCGCGGCCATTCCCAGGACCACGCGCAGGACGGTGTGGACCCTGCGGGCGTACGGCAGGTTGTGCCCGTAGAGCGCGCAGAGCGATCCCGCCATCGTGTACATGACGAGGTCGAGGCGGTCGAGGGAGTACAGCAGCAGATTGGGGACGGCCGAGGCGACCACCACGCTCAGCGCGGGCTTGTACCAGATCTCCGCGGGGCTGTTCAGCCGCAGGACACCGGTGACCGGCAGTTTGTGGACGGATGACTTCCGGGGTCGCACGGCTGTATCACTCACCCAATTACATTAACAGGTGTTACACCTGTAAAACATCTCCCTCGGCCACGCCGGGCCGTCCCAGGTAGCCACCGCCTCCGCACGGCCCTAGCGTGCTGCACAACAGCGTAGGAACGTGACTGATGACGCGTCTCGGGAGGAAACCGCATGAAGCTCACGGAACCGGTGCCCGGTGGGCCCTGCTGGGTCGAGCTGAGCACCTCGGACGTGCGGGCCGCCCAGACGTTCTACGCCGGACTCTTCGGCTGGCGGTCCGAGACCGATCCGAGGCCGGAAGCGGGCGGATACACCACGGCGCGTATCGGGGACGACGCCGTCGCGGCCTTCAGTCCTCTCTACCGGCCGGAGCAGCTGCCGTCCTGGACCGTCTCCTTCGCCACCGAGGACGCGGACGCCTCGGCCGCTGCCGTGCGGGCGGCGGGCGGCACGGTGCTCATGGAACCGATGGACATCTTCGACCAGGGCAGGTTCGCGGTGGCCGCCGACCCGTCGGGCGCGGTGTTCTCGCTCTGGCAGGCGCGCGCCTTCTCGGGCGCGGGGCGCTTCAACGATCCGGGGGCCCTGGGCTGGACCGAGCTCCGCACCCCCGATCCGCGAGGCGCTCTCGCCTTCTACCCGGCGGTGTTCGACTGGACGGTCAGCACCTCCGAACACTTCACCCACTGGGGTGCGGACGGGGCCGACTTCGGCGGGCTGAAGGAGCAGGACGACGACGAACGGGCTGAGGCCCCGCCGCACTGGCTTCCCTACTTCACGGTGTCCGACACCGAGGCCACCACCGCCACGGCTCTGACCGCGGGCGGCGAGCCGCTGGCACCCCCGAGGCACGTCCCGGGCGGACCCTGGGTCGCGGTGCTCCGCGATCCCCAGGGGGCGCGCTTCGGCATCCACACACCCTGAGCGTCACCGGCCGGCGGGTGGCCCGGCCTCCTCCGGCGCCCGGACGGCCTCCGCGGCGTCGGCCACCCTGTGCATCAGACCGAAGAGTGTCCGCTGCTCCTCCGCGGAGAGCGGGTCGAGGAAGACCTGGTTCATCCCGACCGTGCGCAGCGCGAGCCGCCGGTGGGTGCGGACGCCCTCGTCCGTGAGACGGAGCAGGAATCGCCGCCCGTCGTTCGTGTCGCGCACCTTGTCCAGCAGCTCCCGGCGCAGCAGCCGGGTGATCACCTCGGCGACCGTGGACCGGTCGAGGCCGACCCGCTCCCCCACCGTCCGCTGGTCGAGGCCGGGTTCGGCGGTCAGGGCGTTGAGGACGGCGAACTGCGGTGAGGTGATCTCCTGGGAGACCATGGTGTTCCAGAGCAGGTGGTGCGCCTGCTGAAGACGCCGGGCCAGATGCCCGGGATGGGTGCTCAGGTCGACCGCCCGCACGGCACCGCCCTCTCCCAGTCGGCCGTCGACCCTGTCGGCCGAGGCGCCAAAGATACACAGTGTACTGAGGGTCTTGACCTCAACAGCATGGCCTGGGTAGCTTCATGGCCATCGCATTTTACTCAGTGTACTGAGCATTTCAGCAATTCACGGAGCCGTGACATGACCGCACGTGACCTTTCCCCGCATCCGCTGCCCGACGGGATGAGCCAGCAGGAGATCGACACCGAGGTGGCCAGGGCGCAGGCGGCCGCCGAGCCCGGCGCCCACCATCCGCCGCGTGACTACCCCCCGTACCGCAGCAGCCATTTCCGTCACCCGCGTCGTTCGCTGATCCCCGTACGCGACCCGGAGGCGGTCGAGCTGTCCGGGCCGGCCTTCGGTGTCACCGACGTGACCGCGCTGGACCGCGACCTCACCGCGCAGCACGACGGCGAGCCGCTCGGGGAGCGGATCACCGTCACCGGACGGGTGCTGGACCGGACGGGCCGGCCGGTGCGGGGGCAGCTCGTCGAGGTATGGCAGGCCAACGCCTCCGGCCGGTACGCCCACCAGCTCGACCGGCATCCGGCCCCGCTCGACCCGAACTTCACCGGCTTCGGACGCTGTCTGACCGACGACGACGGCGGTTACACGTTCACCACCGTCAAGCCCGGCGCCTATCCGTGGCGCAACCACACCAACGCCTGGCGCCCCGCGCACATCCACTTCTCGCTGTTCGGTACGTCGTTCAGCCAGCGGCTGATCACCCAGATGTACTTCCCCGGCGATCCACTGCTCCCCTACGACCCGGTGATCCGCTCCGTCACGGACCGGGCCGCGCGCGAGCGGCTCGTCTCCGCGTACGACCACGATCTGTCCGTTCCCGAGCTGTCGCTCGGCTACCGCTGGGACATCGTCCTCGACGGACCGTGTGCCACCTGGACCGAGGAAGAAGGCGACGCCTGATGTCCCACGCCCCGACTCCCTCCCAGACCGTCGGCCCGTTCTACGGCTACGCGCTGCCCTTCCCGGGCGGCAGCGAGGTCGCCCCGGCCGGGCACCCCGGCACGGTCACGGTGCACGGCCATGTCCTCGACGGCCAGGGCCACCCCGTGCCCGACGCGATCGTGGAGACCTGGCAGCCCGCCCCCGACGGATCACGCACCGGTCTCCCGGGATCACTGCGCCACGACCCCGCGACGGGCAGGGTGATCGGACGCGACGGGGTGGGCTTCACCGGGTTCGGCCGGGCGCCGACGGACGCGGCCGGGCACTGGTTCGTGCGTACGCTCCCGCCCGGCGGTGTCCCGTATCTGTGTGCCGCGGTGTTCGCACGCGGTCTGGTCCATCACCTGTACACCCGTGTGTATCTCCCCGACCTGCTCGGCGAGGGCACGGAGCCGGGCGATCCGCTGCTGGAGTCGCTGGACGCGGAGCGGCGCGCCACACTGATCGCGACACGCACGGACCCCCGCACCTACCGCTTCGACATCCGTCTCCAGGGCGACGACGAGACGGTCTTCCTGGAGTTCAGCTGATGCACGAGAGCGATGCCGGTCTCCTCGCCCCCGGGCGGGCCGGCTCTGCGGCCGAGACCGCCACAGGCGACGGCGCCTTCCTTCGGGCGCTGCTGGACGCCGAGGCGGCGCTCACCCGGGCTCAGGCCGCCGCCGGACTCGCTCCCGCCGAGGCGGGGCGAGCCGTCACCGCGGCGGCGGACCCCGGCCGGTTCGACGTAAGGGAGCTGGCGCTGCGGGCACGGTCCGGCGGCAACCCGGTGATCCCGCTGGTCGCGGCCCTCTCGGCAGCGGTCGACAAGGACGCGCGGCCCTACGTGCACCGGGGCGCGACCAGCCAGGACATCCTCGACACCGCGGCCATGCTGGTGGCGTCCCGGACTCTGGCGCTCGTCCTCGACGACCTGGGGCGGACCGCCGGCTCGCTGGAGCGGCTGGCGGCCGAACACCGCGACACGCCGATGCCCGGCCGCACCCTGACGCAGCACGCCGTGCCGACCACCTTCGGTCTCAAGGCCGCGGGCTGGCGGGCTCTGGTGCTCGACGCACGGGACCGGCTGCGGGCCGTGCGCGCCACGCTCCCCGTCCAGCTCGGCGGCGCGGCGGGCACGCTGGCGGCCTTCACCGCCGACGCCGGTGACGCGGCGGGCCTGGCACTCGTCGGTGCCTACGCCCGCGAACTCGGCCTGGCCGAGCCGCCGCTGCCCTGGCACACCCTGCGTACCCCGGTCGCGGATCTGGCCGGTGCGCTCGCCTTCACCGCGGGCGCGCTCGGCAAGGCGGCGGCCGATGTGCTGACCCTGTCGCGTACGGAGATCGCCGAGCTGGCGGAGGGATCGGGCGGAGGTTCCTCCGCGATGCCGCACAAGGCCAATCCGGTCCGTGCCACCCTGATCGCAGCCGCGGCCCGCCGCGCACCCGGGCAGGCGGCCACGCTGTACGCCTCGCTCGCCGCCGAGGACGAGCGCCCCGCTGGAGCCTGGCACGCGGAGTGGGAGCCGCTGCGCGACCTGCTGCGCCTGGTGGGCGGGGCCGCGCGGGACGCGGCGGAGCTCACCGAGGGGCTCAGGGTGTTCCCGTCGGCCATGCGGAGTCACCTGGGACTGACCGGCGGGCTGATCGTCTCGGAGCGGCTGGCCGCCGTCGCCGCCGGGCGGGTAGGGCCTGCACGCGCCAAGGAGATCCTCACCGAGGCCGCCGGCCGGGCCCGCGAGGAGGGCAGACCTCTCGCGGAGATCCTCGCGGGGGAGGCGGCCTTCGACGGCCTCGATCTCACGGAACTCACCGACCCCGCCCGGTACACCGGCTGCGCCGGACCCCTCACCGACCGCGCTCTGGAGCGTCGATGACCACGACACCCGACCGTCTCCTCCATCACTGCGCCGAAGGGCCGGCGAGCGCTCCCCCGCTCCTGCTCGGACCGTCGCTGGGCACCTCCACCGCGCTCTGGGACGGGGTCGCACCGGAACTCTCCGTGGCCCACCGGGTCGTGCGGTGGGACCTGCCGGGGCACGGCGGCTCACCCGCCGGTCTGATCGGCCCCGGGGCGGTGGTCGCCGATCTGGGCGCCCTGGTCCTGGATCTCGCCGACTCGCTGTCCCTGGACCGGTTCTCGTACGCCGGGGTGTCGCTGGGCGGCGCCGTGGGTCTCTGGCTCGCCGTCCACCACCCGGAGCGCGTCGACCGCCTGGCCGTCGTCTGCTCGTCGGCCCACTTCGGCGACCCGGGGCCGTGGCGGGAGCGGGCCGCCCTGGTGCGCGCCGAGGGCCTCGGCAAGGTGGCGGAGAGCGCGGCGGGCCGCTGGTTCACGCCCGGATTCACCGAACCCCGGCTGCTCGACGACCTCCTGGGCACGGACCCCTCCGCGTACGCCGCGTGCTGCGACGCCCTCGCCGAGTGTGATCTGCGGCCCGGACTGCCGGGGGTGCGGACGCCGACGCTGGTCGTCGCGGGCCGCGAGGACCCGGCGACGCCCCCCGCGCACGCCCGCGAGATCGCCGACGCGATTCCGGGCGCCGCGCTGACCGAACTGCCGCACGCCTCCCACCTCGCTCCCGCCGAACGCCCGGAGGCCGTGCGGGAGGCTCTGCGCGCCCACTTCGCCCCCCGGGAGCGTGGGAGCGGGACGGCGGTTCGACGCCAGGTCCTGGGCGACGCGCACGTGGACCGGGCGCAGGCCGCGACCACGGAGTTCACCGCGCCCTTCCAGGACTTCATCTCCCGCTACGCCTGGGGCGAGATCTGGACCGACACGACGCTGTCCCGGCGGGAGCGCAGCCTGATCACGCTGACCGCCCTGGTCGCGCACGGCCACTACGGCGAGCTGGCGATGCACGTCCGCGCGGCGGTACGCAACGGACTGAGCCCACGGGAGATCGGCGCGGCTCTCCTGCAGACGGGGGTCTACTGCGGGGTCCCGGCAGCCAACTCGGCGTTCGCGGTGGCCGAGCGGGTGCTGGCGGAGATGGAACAGCAGGGGAAGGAGCAGGCCTGACGCCGGGCCTGCGATCCACCCCGGCCCCCGGGGAGATCAGCCGAGGCCGCGGGCGTCCTGCTTGAGTGCCGTGTCCACGGTGAGTGCCGTCGCCACGACGAGGCTCAGCAGCGGTTCGGGGAGCTGGTAGTGGATCTGCAGCACGTAGTTGTCCGCCGTGGTGAACATCGTCTTCGCCAGGCCTTCCCAGGACTTGGTGATCCTGGCGATCTCGGCGTCGTTGTGGTCGACGATGGCGAAGTTCCACGCACGCCAGTTCTCGGCCTTGATCGCTCCGACCTGCTGCCCGTTGGCCGTCATCGAGAAGTTGATCTTTCCGATGGCGTTCTGCTGGACGATCTCACCCACGGGCTGCCCGTCCGGGCGCTGCACGATCACCCGGGACTTGACGAACTTCGCCGGGCGGGTCAGGAGCAGCTGCGGCTGCCCGTAGGCGTCGCGGATCTCCAGGCGGTGCGTGAGGTACTGGTCGACACTGGAGACGAACCTCAGGGCCTTGCGCAGGCCGCTCTGGCCGACCTGGACGACCGACCCGACGGTGTTGCCCTGCTGGTCGAAGACGCTGTACTCGTTGGTGAGTTCGAGCAGCTTGGCCTTCTGGTTGACGACCAGGACCTGTTGATTGAACAGCGAGCCGCCACCGGGCCCGCCCTGCTGGGGGACGCCCTGCCGAGGGGCCGCCTGCTGAGGTGCGAACTGCCGACCGGGAGCCTGCTGGGGGGCGGCCTGCTGGGGCGCGGCCTGCGGATGGGCGGCCGCCGGGGCCTGGGCCGGGGCCTGCCCCTGCGCCTGGGCCTGTCCCTGAGCGGGCTCCTGCCCCTGAGCCGGGTGTGTGTGCTCGGTCCACCGGGAGCCGTCCCAGTAGCGCAACAGCTGGGGCGCGCCGTGGGGATCCGGATGCCAGCCCGCAGGTACGTTCGATTGCGTCGTCACCGGGGCACACTATCGCGCCAAGCTGTGGGGCGAACTCATTGAAAATTCACACACCATCTACGATGGCGTCGATGACCAGAGCCAGCAGGTGGACGGACCGGCGACGGAGTGGCTACGGCCTGCCCGTCGCACCGGTCTGGGCGCTGATGCTCGTGGCCGTGTTCTTCTGCTGCTCACCGGCCGCCACGGCCGCGCCCCATACCGAGGCCCCTCCGGAGACCGCCGCCAGGGCCTTCACCCCGGTGCCGGCGACTGCCGCGTCGGTCGTCGTCGCCGGCGCCCCGGACGAACGAGGGGTCGGCAGTTCCTGTCACGGAACGGCTGACCACTCGACGGCCGTGGTGCTCCCCGGCCATCCCGCTCCCGTCGCCCTGCCCTGCTCTTCGGCGGCGCTCCGGACCGAGCCGCACACCGGCGGCTCAGCCATCCGGGGCCCCTCCGTCGACAGCGCGGGCGCTGTCGACCGGATGCGTCTGCAGATCCAGCGGATCTAGGGCTGCCGGATCCGCCTTCCACGCCGTCGAGGCGCGGAGGCGGACCGTGCGTATGCCCGTTCCCCCGCGTGCCGCGCCCTCCGCGCACGCCATCCGCTGAACCCGAGGACCTGACATGGCTTCCGCCAAGAACCAGAACAGCTCCGCCGCCGCGCGCCGCGCCAAGCTCGACGAGGCGCGCCGCAATGAACGCACCCGCGAGCGCCGCAGCCGCGTCATCACCATCACCGCGGCTGTCGTCGTGGTCGCCGGCCTCGTCGCCGGGGGCGGCTATCTGATGTCCGCCGCCGACGAGCAGGACAAGGCCGAGGAACAGGCCAGGACCTCGCCCGTCACCGGCGAGAAGTCCTGGGACGACCTGACCCAGGAACATGTCCAGACACCTGTCGACTACCCGATGAACCCGCCCGTCGGCGGTGATCACGACCCGGTCTGGATGAACTGCGACGCCGACGTCTACACCGAGGCGATACCGAACGAGAACGCCGTCCACTCCCTGGAGCACGGCGCCGTCTGGGTCACGTACAACGACAAGGCGAAGGACGCCGACATCAAGGCGTTCTCCGAGCGCGTCGGCAGGACGCCCTACTCCCTGATGAGCCCGGTGGCCGATCAGAAGGACCCGCTGATGCTCAGCGCCTGGGGCAAGCAGCTCACCGTGAAGAGCGCCACCGACGCCCGCGTCGCGCAGTTCTTCACCAAGTACGTCCAGGGCCCGCAGACCCCGGAGCCGGGCGCCGCCTGCTCGGGCGGGGTCGCCAAGTGACCTCGTCCGCGCGTGTTCCCCGTTCACTGGTGTGGGCGGGGGCCGTGGTGTTCGCCGTGGCCGTGGCGCTCGTGCTGCTGATGGTCGTACGGCCGTCGGCGGCCTCCCCCTCCGTCTCCGGGACGCCCGGTGCCGTCCCCGCGGAGAGCTCGGCCGATGTGGGGTTCGCCCGGGACATGTCGGTCCACCATCAGCAGGCGGTGGAGATGTCGTTCATCGTCCGGGACCGCACCGAGGACGAGGACGTGCGCCGCCTCGCGTACGACATCATCAACACCCAGGCCAACCAGCGGGGCATGATGCTGGGCTGGCTGGAGTCCTGGGACAGGCCCAAGAGTTCGGACCGGCCGCCGATGGAGTGGATGGGCCACCCGGTCACCCCGTCCGACGGCTCACTCATGCCCGGCATGGCGACTGACACCCAGCTGGAGGAGTTGCGTGCGGCCGGGGGCAGGGACGCCGAGGTGCTGTTCCTCCGGCTGATGACCGTCCACCACCGCGCGGGGGCCGACATGGCGCGGGCGGCGGCCGGTTCTGCGGGCACGGACGAGATCAGGGACCTGGCGGCCGGGATGGCCCGTGCCCAGGAGTCGGAGATCTCGCTCATGGCGGACATGCTGAAAGCCCGGGGCGCGCGCCCCTGAGCCTCCGGGGCGGGCGACGTGCGGGGCCGGTGACACACGTCGCCGACCCTGCACCGGCTCGTACCGCGAACCGCCTCCCGCAAGGCATCGCATAGGCTCGGCGACGATATGAAGAGCTACCTCGCGCCCCTGGGGTCCAAGGCCGACAAGGACACCGTGCGGCGCCACAACCTGAGCCTCGTGCTGCGAGCGGTACGGGACGAGGGCGAGGCCGGTGAGGCGACCCGGGCCGGAGTGTCGGCCAGGGTCGGGCTCACCCGGGCCGCGGTGTCCTCCCTGGTGGAGCAGCTGCTGGCCAGCGGCTTCGTCACCGAGTCGGGCAAGACGTTCAGCGGCCAGGCCGGGCGTCCCGGTACGGCCCTGAAGGTGGCGCGCACCGGGCCCGCCGGGCTCGGCGTGGAGATCAACATCGACTACGTGTCGGTGTGCGTCGTGGATCTGGCGGGCACCGGCCGGGTGCGGCAGACCGAGCATCTGGACAACCGTGGTGCCCCGCCGGAAGAGGTCCTGGCCCGGGCCGCGGGTATCGCCGCCCGCACCCTGGACTCGGCGCGGGAGCAGGATCTTTACCCGGTCGGTACGGCGCTGGCGCTGCCGGGGCTCGTCTCGGGCGGTTCGGTCCGCCAGGCGCCGAACCTCGGCTGGAACCAGGTCGCCGCCGAGGAGCTGTTCGCGGAGGCGCTCGGCGGTCTGTGCCCCGGCACGGCACCGCTGCCCGTGCGCTCGGAGAACGAGGCGAATCTCGCGGCGCTGGCCGAGCTGTGGTTCGGCGGGCTCGACTCGGTCCGCAGCTTCCTCTATCTGACGGGCGAGATCGGTGTCGGCGGGGCCCTGGTGCTCGACGGCGAACTGCTGCGCGGCGCGCACGGTTTCGCCGGGGAGGTCGGGCATGTGGTGGTGGACCCGGCGGGCCCGGAGTGCCGGTGCGGCTCACGCGGCTGCCTGGAGCAGTACGCCGGCCAGTCCGCTCTGCTGCGCGCGGCCGGCATCGACGAGGCCGCCGGCGGGGCGGCGGGAGTGATGGAGCTGGAGCGACGGGCGCAGGCCGGTGACCCCGTGACGCTGGCCGCCTTGGCCGACGCCGGCCGGATGCTGGGGCAGGTGCTGTCCGGTGCGGTCAACCTGTTCGACCCGGACGCGGTGGTGCTCGGCGGGATATACCGGAGCCTGATGCCGTGGCTCTCGCCCCCTGCCGACGCGGAGCTGACGGGCCGCGTGGTGTCCGGCCTCTGGTCCCGGGGCGGCGGCAGACTGCGCGCCTCGTCCGTCGCGGGTGACGCGGCGCGGGGCGCGGCGGCGCTGGTGGTGCAGGACGTGCTGGCCGACCCGGTGGCGTACGCCCCGCCCGCGTCCATGGACGCCTGACAGCGGGGCCTGCTGTGACCCGGGGTGCCCGGTGGTGGTGTGTCACCGTGGGGCGCCCCGGGGGTGGTGTCAGCGGACGCCGATGAGGTGTTCCATGGCGAGCTGGTCGAGGGCTTCGAAGGCCATGGAGCGTTCGGCGGCTGCGGTGGCGTCGAAGTCCTCGTAGGCGGACTTGTCGGCGAGGAGGGCCTTGAGGCCGTCGTCGGCGGTGGGGCGGGCGAGTTCGTCGAGGCGGGAGGCGGTCAGTGCTTCCTGGACGGCGGGGTCG